>NZ_CP142149.1:7655000-8255000 GCF_035918295.1 Amycolatopsis rhabdoformis
GACTCGGTAGGACCGGAACGCCGGCCCAGCCCAGCGGCGGATCACGACCAGACGATTTCCAGCCCCTTCCCCTGCGCACGCCCCGCCTCCGCGGCCGGGCGGCGAGTTTCCGGGTCCAGGGGGTTCGTGCCGATCGCGGTGAGGGAGGTGGCGTCCGGTTCGATTACGGCCACGGTGGAGCCCGCGGCGCGGAGGGAGGCGACGACGTCGGCGAAGGGGCGGTCCGTGGGGAAGGCCTCGACGGAGCCCAGGGGGAGGATCACGGTTACGCGGTCGTAGCCGGTGGCGTAGTCGGTGTTGTCGCCGGAGCGGACGCCGCCGTCGACGTAGCGGTGGTCGCCGATGGTGACGGGGGGCCAGATGCCCGGGACGGCGCAGCTGGCGGCGACGGCGGTGACGAGCGGGACGCCGGAGTCGTTGCGGAAGGCGCGGGGTTCGCCTGTGGTGGCGTCGACGGCGATGATGGCCAGGTCGCGGGTGGGCCACTCGTGCGAGGGGAGGCGGGCTTCGATCACCGAGAGGCGGCGGGCCTCCGGCACGGTCGAGGCCGACAGGGCCAGCGCGCCGATCGCACGGCGCATGTCGGTGACCGAGCCGCCGCTGCTCAGGGCGGTGGCGAACTGCGCGCCGAAGGTCTCCAGGTCGAGTTCGACCGGGATCTCCGGGGATTGGTACGCGGGGTCGGTCTGCCGGACGTACAGCTCGCCCAGGCTGAGCCCGCTGCCGATCTGCGCGGCGACGGTCGAGCCCGCCGACGTGCCCACGATCAGGTCCGCCCCGCTCACGTCCCGCCCCGCGTCGGCGAGGCCCGTGAGCAGGCCTGTCATCCACGCGATTCCCGCGACGCCTCCGCCGCCCAGCACCAAAGCCTCGGTCATGTGATCAGTCTGCCAGCGGGCACCGACAGAAACCGGTGATCGGCCGGTCGACCAGTGGATTCACACTCTCGGCGGGCACTCAGCCGACAGCCTCAGGCACCCGGCCAATCAGCCAACGACAACCCACTGATCCGCTCATACGCCTCCACATACCGCGCCCGCGTCGCCGCCACGACGTCGGCCGGGAGGGGCGGCGGCTGGGTGTTCGAGGCGCGGTCCCAGCCGGAGTCCGGGCCGGTGAGCCAGTTGCGTACGAACTGCTTGTCGAAGGAGGGCTGGGTCTGGCCGGGGGTGTAGCCGTCGGCCGGCCAGTAGCGGGAGGAGTCGGGGGTGAGGACCTCGTCGGCGAGTACCAGGCGGCCTTGGGTGTCCAGGCCGAACTCGAACTTTGTGTCGGCCAGGAGGATGCCGCGCTCGGCGGCGAAGTCGGCGCCGCGCTCGTAGATGGCGAGGGTGGCGTCGCGGACCTCGGTGGCGCGCTCGACGCCGATCTGCGCGGCGACCGTTTCGAAGGACACGTTCTCGTCGTGGTCGCCCAGGTCGGCCTTCGTGGCCGGGGTGAAGATCGGCGAGGCGAGCTTCGAGGCCTCCACCAGGCCGGACGGCAGCTCGACGCCGCAGACCGAGCCGGTGCTCTGGTAGTCCGAGAAGCCCGAGCCGGTGAGGTACCCGCGCGCCACGGCCTCCACCGGCAGCATGTCCAGCCGGCGCACGAGCAGCGCGCGCCCGAGGACCTCCGACGGGATGCGCGGGTCGTCCCAGGCTTCGAGGTGGTTCGGGATGACGTCGGCCAGCTGGGTGAACCAGAACACGCTCATCGCGGTGAGGACGCGGCCCTTGTCCGGGATGGGGGTGTCCAGCACGAAGTCGTAGGCCGAGATGCGGTCGGAGGTGACCAGCAGCAGGTGCTTGTCCCCGGCGGCGTACAGGTCCCGGACCTTGCCGGAGGCGATCTTCGGGAAATCGGCGAGCGTCGTCACGGCTGCACCCTAACCCGAGGGCCCCGCGACCGAGGATGATGCAGGTCATGCCCTACCGCTGGATCTCGTTCACCACCGACTACGGCCTGCGTGACGGCTTCGTCGCGGCCTGCCACGGGGTGATCGCGCGCCTCGCGCCCGACGTGCGGGTGATCGACGTGACCCACCTCGTGCCGCCGCAGCAGGTGCGCCCCGGCGCGGCCGTGCTGGCGCAGACCGTGCCCTCGCTGCCCGACGCCGTGCACCTGGCCGTGGTCGACCCTGGCGTCGGCACGGCGCGGCGCGCGGTGGTCGTGGTCGCCGCGCGCGGGCTGCTGGTGGGTCCGGACAACGGCCTGCTGCTGCCCGCCGCCGCGGCGCTCGGCGGCGTGCGGGAGGCGTACGAGATCGAGGTGCCCGACCCGGCGTCCGCGACCTTCCATGGGCGGGACGTGTTCGCCCCCGCCGCCGCGCGGCTCGCCCTCGGCGCGCAACCGGCGTCGCTGGGCCGGCCGGTTCCGGACCTGGTGAAGCTGCCGGATCCGTTGGTGGCGGCGTTCCCGGGCAAGCTGGTGTCCGACGTGCTGACCGTCGACCACTTCGGCAACGTGCAGCTCGCCGCGGCGCCCGCCGACCTCGAGCTCACCGGCCTCACGGGCTCGGTCACCGTGCACAGCCCGCGCGTGGCTGTGTCCGCGACGATCGGGCGGACGTTCGGCGACGTGCCGCTCGGCGAACGCGTTCTTTTCACCGACTCCGCCGGCCACCTCGCGATTGCCGTGAACGGTGGATCCGCTGCTGCGGTGCTGGATCTGGGCGCCGCCGAAGAATGCACGATCACCGCTTCCCCGGCTCGCTGACCTCGGGCCTCGCTTGCCAGAACGCGTTCCCGGCAGGGAACGTGAACGGTGGGAGGCGAAAATGACGGCGTTGCTTTCACACGGGAACAAGGTTATTTCCGAAGGCTTCTTCCGCGACGACAGTCTCGATTTCCAAACCCGGGGTGTGCTCGGTCGTGCCGTGCGCGGGTCGAGTGAAGTCGGCGAAGTGCTGGCCACCGTCGCGCGAGTGCGGGGAGCAGCGGATTGGGCGCCACAGTGGGAGATCACCGCGCGGCGCGTGCACGACGAAGCGGCGCGCGCCCGCGATCGCGGCCACCCAGTGAGCGCGCGGTCGGGGTTCCTGCGCGCGGCCACGTACTGGGCCTGCGCCCTCGACGGTCTCTCGGCCGAGCCCGATTCCGACGAGCTCATCCGCGTGTTCCGCGCCCACCGGGAGTGCTGGGAGGAGTTCGTCGCCTGCTCCGAAGGCGCGTACCTGCGCGTGCCCGTGGCCTACGAATCCACGCAGCTGCCCGGTTTCCTCCTGCGCCCGGACGCCTCCGGCACCCCGCGCCCGACGCTCGTGATCACCAACGGCAGCGACGGCTCGATCAGCGACCTCTGGACCACGGCCGCCGCCGGCGCGCTGGCGCGCGACTGGAACGCGTTCGTGTACGACGGCCCCGGCCAGCAGTCGATGCTCTTCGAGCACGGCACACACTTCCGCCACGACTGGGAAGCCGTGCTCACCCCGGTGGTCGACACGCTCGTGGCCCGCCCGGACGTGGACGCAGCCCAGCTCACGGGCTACGGCGTGAGCCAGGCCGGCTACTGGCTGCCGCGCGCGCTGGCGTTCGAGCACCGGCTCGTGGCCGCCGTGATCGACCCGGGGGTGGTCGACGTGTCGACTTCGTGGACGCGGTCGCTCGGCAAGAACATGCGCGCCGCGCTGGAGCACGGTGACCGCGCGGGGTTCAACCGGAACCTGAACCTGGCGATGCACCTCCCGGGGCTGCGCCGCACACTCACCTTCCGCGCGCGGCCGTACCGGCACGACGACTGGTTCGACCTGTTCACGGAGGTCAGCCGCTATCGCCTCGACGCGGACACCGTCGAGGCGATCACTACGCCGATGCTGATCACGGATCCGGATGCCGAGCAGTTCTGGCCGGGTCAGTCGAGCCGGCTGGCCGAGCTCGTGCGGGCGCGGGGCGGCCGGGCCGATCTGGCGCGGTTCACGGCGGAGGAAGGGGCGAGTGAGCACGTGCAGCCGATGGGGCGGCTGCTGACGGAGAACCGGATGTTCGACTGGCTCGAGGAGCTGGTGCGACCACAGCCGGCGCGAAGCTGAACACGTCGCCCGGGTCCCACACTTCCTTGAGCCGCGCGAGTTCCGCGGCCTTCTCGGGTTCGTAGCAGGCCGAGGCGTCCGCGTGGCTCGTCGGGAGGAACGTCCGAAGTGGACCGCCACTGCTCCACGCGGCGACGGCCGGGTACACGCGCTGCTGCGCCGTGGGATCGGCGCCGGGGTGGGTGGAGGTGAAGAGGTTCAGCCGCGCCGCACGGTGTCCGACCGCGTCGGGAATCGCGGTCTGCTCGGAAAGCGCGCCGCCGAGGTGTCGCAGCTCCAGCATGAACGGCGCGCTCGGGTCCACCAGCGACGGCATGACCTCCAGCGCGTCTTCGCTGCTCAGCGCGAGGCTTTCGCTGGCGACGGGCATCGGCCCCACCGGGTCGGCGTGGATCGAGCCGAGCTCGGTCATCGGCAACGGCCCCACCGTGTCGAGGAAGGGTCCGGCGGCGGCCAGGGGCTCCACGAGCCGCCGGCCCACGTCCGCGTCGCCGAAGTAGGCCACGCGCAGGTGGCAGCAGAACCGGCCGCGCAGCGGCTCCGGCACCGCCGGCACGTCCGGAAACGCGAGGAACGCCAGCGACAGGCTCAGCTCGCGCGGCGCCGTCCCGACGCTGTGGTGGAACCGCTCGATGACCGCCGGTGCGTGGTCCGCGGTGAAAAACAGGCCGCCGCCGTACAGCGGATCCGCCGGCACCAGGCCGACTTCCAGCGCGGTCACGGCGGCGAAGTTGCCACCGCCACCGCGCAGCGCCCGGAACAGGTCCGGGTGGTGGTCGGCCGTCACGGTGAGCTTGCCGCCGTCCGCCGTGACGACGTCGAGGCTGCGCACGTGGTCGGCGGCGTACCCGTGGCGGCGCCCCAGCATGCCGAGGCCGCCGCCGAGGCTGTAGGACACGTAGCCGACGCCCGGCGCGGAGCCGACCGGCGCCGTGAGCCCGTGCGCAGCGGTGGCGGCGAGCACGTCCGCGGCGGTCGCACCGGCGGAAACGCGCGCGACCTGCTGCTGCGGATCGACCTCCACGCGGCGCAACCCCCGCGTGGTCACGAGCAGCCCGCCGCCCATCGAGCGGTGCGCGCCGTGGCCGGTGGCCTGCACGTCGACGTCGAGCCCGTGTTCGGCCGCGAACCGCACGCCCTCGGCCACGTCGGCTTCCGCCCCGGCCGCCACCACGACATCCGGCCGGTGGTCGAGCGAGAGGTTGAACCCGCCCCGTTCCCGTTCGTACCCCGGATCTCCCGGGAAGTAGACCCCGCCCCGCACGCGCGCGGCCAGTTCGCCGGTTCCACCCATTTCGTCTTCCTCGCTCTCGCCTCGAGCGTGAATTCGATGGAGAGCGACACTACCCGGGACGATTCTGGCGTCAAGTCACCGAATTTCGTGATTCACGCGAACGGTTCGGGGAAATTGCCGAGGACGCGTCAGAGCACCTGCGACAGGAACTGCCGCAACCTCGGGCTCGTCGGGTTGTCGAAGATCTGGTCCGGCGTGCCCTGCTCCACGATGCGGCCCGCGTCCATGAACGCCACCTCGTCGGCCACGCTGCGCGCGAAGCCCATCTCGTGCGTCACCACGATGAGGGTGAGGCCGCGGGAAGCCAGGCCCGCCATGAGGTTGAGCACCCCCTTCACCAGCTCGGGGTCCAGTGCGGACGTGGCCTCGTCGAAGAGCATCACCTCGGGGTCCATCGCCAGGGCCCGCGCGATGGCCACGCGTTGCTGCTGGCCGCCGGACAGCGCCGAAGGCCGGTATGGCGCCTTCTCCGCCAGGCCGACGTCGGCCAGCCGCGCCCGCGCGATGGCCGTGGCCTCCTCTTTGGTCAGTCCCTTGACGCTGCGCAGCGGCAGCACGATGTTGTCCAGCACCGAGCGGTGGCCGAAGAGGTTGAAGTGCTGGAACACCATGCCCACGCGCTGGCGCAGCACGTCCGGGTTGGCGTGGATCACGCTGGTGCCGTCGAGCAGCAGGTCGCCGCTGTCCGGTTCCTGCAGACGGTTCACGCAGCGCAGGAGCGTGGACTTGCCGGAACCCGAGGGACCGATGACACACGTCGTCTTGCCGGAGGCCACCCGCAGGTCGACGCCGCGCAGCACTTCGAGCGTGCCGAAGCTCACGTGGATGTCGCGAAGCTCCACACTGGACGATCGCACGGCGGTGGTCACAGGCTCACCCTCCCGGTGTTGAGCAGCGCCAGGTCGCCGTCGTCGCCGGAGCCGGCTCCGGCGTCCGAGTCGGCGCGGACCTTGCGGCCGGTCTGCAGGCGCTTGTCGATGTAGTTCACCAGGTGCGTGAGCGGCACGGTGATCACGAGGTACACGAACCCGGCCGCCACGAGCGGTGAGAGGTTGCCCGTGTTGGCGGCGAGGTCCTGGCCGATGCGGAACAGCTCGCGCTGCGAGGTGAGGAACCCGAGGAAGTACACCAGCGTCGAGTCCTTCACCAGCGAGATGAACTGGTTCACCAGCGCCGGCAGCACGCGGCGCACGCCCTGCGGGATCACCACCAGCAGCATCGCCTTGGTGTAGGTCATGCCCAGCGCGCGGCTGGCCTCCAGCTGTCCTTTTTCGACACTCTGGATGCCGGCGCGGAAGATCTCACCGATGTAGGCCGCGGCGATCAGGCTCAGCGCCGTGATGCCGAGCGGGTACGGGTTGTGGCCCACGATGCCGCGCGCGAGCGTGCCGAGGCCCTGGCCGATCACGAGGATCGTGAGGATCGCCGGCAGGCCGCGGAAGATGTCGGTGTACACGCGGGCCGGCCAGCGCAGCCAGACCTTCTTGGACAGTCCCATCACGGCCAGCACCATGCCGAGCACGGTGCCGATCACCGCGGAGACGCCGGCGAGGATCAGCGTGTTGAGCAGGCCCGTCTTCAGCAGGTCCGGGAAGACCTGCCAGATGTACGACCAATTGAGGAACGTGTCGAGGAACTGGTCCATGGAGACCTACTGCCCACCCGCGAAGTCCGCCGGCACCGGGGCGTCGGGCTCGAACTGCTGGTGCACCTTCTTCCAGGTGCCATCGGCGACGGCCTTCTTGATGCCATCGTTGAGCTTGGTGAGCAAGTCGGCGTTGCCCTTCTTCACCGCGTACCCGTGCGGGATCGTGGTGGTGATCGACTTGGTCACCACCAGACCCGGGTTCTTCGCGGCGTAGTCCTTCGCCGAGGCCTGGTCGAACACCGCGCCGTCGATCGCCGAGGACTTCAGCGCGCTCAGCACCGCCGCGTCGTTCGGGAAGCGCACGGCCTGGGCCTGAGGTGCGTTGGCGGCCAGCCAGGTGTCGGACACGGTGCCCTGCACCACGCCGATTCGCTTGCCCGTCAAGGACTTCTCGTCGGTGATGCCCGCCGTGCTCTTCGCCTCGATGCCGAGCGACTGGTAGTTGTACGGGTCGGAGAACGCCACGGTCTGCTTGCGCGCGTCGGTCTGCGCGATGCCGGCGCTGCCGATGTCGAACGTGCTGTTGGCGACCTGGCCCAGCAGCGCGGAGAAGTCGACCGCGACGAACTCGACCTTCAGGTTCTCCTTGGCCGCGATGTCCTTCAGCAGCTCGTTGTCGAACCCGGTGAACTGGCCGTTCTCCTCGTACGCGTTGGGCCGCGAGTCGCTCAGCGTGCCCACGCGCAGGGTGTCGCCGCCGCTGTCCCCGCTGCCGCCGCACGCGGTGAGCGTCGCGAGCAGGGTGGCCGCCGTGACGGCTGTGACCAATGTCTTCTTCATGTCACTCCTCAGCTTCCGGGCGGAAAATGCAGGATAGGGCAGTCACGCGTTCTTCACCGGCAAGCCGGGACCGCCCTGGGCGAGCTCCGCGGCCACCGGGGCCTGCTTGAAGAACTGCGCGTGCAGCCGCGCGACGGTGCCGTCCGCGATGGCCTTCGCGAGGCCGTCGTTGAGCTTGGCCAGCAGGTCCGCATCGGACTTCGCGACGGCGAAGGCCGACGGGGTGTCCTTGTCCAGCACGGTGTACCCGAACTCCAGCGGCACACCCGGGTTCTGGTCGAGGTACTTCTGGCCGATGTCCTTCGGCACCACCCAGCCGTCGAGCGCACCGTTGCGCAGCTGCGCGAAACCGGCGTTGTAGTCGGGGAATCGCACGACCTCGGCGCCGGCGAGCTTGCCCGCGAACTCGTCCTGCACCGAACCCTGCACCGCACCGAGGCGCTTGCCCGCGAACGCGCCGGCGTCGGCCAGCGCGGCGCCCTTCTTGGTCACCACGGTGGTGTAGCTCGTGTCGTAGCCATTGGAGAACGCGACGGTCTTCTTGCGCGCGGTAGTGGCGGAGATCGTGGAGCTGCCGATGTCGAGCTGTCCGCTCGCGACCTGGGCGAGCAGGCCCGAGAACTCCGTGCCGACGAACTCGACCTGGAAGCCTTCGCGCTTCGCGATGTCCCGCAGCAGCTCGTTGTCGTAGCCGGTGAACTGGCCGTTTTCGAGGTAGATGCTCGGTGGCGCGTCGGTGAGGGTGCCGACGCGCAGCGGCCGGCCCGAGGCGTCCGACGAGCCGCACGCGGTGAGCGCGACGGCGGAGGCGGCCACGATGGCGAAAAGCGAAACGAGCTTGCGCATGACTTCTTCCTGAATCCTGGAGCGAAAGACAAGAAGCGCCAGGCCGCGGTGTGCGGCCTGGCGCTTCCGGGTTCAGCGTCCGAGATTAGGGATTTCGCCCGATCGGGTAACTTCGTCCCACTGGGTGGACGCGGTGCGCGCCGTCACAGGACGCACCCCGCGGGCCGGTCAACCGGAGAACGCGAGCAAGCTCACCGGCCACCGGGATGACCAACGTCACGACACCGGTCCGGTCTCGGCGCAGCGCGCGCCGCCTCCGGAGAAGGTGGCGCGCAGCCACGACAGGTACAGCGTGTTCGCCGTCGGGGCGGCGAGCTCCTCCTGGATGGCGTGCCCGCTCCCCGCGACCAGGTTCGTGGCGAGGCAGGCGTTGGGGAGCAGCTTCTTCTCGTACGCCTGGAAGGCGCCCGCGTTGGCGCACTGCGGAGTCGGTGAAGGCGCCGCGCCCACGGGGTTGCCCTCGCAGTAGTGCCGGTCGAACTGGCCGACCGCCACCAGCGCCGGGAGCTTGATCCGGGCCGCCTGCGCCGCGGCGGCGGGGCCTTGCGGCCGGGACGCCAGCTCGGTGTCGGACAGGATGCCCTGGTGGGCGCCGATCGCCGCGAGCGCGTGCGGATCGGTGCCCGGCCCGTGCACGAGCCCGATCTGCTCGACCTTGTCGGGCAGCACGGTCACGTACCCGTCGTCCAGCCCGCGCCATCGATCGCCGACGGTCCGCGCGGGCACCTGGTAGAGCTTGTCGAGCTGGAGGGTTTCCGGCGTCACCGCGGCGCCGTACCCGGTGAGGACCAGCGCGTCGAGCGCACCGGTGTCCCGCGCCGCGACCCCGGCCAGCGTGCCGGAGCCCAGCGAATGCCCGATCCCGACGACGGTGTGCCACTGGGTGCCGAACGCCTTCGAGCCGGCGCGCAGCGCTGTCGCCACTTGGTCCACAGTGGACACTTGAGCGTCATAGGTCACCGACTTGCTCGACGCCGGCACGGTCGAGCGGCCGGTGCCGAGCCGGTCGAGGGCGTAGGTCGCGTAGCCCTCGGCCAACGCCGCGCGCACGAAGCTGCCGGACGAGAGCTCCGGCAGGTTCCAGTAGTCGGCGTTCTCACCACCGCCGGCGACCAGGAGCAGCACGGTCCCGTTGCCGGCCGCCGGAGTGCACAGGTCACCGGCGAGCCGACCCGGCGCGGGCACGCCGGGCACCGAAACGGGCGTCTGCACCACCCGGCACGACGAAGCGCGGGCCGGGGGTGCGGGCGGCGGGCTGCTCGCGCAGGCGGCAGCCAGGAAACCGATCAGGAGCAGGGCCAGGACACGGCGGATGAGGGGCATCGTCGACTCTCTTCTGTGGCCAGTGCCCAGAGATTAGAAAGCCGACCCGCCCCCCAGTACCGAGATTTTCCGTCGGGTCCTGTCAGTGCTGCTTACAGGATCGGCCGCGGCGCGTACCCCGCCGCGTCCGGGAAGCGTTCCAGCACCCGCTCCACGCGCTGGGCCACCTCCTCGACCTGCGCCGGCGCCACCCCGGTGAACGAGATGCGGTCGGCGAGGAGTTTGTCCAGATCGCCGCGGTCGAGCGGCAGCCGGTCGTCGGCCGCGAGGCGGTCGAGCAGGTCGTTCTCGGCGCCGCGCTCGCGCATCGCCAGGGCCACGCCCACGGCGTTCTCCTTGATCGCCTCGTGGGCCGTCTCCCGACCGACGCCACCGCGCACGGCCGCCATCAGCACCTTCGTGGTGGCCAGGAACGGCAGGTAGCGATCGAGCTCACGCTCGACCACGGCCGGGAACGCGCCGAACTCGGCCAGCACCGTGAGGAAGGTCTCCAACAGGCCGTCGAGCGCGAAGAACGCGTCGGGCAGCGCGACGCGGCGCACGACCGAGTCGGACACGTCGCCCTCGTTCCACTGGTCGCCCGCGAGCTCGCCGATCATCGACAGGTGCCCGCGCAGCACCACGGCCAGGCCGTTGACGCGTTCGCACGAGCGCGTGTTCATCTTGTGCGGCATCGCCGACGAGCCGACCTGGCCGGGCTTGAAGCCCTCGGTCACGAGCTCGTGGCCGGCCATCAGCCGGATCGTCTTGGCCAGGCTAGACGGCGCCGCGGCCAGCTGTACCAGCGTGGAGAGCACGTCGAAGTCCAGCGACCGCGGGTAGACCTGGCCGACGCTCACGAAGTGGTTGCGGAACCCGAGGTGCTCGGCGATCTTCGTCTCGAGCAGGTCCAAAGTGGACTCGTCGCCCAGCAGGTCGAGCATGTCCTGCGCGGTGCCGACCGGGCCCTTGATGCCGCGCAACGGGTAGCGCTCGATGAGGTTGTCCAGGCGCGAGAACGCCACCAGCAGCTCGTCGGCCGCCGTCGCGAACCGCTTGCCGAGCGTGGTGGCCTGCGCGGCGACGTTGTGCGAGCGCCCGGCCATCACCAGGTCGGAGTGCTCCACGCCCAGCGCGGCCAGGCGCGCGAGCACCGCGGCGACGCGGCTGCGCATGAGCTCGAGCGAGCGCAGCTGCTGCAGCTGCTCCACGTTCTCCGTGAGGTCGCGCGAGGTCATGCCCTTGTGCACGTGCTCGTGGCCGGCGAGGGCGTTGAACTCTTCGATGCGGGCCTTCACGTCGTGGCGCGTCACGCGCTCGCGCTCGGCGATCGAGTCGAGGCGCACGTCTTCGAGCACGCGCTCGTAGTCGGCCAGCACGCCTTCGGGCACCTCGACGCCCAGCTCGTTCTGCGCGCGGAGCACGGCGAGCCACAGCTGCCGCTCCAGCACCACCTTCTCCTCGGGCGACCAGAGCCGCACCAGCTCGGGCGAGGCGTAGCGGGCGGCGAGCACGTTGGGAATCCGGGGCTTGTCCGTCACGCGGCCACGATACCCGTGCAGGTCAGAGGTGGGCGGGGCCGGTGGGACCCAGCTGGGCACCACCGGTTCGGCCTCGCGAAGGCCTCGGCACCCCGTGCACCGAGCCGGGCGAGAGCCTGGCACAACCGACACGGGGGACGCGAGGGAATTAACCGCTGGAAACGGTCCCGGTGACCGTGAGCGACGTCGTCTCACCGGGCGCGAGCGTGGTCAGTGGGCCGAGCGCCTCCAGCTCCACGATCCGCGCCGGCGGGTCGAGATCGCCCAGGTCGGCGAGGGGTTCCGGCAGCGGGTGCTCGAGCCAGATCTCCAACGGCGACCCGGCGTCGGGGTAGTCCGCGCCCGGCTCGACGTCGAACGCCAACGTGAGCGTGGTCTCATCGACCCCGCACGACACCCAGCCCGCCGTGTCCGGCACGCCAAGCTTGCCGACGACGTCCTGGGGCGGCACCACCAGCGTGGCACCGTCCACTGTGTACTTCGGGTTGCCGGTGCCCGCCACGAGCTCCACCACAGCCGGCGCGCGCGTGCCCGCCAGGCCCGCCACCACCGTGCCGCCGCCGGGCAGCTGGGTCACGTTCCACAGCGCCCAGCGCACCGGCGCGGCGCTGCAGTTCTCCGCCGTGAGCTGCAGCGTGTACGACGCGCCGGAGCCCAGCGTGAGCGAGCGGGTGAACCGCAGGCCGGTGCGCGGATCGACGCCGCTGGTCAGCGTCACCGCCAGCGAGGAAAGCCCGGAGACGGCGTACGGGCCCGAGTCCAGCACGGGGTCCGGCGGCCCCGCCCACTCCCCGGGCCCGTCCCAGCCTTGCGGTGCGGGCCAGGTCTTGTCGCCGCCGTAGTTGACCCAGTCGCCCATCCGCCCGGAGTTGGGCACCGGGTCACGGCCGTCGAGCGGCAGCAGGTCGTCACCCAGCAACGCCGGGTTCCGCCAGAGCAACTCGATGCCGTCGTGGACCAGCGACAACAGCCGCCCACCCAGCGCCGGAACGACGCCCAGGCGCAGCACGCCGTTGTCGAGCCACACGACGTCGGTCACCATTCGGCGAGCCCACCGTCGTCCAGGCGCCACACCGGCGAACGCCAGCTGTGGCCGACCTCGTCGGCGCGCCGCACGGCGGCCTCGTCCACCTCGATGCCGAGGCCCGGGCCGGTCGGCCGCGCGGCGTAGCCGTCGGTGAAGCGGAACAGCGCCGAGTCCGTGAGGTAGCTCAGCGGTTCGAGGCCCTGGTGGTAGTGCATGCCGAGGCTTTGTTCCTGGATCAGGAAGTTGGGCGTGGCGAACGCCACCTGCATCGAGGCCGCGAGCGAGATCGGCCCGAGCGGGCAGTGCGGGGCCATGCTCGCGCCGTAGACCTCGGCGAGCGCGGCGATGCGGCGCAGCTCGGAAATGCCGCCGGCGTGCGACGGGTCGGGCTGCACCACCGCGACGCCCGCGTCGAGCACCGGCTTGAACTCCCAGCGCGAGTACAGCCGCTCGCCGACCGCGATCGGCACGGTCGACGCGTTGACCACCGAGGCCAGCGCGCCGCCCTGGGTCTCGGGCAGCACCGGCTCCTCGACGAACATCGGCTGCACTTCTTCGAGCATCTTCACGAGCCGGCGCGCCATCGCGGGCGACACGCGGCCGTGGAAGTCGATCGCGAGGTCGCGCTCCGGGCCCAGCGCCTCGCGGGCCTCGCGCGCGCGAGCCAGCGCGGCGTTGGCTTCGGCCGGTGACGCGATGGGCGCGAGCGGTCCCGCCACGTTCATCTTCACCGCCGTGAACCCGGCCTCGACCTGCGCCGAGACCGCGTCGAAGATCCCCGACGGCCGGTCACCGCCCACCCACGAGTACACCCGCACGCGGTCGCGCACCGGGCCGCCGAGCAGCTCGTGCACCGGCACGCCGTGCACCTTGCCGGCGATGTCCCACAGCGCGTGGTCGAACCCGGCGAGCGCGCTGGAGAGCACCGGCCCGCCGCGGTAGAACCCGCCACGGCGCAACGTCTGCCAGTGGTCCTCGATGCGCAGCGGGTCCTGGCCCACGAGCAGCTCGGCCATCTCGTGCACGGCGGCGCGCACCGTTTCCGCGCGCCCCTCGACCACGGGCTCGCCCCACCCGGAGATGCCCTCGTCGGTGTTCACCTTCAGGAACAACCAGCGTGGTGCGACGAGGAACGTCTCGATACCGGTGATCTTCACCTGGCCCCCCTTTCCTTTAGAGACGCGGTCTATGCGGAATCCTTGGCGGCCGACCAGCCGCCGTCGACGGTCAGGTCGGCGCCCGTGACGTACGAGGCCCCCGGCGAGAGCAGGAACGCGATCACGGCGGCGACCTCGGCCGGGTCGCCCAGCCGGCCGGCGGGCGTCGCGCGCGCACTGCGTTCGATGTCCTCCTCGGTGAGCCGGTCCCACGCCTGCGTGCGCACGGGACCGGGCAGCACCGAGTTCACGCGCACGTCGGGCGCGTATTCCACGGCGAGCTGGCGCGCCAGCGAGACCAGCGCGCCCTTGCTCGCCGCGTACGCCGGGTGTCCCGGCAGGCCGAACCGCGCGTGCACCGAAGACACCAGCACGACCGAGCCCCGCCGGGCCCGCAGCGACGGCAGGCACGCCTTCACCGCGAGGTAGGACCCGGTGAGGTTCACGTCGAGCTGGTGCTGCCACTGCTCCCGCGCCATCTCGTGGAGCGGGCCGGTAGTGGGCACGTACGCGTTGCTGACCAATGCGTCGACCTCACCGGCCGCCTCGATGACCTGGCGCCACGTCTCGTCGGCAGTCACGTCACCGCGCACGCCGGTGAGGTCGTCGGGGAGGGGAGCGACGTCCACACCCACGACTCGGTAGCCGTCGGCCTGCAGCCGGCGGGCCGTCGCGGCACCGATGCCGGACGCGGCACCGGTCACCACGGCCGTCAGGTTGTCTGGTGTGGACATCGCCGATCCTCCTGTCAGAGCTTGTCTACGCGGACATGGTCGTCCGGACCACGCACTCCGAGCCAGACGCCATTCGCGTCAGCCGCGCCGCCGAGCGTGCCGACGACACTGCCCGACGGGTACTTCGCCTGCTTGAACCAGCCGGAGAAGGTGGCGCCGTTGCGGTCGTTCTGCCACAGCGTGTAGTCGCTGGCCAGCGCGAACACGGAAACCTTGTCGCCCTGCGCGACGAGTGTCGGGCTGCTGGAGATCGTGCCGCCGATGTTCGTCCAGTCGGACCAGGCGCCGCCGCCGTCACGGGTGCGGACCCACACGCCGTCGTCCGGGGTGCGGACGGCGACCGTGGTGCCGGTCGTGGAGGTCGCGGCGCCGGGGCGACCGTAGATCTGGGTGTCGTTCGGCGCGCCGAGCGAGGACCAGCGGCCGTCGGTGGTGCGGGTCCAGACCTTGCCGTCGGTGCCGCGGGTGTAGAGCGTGCCGTCGGCGGTCACGGACGGCGAGTCGGTGAGGTTACCGCCGAGCCGGTGCCAGGCGCCCCAGCGCTTGCCGTCGTAGGTCAGCTGCCACACCGCGTTGTCCAGACCGCGGACGTAGACGTCGATGTCGGAGCCGCGCACGTTCGCCGCCGGCTGGCCCAGGAACGGGCCGCCGATGACCGAGGTGCCCTTGCCGAGGCCCTGCGTCTGCAGCACGCCGAGCGGGCCGCGGGTGAAGGTCACGGTCTTGTCGCCGGTGCGCACCACGGCCGGGCTGGCCGTCGCGCCGCTCGCGACGCTGGTGCCGGGCACCAGGTCCGTGCCGTGCAGCTTCAGGAACGCCGTGCCGTGCGCGGGAACCGTGACGGTGTACGTGCCGGTGGCGCTGCCGCGGTCGGCGCGGGCGCGCAGGTCGCGGATCGAGACCTTGCCGGAGAGGCCGGCGTCGGCGAAGTTCAGCGTCATCTGCGTGTCCGCGTCACCGCGGTTGAGCAGCACGACCGCGCGCGAACCGTCCTGCGAGAGGCGCTTGCTGTAGGTGTCGGTGGAGCCGTTGTTGGCCACGCGAACACCCTGGATCCCGAGCTTGTCCTGGTCCACCGCGATGATCTCGGGGTTCTTCAGCGTGTCGATCATCGACTGCGGCAGCGTGCGCGGGTCCGAGCCGATGATGAGCGGGGAAGCCATTTCCGCCCACAGCACGAGCTGCGTGGTCGACTCCTCCTCGTTCATCTCGAGGGTGCCCTGCTCGGTCTTGCGCATCGGGATCAGGAAGTCGGGGTCGTTCCAGTGACCGGGACCGTTGGCCTCGGGGTGCGCCGCGTTCACGTCGGCGTTGCGCAGCATGTCCTTGTAGATCCCCTCGTACGGGGTTCCGAAGGCCACGTCGGTGTTGGTGCGCCACGAATCCGCGACGAGCGGGCCGAAC
This sequence comes from Amycolatopsis rhabdoformis, assembly GCF_035918295.1. Lineage (GTDB taxonomy): Bacteria > Actinomycetota > Actinomycetes > Mycobacteriales > Pseudonocardiaceae > Amycolatopsis > Amycolatopsis rhabdoformis. The sequence continues at coordinate 7,670,743 of NZ_CP142149.1, forward strand.
GTGTAGGACACGCCGGCGGTCTGGCTCGGCGTGTGCGGCACGCCCCAGTCGTCGGTCACGGGGTTGCAGATGTTCAGGATCATCTTGCGGCCCGCCTTCTGCAGGGCCGCGCTGAACTCCGTGTACGCCTTCGCCGGGTCGAGGTTGTTCGCGATGCCGCAGAGGAAGTCGACCTTGATCGCGTCGAACTTCCAGCTGGCGAAGCGTTTCGTGTCCTGCCCGTAGTAGCCCTGGCTGCCCGCGGCGCAGTTCTTGCCGTCGGAGGGGCCGGCGTCGGTGTAGATGCCGGCGAGCAGGCCGCGGTCGTGGATGTACTTCACCAGCGCGTCCATGCCCGAGGGGAAGCGCGCGGGGTCGGGCACGAGGTTGCCGTCGGCGTCGCGCGGGTCCTTGGCGTTCCAGCCGCCGTCGATCCACACGTACTTGTAGCCGGCCTTGGCCAGGCCGCTCGAGACGAGGTAGTCGGCGACCCCCTTCACGCCGGCCTCGGACACGGTCGGCATGCCGAAGTAGTTGTTCCAGCCCATGTACGGCGTCTGCGCCAGGCCGGAGTTGTAGTAGTCCGGGGCACCCTGGTCGGCGGCCGTGGACTGCTGCGGGAAGAGCGAGGCCGGGGCGGCGGAAGCGGGGGTCGCGAGCCCGAGCACGGTCGCTGCCGCCGCGGCGGCAGCGGTGATCGTGAGTGCTCTGCGGGATCTGCGTGGGGAGCGCGGGAGCATGTGGCGACACCTTTCGTCGTCGAAACAGCGCCGAACGGGGCCGTGATCGTCGGCCCGCGAGCAGCATGCCGGGGTCGCGGAGGTCGCGTCAAGAATAAATCCTAAATTAAGATTTCACGCGGTATGCTTCCCGCGATGAACGACATCGAAGTCCTCACCCTGGGCGAAGCGATGCGGCTGCTGCTCGCCGAACCCGGTGTCGCGCTTCGGCGCGCGCACCACTTCCAGGCGTCGGTGGCCGGAGCCGAAGCCAACGTGTCGGTCGGTCTGGCGCGGCTCGGGCACCGCGTCCGCTGGCTCAGCCGCGTCGGTGACGACTCCTCGGGTGCCGCCGTGCTCGGCGCGCTGCGCGCCGAGGGCGTGGATGTGACGCGCGTCGAGGTGGATCCCGCCGGGTTCACCGGGCTGCTGCTGCGCGACGACACCCCGGGCCGCGGCATCGACGTGCAGTACCACCGCGCCGGCTCGGCCGCGTGCTCGCTGACACCCGAGTACGTGCGCGCCGCCGGCCTCGGTGGCGCGCGGCTGGTACTGGTCTCGGGGATCACGTCGATGCTGTCGCTGTCGGCGCGCGACGCCGTGCTGGCGTTGTTCGAGCTGGCGCGCGCGGAAGGCGCGACGATCGCGTTCGACCCCAACGTGCGGCTCAAGCTCGCCTCGCCGGCGCAGTGGCGCGAGACCGTGGGACCGCTGCTGCACCAGGCGGATCTGGTGTTCGCCGGTGAGGACGAGCTGGACCTGCTCGACGTTTCCGCGGCCGACCTGATCGGCCAGGGCGTCGGCACGGTCGTGGTGAAGCAGCGCGACAAGGTGGCGCGCGCGATCACGGCCGAGTACGAGTGGAGCCAGGAAACGCTGGTCACGCACGTCGTCGACCCAGTGGGCGCGGGAGACGCGCTCACGTCCGGCTACCTGTCGGCGTGGCTGCGCGGAGGCTCCCCGGCCGAAGCGCTGCTGGCCGGCGCGGTGTCGGCGGCGCTGGTCGTCGGCACGCGCACGGACCTGGAAGGACTGCCCGATCGGGCCGAGCTGGCCCGCACGAGCGCCGCCCTCGGTGGCGGCGAGGAGGTACGCCGATGAGCTACCGCTGGGAGATCACGCACGCGGCGCTGCGGCAGGGGGTCGTGGGCATCGTGCGCACGCCCGACGCCGCGTCGGCCGTGGTCGCCGCGCGCGCCGCGCTGGACGCGGGCCTGCGGTCGATCGAGGTCCCGTTGACCAATCCCGGGGCGCCGGCCGCTATCGAAGAGCTGAGCGCCGCGTACCCCGACGCCGTGATCGGTGCCGGCACGGTGCTCGACGAGGCCTCGGCCGTGCTCGCGATCCGGTCCGGCGCACGGTTCCTGGTGTCGCCCAACCTCGAAGCCGCCGTGATCCGCACCGCTCACCGGTACGGCGCGGCCGCGTTCCCCGGCGCCGGCTCCGTGACGGAAATCGTGCGGGCGCTGGAAGAAGGCGCCGACGCGGTGAAGGTCTTCCCGGCCACGACGCTCGGCCCGCGCTGGGTCAAGGACGTGCGCGCCGCGCTGCCGCAGGCGCCGCTGGTGCCGACCGGTGGAATCGCTCCCGAGGACGTGCCAGAGTGGCTCGCGGCGGGCGCGGTGGCCGTCGGCATGGGCTCGGCGCTCACGCGCGGCACGGCCGAGGACATCCGCGCCCGGGTGGTCGCGATGGTGAGGGAGGGCTCGTGACGGACGTCTTGCTGGTCGGTTGCTACACCGCCGAGATGGGCGGGAAGGGCACGGGGATCTCCACGTTCCGCCGCGACCCCGCCGGCTTGGTGCTGGAGTCGACGCTGGAGCTGCGGTCACCGTCGTGGCTGGTCAAGCACCCGACGTTGCCGGTGCTGTACACGACCAACGAGACCGACGACGGCGCCGTGTCCTCGGTGTCGCTTGTGGACGGTGCGCTGGCCGTGCTGGACGCCGAGGTGCCGAGCGGCGGTGCGCACCCGTGCCACCTCGCCGTGACGCCGGACGGCCGGTTCCTGCTGTGCGCCAATTACACCGGCGGCAGCCTCGCGGTGTTCGGGCTGTCCGCCGACGGCCGGATCACGGGCCGGACGGCGCTGGTGCAGCACAGCGGCACCGGGCCCAACTCGGCGCGCCAGGAGTCCGCCCACGTGCACATGGCGGTGCCGAGTGCCGACGGGTCCGTGGTGAGCGCCGTGGACCTGGGCACGGACGAGATCCGCAGCTACACGCTCTCTTCGGCCGGCGAGCTGACGCTGCTGGCCGTGTCGCAGCTGCCGCCGGGCAGCGGACCGCGGCAGCTCGTGCGGATTCCGGGCACCGACCTGGCGTACGTGGCGTGTGAGCTGTCCAGCGAGGTGCTGACGGTGCGCGAGACGTCGCCGGGGACCTTCGAAGTGGTCGCCGCGACGCCCGCCGTACACGGCACGTTCGACGGCGAGAACATCGTGGCACACCTGGAGGTACTCGACTCCGGCGTGTACCTGTCGAACCGTGGTGCGGACGTCGTCACGGCGTTCTCCGGGTCGCCGCTGGCCGCCGTGGCGGATCAGGCTTGTGGTGCGCATCCGCGGCACTTCGCCGTGGTGGACGGGGTTTGTTACGTCACAGCTCAGTCCGATGACGAGCTCACGGCGTTCCCGCTCGCCGAGCTGGGCCAGGCCGAGGTCGTGACGATTCCGACGGGTTCACCGAGCTTCGTGCTGCCGTTGAGTCTCTGAGTCCTGAAACGAAAAACGCCCTGCCATAGTCGGCAGGGCGTTTTCGTGTGCTCAGACCCCCGTCAGGACGAAGATCTCGGCGTCACGGTCGCCGGTCCATTCCACCGGCAGCCCCACGTGCACGAGGTGCGCACCCGAGTACTCGCGGCCGGATTCGTCGCGGTAGGTCGCGGCCGGGTCGAGCCCGTGCAGCTTGATCCGCGACGACCGGCCCGGCACCAGCGGTGTGCCCACCAGCTCGCCGGTGCTCCAGGCGAGCACCACCGTCTGCGCACCCAGCACGTACTGCGTGGCCGCGGTCGCTTCGCCCGGTCCCGAAAGGACCCGGCACCGTCCCGTGTGGATGATCGGCCGCAGGGCCTTGTACCGCGAGATCAGCTCCGCCGCTTCGGCCCGCTGCTCGGAGTCCCACTTCGACAGGTCCGCGCCGATGCCCAGCACCCCAGCCATCGCGAGCACGAACCGGAACCGCAGCGAGCGCGGCCGCGGGTCGAACACGCCGGGCGCATCGGTGACCCACGAGCTCATCAGGTGCGGCGCGTGCATCAGCAGGAAGCCGTCCTGGATGCGCAGGCGGTCGAGCGGCGCGGTGTTGTCGCTGGGCCACACGACGTCGCTGCGCGACACCGTCGCCAGGTCCGTGCGGCCACCGCCGCCGGCGCAGGATTCGACGATCAGGTCGGGGTACGCCGTGCGCAGGTGGTCGAGCAGGCGGTGGTAGTTGGCCACGTGCTCGGCGTCGAGGTCCGCCGTCGGCGCGTCGGGGCGGCCGCGTTCGGTCGGCGGGCGGTTCATGTCCCACTTGAGGTAGCTGATCGGGTACGCGGTGAGCAGGTCGTCGAGCATCCCGCGCACGTACTCGAACACCTCGGGCTTGCCGAGGTCGAGCAGCAGCTGGTTGCGGATCAGCGTGGCCTCGCGGCCCTCACGCCGGTAGACCCAGTCGGGGTGCGCGGCGTACAGCTGGGACTTCGGGCTGATCGCCTCGGGTTCCACCCACAGGCCGAAGTCGAGCCCGAGTGCGCGCACGGAGTCCACGAACGCGCCGAACCCGCCCTCGAACGAGGACTGCTCCGGCGTCCAGTCGCCGAGGCCGCCGGTGTCGTCGTCGCGGCCGACGAACCAGCCGTCGTCCACCACGAACAGCTCCACCCCCAGGTCCGCGGCCTGCTTGGCGAGCTCCAGTTGACGCTCGCCGGACACCTCGAAGCCCGTGGCTTCCCAGGAGTTGTAGAGCACCGGCCGCCGCTTTTCCAGCCGCGGCCCGGCGAGCTTGCGCGAGTACGCGTGCCACACGGAGGCCAGCCCGGCCAGACCGTCCACACTGGACGCCAGCGCGAGCTCCGGAGTGGCCAGCGTCGCACCCGGTTCGAGCACGATCGGGCCCGGGTTGGCCAGCCGGCCCGCGCGCACGCGCGTGAGCCCGTTCGGCTCGATCTCGGCGTCGAGCTCCCACGAGCCCGACCAGGCCAGGGAAACGCCGTACGCGGGACCGTCGGGCGAGCCCGTGTCCTGCACCGCGAGCCACGGCACGTACTGGTGCCCCGGCACGCCGAAGCGGCTTTCCATGCGGAAGGACCCGGCTTCGAGCACCGTCGAGCGCCGCGTGAACTCCTGCGACCACTGTCCGGTCAGGTAGGTGAGCCGAGCGCCGTGTGCGCCGGTGGCCACGGTCACGCCTGCCGAACCGAGCCGCTCGATCTGCAGCGAGGAAGCGCCGGTGTTCGTGAACTCGACCCACCGGCTCAGCACGTCGGTGCCCGGCTCCGCGCGGTAACACTGCACCGCACGCAACCCGGTCACCGAGTCGACGAACGCCAACCGCAGCTCCGTCGAGGTCGACTCGTCGGCCTCGAAGCGCCACCACGAATCCCCGGCCACGGCCAGATCCGCGCCCGAGAACGGCCGCAGCCCGCGCGGCGCGTACTCGACCGGCGCCGCGTCCGCGTCGGTGATGAAGTGCACGTCACCGCGGTTGGCCAGTGGCGAAGGGCCGTGCTCGACCCCGCGCGGACCCCACGCGACGAGCTCCAGCCACCGGTTCCCCGGTTCCAGCGCGACGGTGTACGAAGTGGACTCGAGTTCGAGTGTCCACCGGTTGGTCACTTGATCGCCCCGATCGCGAGCCCGGAAATGAAGTGCTTCTGGAACCTCAGGAACACGGCCACGGTCGGCACGGCGGCGATCACCGAACCGGCCGCGATCACGTTCCAGTTGGACACGTACTGGCCCTGCAGGCCGAGCAGCGCCGGCGTCACCGGCATCACGGTTTCGGTGCGCAGCACGGTGATCGACCACAGCAGGTCGTTGAACGTCCAGGTGAACGCCAGCGCGCCGAGCGCGGCGAGCGCCGGGCGGGTCATCGGCAGGATGATGCGCCAGAAGATGGTGATCGGCCCGGCGCCGTCGATGAGCGCCGCCTGCTGGATCTCGTCCGGAATGGACCGCATGAAACCCTGCAGCACGAACGTGTAGAAGCCGAGGCCGAACCCGACCTGCACGATGATGAGCGCCGTGAGCGTGTCGTAGATGCCGAGCAGCTCGGACAGCTTCGACACCGGCACCAGCAGGATCTGCGGCGGCAGCAGGTTGCCCGAGAGCATGATCAGGATGATCGTGCGCCGGAACGGGATCTGGAAGCGGCTCAGCGCGAACGCGGCCGCCGAGGCGAGCAGCAGCGACAGCAGCACCGTCGGGATCGTGACGATGAGGCTGTTGAGCATCGCGTGCCCGCCACCGCCGACCCCCCACGCCTCACCGAACGACCCGAGGTCGAACGAGTGCGGCAGCGAACCGAGGCCGTTGCTCGCGATGTCCGAAAAGGACCGCACGCTCGTGGTGATCACGAGCACGATCGGCAGCAGCCACAGGATCGACAGCCCGCCGGCGAGCAGGTGGAAGCCGAAGGTGCGGCCCTGCTTGCTGTGGTTGCGCTTGGCCGGCACGCGCTCCGGCGGCGCGTCGGCCGGCGCCGGCACGGTCGTGGTCACGCTCACTGGTCCTCCCGGAACGCTCGCACGAGGTAGGTCACGATCACACCGAACGCGAGGATGAAGATCACCACGGCCAGCGCGGAGGCGTAACCGAGGCGCAGCGACTGGAACGCCGTGGAGTACATGTAGGTGCTCAGCAGCTCGGACGAGTGGTACGGCCCGCCCTTCGTCATCGACCACACCACGTCGAACGACCGCAGCGAATCGATGATGATCACCGACAGGACCACGGAGTTCACGCTGCGCAGCTGCGGCCACGTCACGTGCCGGAACTGCTGCCAGCCGGTGGCACCGTCCAATTTGGCCGCTTCGTAGAGCGCCGGGTCGATGCCCTTGAGGCCGGCCAGGTACAGCACCATCACGTACCCGAGCTGGCGCCACAGCGCCGGCACGAGCACCGCGTAGAGCGCGGTGTCGGGATCGGCGAGCCACGAGTGTTTCCAGCTGTCCAGGCCGATCGCGCCGAGGACGTTGTTGAACACCCCGTCGGGCTGGTAGATCACCTGCCAGATCAGCGCGGTCGCGACCAGCGAGAAAACCACGGGCGTGAACAGCGCGGCCCGGTAGAAGCCGACGCCCTTGCGCTCGCGGTTGAGCAGCATGGCGAGCCCCAGCCCACCCACCGCCGAGAGACCGCCGAAGAGCACGATCCAGATCACCGTGTCGAGCGCGGCCGTGCCGAAGATGTCGTCGGTGAACATCTCGGCGTAGTTGCCGAGCCCCACGAACGACGGCGCGGAGACCCCGTCCCAGTTGGTGAGCGACAGGTAGAACCCCTGCAGCGCGGGCCAGAACACCCAGAAGCCCTCGACGGCCACGGGTACCAGCACGAACAGGAGCAGCGTCGGGGGCACGCGGCGGACCGCGCGCCTCCGACGCTTCACCGGGGCAGCAGGAGCTGCGAGCACCGTCATGTCAGGACTGCCCCTGGAAGACCTTCGCCGCGGCGGTCTGCCAGTCGCTCAGGATCGAGTCGAGCTCGTTCGGCTTCTGGATGAAGCGGATGAGCGCGGCGTCGGCCGTGGGCTGCAGCGCGTCGGAGGAGTCGCGGTTGAAGAACTGCGTGAGTTCCTTGGCCTCGTCGAGCATCTTCTTGCCCTTGAGGACCAGCGGTGTGCCGTTGTTCTTCGCCGACGGGTTGGCGGGCAGGACCGTGCCGGAGGAGTTCTTGATGTAGAGCTCCTGCGCCTCGGCCGTGGCCACGTACTTGAACCACTCCTTGACCTCGGCCACATGGGGCGAGCGGGCGCTGGCGAAGAAGCCGTCCGTCGGGCCCTCTTCGGCCACGGGCACGCTCGGGTCGAGGATCGGGAACTGGAAGAAGTCGAGGTCGTCCAGCGCGTCCTTCGGGGCGGCATCGGCGAAGAAGGTGCCGGTGAGCACCATGCCGGTCTTGCCCTGCAGCAGCACGGTGGTGGCGTCCTGGAACGCGAGCGCGGTGCCGTTCGGGTCGGTGTAGGGCAGCGCCTGGCGCCACGGGTCGAAGATCTTCTTGACCTTCGGGTCGTCGAAGCGGCCGCGGCCGGCGAGCAGGTCGCGGTGGAACTGCGCGCCGTTGATGCGGATGTTGAGGTAGTCGAACCAGGCCGAGGCGGTCCACTGCGTACCGCCGCCCGCGCCGAGGCCGATGGGCGAGATTCCCTTGCCCTTCAACGTTTCGCACAGGGCGAGGAACTCGGTCCAGGTCTTCGGCGGCGTCACGCCCCACTTGGCGAAGTTGGACTTGCGGTAGAAGAAGCCCCAGAAGTAGTAGCTCGTGGGCACGAACACCTGGTGGCCCGCGCCGTCGCCGGAGAGGCTGCGCATGGCGGGGGTGTAGTTGCCCATCGTCTGCCACACGTCGCCGACGTCGAGCAGCAGGCCCTTCTTGGCGTAACCCGAGAGCAGCGAACCCGGGTACCAGGTGAAGCTGTCGGGCGGGTTCGCCGAGGTCAGGTAGCTCGGCAGCTGGGTGCGGAACGTTTCCGACGCGACCGTGTTGACCGTCGCCGTCGCGCCGCCCTTGTCGCCGAACGCCTTGGCGAGCGCTTCGATCGCGACCTTCGCCTGAGGCGAGGAGAGGTTCGACTGGACGGTGACCGCGCCGGCGGCCTGCTTCACCGGGCCGTTGGAGGCCGAGGTGGCGCACGCGGCGAGGAAGCTGCTCGAACCGAGCGCGCCCAGGCCGATCAGGCCGGTGTTGCGCAGGAAATGACGGCGGGACAGGCCTTCTGCAGTCGTCATCGCGGTGACCCCTTTGTCTGAATGGAGCGTCGCTCCCCTGCGGGGGAGTGACTGCTGGCACAGACTTGCAACCGGGCTGGCAGCTGTCAAGATGTATTCATAATTTATGACGTAATCGCGTCCGAGGTAGGATGCCTTCGCTGCCGACTGAGGGGACCTCCATTGTCCGAACACCGGCCCCGCGGTCTGCACGGACAGACCGTGGAGACGCTCGCCGCCCGGATCCTGTCCGACGAGTGGGGCGAGGGCACCGTGCTCGACCTGCCCGCGCTCCGCGAAGAGCTCGACATCAGCTTGACCGCGCTGCGCGAGGCACTGAAAGTGCTGGCAGCCAAGGGAATGATCGACGCGCGCCAGAAGCGCGGCACCTTCGTTCAGCCCCGCGACCAGTGGAACATGCTCGACACCGACGTGATGCGCTGGCAGACCGCGGCCAGCGACGACCCGGGCCTGCTCGACGAGCTCACCGAGGTCCGGACCGTGGTCGAACCCGCCGCCGCGCGCATCGCCGCCGAGCGCGCGGACGAGACCGACCTGGCCGCGTTGCAGGCCGCCCTGGACGACATGACCACCGCCGGCGACGACCCGGAGGCCAGCGTCCGCGCCGACCTGACCTTCCACCGCGCCCTGATGACCGCCACGCACAACAACTTCCTGCTCCAGGTCGAACGTGTGATCGCCATCGGCCTGGCCGAACGCGACAAGCTCGTGCACGGCTCCGGCCCGTCGGACAATCCCGTGCCGTCGCACCGGAAGGTCCTGGACGCCATCCTGGCCCGCGACCCGGCGGCGGCGGAGGGCGCGATGTTCGCGTTGGTCACGAAGTCGCGCGACGACCTCGACCGGGCGAAGAAGTCGCGCCGGTAACCCACTCCGTCCAGCTCGAGGGCAGCACGACACCGTGCTGCCCTGCTTGAGCGCGCTCGCTCGACGTGATCGTCCTATCACCGCAGCGCATTGACACCAACCATTATTATGAATATGTTTGCGTCAGCTGCGACGAAGGGTGTGAACGAGATGGGTGCCGCTCACGCGTACGGCCGGCCCGTCGTCGACATCCACACGCACGCGCTGCCGCTCCCCCTGCTGCAGGACCTCGCAGCCGACGGTCTCGCGGACCTGTCCCGCGTAGCCGACGGCGCGCTGCACCTGCACCCGAGCGTCTCGGGCCTGGCGCAGGGCGCGCGCATCCCGCTGCCGCCGGAGCAGTACGACCTCACCCGTCGGCTGGAAGCGATGGACCAGGCCGGCACCGACGTGGAAGCGGTTTCCGCGCCCCCGTTCGTGTTCGCCTCGATGGCCACCGACCCGGAGTTCGTGCTCGATGTGACCCGGCGCGCCAACAACGCGCTCGCCGAGTTCGTCGCCGGGGCTCCGGACCGCCTGATCGCCCTCGGCACGGTGCCGATCGGCGTCGAGGGCGCGGTGGAAGAAGCCGAGCGATGCGTTGCGGCACTGGGCATGGCGGGTGTCACGATCGGCACCTACGGCGGCGGCCGCGAGCTCGACGACCCGGTCAACGAGCCGGTGTGGACGTTCCTGAGCGAACGCCAGGTGTTCTGCTTCGTGCACCCCAGCCGTACTTCCTCGCCGGAGCGGCTGCGCGAGTACCACCTGGCGCAGTTGCTCGGATATCCCGCGGAAACCGCGCTCGCGGCCGCGCGGCTCATCTTCGGCGGCGTGCTCGACCGCCACCGTCCCGTGCTGTGCCTGGCCCACGGCGGCGGCTGCCTCGCCGGCCTGGTGCCGCGCCTCACGATCGGCTGGCAGCGCAAACCGGAAGCCGCGACCGCCGCGAGCTCGCCCGGTGATTACCTGCGCCGCTTGCACTACGACACCACGGTGTTCAGCGGCGACACGCTCGAACGCCTGGTGGCGGAAGTGGGGGCCGAGCGCGTGTTGCTCGGCACGGACAAGCCGTTTGATCTCGCCGACGTCGATGGCGCCGCGATGCTCACGAAGCTGCCGTTCACCGACGCGGAAAAAGACGCGATATTCGGCGGGAACGCCGCCCGGTTGATCACCGCGGTGGCGGAGCGGACGCGCGCGTCCGTTGGCGGCGACACGCGCGGCACGCGCTAGGCTGAACCGGATCGTCGGAGGATCCTCGGACGCGGACGAACGGAAAGGCACGGCTGTGAGCAGCGGAGACCGGACGTCGAGCGTGCCTTGGACGTCCCGGGCCGACGCCGTGGCGAAGCTGATCGAAGACCGCATCGGCGAGCAGGATCTGCCCGCCGGCCACCACCTCGGCACCAAGGAAAGCCTCCGCAAGGAATTCAACGTGGCCGTGGCGACGGTCAACGAAGCGGTGCGGCTGCTCAGTTCCCGCGGCACCATCGAGGTCCGGCCGGGGATCGGCGGCGGCATTTTCGTGGCCGCGCCCACCGTGTTCGTGCGGCTCGGACGCAAAATGCTGGAACTGAGCGGGGAACCGGTGTCCGTCGCCGATTCCCTCGACATCCGCAACAGCCTCGAACCGCTGGTCATCCGCGACGCCACCGAGCACCGCACCGGCACCGACGTGGCAGACCTGCGCAAGATCCTCGACCGGATGGCCGGGGCCACCGACGCGGCGCAGTACCTGAAGACCAACTGGCAGCTGCACCGGCGCATGGCCGAGATCTCGCCCAACGCCATGCTGCGCCACCTCTACCTGGGGCTGCTCGACTTCGTCTCCGGCCGCGTCCACTCCGTGACGGCGGAGGCGAACCTCAACGGCGACGGCGTGCGGGTGCACCGCGAGCTGGTCGACGCCATCGAAAGCGGTTCGCAGGAGCGCTCGACGGCCGTCGCGGCGGAGCACGCGCGCCTGACTTCGCCGCCGGCCTAGAGGTTCAGACCCACTCGGCGATCGCGAAGCGGCCGTCGCGCCGTTCGACGCGGATCGTGTGCCGGCCGTTGAAGTGCGCCGGGAAAACCAGTGCGCGGTGGTCCGCCGCCCAGCCCAGGACCTGCTGCCGCGTGCGCACGGACGCGGCTTCGTCTTCGCAGAAGCAGCTGTTCACCGCGCAGTCGAGCACCTGCATCGGCGAGTGCAGCACGTCGTTCACGAAAATCGCCTGCTCACCACCGGAGCGCACCTTGACCACGGCCAGCCCCGGCGTGTGCCCAGCGGCGAGCTCCAGCGTGAGGTTCTCGTCGAGGACCAGGCGCGGCCCGTCCCAGACGTCGGCCAGGCCGGCGTCCAGGATCGGCCGCACGCTGTCGTCGAACACGTTCTCGTTCACCTGCTCGCCGCGGCGGTGGATCTCGTGGCGGGGATCCCAGAACTCGACCTCGGGCCGGGCGAACACGTACCGCGCGTTCGGGAACGTCGGCACCCACTCGCCGCCCACGGCGCGGGTGTTCCAGCCGACGTGGTCCACGTGCAGGTGCGTGCAGATCACCACGTCGATGTCTTCCGGCCGGTACCCGGCCGAGGCCAGCGTCTGCAGGTACGGCGTTCGCCGGCCGCTGAAGTCCGGCATGGACGGACGCGTTTTCCCGTTGCCCACCCCGGTGTCCACGAGGATCGTGCGGCCGGCGCTGCGGATCAGCCAGCTGTGGAACACCGTGTGGGCGCGCCGCGATCCGGCGTCCCAGTGGTCCGGCTCCAGCCACTCGCGGTTCGCGAGCCACGCGGCTTCGTCGGTGCCGGGGAAGTACCGGTCGATCGGCATCGCCCAGTGGACGAACTCCTCGACGCGGGTCACGGAGACGGCGCCGAGCTCGATGCGGTCCATGCGTCCTCCGGACGGCTATTCGACGGGCATCACGGCGCCGCACTCGGCGCAGGTCCGGGCGTCGACGTCGTCCCAGAACCGCCGGTAGGCCTGGCCGACCGGGTCCTGCGAGTAGTCGCCGACGTGGAACGAGATCTCGTGCAGCAGCTCACCGCAGCCGGGGCAGAACCACTGGAAGCGGTCCATCTCCTCGGGCCGGCGCTGCCGCTCCATCACCACGATGTAGGCCTCGGGCGGGAACCGCGGCGAATGCGGGACCCCGGCCGGGGTGTAGTTCATGGAGCCCTGCGGGATCGTGGCGATCTTCTCCTCGCCCTCGGGCGTGAGGTAGTGCAGCTTCATCTCGCCGCGGATCACGTAGGACATCTCGTCACTCGGGTTCACGTGGAACTCGCTGCGGTACTCGCGGCCCCGGGCCACGAACGTGAGCGTTTCCCCGCGCTGCCAAAGGACTTCGACCCGTTTCTCACTGCCTTCGATCCGGCGGGTGACCTCTTCGAGGTCGATCACCGGAAGCACGAGCGGTTCACTGGACATCCGAGCTCCTCTCCGAAACGGGTCTAGTCGACCCTGTCAGTCCACTACCGCGGCGATGCATTCGATCTCGACGAGCACCCCGGCCCGCGGCGGCGACGACTCCGTGGTGGTGCGCGCCGGCAGGAACTCGAGGCCGTCGAAGAAGGCTCGGTACACGCGGTTGTACTCGGCGAAGTGCTTGAGGTCGCGCAGGTGCGTGTTGACCTTGAGGATGCTCGACTTCGCGCCGCCACCGGCCTCGACGACGGCGAGCAGGTTGTCGAGCGCCTTCTGCGTCTGCACGGCGATGTCGTCCGACACGATCTCGAGCGTCTCGGCGTCGAGCGGGCCGCTGCCGGAGCAGTAGATCACTCCGTTGTGGACGATCGCCTGCGACAGCGGCGAGGCCGTGCCCTCGGAGAAGCCGAGCATCGGGGCCGCGGGGGTGTAAACCGGCTTGGGAGACATCGCTTTCCTCACTGTGTTGGCGGGTTCTGGATCGGGCTCAGTGGTGGATCGGGGCAAGCTGCATGACCACGGCCTTCGGTTCGGTGAAGAACTCCCGGCTGAAGTTGCCGCCCTCACGGCCCATGCCGGAGTCGCCGACGCCACCGAACGGCGCGCGCAGGTCACGGACGAAGAAGCAGTTCACCCACACCGTGCCGGCCTTCAGCCGCGCCGAGACCCGGTGCGCGCGGCCGAGGTTCTCGGTGAAAACCATGGCGTTGAGCCCGTACGGCGTGTCATTGGCCGCGTGCACGACCTCGGCCTCGGAGTCGAACGGCGTGATGCGCACGAGCGGGCCGAAGATCTCCTCGCGCACGTGTTTCGCGTCCTCGGGCAGGTCGACCGCGACCGTCGGCCGCACGACCCAGCCCTCGCCGACGCCGCCGGTGCGGATCTTGCCGCCGGCGAGCTCCACGCTCTCGACGTAGGAACGCACCTTCTCGAAGTGCGTTTCGCTCGCGAGCGGGCCGAACTGCGTGGCCGGGTCCTTCGGGTCGCCCACGACCATGGCTTCCGCCGCGGCCACGAACCGGGTGAGGAACTCGTCGTACACCGAACGCTCGACGTAGAGCCGCGAGCCGGCGAGGCAGACCTGCCCGGCGTTGGAGAAGATCGCGCGGATCGACCAGTCCACGGCGTTGCCGAGGTCGGCGTCGGCGAACACGAGGTTCGCGCCCTTGCCGCCGAGCTCCAGGCTGGCGGGCACGAGGTTGGCCGCGCCGGCGCGCGCGATGGTGCGCCCGGTCGACGATTCGCCGGTGAAGGTGATCCGGTCGACGTCCGGGTTCTCCGTGAGCGCCTGGCCCGCGGAATCCGGGCCGTAACCGTGCACGACGTTGAACACGCCCGCCGGCATACCCGCCTCGTGCGCGAGCCGGGCGAGGATCGTGGCCGACACCGGCGTGTCCTCGGCCGGCTTCAGCACCACCGTGTTGCCCCACGCGAGCGCCGGCGCGACCTTCCAGCTCTCCAGCATCAACGGGAAGTTCCACGGCGCGATCGCGGCGACCACCCCGGCCGGCGGGAACGCCGTGTAGGTGTGGAGCTGCTCGCCCATCGGCAGCACCTCGCCGACGGAAAGCCTGGCGTGGTCGGCGAAGAAGCGGAAGTTCTGCGCGGAGCGCGGCACGTCGTTGCCCCGGCTCTGCGTGATGGGCTTGCCCATATCGCGCGTGTCGGCGAGGCCGAGCTCGTCGGCGTGCTCCTCGATGAGGTCGGCGAGGCGGTGCAGGATCGCGCCGCGCTCGGCGAAACTCATGCGGGGCCACGGTCCTTCGTCGAACGCCGTGCGCGCGGCGGCGACGGCGCGGTCGGCGTCGGCCTTGCCGCCGAGCGCCACGGCCGCCCACGCCTCACGGGTCCACGGGTCCACTGAGGACATTTCGGCGCCGTCGAGCGACCGGACTTCGGCGCCGTCGATGAAGTGGCCGTAGAAGGGCAGGTCAGCCATCGGTGGGGGTCCTTTCCGCGAGGGTGACGTCGCCGGCGGCCCAGTGGGTGGGCGGCACCTCGGAGACGATGACCCGGACCGCCTCCTTCGGCGCGCCGATCGAGGTGGTGACGGCGGTGGTCAGCGCGCTGATCAGCGCGCGGACCTGGTCCGGGGTGCGGCCCGCGCTGAGCGTGACCTGGACGAGCGGCATCACGCGCCTCCCGACAGGTGGATCGAGCCGAGGTTGCTGAAGTGGAAGGCGATCCGCGCTCCGGGCGGCGCGGCGACCGCGTCGGTCATCCCGCCGGTGAGCACGAGCTGGCCGGCTTCGATCGCGAGGCCGCGGCGGGCGAGGTCGTTCGCCGCGAGCGCCAGCGCTTCGCCGGGGTGGCCCTGCACGGCCGCGCCTGTGGCGGAGTCGACAACCCGGCCGTCGACCTCCACCAGCACCGCTTCGAGGGCCAGGTCCAGGTCTTCGGGCCTCACTCCTCGGCCGCCGACCGCGAAGGCCGCCGACGAGGCGTTGTCCGCGACGACGTCAGGCAGGGTGAAGCGGAAGTCGCGGTAGCGCGAGTCGATCACCTCGGCGCCGGCGTGCACCCGCTCGACGGCCGCGAGCGCCCGCGCCGCCGTGATTCCGGGGCCCGCCAAGCGTTCGCGCATCACGAACACCAGCTCCGGCTCCACGCGCGGGTGGATCAACCGCGCCTGCGGCACCGGCTCGCCGGCCGGTAGCACCATCGCGTCGGTGAGCCACGCGACCAGCGGCGAGTCGATGTTCATCCGCTGCTGCTTCGCGCGCGAGGTGAGGCCGAGTTTCACGCCCACCAGGTGCTCGCCGCGCGCGAGCCGGCGGCGCAGGGTCTCGTCCTGCACCTCGTACGCGGCTCGCAGGTCGAGCTCGGGCCACTCGTCGGTGATCGGCCCGCGCTCGGTGCCGGTGTCCTCGCAGGCGAGGAGTTCCGTAGCCGCGCGATCGACGGACCAGAGGCCGTTGGTGCTCAAGGAAGATCTCCGTTCCGCACGGTGACACTGCCCAGGCCGGCGACGGTCGTGGTCACGACGTCGCCGGGCCCGAACGGGACGGCCGCGGTCATCGAGCCGGGCAACACGACCTGGCCGGCTTCGAGGCCGGCGCCGCGCTCGCCGAGCACGTTCGCGAGCCAGACCAGCGCGTTGACCGGCGAACCGAGCACCGCCCCGCCGGCTCCGGTGGCGACGAGTTCCCCGTTGCGGTGCAAGAGACAACCGGCGAGCCGCAGGTCGACGTCCGTCAATCGCACCGGCCGACTGCCCAGCACAACCCCGCCGGACGACGCGTTGTCCGCGATCGTGTCGACGATGCCGATCCGCCAGTCCTCGATGCGCGAATCGATGATCTCCAGCGCCGGCACCACATACGCGACCGCGTGGATCGCCTCCGCCACGGTCACCCCGGGCCCCCGCAACGGCCGCTCGAGCACGAACGCGATCTCCGGCTCGATCCTCGGCTGCAGGAACTGGTGTCCTGCAACGGATTCGTTCTCGGCGTGGAACATGTCGGCGGTGAGGAACCCGAAGTCGGGCTGCGCCACCCCGAGCTGGCGCTGCATCGAGGCACTGGTCAGCCCGACCTTGTGCCCTCGCAACCGCGCACCGGCGGCCAACCGCCGGTCGAGCTGCCGGCGCTGGATCTCGTAGGCGTCGTCGATGGTCAGGGAAACACCGGGCGCTTTGAGCGGCGCAATCGGCGTACGAGTGGTGCGGGCGACAGCCAGGCGCTCCGCGAACTCCGCGAGGAGGGCCGGCGAAGCCGCAGTCGGCGAGGCTTCGTGCTCAGTCATCGTCTTCACCATATTCATCATATTGGTTTGTGTCAAAGGCGTCTTCTTGCGTACTTACAGTGGCGCGGCGCATGCACACAGCCACGGTGTTGGGCTCTTCGCGCGGGCAAGAAGTGGCGTGGCTAGCAGATCTCACGGGGTCGCGTGGGGGTTGTCCACAGGGGACCGTGGTGCGCTCTAGTTGTCCACAGATTCGCCGGGAGTTGCTGGTGAGCAGGGTTTTTTGTCGGGGGTCGCCGGTAGGCTGGAGGTGGGCAGGCCCCCTTAGGGAGGGCGGGGTCTGCGAAGGCGGGGTCTGCGCCCGACAAGCCACCCCACGACCAAGCGCGAACCCATCATCACCACAGCCTGGCTCGAAAGCGGACGCTCGCACCCGGCCCCGCGCTCCGATCCGAAGCTCACCGACGGCCGCCTCGAAACGCTCTCCGGTCGCGACGAGGCGCCAGCGACCGTCAGCACGATCAAGCTTCGGGCCCCTCCCCCACCACAAACCGCTCTGCGAGGGGCAAAACCGTCACCCCTCGGCGAGCGCCGTCTGCAACATCCGCGCCGCGGCAGCGCGCGGAGCCGGGTCCACGGCGATCAACGCGTTCACCACAGCGCCGTCCACCAGCGCCACCAGCTTGTCCAGCTCCGTGCTCGACACAGGAGTGCCCGAGCGGGTGAAGATCTCCAGCAGCAGTTCGTTGAGCTGGCCCGACAACGTGCGCATCAACGGCCGCAGGTACGGCCGCCGTCCGGTGGCCACCAGGCGCTCGTACCGCAGCAGCACGGCTTCCGCGTCGGCTTCCGGGTCGCCGCTCGGGGGGCCCAGCAGGAGGTCGAGCACGAGTTCCACGGTGGCCGAGACGCCGCGGTTGCGGGTGGCGAGCTCTTCGAGCTGGTGGCGGCCGTTGGCGAGCTCGACCTGCGAGTGGTGCTCCACCGCCGCGGTCACGAGGTCTTCCAGGGAGTCGAAGTAGTACGTCGTGGAAGCCAGGGGCAGGCCGGCGCGCTCGGCGACGGCGCGGTGGCGGACGGCGTCGAAGCCGCCTTCGGCGAGCAGCTCCGCGGCGGCTTCGACGAGGGTGGCTCGCCGGCGCTCGCCCTTCGGGGTGGTTGCTGCTGCCGTCATGGCTGGTCATTCTGCCAGCCGCGCCATCAACGGGCCGTCAGAACCGGGACGTCTCAACCAGGACGTCAGGACCAGGCCGTCAGAACCGGGACGTCAGAACCAGGCGGTCAGAACCGCGGCGCCAACGAGGCGGCGAAGCCCGCCAGGTCACCGGCGTACGGCGCAGGCTGCCCCGACGTGCCCGGAATGCTCACCAGCACCAGCGTGCCGCCGGAACCGGTCGCGACGCGGGACGTCACCGCACCGGCCGACTGCGCCGGGTAGGTCACCGGTGCGCCGCGCGGGAACACGGCCGCGGAGATCGTTCCGTCGGGCACGGGGAACCCGGCGCCGCGCGCGCCCGTCGTACAAATGCTGCCCTGGGAGGCTTCCGCGGCGGTGAAGTGTCCTGGGAGCTCGCCAGCGAGGGCTGTGGCGAGCTCCCAGTCCACCTTTTCGCACCCGGAGGCGCCTTCGACCCGAGGGCCGGTCCTCCCGTCTCCGCTGCCTCCCTGCTGAGGCGGCAGAGCCGGGAAGTTCCCCTCCCCAGTACCCAGAGGACGCGCGGCCGAAGCGCCGGGTTGCGCCGGAGCCGCTGCGGAATTCATGACGGCGGCGGAATCAGACTTTCCGCCCGGACCGGCCGCGAGTCCGTAGGCGCCGAAGCCCACCAGAGCCAGCACGACGGCGCTGCCGCCCGCGGCGATGCGGTTGCGGCGGCGCAGCGTGAGCCGGCGCGACTCGCGCACCACGTCGTCCTTCGTGAAGGTGGCGGGCGGTGGTTCGCCGGGCAGGCCGGAGAACATCGACTCCACGTCGCGGCGCTCATCCATTGGCTTCCACCTCCCGTTCCAGCACCTCTCGCAGGTTCGCCAGCCCTCGTGCGGTCTGGCTCTTCACGTTGCCTTCGCTGCAGCCCAGCGCCTTCGCCGCCGCTCCGACGTCGAGGCCCTCGAAGTAGCGCAGCACCAGCACCGCGCGTTGTTTCGGCGGCACTTCCTTGAGCGCCGCGAGCAGGTCTTCCCTGGTGGCGACGCGGTCGGCCAGGCCGGGCGCGTCGACGGCGGGCTCCGGCAGCACCTCGGTCTGCCACTCCCGGCGCCACGGCCGGCGCGACTCGTCGATGACGGCGCGCACGAGCGTTTTGCGCACGTACGCGTCGGTCGCGGCGCGGTCCCTGATCTTCTTCCACCTCCGGTGCACGGCGACGAACGCCGTCTGGGCGAGGTCGTCGGCCTTGTGCCAATCGCCACAGAGCAAGTACGCGGTCCGGCGCACGGCGTCGCGCCTCGCGGAGAAGTACTCCGCGAACTCGTCTTCGTCGCGCTGGTCCACGCGGTCCGCTGCTCCGCTCTTCTGCTCATCCGCCCTCAAGGACGGAACCGGGGGCGTCCACGGTTGCACGAGACCGGTGATCGCATCCACCCCAGGCGCCGTTGATCGCGCGGGTGGCGGTGTGATGTGATCGCGGCGTGACCTCGACCCCGCTCGATTTCCGCTCCGACACCGTCACCCGCCCGAGCAAGCGCATGCGCGCCGCCATGGCCGAGGCCGAGGTCGACGACAACGTGATCGGCACCGACCCGACCATCGCGAAGCTCGAAGAGCGCGTGGCCGGGGTGCTCGGCATGCCGGCCGCGCTCTGGACGCCGAGCGGCACCATGGCGAACCTGATCGCGCTGTCCGTGCACCTGCAGCGCGGCGACCGCTTCCTCGCCACGCGCGGTGCCCACGTGCTCACCAACGAGCTCGGCTCCGCCGCGTGGCTCGCCGGCGGCATGCCCGACATCCTCGAGCACGACGCCGGCCCGGGCCGCCCCACGCCCGACCTGCTGCGCGCCTCCATCGGCAACCCCGGTCCGTACTTCACGCTGCGCACCACGCTGCTGTGCCTGGAGAACACGCACAACGCGGCCGGCGGCGCCGTGACCCCGCCCGAGGAGCACGCGCAGCTGGTGGCCGTCGCGAAGGAAGGCGGCCTCAAGGTCCACCTCGACGGCGCGCGCATCTGGCACGCCTCGGTGGCGCTCGGCGTGCCGCCGGCCGCGCTCACGGCCGGCGTCGACAGCGTTTCGGCCTGCTTCAGCAAGGGCCTCGGGGCGCCGGTCGGCTCGGTCGTCGCGGGCAGCGCGGAGTTCGTGGAACGCGCGCGCCGGATGCGCCAGATGCTCGGCGGCGGCGTGCGCCAGGGCGGTGTGCTCGCCGCGGCCTGCCTGGTCGCGCTCGACAACGTCGACGACCTCGTCGAGACCCACGAGCAGGCCCGTCGCCTGGCCGGGGGCCTGGCCGAACACGGCTGGGGCGTCGAGACCCCGGACACCAACATCGTGCTCGCCGCGGTCCCCGACCTGCAGGTGGCGCTCGAGTGGCTCGGCTCGCTCGGCATCCAGGCGCTGCCGATGGCCGGCAAGGTGCGTTTCGTGCTGCACCGCGACCTCGAACCCACCGCGGTGGAAGACGCGCTGCAGCGCATCAAGGCGGCCGCCTGATGAACTGGCTCGTCTTCGACTACGGCGAGGTCCTCTGCACGCGCACCACCGCGCTGCCCAAGCTCGCCGCCACCATGGGCGTGGCCGCCGAGGACTTCGAGCCCGTGTACTGGGCCGTGCGCGAACCGTACGACCGCGGGTGCACCGACCTCGAGTACTGGACGTCGATCGGCGACCGCCTGGGCGCGCGGGTGTCCGACGCGATGTCCGAGGAGCTCACGGCCATCGACATCGCGGGCTGGTCGAACCTGGCACCGTCTTCGCTGGAGCTGCTCGAAGCGCTGTCGGAAGCCGGCGCGGCGCTGGCGCTGCTGTCCAACGCGCCTTCGTCGTTCGGCCGGTGGGTGCGGGAGCAGGAGTGGGCTCGCCTGTTCCGCGTCACGGTGTTCTCGGGCGACGTGAAGTGCGCCAAGCCCGACGCCGAGATTTTCCAGCTGCTGCTGGAGAAACTCGGCGCGAAGCCGGAAGAGTGCCTGTTCTTCGACGACCGCGAGTCCAATGTGGAAGGTGCGCGGGCCGTCGGGCTCCGGGCACACCTGTGGGACGGCGCCGAAGCCGCCCGCGCCGCGCTGGACTGACCCTCACCCTCGACACACAGCCGCCTACCCGGCGTGAGATCGATCACCCTAAGCTGAGCGCGTCCTGACCGATCTCACCCGGTAGGTGCACTGTGGCCGACCCCCTCGCGCCGGTCGACTTCGACCGGCCGAGCAACGCGCGGGTGTACGACGCCCTGATGGGCGGCCGGGACCACTACGCCGCCGACCGCGCCGTGCTGAACCAGATCCTGGAGCTCGCGCCGGGCGCGCAGACGATGGCGCAGGAAGTGCGCCACTGGCTCGTGCGCGCGGTGCGCATGCTCACCGGCCGGCTCGGCATCGACCAGTTCCTCGACCTCGGTTCGGGCTTCCCGACGGTGGAGAACACGCACCAGGTCGTGCAGCGCGTGAAACCCGAGGCCCACGTGGTGTACGTCGACCACGACCCGGTGGTGCAGGCCCACGGCCGCGCGCTGCTGGCCGAGAACGACTACACGCACATGGCCGGCGCCGACCTGCTCGACCCCGAGCGCACGCTCGCGCACCCCGAGGTGACGGCCCACCTCGACCTCACGCGTCCGCTGGGCCTCATCCTGTGCGCGGTGGTGCACCACATCCCCGATTTCGCCGTGGCGCAGGCCGTGGTGAAGGCATACGTCGACGCGCTGGCGCCGGGCTCGTTCCTCGTGCTGCTGCACCAATACAACCCTGCGGACGGCAGCGAAGCCGCTTCAGTGGCGTCGGCGCTCGAAGCCCGCTTCGCCGCCACCGGCCTCGACACGGTGTACCGCACGCGCGAGGAGATCACGTCGTTGTTCGGCGGGCTGGAGCTCTTGCCGCCCGGCGTGACCCACCCGCACCTGTGGTGGCCGGACGGCCCGCGCCTGGCTCCGCTGTCGGCCGTGAACTTCGCGACGCTGGCCGGAGTGGCACGGGTGCCGTGACGGCTCAGGGCTGGAACGGAATTCCACTCGGCTTGGCCCTGCCGACCAGGTCTTTGAAGCCGTAGTCGTCGAGGTGGGTGGTGAGCCCGTGCCAATCGTGGTTGATCATCGCGTTGCGCAGGTCGATCGAGGGCCACAGGTTGTAGTCCACGATCGGCGGGTAGCGCCAGTTGTGGTAGAAGTTCTCCGGCGGATCGTCGTTGGTGCCCGCCAAGCGGAAGTTGTGCGTGCCGGGGCCGTCCTTGTGGTAGACGACCTTGGGGTGCGATCCGTCGAAAAGCACCTGGTCGCGGCCGTAGGTCGAAAACCCGCTGTGCTGGGTGACCGACACGAAGTCGACCTGGTTGCGCTCCTGGTTCACCCAGGAAATGACCTGCTCCCACTCGTCCTTGTGCCCGAGTGAAGCACCGCCATCACTCACTTGGTCTTTCTCGAAATAGCTCGAGTACACGATGGCGCACCAGCCGTTGTTGCACTCGGTCCGGGAGTAGGTCTGGGAATTGTCCAAGTCGGACTGGTCGTGGCAGTTGCCGTTCACCGCACCCCCGATCTGCAAGCCGGGGTTGATGGTGCCGTCGGGGCCGATCGCGGGGGTGGCGTAGCACCCGTCCGTGTCGTAGTCGTAGGCCGGGGAAAACGACTGCTCGGTGCCACCCGCGCTCTGTGGCAGGTTATGCGGTGGTTCGGCCGAGGCGGTTCCGCTCGAAAGCACGGTCGCGATCAGTGCGAAACCGGCCACCATCCCGATTCGGGTACGGCGGCCACGTGAGCCAGGGGACATCCTTGTTCCCATCGCCAGGGGATCGAGTGCTCACCCAAGCTAGCCGACGGAATGCGTTTCCGGTGAGAAATGGCCGGAAAGTTTTTCCTGGTGAACCTTACGGGCAATTCGGTTCGCAGTGAATGAGCGAAGTGGCGATTATCCGGAAAACAATGGGAATTAGTTTCCCGAATCAAACAGTGCGGACCTCGGCGCCGCGGACACGCCGATGCGGCGCCCAGCCGTGGTGGCCGGTCGCCGCATCGAAGTTCGCGCCCCCAGTGTTCGGGGTGTCAGCGGTTGATGCGCTTGGGGTCCTTCTTGCCGGTGATCGCGCCGTAGGCCGCGGCGCCCAGGAACGCCACGCCACCGATGATCGCGATCCACAGCACGGCCTTGAACACGAAGCCGATCACGGCGCCGAGGACCATGAACGCGATCCACGCGACGATGAGCGCTCCGACGATCTTCCAGAACATGGCTCCTCCATGACGTTTCCGCGCCACGCCGGCCCGGTGCTGTCCAGCGTGCCACCCGCGCCGCGAAAACTCTCTTCGCAAGACCAACGTTCAGGGGGATATCGGGGTTCCCCCTGACCGGATCACCTGAGCCAGGCCCCCAGGCGGCGGACGCCTTCGTCCACGTCCTCGGTAGCGCCGGCGAAGGAGAACCGCACGAACTTCCCGCCGTCCACCGGGTCGAAGTCCACGCCCGGCGCGATGGCCACGCCGGTGTCGGCGAGCAGGCGCTGGCACCAGCTGAGGCTGTCGGTGGTGTACGCGGAGACGTCGGCGTACGCGTAGAAGGCCCCTTCGGCGGGAGCCAGCTTGTCGAGACCGATTTTCGTGAGACCCGCGAACAGCCGATCCCGGTTGCGCCGGTAGTGCTCCACGTGCGCGTCGGCCTCCGCGTACGACTCCGGCGTGAACGCCGCGACGGCCGCGTGCTGCGCGATCGCGGGCGGGCAGATCGTGAAGTTGCCCGTGAGCACGTCCACAGCCCGGTGCAACCGCTGCGGCACCAGCATCCAGCCCAGCCGCCAGCCCGTCATGGCGAAGTACTTCGAAAACGAGCCGAGCACCAGCGCTTCGCGACCGAACTGCCACGCACAGTCGAGCTGCTTCTCATACGAGATGCCGTGGTAGATCTCGTCGCTGATCAGCTGCACCCCGTGACTCGCGCACCAGCCCGAGATGGCCGCGAGCTCACCCGGGGGTAAGACGGTCCCGGTCGGGTTGCTGGGGCTCGCCACGATCAACCCGTCGAGCGGCCCGAGCTCGTCCAGCAGGGCGACAGTCGGCTGGAAGTTGGTCTCGGCGGTCGTCGCGAACTCCACGACCTCGCAGCCGAGCACCTTCAGCAGGTTCCGGTACGCGGGGTAACCGGGCCGTGCCATCGCCACGCGCGCACCGGGGTCGAACGCGCTGAGGAAGCTGAGCAGGAAGCCACCCGAGGACCCGGTGGTCATCACCACGTCCTGCGCCGTCACGTCCACGTCGTAGGTCCGCCGGTAGTGCCCCGCCACGGCCTCGCGCAGCTCCGGAATGCCCAGCTGCTCGGTGTACCCGAGCGTGTGTTCGTCGAGCGCTTGTGCGGCCGCTCGCCGCACCGCCTCCGGCGCCGCCGCCGACGGCTGCCCCGCCGCCAGCGACACCAGATCCCCATGACTGCGCTGCCTCGCCTGCGCCGCGGACAGCACATCCATCACGTGGAACGGAGGGACGCCGGCCCGCAGAGCGGGCCCGCCGAAAGCACCGATGTCGACCATGCGGCCAGGCTAACCCGGACACCGGTCGCAACTCGCGCCGCGCCTGCCGATGAGCCGGCCACCCGGCTCGTTACTCGTCGAGGACTCGGCGCCGCATTGACTGATCCAGTCAAAACTTTCGACAAACGAAGAGTGCCCTGCTCCGCCGAAAACGGAACAGGGCACTCCATTGCGAAATCAGTACCCGCGGTACGCACCGCCGTGCGCCATCGCCGCGATACCAGGCACGCTGCTCATCGACCCGTATCGGTCGAGTGAATACCGCACACCGGCGATGATGTTGTCCACCGGGTTGTAGATGTTGTCGTGCCCCGGGAGCTTGTGCGCCTGGAACGTCGAGTCGATACACTGCATCAAACCCTTGGACGGGTGCCCGGCCGCAGCATTGCTGTCCCAGTTATTAATTGCGTTGGGATTTCCACCCGATTCGTGCTGGATGATCGCCCAAATGTTCTTTACGTCGGCCTCAGTCACATTAACACCATTGGCCTGCAGGATCTTGATCGCCTCGTCGATCCACTCCTGCACATTCCCCGGCGGCGGCGAACCGGGAGGGCCACCGCTGGGCCCGAGACCGCCACCACCGCCCCCGCCACCACCGCCGCCTCCCCCGCCACCGTGGTGGGACGAGGTGTGGAGACCACCGGTGCTCTGGGGGACGGTGCCGTCCTTGCCGGGGAGGGGGACCTTGTCGTAGCCGCCCTCGATCTGGGTCTTCATGAGGGTCTGCGACTGGCCGATCATGGTGTTGGCCTGTGTAAGCAGGCCCTGCACATCGCCGTCGTACTGCGTCGTGAGGTTGTTGATGTCAGTTTTCGCCGTGGCTTTGATCTGCTCGACGGTCGGGCTCGGCGCGGGCTTCTTCTCGTCGGCGGCGGTTTTGGCCGCGGCGGCCGCGGCGTTCATGTCGTTCTGCGCCGTGTGGTTGCGGGCGTTCACCGCTTTTTCCGCGTCACCGAGTTTGCCGTTGGTGACCTTGGACTTGATGTCGGCGAGGTTCTTCGCCAGCGTCGTCAGGTCGTTCGCCACGTCTCCGAGGTGCGCCTCGACCTTGGCTCCCGCCGCGCGCACCGTGCGGACGTAGTCGAAGAACTTGTCGGCCGCGTCGCCGGACCAGACGCTGCCGTCGAGGGCCTTCGTGGTGTTGTCGAGCGCCGTCGAGTGGTCGGCCGCGTCGGTGGCGGCTCCGCGGAACTGGTAGGCCGCCTTGTTGATCGCGTCCACGTTGAGCTTGGCGACCTGGTCGACCTTGTCCGTGAACGCCTTCCAGTTGTCGGGAGTCCCGGCGCCGACCCCATCCAAAGCCACTTGTCGTTCCCCCTGCTTTCAGTTCCCGCGAGCCGAATTGTCCTATTTGTCGAGGTGGACGGTCAGATCGCTCTTGCCGACCTCGTCCATTTCGGTCATCAGACCGGCGGCCTTGCGCATGGCGAACGCGAGAGCGTCCATGTGCTGGCCCGCGGCGTCGAACTGGCTGTGCACACCGTTTTTGAACTCGCCGACGGCGCTGTGCGCGTCCTGCGAGCCGGGCATCCCGCCGAACGGGCTTTCCTTTTCGTGGTCCATGCCGGTGAGCTTGTCCTTGGACTTCTGGTATTCGTCCTTCAGCTTCTCGACCTGACGCGCCGCGATAGCCATCGAATCGACGTCGTAGACAGCCACGGTCCGCTCTCCCCTTCACGAAAACCAACACCCGACTGATCAGACGCAACCATGACCAAGACGGTTCCAGGGCCACTGTAAGACCTCGGCCACGCTCCGCGTGCGGATCTTCGGGGAATCCACCCCGGCGTGCGTGCCCGGCGTCATAACGACGCTTGCAACTCCCGCACCCTCTCCACCAACACCGCGTTGTCCGCCGGCGTGATCGTGGCCCACGGGTGGCCGTCCGGGTCGTCGGTGAGGTGGAAGAGGTAGCGGCCCGCGTCGGTGTCGAAGAAGGCTGTGGGGTGGGGCGCGCGGCGGATCGTGCCGTCGCGGAGGGTGCGTTCGGCGGTGAACTGGCCGCGGGCTTCCTGGCCGAGGAGCATGCCGGCGAGTTCCTGGGCTTCCCAGAGGGCGAGGCCGTGGTCTTCGAGGACCGTGACCAGGGCTTTCGGGTCGCCGCCGGCTTTGGCGTCGGCGGCGACGAGGGTGGCGTGGGGCACGGAGACGCTTTGGCCGACGCCCGCGGGGAGGTCGCCGGCCACGGGCACGGCGGCTTCGGCCAGCGAGCCCTCGTCGGCGGGGATGAGCCAGACCTCGTCGCGGTCGACGACGGCGAGCACGGCCTGGCTGCCGCGGCTCACGGCGCGGCCGTGGATCTCGCGGTCGGCCCACACCCACACGTCGAGCGCGTACTGCGGGCGCGCCAGCAGGTGCAGCTGGTCGAACAGCTCACCCGACGCGCGGCGCCCGCGGGCGAGGCGACGGCGGCCGAGGCCGGCCCACGCCTCCTCGACCAGCGCGGCGCGTTCGGAGTGCGTCCGGCCCGGCGAAGGCACGCCCAACGCGGCCGGCCGGCGGCCCAGCTCGAGCGACTCCCACAGCACGTCGAACTCGAGCGTCGACAGCACGAGGTTCACGCTTCGTCGCCGATCACGTCGTCGGAGACCAGGCGCGGATCGGTGAAGAGGTCCTTGTCGTCGACACCGAAGCGCCGCACGTGCTCTTCGTCCTGCGTGGCCGCGGGCGCGAGGAACTTCGCGTCACCAGCCGGCGTCTCGGGCGCGATCTGCTCCGTCTTCCGCAGCGCGATCGCCTCTTCCTCCGGCAGCTCGCCCACGGGCAGCGGACGCACCGGCCCCCTCGACGGCGGCCCACCGAACCCCCGGGGCCGCTCGCGGTCGCCGGCCAGCGCACTGCCCGCCGCACCCGCACCGAGCGCCGCGACGCCCGCGCCGATCTCCCCGGGCGACGCCCCCGACCGGGCCACCGGACCCGGCCCGCCGACGCTCTCCTCCGGCACCACCGGCTGCTGCGGACCGCTGCCGACCAGCCGGCCACGGCTCAACGCCGGGTCACCACCGCCCGTCCCCCCGGCCGGACCACGACCGAGCGCCGCGTCGGCGCCCGTCGACGCGCCACCGGAAGCCGCGCCCCCAGGACCAGCAGAGCCACCAGGGCCACCCGGACCCCCGAAGCCACCAGAACCGCGCGAGACCCCCGAACCGGGACCACCGACGAACCCACCACGAGGCTGACCACCGAACCCGGCACCCTCGAACCCCGGGCCACCACCAGCGCCACCCCGAACCGGCCCACCAGGGCGTCCACCCGGCGGCACCTCCCAGCCCGGCGGAGGCGGAACCGGCCCGGATCCCCGCGGCGGCACCGGGCCACCGGACCCGCCGACCCCACCAGGACCGGCCGGCGGCCGCCCCGGCGTCGAAGCCGGCGCCGTGTACCCCCCGCCCGAAGCCCCAGAAGCCCCACCAGCCGGCGGCACCGCGATCCCGTACGCCGGCGTCGGCGGATCCACCGCCACCCGGTTCGCCACCGACTGCACCACCGGCGGCTCCACGTGCCGCGACTGCACCGACGCCGAAGCCGGCCGCACACCACCGTCCGGCGTCACGTCGACCGCCGACCCCGCCAGGTCGAGCACGCTCTTTCGCCCGTCCGGCTGCGTCATCGACAGCGACTGCGGCGGGTTCAGCGGCTCCGACGACAGCAGGTTCTCACCGCTCTGCTGCGCGTACGCGTTCAACGCCTCGAGCGCCTGGCTGCGCGCGTTCTGCGCGGCGTCGACCGCCGTCGCGTGGTCGGTCTCGAAGCCGATCAGGCTGAGCACGGAATCGCTGAGCGTGTAGCCGCCCGCGCCCTTCCGCAGCACGGCCGGGTCCGGCAGCTTGAACTTGGTGCGGTTGAAGGCCTCGCCCTGGGTGAAGAGCAGCTCGGCGGTACTCGACACCTTGCGCATCGCGTCCTGCGAGAACCCGGCCTGATCGGTGAACACCTGCCCCGCCGCGCCGCCCGCCAGACTCTGCCACTCCACGCCGAGCTGGGTCAGCTGGGTGCGCAGCGTCTGGTCCGTCTCGGCGAGCGCGGTCGCCACGGCCTTCAGCGCTTCCACGGCCGTGCCGATGCTGCCGATGCCGTCGCCGTCGGAGAACTTCTGGATCTCGTCGGCCAGCGACGAGTCGGGCCAGCCGTCGAACCGCTGGTCGCGGATCTTGCCCGCGAGGTCGGAGATCTCCACGCGCCCTCCCTAGGTCCGGGTCTTGAGGTACTGCACAGCCAGGTCGGCCGCCTGCGTCGCCTGATCGCACAACTGCTGCTGGGTGAACGCGCCGGCCGTGACCGCAAACGCTTGCGCCGCCAGCGTCTGGCCCTTCGCGACGCCGACGAGCACTTCGCAGTCCGACGGCGTGCCGGCCGCGCGGTAGTTCGTGAGCGCCGGATAACCCTCGACCGCGAACGGCGCCGTGGTCATGCTGTTCTTCCGCCGCGCGCCGGTGAGCCACTCCTGCAGGTCGGCCGAGACGGTGCGCAGGTGGTAGGCGTGAAACGGCTCGGTCTTGTCGGCGTCGAACACGCACGTGGGCCCGTCCTGCGCGTCGGCGGCCTTGCGCGGCACGGCGTTCACCTGCAGTTCGTCGAGCTGCGCCTGACCCAGCAGCTCACACGGGTCGACGCCGGTCAGCGGCAGGTCGGCCGGGCGCGGCGGCAGCTGCGAAGCCTTCGCGGCCTGCGAAGCCGAGCTCGCCGCGGGCGCCACCGGCAACGCGGTGCCGGGGTCGCCGGACGAGCACGCAGCGACGCCGAGTGCCAGCACCGCGACCGCGCCGAACGACAGGGCGCTAGTGGATGCCGTGCGCACCACGGTCCCCGAACGCCGCGGCCTTGTCGTCTTCGCTCACCTGGTACGTCTGCGCCGCGCCGCGCAGCTGCTCGCCGAGGCGGCGCAGGTTGGCGACGTATTCGCGCGCTTCGGCCGCGTAGGAACGATCACCTTCGGCCACGATCATGTTCCACGCCGCCACGGAGTTCTGGCTCACCGTGTCGGCCGAAGGCGTGTCGATGCGCAGCTCGCCGAGGCGGGTGAGCAGCTTGTCCTCGAGCGCGTTGGCCTGCTCGTCCACGGCCTTCGCCACGTCGAGCAGCTTCTCCGGCGCCACGATGAGGTCCGCGACGCCGGGCGCGGCCGGCACGGACGACGCCAAGTCGGACAGCGGACTGCTTCCCGCCATAACGCTCCCCCTCGGTGAGGTCTACGGACAGTGACCGTTCGGCCCCGCTACGAGGCTACCAACCGCGAGGTGATCAGGAGGTGGGAACTCAGGCGTTCACCGGCGTGGTGATGTCGCCGTTGGCCGCCTTGAGCGCGATGTCGGTGCGGTGGTGCGAGCCCGCGAGGTGCACGCGCTCCACCGTCTCGTACGCGTGCTTGCGCGCCGACTTGAGCGACTTGCCCGTGCCGACCACGGACAGCACGCGCCCGCCGGCCGACACCACGGCGCCGTCTTCGCGCCGCCGCGTGCCCGCGTGGAGCACGCCTTCGATCTCGCCGCCGGTGATCACGTCGCCGGTGCGCGGCTTGCCGGGGTAGCCGTCGGCCGCGATCACGACCGTCACGGCCGCACCGCCCGACCACTCGAGCGGCGGGTGCTCCGCGAGCTTGCCGGTGGCCGTGGCGAGCATCAGGCCGGCCAGCGGCGTGCGCAGCAGGGCCAGCACGACCTGGGTCTCCGGGTCGCCGAAGCGGCAGTTGAACTCGATGACCTGCACACCTTCGGAGGTGAGCGCGAGGCCGGCGTAGAGCAGGCCGGAGAAGGTGGCGCCGCGCGCGTCGAGCTCGTCGACCACGGGCTGCACCACGCGGGCGACCACGTCGTCGACCAGGTTTTCCGGCGCCCACGGCAGCGGGGCGTACGCACCCATGCCGCCGGTGTTGGGGCCCGCGTCGTCGTCGCCGACGCGCTTGAAGTCCTGCGCGGGCAGCAGCGGCACCACGGTGCGGCCGTCGACGAAGCAGAACAGCGAGGCTTCCGGACCGTCCAAAAAGGACTCCAGGAGCACCGGGTGACCGCCGTCGAGCAGCATCAGGGCGTGTTTGCGCGCGACCTCGACGTCCTCGGTCACGACCACGCCCTTGCCGGCGGCCAGGCCGTCGTCCTTCACGACCCAGGTAGGGCCGAAGCGCTGCAGCGCCGCGTCGAGCCGCGCCGGCGTGTCCACGACCTCGCTGCGGGCGGTGGGCACGTTCGCGGCCGCCATCACGTCCTTGGCGAACGCCTTCGAGCCCTCGATCCGCGCGGCGGAGGCCGACGGCCCGAAGCAGGCGATGCCGAGCTTGCGCACGGCGTCGGCGACCCCCGCGACCAGCGGCACCTCGGGGCCGACCACCACGAGGTCGGCCTTCCACTCGCTCGCCAGCGCGGCGACCGCGTCGGGATCAGCCGGTTCGACACCCATCTGCTCGGCGACCGCGGCGGTCCCGGCATTGCCGGGCGCGCAGGCGAGCGCGGTGACGGCGGGATCGCCGGACACCGCGAGGACGAGTGCATGCTCCCGGGCGCCGGACCCGATTACCAGTACGCGCACGCCGAACAGCGTAACGGGCCGAGGTACGCGGGGGCATTTCGCCGTCCGCGAGGCACCTGTCCGGTCGTGTCCGGAAGCGGATTCCATGCACCGTTTACCGGGTTGTCAGCCTCTTGTCCGGCGTGTGCCGCCCGTCCGACGCTTGCGGCCGTGAGGGTGGCGGCGGACTGCCAATCCGACCAAAAGCAGGCGGACACAACCGGAGGCTCTCTGCTTGCCGACGGCTCCCGCCGTGGCTGTGGTCGGATTGGCACCAAACGGCACAGCGTGGCAAATCCGTCTTACCGGACGGAGTGCCCGTAGAGAGAGGTCACTTCACATGAAGCGCAAACGCGTGGGTGTGCTCGCCTTGTCCGGTCTCGCCCTGCTCGGGGTCGCGAGCCTGGCCATCGGTCCCGCCACGGCCGCCCCGCAGCAGGTGGCGGGCGCGGCGGCGCACCGGCACGATGACCCCGTGATCGTCGGACACCGGGGCGCGCCCGGCTACCGCCCGGAGCACACGCTCGCCTCCTACGAGCTCGCCTTCCGCATGGGGGTGGACTTCGTCGACGTCGACCTCGTGCCGACCAAGGACGGCCAGCTCGTCGCCCGGCACGAGCCCGAGATCGGCGGCACCACCGACGTGGCCGACCACAAAGAGTTCGCCGGCCGCAAGACCACCAAGGTCATCGACGGCGTGTCGATGACCGGCTGGTTCACCGAGGACTTCACGCTCGCGGAGCTCAAGACGCTGCGCGCGAAGGAGCGGATCCCGGAGAACCGCCCCAACAACCAGCTCTACAACGGGCGCTTCCCGATCGCCACGTACCAGGAGGTCATCGACCTCACGCGCAAGCTGGGCAAGGAACTGCACCGCACGCTGGGCACCTACCCCGAGGTCAAGCACTCCACGTACTTCAAGTCCATCGGGAACCCGACCGAGCCGAAGCTGGTCGCGTTCCTCAACCGCAACGGCCTCAACCGCGCCGACGCGCCGGTGATCATCCAGTCGTTCGAGGTGGCGAACCTCAAGGAGCTGCACAAGCAGGTGCGGGTGCCGCTGCTGCAGCTGACCGAGGCCTCCGGCGCGCCGGCCGACTTCGTGGCCGCCGGTGACAAGCGCACCTACGCCGACCTCGTCACGCCGGCCGGCCTGCG
This sequence comes from Amycolatopsis rhabdoformis, assembly GCF_035918295.1. Classification (GTDB taxonomy): domain Bacteria; phylum Actinomycetota; class Actinomycetes; order Mycobacteriales; family Pseudonocardiaceae; genus Amycolatopsis; species Amycolatopsis rhabdoformis. The sequence continues at coordinate 7,702,628 of NZ_CP142149.1, forward strand.
TGAGGTCGCGAAGTACGCGAAGTACCTCGGCCCGGACAAGGCGCAGGTCATCCCGCGCGACTCGGCCGACAACCTGGGCAAGCCGACCTCGCTGGTCCCCGACGCGCACCGCGTGGGCCTGAAGGTGCAGCCCTACACCTTCCGCAACGAGAACCCGTTCCTGCCGGCCAACCTGCGCTCCTCGGCCAGCCCGACGGCGTTCGGCAACGTGTTCGCGGAAGAGGCGGCGTTCTTCAAGGCCGGCGTCGACGGCTTCTTCGCCGACCAGGCGGACACGGCCCTTGAATCTCTGCACGATTTCCTCGGTCGCTGATTTTTCGTTTGCTCATAACGGTTTTCGCGGGCCCGTTCACCCGATGGTGAGCGGGCCCGCTGTTTTTTGTCGGTGCGCGTTCCTATCGTTGTCGCCATGGTTCTTGGGGAGGAGATCGACCGGCTGGCGCACGACACCGGGTTTTCCGGGGTCGTGTCGGTCAGCCGAGGAAGCGAATCGGTGCTCGCGCGTGCGTACGGTCTGGCGCACCGCGGGTACGGCGTACCGAACACAGTGGACACCCGGTTCGGAATCGCCAGTGCCACCAAGGGGTTCACCGCTCTGGTGGTGGTGAGCCTGATCGTCGAGGGCCTGTTGTCGTTGGGCACGCGGGTCCGGTCCTTGCTGGGCTCGGATCTGCCGCTGATCGACGATGCGGTCACGGTGGAGCACCTGCTGGCCCACCGGTCGGGCATCGGCGACTACTTCTCCGACGACGAGGGGGAGCCACCGCCGCAGCCGCAGGTCTTGACGTCGGCGGAGGCGTACTTTCCTTTACTGGACGGGTTTCCCCAGCAGTTCGCGCCGGGATCGCGGTTCTCCTACAACAACGGCGGGTACGCGCTGTTGGCGATCTTGGCGTCGCGGGTCGCGGGGGTGCCGTTCGCTTCGCTGGTGCGCGCCCGGGTCACCGAACCGGCGGGAATGATCCGCACGGGGTTCCCGCGTTCGGACGCGTTGCCCGGCGACGCGGCCACGGGATACCTGGAAGACGGGCGCACCAACGTGTTCAGCCTGCCCGTGGTGGGCGGTGGCGACGGCGGGATTTACTCGTCCGCCGGCGATTTCACGGCGTTCTGGGCCGCGCTGCACTCCGGCGCGCTCGTGCCGCGCGAGTGGGTGGCCCGGATGACGTCGGTCCACAGCCCGGAAACCGGCACCCGCGAAGCCCACCGCTACGGCCTCGGGTTCTGGCTCCCCGCCGACGGCGCCACGGTGATGCTGGAGGGCTACGACTACGGCGTCTCGTTCCGGAGCGTGTCGCGTCCCTCCGACGGGTTGGTGTTCACGGTGCTGGCCAACACCTCCGAGGGAGCGTGGCCACTGACCCGGTGGCTGGGAGGTGAGTTGCTGCCGAATTCCTGAATCCGTCGGCCGCCGTGTGAACGTGGCTCGCAAGGGGCTGAGGTTGGTTACGGAGCCTTGACACCCCTCGCGGCCCCGGGCTAGCTTCTCCGGAACTTAAAGGTCTGTACACATACCTTTCAGGGTGGGGTGCCCGATGGATGTCTCCGACCAGCAGACCGCCGGACCCGAGCAGCACGACGAGGACAGCGCACGGCTGCACGCGCTGGGGTACGCGCAAGAGCTCAAGCGCACGATGTCGTCGTTCTCGAACTTCGCGGTGTCGTTCACGATCATCTCGATCCTGTCGGGGTGCCTCACGCTCTACGGCTTCGGCATGAAAACCGGTGGTCCCGTGGCGATGATCTGGGGGTGGCCGCTGGTCGGTCTCTTCGTGATCCTCGTGGGGCTCGGCATGGCGGAGGTCTGCTCCAGTTACCCGACGGCGGGCGGCTTGTACTACTGGGCCGCGAAGCTGGCGTCGCGCAACGGGCCGGCGTGGTCGTGGTTCACCGGGTGGTTCAACCTGATCGGGCAGATCGCCGTCACGGCGGGCATCGACTTCGGGGCGGCGTTGTTCCTCAACGCGTTCCTCGACCTGCAGTGGGGTTACTCGGCCACGCCGGGGCACACGATCCTGCTGTTGGCGATCATCCTGGTGGTGCACGGCGCGCTGAACACGTTCGGCGTGCGGGTGGTGGCGATCCTCAACAGCGTGAGCGTGTGGTGGCACCTCATCGGCGTGCTGGTGATCGTGGGCGTGCTCGTGTTCGTGCCGGCGAAGCACCAGGAAGCGTCGTTCGTGTTCGGGCACTTCGCCAACGAGACGGGCTGGAGCTCGTCGGTGTACGTGTTCGCACTGGGGTTGCTGCTGGCGCAGTACACGCTCACCGGCTACGACGCGTCGGCGCACATGACCGAGGAGACGAAGAACGCGGCGAAGGCCGGGCCGCGCGGGATCATCAACTCGATCCTCGTGTCACTGGTGGCGGGGTGGGTGCTGCTGATCGGGCTCACGTTCGCGATCCAGGACTACGACGGCGCGGTCGGCTCGGCCACGGGGGTGCCGCCGGCGCAGATCTTCATCGACGCCACCGGCGCGGTCACCGGCAAGTTCCTGCTGCTGATCTGCATCGGCGCGCAGCTGTTCTGCGGCATGGCCTCGGTCACCGCCAACTCACGCATGATCTACGCCTTCGCCCGCGACGGCGCCATCCCCGGCTCGAAGATCTGGCACCGCATCAACAAGCGCACGCAGACCCCGACCAACGCCGTGTGGCTGGCCGCGGGCGGCGCGATGATCCTGGCGCTGCCGTACCTGTGGAGCGCCACGGCGTACGCGGCGGTCACGTCGATCGCGACCGTCGGGCTGTACGTGGCGTACGTGATCCCCGTGTTCCTTCGCGTGCGGCGCGGCGACAGCTTCGAGAAGGGTCCGTGGAACCTCGGGCGCTGGGGCAAGCCGATCGGCATCGTCGCCACGGCGTGGGTCGTGGTGATCTTCGTGCTCTTCATGCTGCCGCAGGCCTCGCCGATCACCGTCGACTCGTTCAACTACACGCCGATCGCCTTCCTCATCGTCCTCGGCGGCGCCGCGCTCTGGTGGGTGGTGTCGGCGCGCAAGTGGTTCACCGGTCCGAAGGTGCAGGGCTCGGCCGAAGAACTGGCGGCCGTCGAACGCGAACTGCAGGAACCGGGATCGGCCCGGGATCAGTCCGGAGGCGGCGGGGTGACCCAGCGGCGGCCGTGACGGTCGGGGCGGCCAACTCGCCGGCGGCAGCCGTGACGGTCGGGGCGGCCAACTCGCCGGCGGCAGCCGTGACGGTCGGGGCGGCCAACTCGCCGGCGGCAGCCGTGACGGTCGGGGCGGCCAACTCGCCGGCGGCAGCCGTGACGGTCGGGGCGGCCAACTCGCCGGCGGCAGCCGTGACGGTCGGGGCGGCCAACTCGCCGGCGGCAGCCGTGGCCAGCGGGTCGGCTGGTTGATCGAGGCAGCCATGGCGCTCGGGCGGTCGCGGCGGTCGGGCGGTCGCGACGGTCGGGGCGGTCTGGTCGGGCGGGCGGGCGGCCGCGGCGGTCGGGCGACCGCGGCGGTCGGGTCCGGTCGCGGCGGTCGGGTCCGGTCGCGGCGGTCGGGTCCGGTCGCGGTGGTGAATCCGAACCTGACCACCACGCCGTGCGCCGCGGGACGCGACGGCGCGTGCCCACTCGAAGATCACCTGCCCGAGCGCGACACGAGCTGCCGGTGATCCTTCGAAACCGTCCGGCCTGGGTGAAGATGCGGGCATGGAGACCCTCACGCTGGTCGGTGTGCTCGCCGGCTCGCTCGGCCTGACCGCGCTCGCCCGGCGCTACAACCTCTCGGCGCCGCTGCTGATCGTCGTGGTCGCGCTGGGGGTCGCGCTGATCCCCGGCGTGCCGCGCATCGAGCTGGAGCCCGAGCTGATCCTCACGGTGGTGCTGCCGCCGCTGCTGTACTCGACGTCGCTCGACAGCTCGCTCACGAACTTCCGCGCCAACCTGCGGCCGATCATCGGGCTGGGGGTGGTGCTGGTGGTGGTCACGGCCGTGGTGGTCGCCCTCGTGGTGCACCTGCTGCTGCCCGACCTGCCGTGGGCGTCGGCGCTGGTGCTCGGCGCGGTGGTGGCGCCGCCGGATGCCGTGACGGCCGTGGCGATCGGGCGCAAGCTCGGGCTGCCGCGCGGGATCATGACCGTGCTGACCGGCGAGAGCCTGGTCAACGACGCCGCCGCGCTCACGCTGTACAAGGTCGCGCTCGCCGCGGTCGCGGGCACGGCCGGGTCGATCGGCCACGGCCTCGGCGTGTTCGCGGTGGCGACGGTGCTCGGCATCGCCGTCGGGCTCGTCGCCGGGTCCGTGGTGGTGTTCATCCGCTCGCGGCTCGACGATCCGCTGCTGGAATCGGCGTTCGGCATCATCGTGCCGTTCGCGGCCTACGTGACGGCCGAACACCTGCACCCGTTCGGCGCCGAGTTCAGCGGCTCCGGCGTGCTCGCCGTGGTCACGGCCGGGCTCTACCTCGGCCAGCGCTCGCTGCGCGCTTCACCGGCGACGCGGCTGCAGGACCGATCCGTGTGGACGTCGATCGACGTGCTGCTCGAAGCGCTGGTGTTCGCGTTGATGGGCCTGCAGCTGCCGTTCGTGCTCGACGGCGCCGACCGCGCGGCGCGCGACAACGCCACGCTGGCCGTGGTCGCCGTGGTGGTGCTGCTGGTGACGATGGCCGTCCGGATTCCCGCGGTGTTCCTGTCGAGCTACCTGCCGAGAACGCTACGGCTGTTCGGCCGGACGCGCGACGGCGCGTCATGGCAGGCGCTGGCGGTGGTGTCGTGGACGGGCATGCGCGGCGTCGTCACGCTCGCCGCGGCCTCAGCCGTGCCGCTGGGCACGCCGGGACGTCCGGAGATCCAGCTGTTCGCGTTCACGGTCGCCGTCGGCACGGTGCTGATCCAGGGCCTCACGCTGCCGCCGCTGATCCGCCTGCTCAAGGTGCAGAACCCGGCCGAAGCCGCCCGTGACCAGGCCGAGGAGCTGGCCGCCCGGGAGGTGGCCCAGAAGGCGGCCCACGCGCGGCTGCGGGAGATCACGCAGTCCGCGATGTCCACAGTGGACCTGCCACCGGAGCGCCTGGAGCGGCTGCAGGAACGCCTCGAACGCCTCGTCGACACCCGCTACCGCTTCGCCCGCGCCGCGATCACGCTGTCGGGCGAGGAACGCAGCGCCAGCCCGCAGGCGAAGTTCGCCAAGGCCCGGCGCGAGCTGCTGATCACACAACGCGCGGCCATGATCGCCGAGAACCGCGCCGGCCGCCTCGACGACGAGGTGCTGCGCAAGGTCCTGGTGGAGCTGGACCTCGAAGAGCTCTCCGCCACCAGCACCCTCACCGGTCGCCTCGGCGTGGGCTGACGCCCCGACCCGAAACGCCGTGAAGGGCGCCTCGCGGGACTCAGAGTCCCTCAAGGCGCCCTTCACTGCTTCAACGGTGGTTCGGCAGAGCGCGACTCAGACGAACTCGTGCCGCACGATCGTCTGCTCCCGGCCCGGGCCCACGCCGATCGCGGAGACCCGCGCGCCGGAGAGCTCTTCCAGCCGCTCCACATAGGACCGCGCGTTGGCGGGCAGCTCGTCGAACGTGCGGCAGGTCGAGATGTCCTCGAACCAGCCCGGCAGCTCTTCGTACACCGGCACGGCGTGGTGCACGTCGGTCTGCGTCATCGGCATGTCGTGGGTGCGGCGGCCGTCCACGTCGTAGCCGACGCACACCGGCACCTTCTCCAGGCCCGACAGCACGTCGAGCTTGGTGAGGAAGTAGTCGGTGATGCCGTTCACGCGCACGGCGTAGCGGGCGATCACGGCGTCGAACCAGCCGGTGCGCCGCGAGCGGCCGGTGGTCACACCGAACTCGCCGCCCTGCTTGCGCAGGTACTCGCCGGCCTCGTCGTTCAGCTCCGTCGGGAACGGGCCCGAACCGACGCGGGTCGTGTACGCCTTCAGGATGCCCAGCACGGTGGTGATGCGGCCCGGGCCGATGCCCGAACCCGCGCTCGCGCCACCCGAGGTCGGGTTGGACGACGTGACGAACGGGTACGTGCCGTGGTCCACGTCGAGCAGCGTGCCCTGCGAACCCTCCAGCAGCACGTTCTCGCCGCGCTCGAGGGCCTGGTTGAGCTGCAGCCGCGTGTCGGCGATGCGGTGCGCGAACTTCTCGCCCGCGGCCAGCACCTGGTCGGCCACCTGGTTCGCGTCGAGGGCCTTGCGGTTGTAGACCTTCACCAGAACCTGGTTCTTGAACTCCAGCGCGGCTTCCACCTTCTGCCGGAAGATCTTCTCGTCGAGCAGGTCCTGCACGCGGACTCCGACGCGGGCGATCTTGTCCTGGTAGCAAGGCCCGATGCCGCGGCCGGTGGTGCCGATCTTGCGGCTGCCGAGGTATCGCTCGGTGACTTTGTCGATCTCAACGTGGTACGGCATGATCAAGTGCGCGTCGGCCGAGATGCGCAGGCCGCTGGTGTCGACGCCGCGCTCCTCCAGGCCCGCGAGCTCGCTCAGCAGCACGCTCGGGTCGATCACGACACCGTTGCCGATGACGTTGGTCACGCCCGGCGTGAGGATCCCGGACGGGATGAGGTGGAGGGCGAAGTTCTCGCCGTTGGGAAGGACGACGGTGTGGCCGGCGTTGTTGCCGCCCTGGTACCGGACGACCCATTGCACGCGGTCACCGAGCAGGTCGGTCGCCTTGCCCTTGCCTTCGTCCCCCCACTGGGCACCGATCAGCACGATCGCCGGCATGTGACACTCCAGGTGTTCGGCAACAGGGAAAGTGTCCCGAAGGGACACGGGGTGGCGCTGGGAAATGCCGGTGCATGACTGTAACGGAGGACCTCGCGATGCGCGGAATCGTGGTGGCCTGCGGTGAGGATCCGCACTCGTTCGCGGGACTCTCCGACGTGTCCATCGTGCGCGTTCCGGCGCTTCCTGGCAAGGCGGAAATCGACCCCTTGCTGGGGAAACACTCGCGGCTGATCGTCTCGGGAACGGACGCGGACCTCGCGGCCGTGCTGGTGCGGTTGTTGCGAACCGATCGGGTGTCGGGCGTGTCGGTCGGGTTCGTGCCCACCGAGTCCGATTCGGCCGTCGCGGCCCTCTGGGGACTGCCCACGGACCCGGTCAAAGGCCTCGAAATCGCACTGGACGGAACGGCCGCCGAGGTGCCATTGGTGCGGGACGACACCGGTGGCGTACTCGCCGGGCGCGCTACTCTGCGTAACCTTCAGGGTCAGGCGTACGCCGACGAACACCTGGCGTTCGACGGCGCCGCGGCGGCCCTCGAGGTGTCTTCGGACGCCGACGGACTGGTCGCGCGGGTCACCCGCGGGAAGCTCGTGAAGCGCACCACGGTGTTCCACGGCCGTGCGTTCCAGCTCGGCTGCCTGCCGACCACCACGCTCGTGAGCGACGGCGTGGCGCACCCGCGTGAGGTCACGAAGCGGACTTGGTACCGCCACACCGAGAACCTGCGCCTGATCCGGCCATGACCGGTTTCATCCGATAGTTCTGCGCCAGGTGGCCTAGTAGCACCTTCTGTTCACTGAAGGTCTGTTACATGTCACCCGTAAGTGTTGCTTGCGCCACTTCCGTGGTCGATGGTGAATCCGTCCCACACTCGACACGGAGGCAGCAATATGCCCACAGCGCGTGGTGTTCGAAATACCTTGACGGTGCTCGTCGGCGTGACCCTGCTCGGCGGCACGATGGTCGGCATCGCCGACGCGACCCCGCCCGGCATCCCGTCGGCCGCGACCGCCAAGAGCGAGCTCGCCGGCCTCACCGTGAAGGCCGACGGTTCGCTCACCGGCTACAGCCGCGACAAGTTCCCGCACTGGATCCAGCAGGGCGACAACTGCGACACGCGCGAGGTCGTGCTCAAGCGCGACGGCACGAACGTCGTCACCAACTCCAGCTGCACTGCCACCTCCGGCAAGTGGGTCTCGCCGTACGACGGCGCCACCTGGACCGCGGCGTCCGATGTGGACATCGACCACGTCGTGCCGCTCGCCGACGCCTGGCGCACCGGAGCTTCGGCGTGGACCACGGCGCAGCGCCAGGCCTACGCCAACGACCTGTCCGACCCGCAGCTGATCGCCGTCACGGACAACGTGAACCAGTCGAAGGGCGACAAGTCGCCGGACCAGTGGAAGCCGCCGTCCACCGGCTACTGGTGCACCTACGCGCGCATGTGGGTCGCGGTGAAGTCGAAGTTCAAGCTCACGATCAACACCGCCGAGAAGTCCGCGCTCACGGACATGCTGGGCCGCTGCTGAGGTTTGCTGCGGGGTTTCGCGCGGGGCCGCGATCGGTTCTGGGGCCTGGGGTTCGACTGCTCGCCCCGATCCCGCCCCGCGCGTCACCCTACGGACGGTGGTAGTGCGAACACCGTGTGCCACGTAAGGTCTGGACCATGAGGAAGCTCGCGGCGGCCGCGCTGGCCGTGCTCCTGGTGCTCTGCGGTGCCACGGCGGCCTCGGCCGCCACCGGACGGCGCGTGATCGTGTACTACCAGACGATCTACAACGGCAGCACCTACGTCTCGCCGCTCGGCCTCACGCAACACAACGCGGGCGTGACCGACGTCCTCGTCGGCGCGATCCACCTCGACCCCGGCGGCGTGGTCCACGTGAACGACGATCCGCCGTCGGCCGCGAAGTTCACGCCGATGTGGCAGGACCTCGCCACCCTGCGCTCCCAAGGCGTACACACGCTCGCGTTCCTCGGCGGCGCCGCGCAGGGCAGCTTCCAGCGCCTGGCTTCGGACTTCAACACCTACTACCCGCCGCTGCGGGCCCTCCTGCGCGACCACTCGCTGTCCGGCATCGACCTCGACATCGAGGAATCCACGACCAACGCGGCCGTCAACCGCCTCATCGACGCCCTCCGCACCGACTTCGGCGCGTCCTTCTTGATCACGTTCGCGCCCGTCGCCCCCGAACTCACCGGCGGCCGCGGCCTCTCGGGCCTGAACTACGACCAGCTCTACCGCGACCGCGGCCCCCAGATCTCCTGGTTCAACACCCAGTTCTACTGCGGCTGGGGCTCCCTCTCCGACACCGCCGGCTACGACGCCATCATCCGCCACGGCGTGGTGCCGGCCGCGAAGGTCGTCGCCGGGGCGGTGACGAACCCGGCCAACTGCGGCGGGTACGTCGACATGTCGAGGCTGCAGTCGACGGTGCGGTCGCTGGTCGCGAAGTACCCGGACTTCGGTGGCGTCGACGGGTGGGAGTACTTCAACTCCCTACCCGGCGGCACCGGCGCGCCTTGGCAGTGGGCGCAGCAGATCGCGCCGGTCGTGAAGGGCTGAAGCCGCGACACGGTCGCCGCGTGCGGAGACCGCCAAGCGGGCTGATGTTCGCGAAGCGTCTGGCCACCGAGGGACGGCGTCACGAACGACGTCCGAGCAGGGGCTCGATATGGTCGACACGGGCGGTCACCGTGTTCGCCTTCAATTCCGCAGGTTCTGGGTTCGAGCCCCAGGCGGCCCACTCAGTCTCCTTGGCCCGCGGGCTATCGGCCGCCACCGATCAAGCGGCGGCCGGGACGGACGTGGACGCGTTCCTCGAGTTCCTCGCCGCCTTCACGCATGAATCGCCGGCCGGGGTCGCGTTCGCGAATCGGTTGGCCGCCGAGGAAAGGCGTCGGAAATGACGTTCGAGCTGAGCCTGGATGTAGCCGCGCCGCCGGCCGAGGTGTTCGCCTTCGTGGCCGACTTCACGACGACGCCGCAATGGTATTCGGCCGTGCATAAAGTGGAGCGTGTCGAAGGCACCGGCGAAGTCGGGACCCGTTACAAGGTCCACCGGAATCTGCCCGGAGGTCCGGCGCTCAACGAAGTAGCGATCACCTCGTACACGCAAGGTGAAGAAGTCACGTTCACCTCACTGAGCGGGCCGACGCCGTTCGTCTACCGATACCACACACAGTCCACAAAGGACGGCACTCGGCTCACCCTCGAAGGCACGATCAGCGCGGCAGGGCTGAAAGCACCGGCCGGGCTGCTCGGACCGCTGGCCGAGAAGATCTTCAGCCGCGGGATGCGCGACAACCTCGGCACCCTGGCGAAGCTGCTGGAGCGGTAACCCTCACCAACCCGCCAGATCCAGCACCTGAAACGCGATCCGCGACTGCAGCAGGCAATCCAACGCTCCCGGATCCTGGCCGATCAGTTTCCCGATCTTCCCCAGCCGGTAGCGAATGGTGTTCTCGTGCACGCCCAGGGAAGTCGCCGTGGCCTGCACGCGGCCTTCCGCGGCAACAAAAGCGCGCCAGGTTTCCAGCAGCGACGGGTCCGCGTCCCGCAACGGGTGGATCGTCTCGTGCGCGAACTGCACCGCCTCCTTCACGCGGCCGCTCGACGCGACGAGCCGGAACAACCCGAGCTCCGTCACCGTGACCACACCACCGGACCAGCCGAAGGAGGTGGCCAGCTCGTCGATCTCCCGCAGCTCGCGGTGGGCCAGCGGGAAGTCCTCCGGGCTGCGGCACACGCCGGAGATCACGGCGGTGCGCACGCGCAGCCGAGGGCCGACCGCCACGCGCACCTCGTCGACCGCGTCCCGAAGATCCCGCGGCTCCGAGCCGTCCGGCAACGGCAACAGCGCGACCACCGCCCCCGGCAGGCTCACCGCGGCCGGCTCGGACACCGACAACACCGTGGCCAGCGAGCGGATCACGAGCTTGCGCCCCACGGAGACGCTGACGTTCTGGCTCGCGTTGTCGAGCGAGAAGCGCACCAGCACGTGGGGCTGCGCCAGGTTCACGCCGAACTGCGGGCCGCGCCGCGCCAGCTGCTCGGCGTCGCGCGTGCGGTGCAGGAGGTCGGACAGGAAGTCTTCGCGGGCCTGGCCCTCGGCTTCGGCCTGGCGGCGCTCGGAGAGGACCTGCAACGACAGCACCGTCGCGCCGTGCTCCGCCAGCTTCGTGTCCAGCTCCTCCAGCCCGCGGCCGACCTCGACGATGCCGAGGTAGCCGCTCGGCTGGCCCTCGATGATGAGCCGGCACATCAGGTGCCGCCGGCCGACCCAGACGGCGGGAGTGGGCGGCACGATCGTGGACGGGCAGCTCGCGCTCAGCGACGCCAGCGCCTGCTTCACCGACGGCAACGAACGGATCCGGGCCGCCAGCTCCGGCGGCTGCGTCATCTTCAGCCCGGCCGGCGCGGACCACGCGAGCACCTGGAAGTCCTCGTTGTAGAGCACCACCGGTTTGGCCGAAAGCTCACCCAGCAGCGTCACCACGGTCTGGATGCTCGCGCCGTCGAGCACGGCGGTGGTGAGCTTCTGGTGGACGTCGGCCAGGTACGCCAGCGTGTTCTTCTGCCGCACGACCTCGGCGGCCTTGTTCTTCAGGTGCGCGTTGAGCATGGCCTGGCGGAGGAACAACGCGCCCAACCGGGCGAACAGCTCCGCGAGCGCCACGTCTTCCTCGGTGTACACGTGGTCCTGCTGCACGTTGTCGACGAAGATCAGGCCGATCACCTTGCCGTCGAACACCAGCGGCACACCGAGCATCGCGCGCACGTGCCAGTGCTCCATCGTGCGCCGGTGCGGCCGCGGGTCGCGCGGCACATCCGAAATCAGCACGGGTGCGGCGGATTCGATCACCTCGCGGCTGAACCGGTCGCCCTGGATGCCGGCTTCCTGCGCCTGCACGGCGGTCGAGATGTCGCCTTCGCTCTCGCAGTAGCCGGCGGCGCCGCGGAACCGGCCGTCGCCGTCGCGCAGGTACACCGAGCAGCGCGTGACGCCGAGCAGGTGGCACAGCTGCTTGCCGAGCAGGCCCAGCAGGTCCTCGAGCCGGGTGGTGGTGATGGCCTCGGTCGTGATCTCGCTGAACGCGGCGATGACCTCGCGCTCGCGGTGCTCCGGATCCAGCCGGCGTGAAGAATCGAGCCGGCGCGTCAGAGGACGCACCGACGCCATCGCATCGCGCATGGGATCCGCCTTCACCCTTGAAACCCGGACTCCGTCTGAGGGTGCCTTACCTCACCCGCTCCCGTCCATGCCCGAAGCGAGTACGCCCAGGTCATGGCCCATGCGCTCCTGCTTGGTCCGCAGGTAACGCACGTTGTGCGGGGTTTGCGCGACCGGCAACCGCACGCGCCCGACGATGTCGAGCGCGTAGCCCTCGAGGCCGCCGTACTTGGCCGGGTTGTTCGTGATGAGCCGCAGCCGGCGCACGCCGAGGTCGGCCAGGATCTGGGCGCCGATGCCGTAGCTGCGGGAATCGACCGGCAGGCCCTGCGCCAGGTTCGCCTCCACGGTGTCCAGGCCCTGCTCCTGCAGCGCGTACGCGTGGATCTTGTGCGCCAGCCCGATGCCGCGGCCCTCGTGGCCCCGCAGGTAGACGACGGCCCCGGCGCCCTCGGCCGCGATCTCGCGCAGCGCGTACTCCAGCTGCGCGCCGCAGTCGCAGCGCAGCGAGCCCAGGATGTCGCCGGTGAGGCATTCGCTGTGCACCCGCACCAGCGCACCCGCCTCCGTCTGCCCGGCCGCGGCGACGTCGCCGCGCACCAGCGCGAGGTGCTCGGTGCCGTCGAGCACCGACCGGTAGGCCACGGCGCGGAAGTCGCCGAACGCCGTGGGCATGGCCGCGCTCGCCACGGGCTCCACCAGCCGTTCCGTGGCGCCGCGGTAGCGCACGAGGTCGGCGATCCGCAGCAACGGCAGGTCGTACCGCGCGGCGAACTCCGCCACCGCCGCACCGCGCAGCATCGAGCCGTCCTCGGCCACCAGCTCGCTGATCACACCGACGTCCCCGGCGCCGGCCATCGCCAGCAGGTCGACCGCCGCCTCCGTGTGCCCGGCCCGCACCAGCACACCACCTTCACGTGCCCGCAGCGGGAACACGTGCCCGGGCCGGCGCAGCTCGGCCGGTTTCGTGGCCGGATCGGCCAGCGCGCGCACGGTCGTGGTCCGGTCCGCCGCCGACACACCGGTGCCGCTGGACAGGTGGTCCACGCTCACCGTGAACGCCGTGCCGTGCGCGTCGGTGTTGTCCGCGACCATCTGCCGCAGCTGCAGCGCGTCGGCGCGTTCGCCGGTCATCGGCGCGCACACGATCCCGGTGGTGTGCCGCACGAGGAACGCCATCTGCTCGGCGGTCATCGCCTCCGCGGCACCCACGAGGTCACCCTCGTTCTCGCGGTCGGCGTCGTCGACGACCACCACGAGCCGGCCCTGCGCCAGCGCGGCGACCGCGTGCTGCACCTGCTCCCCGGAAAACGTCACGAGGCACCGTCCGTCCGCGCGTGCGTGCCGAACGTCCGCGCGTGATACGTCAACGGCGCGAGCGGCACCGAGTCCGCCGCCAGCACCAGGCCGAGTGCGACCACGTGGTCACCACCTTCGATGAACTGCTCGACGCGGCACGCCACCCAGCCGGACGCGCCCGCCAGCCGGGGCAGGTCGTCGTCGAGCTGCCAGCTGACGCCGTCGAACTTGGTTTTTCCCTTGCGGGCGAACTGTTTCGCGAGCTCGGCCTGCCCGCTCTCGAGGACGTTGAGCCCGAACCGCCCGCCGCGGCGCACCACGGCCAGCAGGTCCGAGCCGCGGTCGAGCGACACGAGCACCATCGGCGGATCCATCGAGAGCGACGCGAACGCGCTCACCGTGGTGCCGTGGGGCCTCGGCCCATCGAGGGCGGTCACCACCGAAACCGGCGTGCACACGCCCGACATCACGTCGCGGAACTGCTCGGCGAGAACCACGGTTTCCCTCCACGCGAAACCCGGAAGGTGCCGTGGCCCGGGGTGGTTCCCGGGCCACGGCCCGAACTCAGACGCTCGCGGGCGCGCGCGAGGACATCTTGTGCAGCTGCGGCACCACCTTTTCGCCGAACAGCCGCATGCTCGCCTCGGCCTTGTCCAGCGGCAGGCCACCGAAGCAGAACGCGGCGTTGGCCATCAGGTCGCCGCCCTGCTCGCGCCGCGCCGCGTACTTCTCCACGATCTCCTCGGGCGTGCCCCAGATGTTCGCGTCCACGTACGCACCGGCGGCGGCTTCCATGCCCGCCTCGCGGATCATGTCGGCACCGGCCTGGTAGGCCTCGTACCCGCGGGTCTCGCGCCAGTGCGAGCCGGCGAAGTCGTAGTGCTTGATCACCGACAGGAAGTAGCGCGAGATGTGCTCGTGCGCGATGCGCTTGGCCTCTTCGGGGTCTTCGTGGCAGTACACGAAGTCCTGGATCAGCGGCGCGCCCGGCTCGGTGCCGTGCTTCTCGCGGTGCAGCCCGCGCCAGCGGTTGATCGCCTCGAGGTGCTGCGCGAAGTCGAACTGCATGAACGTCATCATCTGCGCGCCGAGGTCGGCGACGGCCGGGATCGAGTCGGGCGACATGGCGACGCCGAAGATCCGGCCCTCCCACGAATGTCCGGCCAGGCCCGGGCGGACGGTCACGCGCGGCTGCTTGTAGTACTTGCCGTCGTTTTCGACGTACCCGTTCTGCAGCCCGCGAATGATCATCGCGGCGGCCTCGTCGAAGCGCTCGCGCGATTCGTTCATGTCCACGCGGAAGCCTTCGTACTCCATCTTCGCCAGCCCGCGGCCCATGCCCAGCAGCAGGCGGCCGTTGGACATGTGGTCGAGCATGATCGCCTTCTCGACCACGCGCAGCGGGTCGTTCCACGGCAGGATCACCGCGCCCGTGCCGAGCTTGATCTTCGACGTGCGCCCGGCGAGGTAGGCCATGATCTGCAGGTTGTCGGGGCACATCGAGTAGTCGTCGAAGTGGTGCTCGGCCGACCACACTGAGTCGAAGCCGTACTGCTCGCCCAGCACGCCCATTTCGAGCTCGCGCGTGAAGACCTCGTGGTCGCTGACGTCCTCGAACCAGTTCTGGAAGACCAGCAGCATTCCGACGTCCATGGGTGGTTCTCCTTCTCGATTGGGTTGATCTCACGTCCAGCGGGTGGTGATGCCCTGGTTCGTTGTCCGACGCTAACCAGCCGAACGCGCAGGCAGAACGGTTGTCGCGCGCGCCCGTTGGAGGTCCGCACAAAGCGCGGTGGTCAGCCGCCGCCGAAGGTGGCGAGCAGACCGCCGTCCACGGGCACGGTCGCGCCCGTCATGTAGGTCGAGCGCGCCACGGCCACGATGACCTCGGCGATCTCGGCCGTCGTACCGATGCGGCCGGCCGGAATCTTGTCGACGATGCTCTGGCGCGCCTTGTCGCTGAGCCCGGCGGTCATGTCGGTGTCCACAAAGCCCGGCACCACGAGGTTCACGCGCACACCGCGCGGCGCGAGCTCCACCGCGAGCACCTGCGTGAGCCCCGACAGGCCGGCCTTCGCCGAGCCGTACGCGACGTCGCCGGGAAAACCGCGCAAGCCCACGACCGCGCCGACGTTCACGATCGCCGAGCCCCGCGGCAGCAGCGGCACCACCGCGCGGCACACCTCGAACGCACCGGTGAGGTTCGTGGCGAGCACCTCGTCCCACGCCGATCTCGCCAGTGCCTCGATGCGGCGGCCGCGGTGCACGCCGGCGCTGTTCACCACCACGTCGATGGAGCCGAAGCGTTCGGTCACGGCCTCGACGCAGCGGCGGATCGAGTCCTCGTCGGTCACGTCGCCCTTGACCTCGAGCACCCGGCTGGGCACCGCCGGCGGCTCGCTGCCGGCCGAGCGCGCCAGCGACGCCACGTTGTCACCGGCGGCGGCGACGTGGTCGACCACGGCCCGGCCGATCCCCCGCGAACCGCCGGTGACGAGCCAGGTGGTCATCGGTTCAGGAAGCCGGTGACCTCGGCGAGGTAGGTGTCACGGTCTTCGAGGAACGTCGCGTGGCCCGCACCCGGGAACTCGACGAGCCGCGCGTCGGCGCACAGGTCACGGGCGGCTTCGGCGCCGGAGAACGGCACGAAGCCGTCCTTGCGCCCGTGCAGGAACAGCACGGGAACGCTCAGCGCGCCGAGGATCTTGCGCTGGTCGAGCTCGGCCAGGTCCAGCAGCGACTCGTCGCCGATCGGGCCCATCTCCATGAACATCCCCCACAGCCAGGCGAGCGTGTCGGGCGTCTGCGGCTCGGCGCACACGGCTTCGGCCACGCTCTTGAACGTGTTGGCCCGGTCGGCGGCGGCCGCGCCGAGCACACCCTTCACGTCGTCGACCCCACCGCCGTGCGGCCAGTCCGAAGTGGACGTGTAGCGCGGAGTGGCGCCACCGGTCAGGATCAGGCCGGAGCAGTTCGCGCCCAGCTTCGCCACCGCGTCCACGGCGACCGCGCCGCCGAGCGACCAGCCGTTGACCACGGGCGCGCTCAGGCCGAGGTGCTCCACGAGCCGCACCACGTCGGAGCCGAGCGCGGAGATCGTGACGTCGGCGAAGTCGTTGTCCGACCGGCCGCACGCGCGCTGGTCGAGGAGCACGACCTCGTTCCCGTTGGCGCGCAAGGCAGGCGCGATCGTGTCCCAGCACCGGCCGGTGGCACCCCAGCCGTGGATCAGCACGATCGCGCGGCCCGAGCCGCGGTGGTGTTCGAAGTACACGCGCCGGCCGTCTTCGACCTCTAGGTAGCCCATGGCGTCTCGCCTCTCTCTCGACGGGTTTCAGGGAATGGCAGCGACTTCGGCCCGCAACGCCCGCGGCACGATCGGCGGCCGGTCGCGGAAGCGGGGCAGCACGTGCTCGGCGAACAGTTCCAGCGAGCGCAGCACCTTCTCGTGTGCGAGGCCACCGAAGCGCATCCAGCAGATCAGGTGCTGCAGTCCGGTTTCCTCGTACAGCGTCTCGATCTCGGCGACGAGCCCGGCCGGGTCACCGGCGTACACCACGCCGGCGTCGCGCAGGCCGTCGAGCGTCGGGCCGCCCGCTTCTTCCGACGTCGCCACGAGTTCCGCGTAGCGCTCGTAGGTGTGCGGCGCGTGCGGACCGCTCGGCACGAGGTCGAGCACGTGCCGGTAGTACCAGGACAGCGGTTCCGCGACGTTGGCCAGCGCTTCCTCGGTGGTGTCGGCGAGGTGCACCTGCCAGTTCATCGGGAAGTCGAGCGACAGCGGGTCGCGGCCGCTGGTGATCAGCGAGCGTTTGATGTCCACCACCAGCCGATTCAGCTCCGGCAGTGTCATCAACGTGGGCGTGACCAGCAGGTTGTACCCCTGCGCCGCGGCGAGGTGGAACGTCTCGGGGCTGATCGACGCGACGTAGATCGGCGGCGTCGGACGCTGCACCGGCGTGGGCCGGCAGTCGACCTCGGTGAGGTCGAAGTGCTTGCCGTGGAAGGAGAACGGCTCGCCGGCCTGCTTGCGCCACAGCCCGCGCACGATCTCCAGCGCCTCGTCGAATACCTCGCGGCTCACGTCCTGGCGGTCGCCCACACCCATGTTGTGGAACTCGCCCGGCTGGTACCCGCGCCCGGCCCCGAAGTCGAGCCGGCCGTTCGACAGCACGTCGACCATCGCGTAGTCCTCGGCCACGCGCACGGGCCAGTCGAAGGTCAGGTTGCTCACCGCGATACCGATGCGCATGCGGCTCGTGCGTTCGGCCACGGCGGCGGCCACGACCTGCGGCGACGGCATCGAGCCGTAGTCGCTGCCGTGGTGCTCGGCGAGCCACACCTCGTCGAAGCCGAGCTCCTCGGCGTAGGAGATCTGCGCCAGCATCTCCCGGTACGCGCGGCGGAAGTCGTGGTCGCGGCACTCGAGGACGTAGAAGACCCCGAACTTCATCCGGCACCCCCCGCGGCCACTTTCGCGCGCAGCACCTTCTTGTCGATCTTGCCGACGCTCGTGCGCGGCAGCTCGTCGACCACGAGCACACCCTCGGGCAGCCACCAGCGCGGCACGCGGTCGCGCAGGTCGGCGAGCACGTCATCGGGGGTGTCCGAGCGGCCGGGTTCGAGCACAACGAGCGCGTACGGACGCTCCTGCCAGCGCTCGTGCGGCACGCCGACCACCGCGGATTCGGCCACGGCGGGGTTGGCCGTGAGCGCCTGTTCCAGCGCGACGGAGCTGATCCACTCACCGCCGCTCTTGATCAGGTCCTTGGCCCGGTCGACGATCTCGAGGTAGCCGTCGGCGTCGATGGTCGCGATGTCGCCGGTGCGCAGCCAGCCGTCGGCGAAGCTCTCCGGGTGCTCGTCACGGAAGTACTGCGTGGCGACCCACGGCCCGCGGATCAGCAGCTCGCCGCGCGCCGCGCCGTCGTGGGGCTGGTCCGTGCCGTCTTCGCCGACGAGCCGCCAGCGCAGACCCGGCAGCAGCCGGCCCTGTTTGCGCACCGACCGCCGCCGTTCGGCCGGATCCGTGACGCTCGGCAGCGGCCGGGAGAACGTGCCCATCGGCGAGATCTCCGTCATTCCCCAGCCCTGGAACGCCGGGATGCCCAGCTCCTGCAGGGCCCGCAGCAGCTCGTCGTCCGGCGGCGAACCGCCGAGCACGAGCGCCCGCAGGCTGCTCAGGTCGGCGCCTTCGCGCGCGACCAGCCGCACGAGGTCGGCCGCGACCGTCGGCACCATGCCGGTGTAGGTCACGCCCTCGGCCTCGACGATCGTCGCGATTTCCGCGGGCACCGGGTGCGGGCCGGGCAGCACCTGCTTCGCACCCGTCATGAGCGCGGCGAACGGGATGCCCCACGCGTTGGCGTGGAACATCGGCACCACGTGCAGCACGGTGTCGCGCTCGCTGATCGCGTGGCCGTCGGCGAGGCACGCGGCGAAGGTGTGCAGGTACAGCGAGCGGTGCGAATAGCCGACGCCCTTCGGCGGGCCCGTGGTGCCGGAGGTGTAGCAGAGCGCGGCGAGATCGTTTTCGTCGATCCGCGGCGGGTTTTCCAGCGGTGGACCTTCGGCGACGAGGTCCTCGTACGTGAGCTCGCCGGGCCCGGAGCCGTCCGTCGCGATCACGATCATCGCCGGCCGCTCGGCGCGGGCCACGTCCAGCCGCGGCAGCAACGAGAGGTCGGCGAACACCACCACGTCTTCGGCGTGCCCGAGCACGTACGCGATCTCCGTGGGCTCCAGCCGCAGGTTCACCGTGTGCAGCACGGCACCCGCGAGCGGCACGGCGAAGTACAGCTCGAGGTGGCGGTGGTGGTTCCAGGCGAGGGTGGCGACCCGGTCACCGGGCCGCACCCCCAGCCTCACCAGGGCACCCGCGAGCGAGACGACCCGCTCGTGGAAGTCCCGGTTGGTGTAGCGGTGCGTCTCGGTGGCGCCGCCGTACTCCACGATCTCCTGCGCGGGAAAGAACTCCCGCGCCCGGTGCAGGAGGTCGGTGAGCACGAGCGGCTGGTTCACCCGGCCACCCCCGCCGTTTCCGCTTCGGCCAGGCGCTGGCGCACCTGCGGCACGACCTTGGTGGCGAGCACCTCGATGCGCGCCGAGCCGCTGTCGGTCGGCTCGCCGGGCAGCTGCGCCCAGAAGTGCACGTCCTTGATCTGCGGCTTGTCCTTCAGCAGCGCCGTCAGCTCGTCGACGGCCGTGGCCACGTCCCAGAGCTGGAACGCGCCGCCCTCCACGATCTGGTCCGCGGTCTCGAAGCGCGGCACCACGTCGGGCGGGCCGAACGCGCCCCACTCGATGTAGTTGTTGAGCTGGTACAACGCGTGCTGCCCGATCCGGGCCCACTCGCGCTCCGGGTCGTCGGCGATCACGGCCCACTGCCCGGCGAAGATCTGGCCCTCGGCCGACGATTTGCCCACCCGGTCCAACGCGTCCAAATAGGACTGCTGGTGCACGTTCTGGGTGCTGAGGAACCCGTCGGAAATCCGGGCCGCGCGCTCGATCGCCGGGTCGGCCATCGCGCCGACGAGCAGCCTCGGCGTGACCTCCGGGGTCGGCGTGATCCGCACCGAAGGAAGCGAGAACCGCTTGCCCTCGAACGGTTTCTCCTCACCCGACCACGCCTGGCGGATCACCGCCACGCTCTCCTCGAGCAGACTCGGCCGGTACTTGAGGTTGCGGTCGAACGCCGCGAACTCCGGCGCCCAGTAGCCCTGCCCGAGCCCGAGGTCGAAGCGCCCGCCGGTGAGCAGCGAGAGCGTCGCGGCGTCCTCGGCCAGGCGCACGGGGTTGTGCAGCGGCGCGATCACGAGGTTCGTGCCGATGCGCATGGTCTTGGTGCGCTCGCCGATCGCCGCGGCCAGTGTGTAGGGCGAAGGCGTGTAGCCGTCTTCGCAGAAGTGGTGCTCGGTCAGCCAGACCGAGCCGATCCCGATGCTCTCCGCCCACGCGAGCTGGTCCAACGCCTCGCGGTACAGGGTGGAAAACGGCCGGAACCACTGCGCGGGGTTGCGGAAGTCGTACCAGAGCCCGAAGTTGACGCTTTGCTCGGTCACGCCGTCTCCTTTGTCGACGTAGCTGATGCTTGCTTGCAGCGTGCTCAGGCGGCCGCCCGCGGGCCACCCCCGATCGCGGGGGCCGTTGTGGCTCCCTCCAACGTCACGGCGCGAGCCCGGCCGTGTCCAGCGCTTCGTCGAGCAACGCGGGCACGTCGTGCTCCAGCGCGGCGGCGTACTCGCTGGTCAGCTCACCGGTGAGGTATTGCGACCACGCGGCCTCCACGATCGCGGCGAGCTTGAACAGCGCGAGGCACTGGTAGTAGCGGATCTGCGGGATCGCGCGGCCCACCTGCTGTTCGTAGCGCTGGAGCAGGTGCTCACGCGGCGGCGCGCCGGGTGCGCGGGACACGCCCTGCACGGCCGGCATCGCCGACCCTCGCCCGCCCCACAACGCGAGCAGCAGCCCGAGGTCGAGCAGTGGGTCGCCGATCGTGGCCATCTCCCAGTCGATCACGGCTTTCAGGCGCGGCTCGTGGGCGTCGAACAGGCAGTTGTCCAGGTGGAAGTCGCCGTGCAGCAGCGCGGGGGCGCTCGGCTGCGGCTTGTTGGCGTCCAGCCAGGTGGCGATCTTCGGCATCGCCGACAGCGGCCGCCGCGCGATGCCTTCCCACTGCCGGTACCAGCGCTCCACCTGCCGATCGAGGAAGTTCTCGGGCCTTCCGAAACCTTCCAGCCCGGCGGCGCGCCAGTCGAGCGTGTGCACCGCGGCCAGGGCGTCCACGACCTCGTCGGCCACCGTTTCGATCTGCGGGTACGGCATGGTGTCCGTGATCGACACGGCGTTGCCCACGTGCTCCATCACGAGGAACGGCGCCAACGGCACGCCGGTGTCCTCGCACAGGGCCACGGGCTTCGGCACGCGGACCGCGGTGGGCGCGAGTGCGCTCAGCAGCCGGTGCTCCCGCGCGACGCTGTGCGCCGACTTCGACAGCACGTGGCTCGGCGGCCGGCGCAGCACGTAACTCGTGTCGGAGCCGGTGAGCAGGCACGTCTCGTTGGAGTTCCCGCCGGTCAGCCGCTTGAGCGCCCACGGGCCGGGGTCGCCGGTGTGCGCGGTGAGCCAGCCGGCGAGCGGCCGCTCCAGCGCCTGCGTGGTCACTGCGCCGCCGTGAACTCTTCGAGGCGGTCACGGAACTTCTCCAGCGCCGCGGCCCGCCGGGTCGGCACGTGCTCGGTCGGCACCTTCACCGGCTGGTACGGCTTGAGCAGCCGCCGCGCCACGGTGACCCGGTGCACCTCGTCGGGCCCGTCGTAGATCCGCGCCGCGCGGGCCCAGCGGTACATCTGTTCCAGCGGCATGTCCGTGGAGAAGCCGAGCGAGCCGTGGACCTGGATGGCGCGGTCGATCACGTCGTGCAGCACCGTGGCGCCGTGGTACTTGATCATCGCGATCTCGGTGCGCGCGGCCTGCGCGCCGACCTGGTCGATCTTCCACGCGGTCTGCAGCGTGAGCAGCCGCGCCGACTCGATCTGCGCGGCGCTGTCGGCGACCCAGTTCTGCACGGTCTGCTTGTCCGCCAACGGTCCGCCGTGCACGTCGATGCTCACCGCCCGCTCGCACAGCATGTCGAACGCCCGCCGGCACACCCCGACCCAGCGCATGCAGTGGTGGATCCGCCCGGGCCCGAGCCGCTTCTGCGCCAGCGCGAACGCCTCGCCCCGCTCACCCAACAGGTTCTCCACCGGCACCCGCACGCCCTCGTAGCCGACTTCGCAGTGCGACCAGATGGGGTTCTTGTGGTCCGGGTCGTTCATCAGCCCGATCTCGCGGGTCGTGATCCCGGCCGCGGTGGTGGGCACGATCAGCATCGACATCCGGTGGTACGGATCGGCGTCCGGCTCGGTCACGGCCATCACGATGTGGAAATCGGCGCGCGAGGCGTTGCCGACGAACCACTTCGCGCCGTCGAGCACCCACTCGTCGCCCTCGAGCCGCGCGGTCGTGGTGAACTGCCGCGGATCGGAGCCGGTGCCCTGCTCGGTCATCGAAAACGCCGAGAGCAGCGCACCGTCGAGCAGCGGCCGCATCCAGCGTGCCTTCTGCTCCTCGGTGCCCGCGATCGCCAGCAGCTCCGCGTTGCCGGAATCCGGTGCCTGGCACCCGAACACGTAGGACGCGAACTCGGTGGTCCCGAGGATCTCGTGCAGCAGTCCGAGCTTCACCTGGCCGTAGCCCTGCCCACCGAGGTCGGGCCCGAGGTGCGCGGCCCACAGCCCGTGGTCCTTCACCGCCTGTTGCAGCGGCTTCGCGATCCGGCGGAACCCCGCGTGGTCGAGGTCGAGCACCTCGAGCGGGTAGATCTCGGTGCGCACGAACTCCCGCGCCCAGTCCAGCTTCGCCGCGAACTCCGGTTCCGTGGAGAAGTCCCAGGTCATCTGCCGCCCTTCCGGTTCGCCTACGCACCTCACGCTAGGAAGAGCCCGGCGGCCGAACCAGCCACGCGCCGGTGACCTTTTGTGGATTTCCACAGTGGTTGATCAAGACAGCGCCTGCTCCGGACGGCGCAACCGAGTGCGTCCGGCCGTCACCCGCCCGGGGCCGCTACCCGAAGGTGGAGTGACTCGTCCCGATGAGCGGCACACGGCGACCCTAGAGTCGGCAGCCGTGAGTTCAGCCATGATCCCCGCACAGCTGCGGCCCGACCGCTCGTCCGCGCTGGACACCGTCGCGGCCGCCGTCCTCGACCTGAAGTCCGGCCGGCCGGTGATCGTCGTCGACGACGAAGACCGCGAAAACGAAGGCGACCTCATCATGGCCGCCGAACACGCCACTCCCTCGGCACTCGCCTTCTACCTGCGCCACACCAGCGGCCTGATCTGCGCGCCGATGCCCGCGGAGCTCGCCGACCGGCTGCACCTGCCGCCGATGGTGCAGGTCAACGAAGACCCCGCGGGCACGGCCTACACCGTGTCGGTCGACGCTGCCGCCGGCATCGAGTCCGGCATCTCCGCCGCCGATCGCGCGCACACCCTGCGGGTGCTCGCCGACCCCGCGACCACACCCGGCGCGCTGTGCCGGCCCGGGCACGTGTTCCCGCTGCGCGCCCGGGCCGGTGGCCTCGCCGAGCGGCGCGGCCACACCGAGGCGTCCGTGGAGCTGATGCGGCTGGCCGGACTCGAGCCGGTGGCCGTGATCAGCGAGGTGTGCAACGAGGACGGCAGCGTCGCCCGCCTGCCGCAGCTGCGTGAGCTCGCCGACCGGCTGTGGCTCAGGATCGCCTCGATCGACCAGATCTGCGCCTTCCAGGCGGGCCGGTGAGGCCCACCGCCACCGTCTTCGACCTCGACGAGACCCTCGTCGACAGCGCGGACGCGTGGAACCGGGTTTTCGGCCGGGTCGCGGCCCGGCACGGCGAGCAGTGGACACCGGCGGACTGGGTCGCGATCCAGGGCAAGAGCACCGCGCACTGGTCGGCCCACCTCGCGCGGCGCTGTCCGGACCTCACGCCGGCAACGGCCGTGGCCGAGTGCGTCACCGGCATGGTCGCGGCGCTGGCGGGCGGTGAGTTCGGCCTGCTTCCCGGCGCCGCGGCCCTCGTCGCCACGGCAGCCGAGCTGGGCCCGATCGCGCTGGTCTCGGCCTCGCCCCGGCCCTACGTCGAAGCCGCGATCACCACGCTCGGGCTCCCGTTCACCACCTCGGTGAGCGGCGACGACGTGGTGCACGGCAAACCCGCGCCCGACCCGTACCTGCTCGCGGCACAACGGCTCGGCGTGGATCCCTCGGGCTGCGTCGCCGTGGAGGACTCGAGCTCGGGCATCCGCTCGGCCCACGCCGCGGGGATGACCGTGCTCGCCGTGCCCAATCCGACGGCCGCCGGCGACTTCACGACGCTCGCCCTCGCCGCGCACCAGGCCGCGGACGCGTTCGTCGCGGCGAAGATCGTGGACCAGCTGCTCAGTCGGTGATGTACCACTGGCCGCTGCGGTACTCCAGCGTCGAGTCACCGAGATCGCTGTCGGTGAACTTCACGGCGGCCTTGACCGCGGCGGCCGGGATCTCCACCTTCGTGGAGCTGGACTCGATGACCCGGGCCCGGTCCACGGTCGCGCTGCGCAGCGCCGTCTTCTGCGCCGCGGAGATCATCTGGAACGTGATCGGGAACGTCTTCTCACACGGCCCGAACCCCTCGTCCTCAGCCTTCTTCGCGGCCGGCGCCGCGATCTCGCACGTGGTGGCAAGGTCTTCCTTGCCGACCGCGTGCAGGAAGGTCTCGTAGCGCGCGATCGCGCCCGCCGTCGACTTCTCCGAACCGGACTGCGTCGAACTCGTCTGGGTCGCGGCCGGCGTCGGGGTGGGCGCCTGCGTCTGCGCCGAAGACGACGGCGGCGCGGACGAAGTGGCCGGTGCCGTCGGGATGGCGGACGGAGCCGGCGCGGCCGAGCCCCCGACGCCGCTCGAGCATCCGGCGATCAGCAGGGCAGCACCCGTGGTCAGGACCAGCAGCGTACGAGCGGACATGGGGCACCTTTCGGATCGGCCAGGACATCCGGAGGGTAAGCGACGGCGGACAGCTCGTGGGGCGGAATGGGAAACACTGACGAATCCTCGCTTCCCGGCAGGTTTCACCGTGGGATCTTCGCCTAAACACCGCCCTGAGCAGGAAATAGTGACACATTCGTGTGAACTGCCACATTGCTCGCACCGGCTCCGTTATGGTGCGGCGATCGAAGCAGTGACCTTGGGGGAAGGCGGCCGCACATGCGACGAGCTCTGATTTTCGTGGCGTGTCTCGGGACAGCGATCACGGTCGCCGGCTGCGGCGGCACGACCGACGGCAAGGCTTCGGTGCCGGGTGGCGCGGTGCCCGGCGGCTCGGTGCCGGGCGCGCCGGGATCCACCGAACCGGCGGCCACCACCGCCGATCCGCCGACCGCGTTCGACGCGGCGGCCGGCGTGGGCCTGCCCGCCGAGGCGATGCGCGCCAACCTGGCCGGCAGTGTCGTGTCGCAGTTCATGACCCTGCGCGAGCGCACCGGCTACATCGTCACGCCGACCGCGCTCAACGCGGTGGACGTGCTGACCGGCCGCCAGAAGTGGTCCGTGCCGGTCGCCGGCAAACCGGGTGACCCGTACAACCAGAGCACCCCGTTCGTGAACGAGACCGGACCGCGCCCGCCGGCGGTCGGCGACCGGCTCGCGGTCGGCGCCGTCCCGGTGCGCATGCCGGAACAGGGCACCACGCCGGCCTACATCACGCTGTCGGTGGTCGCCGCGGACAAGACGAGCGGCACCAAGGCCTGGCAGGCGGATGTGAAGGTGTCCGACGACCAGTACGCCGACGCCGGCAACGCCACCACCCAGGTCGTCGCCGTGACCGACCAGGCCGTGGTCGCGACCTACTCCCAGGACGACGACCACATCACGGCCGCACTCGACCCGGCCACCGGCAAAACCCTCTGGCAGCGCAAGGACTACCTGGCCGGCAGCCTCCACGGCACCGTGCTCGTGGGCACCGACTTCAACGTGGCCGAGAACGACTCGATGACCCAGGCCACCGCGCTCGATCTCACCACCGGGCAGCAGAAGTGGATCGGCGCGCGCCAGTCCTACGGGCTCACCATGATCCAGGCCGATCCGGCGCTCGTCGTGGCCAACCGCACCGACTACGGCAGCGGCCACGCCTTCCTGCTCTTCCTCGACCCGGCCACCGGCGCCGAGAAAGCCAAGATCGAAGGCGCGCACGACTTCGGCATCAGCAACTACGGCGATTGCCTCTACGACCAGCAGTCCGTGCTCACGTGCGAGGAGGACGGCGTGCTCACCGGCTACGACGCCAAGACCGCCGCCAAGCTGTGGAGCCTGCCGGACCAGGCCACCAACCGCGTGGCGCCGAGCGTCACCGTCGCCTGGCACGGCGCCCTGTACGGCCGAACCCAAGGCGGGCAACCGATCGTGCTCGACGCCAAGACCGGCAAGGACAAGGCCACCGACAACGTCGGCGCCGCGCCGGTGCTGGTGAGCGCGTACGCCGGCATCGGGGTCGACGACGACGGGGCGCCCAAGGCGTACCCGGTCAAGAAGTGATCGGTCCGCCTGCCGTCACAGCTCCGGCGCCAGCTCCAGCAGTTCCCTGGCCAGAGCGTCGTTCTGCCGGAACATGATCGCGTTGGTCCGGGGCCGGGTGAAGGCCCCGGGCGAGCGGATGCTCGTGTGCACACCCATGGCGAAGCGGCGCGGGTGCGGGGTGCCGGCGGCGTCGAGCAGGCGCGAATCCGTGATGCGCGTGGCGATGCGGCCCGACGGCTGGTCGTCGCCGAGCGCGTCGGGCACGGTTTCCTCGGCGAGCGTGCCGGCGTCGCGCATCTGGCGGAGCAGTTCGTCGTGCACGCGCGGCACGCTCGCGGCCGGCAGCCGCGCCTCGATCAACGTCCGGGCGCGCACCACGTCGGGGAAACTCGAACTCGACGCGGCGAAAACGCCGGCCGATTCGTCGGCCGTCACCTGTAAATCCGCGCCCAGGAAGGAAAGCAGGCCGGCGTCGGCGAGCGCGAGCAGTTCTTCGAGCCGACGCGGCGGCGGACCGCTGGCGTAGAAGGAGAAGAAGCCGTGGAACCAGCCGTCCATGTCGGCGACTTGGGAAGCCGCCGAAAGCCGGTCCGTCATCAGCAATAGCGGCAGCTGGCCCACCACGGACAACAACGCCATGAACGCGCCGAGGTCCGCGCTGAACCGCTGATCGGCGCGCCGCGCGAGGTCGGCCTCGACGTATTTCCGCGCCGCTTTCCCGAATTCCTCCGCGGATTCGAACCGCGCACCGCCGAACGGCCGGTCGAGGCGATCCAGGTCGAGCCGGTCTTCGTCGGCAGGAACGGCGCCGGTGACCAGCGCCGTCATTTCCGGCGTGCCCCAGTCGAGATCCGCGAACCGATCGGCGAACACCGCGAAATCCATGCGCACACACTCGGGATGACCGGTGAACAGCTCCGTGTAATACGCCCACGCCAGCTCTTTCGCGATCAACGGCCACACGTCGGCGCGAAAGTCGAGCTGCCCCGGCTTCGCGCACAGCTTCTCGATCGCGTAGGAATCGAAGAACCTGGGCAGCTGCAACGGTTTCCCGCGCAGCCGGTACCCCGTTTTCGCGTGGTAGGGCACTCCGCGCCGGGAGCCGACGTGCAGCACCGGCTCGGCCCCGCTCGGGTGGTAGCGCAGGCCGCCGCCGGGCAGGTCCTCGAACCGGCCGCCGCGGCCTTCGGTGAGCAGCAGCAACAGGTCCACGAACGCGAGCCCGAACCCGCGCACCAGCACGGGCTCGCCGGCCGGCACGGCGGAGTAGTCGACGTCGGCGGTGTAGCCGGCGGGGTAGTAGGCCAGGTCGTGGCGCTCGGCGAAGGCCGCCAGGGCGTGTTCGGCCGGGTCGGGCCGCGCGTCGAGGTGGCCGACGGTCAGCAGCACGGCGTCGGCCGTGACCGCGGAGCCGTCGGCGAGGCGCACGCGCTGCGGCGGCCCGTCGTCGATCGCGACGGCCGCGCTCGCGTGCTCCACGACCTCGATCCCGTCGGGCAGCTCGGCGAGCACCTGCTCGTAGAACCAGCGCAGGTAGAGGCTCTGCAGCCGGCGGGTGGGGAAGTCGGTGCTCGCGAGCGCGTCGAACTCGGCGCGCAGGTCGGCCGGTACCGGGTGATCGAGGGTGCCGGCACGCACCGCGCGCGCCCACTCGATGAGCGACGGCCCGGGCGCGACCGGGCCGGCCATGCGCACCGAGTCGTCCGTGTACATGGTCACGTCTTCGGGCATCGAGTTCATGCGCAGCAGCGGCGACTGCTCGTAGCGCCACACGCGGCCCGGCCCCACGGGGAACGGGTCGATCAGGTGCACCACGAACCGGCGGTCGCCGAGGAGCTCGGGTGCGTTGGCGGAGAGCCGTTCCAGGACGCCGACCCCGCGAGGTCCGGCGCCCACGACGGCGAGCGTGAACGTCGGGAGATCGACCACGGATTCGAAGCTACGCCGTAAGGAGGCCACGAAGTGGTGCTCCCACAGTGCGGACACGGGTGCAACCGCACTACTCAGCGGAGCATCCGGGCGAGTGTGGTGCAGGCCACATCCCGCTACCCTCGTGATCTTGACGGTGCTCGGCGCTATGGTCTGGACACTCGGAGAACTGTCCGTGACCCGTTGGATACCGGCTAAAGAACCTAGAGATTCACCAACAGCCACGAGACACTGACCTTGGCAACTCACGTTTTGTGATCGGCACGTGACCACGAGGTCCTAAGGTCACCGTCTGGTCACCGTGCGGCACGGTCCGCACACGAATGTCGGGGAGAAGCACGCATGACGGCAGCACCGGGACGGGTCACGTTCCGCGAGGTGTTCGGGGTCGCCGAATTCCGTGCCATGTGGTTCGGCGAACTGCTCTCGATCGCCGGCGACCAGCTGGCCCGTGTCGCGCTGTCCGTGCTCGTCTACGCCTCCACGCAGTCGGCCACGCTCACCGGCCTCACCTACGCGCTGACCTTCTTCCCGTCGCTGCTCGGCGGCATCTTCCTCACCGGCATCGCCGACCGCTTCTCCCGCCGCACGGTGATGGTGGCGGTCGACTCCGCGCGCGCGTGCCTGATCCTGCTGGTGGCCATCCCCGGGCTGCCGTTCTGGGTCCTGTGCGTGCTCGTGGGTGGCGTGTCCCTGCTGAACCCGCCGTTCAAGGCGTCTCAGCTGGCGTTGCTGCCGCAGGTGCTCGAAGGCGACCGGTTCGTGGTCGGCATGGGCATCCGCAGCATGACGGTGCAATCGGCGCAGCTGCTCGGCTTCGCCGGCGGTGGCGCGCTGCTGATCGCGCTCGACCCGCGGCTGGCGCTGGTGCTCGACGCCGCCACCTTCGTCTTGTCCGCGCTGTTCATCCGCTTCGGCGTGAAGGCGCGCCCGGCGGCGGCGAGCGGGGAGAAGCGCAAGCCGTTCCTCGCGTCGCTGAGCGCCGGCGGCAAGGTCGGCTTCGCGACCACCACGCTGCGTTCGCTGATGCTGTTCACCTGGGTCGCCGGCCTGATGCCGGTGTACGAGGGCATCGCGGCGCCGTACGTGGCCTCGTCCGGCGGCGGCCCGGAGGTGATCGGCCTGCTGCTGGCGGCCGACCCGGTGGGCAGCGTGATCTTCACCTTCATCTACACGCGCTGGGTACCGGCCGAGGTGCGGCCGAAGCTGATCGGGCCGCTCACGGCGCTCGCCGCGATCCCGCTGCTGCTGTGTTTCCTGCAGCCGGGGCCGGTCGCGTCGATCATCCTGTTCGTGATCTCCGGCGGTTTCGGCACGATCGCCCTGTTGCAGGCCACCGCTTCCCTCACGGTGGCGGTGCCGGACGAGAGCCGGGCGCAGACGATGGGGCTGTCCAATACGGGTCTCACGACCACGATGGGCGTAGTTCCCCTGATTGGCGGAGTGATCGCGGACCACCTGACGGCGCAAACCACCGTCGGAATCTTCGGGTTGGCCGGGATCTTGATTACGATTCCGCTAACGATCATGTGGCAGCGGGCGCTCGCGGGCCCGGCTGCCCAGGGTACGGCGAAGGAAGCCACACGCGCCGAGCATGCCTGACTGCTCCGCGCGTGGGCTTCTACCTGCGCGACCTTGCGGTGCTACTACCCGGTCACTGGTCCTTAACGCGCATCGCTGGTCACCCTTCATCCGGCGTGTTCGGGAAAAATGTACACACCTAAGGCCCTTGTGGACAGGCGGCAAACGGCCCGAAACTGTGCGTGAGGAGATTGTCACCGGACATTCGCGCAAGGGTTTGGGGGAAAAATGGTCACATCGGGGGAACGTTCGCGGCTGGGCTCTGTCGGTGGTCCCACTCAGTGGGCACTCTGGCGCCGTCCGCCGCGGTGGATCGCGGTCACGCTGACCGCGATGACCACCGCGGTGGTGTGGGCCGTGGTTTCGGCGTTGACCGTGCCCGTGACGGCCGCGCACGTGGGGATCTTCGCGCTGATCACCACGCTCGCGATCACCCAGACCGAGGTGAGCCGGCGGCTCGAGCGCCAGCGCCGCAGCCTCGCCAAGGGCCCGCACGTGAACATGATCTCCGTGTGGCTGCTGCCGGCCGGGGTGCTGCTTCCGGCGCAGCTCATCGCGGTGCTGAGCGTGACCCTGTACGTGTACCTCGCCTTCCGCAGCTGGTCCGGCACTCGTCCCGGTGAGGCACACCGCGTGGCCGCGAACATCACCACCGCCACGCTTTCGGCGTGCGCCGCGGGCCTGACGCTGCTCGCGTTCCCGAGCCTGACCGTGCTCAGCGTGTGCGCCGCGGCGCTCGTGCACTTCACCGTGAACACCGCGCTCACCGGGCTCGGCCTGTACCTGGCCAACCCGGAAGAAGCGACCGTCGAATCGTGCCTCGGCAACATGGACGACAACCTGCTCGAGCTGGCCACCCTGTGCGTCGGCGGGCTGCTCGTGATGGTGCTGAGCCAGGAGCCGCTGCTGTCGGTGCTGGTGATCCTGCCGCTGTACGTGCTGCAGCGCTCGGTGCTGATCAAGCGCCTCGAGGAGCTCGCCACCACGGACCAGAAGACGCAGCTGCTCAACGCCACCACTTGGCAGGACGGCGCGATGCGCGAGGTCTCCCGCGCCGAGCGCGAAAACGGCAGCTTCGGCGCGCTGATGATCGACCTCGACCACTTCAAGTCCATCAACGACACCTTCGGCCACCTCGCCGGCGACGACGTGCTCAAGGCCGTGGCGGCGGTCGTCAAGCAGGAAACCCGTGCTCACGACCTGGTCGGCCGCTTCGGCGGCGAGGAGTTCGTGGCCCTGCTGCCCTCCACGTCGAAGGCGGACGCGATCGTGACGGCGGAACGGATCCGGCAGCGAATCAGCGAGCTCGTGATCCCGACCCACACCAACGAAGGCGCGGCCGTGGAGATCTCCCAACGCACGGCCTCGATCGGCGTCGCATCGTTCCCGGCGGACGGCACCAGCGTCGATGAAGTCATGGCTTCGGCCGACGCCGCCGTGTACGCGGCGAAGCACGGTGGGCGGAACCGGGTGATCGGGGCCGAGTCGTCGGTCCCGGAGCTTGCGGCCGCCTGAGTTTTCGGACCCTGCGGTCGTTGCGGCTTCGCGGTCTCCGGTCTCCGCGCTCGCTGTCGGCCCGAGTCTCCGTCCCGCGTTCGCCGCGGTTCAAGTCTTCGGTCCGAGCTGCGGTTCGAGTCTTCGGTCCCGGAGCTCGTTGCGGCCAGAGTCTCCGCTTCCCGCAGTTCCCGCGCTCACTGCGGTCCGCAGTCTCCGCTTCCCGCGGTTCGAGTCTTCGGAACCCGGCCGGCTACCTCCCCCTAGGCCGGCCGGGTTCCCTCCTCACCGCAACCTCTCGATCACCTCCGCCGCCTGGGTCTGCAGCCTCAGCACCCCACCGACGGTGAACTCCGTGAGCAGATCCACCAACGCGTCCTGGGCCGGTGGTTCCCCTTCCCAGGACACTTGGACCAACGCTTCGGTCATCGCGAAGTACAGCGCCACCAGCGCTTTGTCGGCCCGCCCCGAGTCCACCCCGTAGGCCGCCCACCTCTTCCGGCTGGCCTCGGCGTAGATCACCGCGAGCCGCTCCCGCAGCCTCGTGAGCGCCGGATTCCCCGCCCGCTCGGCCTCCCGCAACACCGGAAACGCCTCCGGCTCCCGCTCCACGAACCGGAACATGTTCGCGTAGTTCGCCCGCGCCCACGCCCGCAACTCCGGCTCGGACGCATCCCGCGCCGGCGCCCCGATCGCCTCGAACGCCCGCTCCTCGACGTCGGCCACCACCTCGGCGAACAGACTCCGCCGCTCCCCGAACTGCTCGTACACGGCCTGCCGCGACACCCCCGCGGCCCGCGCGATCTCCTCGATCGTCGCCGCCTCGAACCCATGCCGCGCCACCGCCTCGGCCGCCGCCCGCAACACCCTCCCCCGCTGCTCGGCGACGGGCAGCTTCCGCGGCCTGCCCCGCTGCACACCGGTCGACATCGGCGCTAGCGAAGGTGGCGCAGGAAGGCCCGCCAGGCCGGGGCGGGATAGCTGTGACCGGGCAGCGTGGGGGCTTTCGAATCGCGCACCAGGGTTTCGCCGCCCCAGAGCGCGACCTCGACACACGCGCCTTCTTTGTCGCTGTAGCTACTCTTGCGCCACTCCGGATCGGTCTCCAGCACGTTCTTCGATCTCCTCCGCAAGCCGGGTAGCCAGCGCGGTGGAGTCGGCCGCACTGAGTGCGACTTTGCGGATCCCCTCGATGGCCGCGCGGTACTGCCGCACATCGTAGTCATCGGCCACGAAAGCACCCGAGCTCAAATGCTCGAAGTAGACCACCGGTCGCGAGTCGCGGATGGTGTAGAGGATGAACCTCCCGGCAAGACCGGGATGCCAACCGATGCCCGAGGGCACCACGCGGACCGTGATGGTCGGCCGTTCGGACAAACTCGCGAGAGCGCGCAGCTGCCCGGCCATCGTCGCCGGAGTGCCGAGTGTGTCTCGCAACGCCGCCTCACCGATCAGCGCTTCGAACGGCAACGGATCCGACCCGAGAATCAGATTCCGCCGCTCCATGCGAACCGCGATGCGCCGCTCGACCTCGGCGGCCGCCAGCCCGGTCGACTCCAGGAGCGCCCGCGCGTAGTCAGCGGTCTGGAGCAACCCCGGAATTCCCAGCGGCGACCACTCCGCCATTGCCTTCGCCGCGTGCTCACACGCCACCAGGCAAGTGAGCTGATTCGGCGTCCCGGGGCGACCATAGGCAATCCAGCCCTCTTCGGCGGATCCGCGCGCCAGATTGAGAATCCGCATCTTCTCGTCGCCGACAACACCCAGCGCACCCAGCACCGCCGACACATCCTCCGGCGTCGGGACCCGCGACCCGAACTCCCAGTGCGCCACCAACGACGGGTTCACCCCGATGCGCCGAGCCAGCTCACGAACGCCGAAATGCGCACCAAGCCGCACTTCACGAAGGGATGCCCCCAGGGTGCGCACCCTCGGCGTGAACATGGCCTTGGTTCTCATGCGGGAAACGTAAAGCGTCCACATTTGGGGACACTTGCGTTCACGCTGGAGATCACCCGAAGGAACTCCGGGTGGGCGGCGTCCCTCTGCCGTCTCCTGGACCGAACAGCCCCACCGGCAGAGGGACGAACACGCCCCGAAACCCGGGTTACTTCAACCCGGTCGCCTCACCCGCGGCCGGGTCCGAGTCGTTCAGGAACGCCTTCACGCGCTCGTACTCTTCGGTTTCCCCGATCCGCCCCGCGGCGATACCCAGCGCCGCCAGCGCGCGGAGGAAGCCCTGGTTCGGCCGGTGCGACCACGGCACCGGGCCGAAGCCCTTCCAGCCCGCGCGGCGGAGCTGGTCGAGGCCGCGGTGGTAGCCGGTGCGGGCGTAGGCGTAGGCGGCGACCGTTTCGCCGGACTCGAGGGACCGCTCGGCGAGGGTGGCCCACGCGGCGCTGTAGTCCGGGTGTTCGGCGGCGACGGCGGACGGGTCGGTGCCCGCGTCGAGGGCGGCCTGGGCCGCGGTGTGCTCCGGCAGCAGCGTCGGCTCGGGGCCGAGGAGGTTGTGCGTCATGACGTCATTCTGCCCACGGCCGCCAGGGGTCAGAGGAAGAGGCTCGTGAGCACGCCTCCGCCGGCCAGCACGAGGGCGGCGACGACGACGGCTGCGACAACGCGTTTCGGCATCATGGCGCGACACCATGCCGTGGAACCGGCCGCCGAGGCAAATCCGTCACCCAGGCGCCACCCGTAGGGGTGAACCCTGGTTTTCGGGCCGTTTGGCACCTTCCGCACCACCCCTGCCCGCGCGCCGGGAATGATGTCCGGCATGACGCAGGTAGACGTGATCCCGCGGAGCCCGGTCGGGAAGACCCGGCTGTTCTTCCAGCGGCACTGGCAACGCGGCTCGGCGGGTCAGCCGACGCCCGACTGGGTGCTGCGGTTCTGCTACGGCATGTGGCTGGCGGCGTTCGCGTTCAAGCTGGTGGGTTCGTCGTGGGACATGTCGTGGCACTTCAAGTGGCTGCGCGACGACCTGGCGCCGCCGCACCTGATCAACACCGTGGGCACGGTGATCATCATCGTGCTCGTGGTGATCCACAGTTACACGGGCCTGGGCTGCGACAAACCGTCGCTGCGGCTCATGCAGACGGGCCTGGTCGTGTTCCTCGTCGCGGCGCCACTCGACGTGATCAACCACCGCGTGAACGGCCTCGACCTCACCGCGTGGAGCCCGTCGCACATGATGCTGTACCTCGGCACGGGCATCATGCAGGCCGGCGTGCTGCTGGGCTGGATCCGCCTGTCGCCGCCGGGCCGCTTCCGCACCGGCGTACTGCTGGCGCTGTGGGCGTTTTTCCTCGAGAACACGTTCTTCCCCAACGGCCAGCAGGAGTACGGCATCCTCGGCCTGCGCGCGTGGGAACGCGGCGCGCCGGAGGCCGAACCGTCGCTGCTGAGCTTCGCGGCGAACCAGATCGGCCACCCCGTGGACCGCACCGCGATCCTGCACTTCACGATGCCGATCCCGGAGTGGGTCTACCCGCTGTGGGGCATCGCCGTGACCGCGCTGATCCTCGCGCTGGCCAGGCACACGCTGAAGTTCCGCTGGGCGGCACTTTCGGTGGCCGGCGCGTACGTGGCCTACCGCTGCGTGATGTGGCCGCTGCTGCTGGGCCTGGGTTTCCCGGTGTCGACGGTGCCGTTCTACCTGCTGGCCGTGGGCCTCGCGGTGGACCTGGCCGTGACCATCGGCGCCGGCCACCGCATCGCGACGGCGGGCATCGGCGCGCTCCTCGCCGCGGCCTTCGGCTACGGCGCGCTGTGGCTGCAGTCCCAGCTGCGCCCGTGGTTCCTGGGTGACGCGCACACGGAGTCGGCGCCGCCGGTGGCGTACTGGACGGTGGCCGTCGCACTGGTCGGCGTGTTCGCGCTGTGGGCCGCGGCGAGCCCGGCCACCCGCTGGTGGACGGCCCGAAAAGCCGCCTGACGCAGCAGCGGCCCTTCCCCCAGCACGAGGGAAGGGCCGCTGCGAACGAGCCTTACTTGACCTTCGTGCCCGCCGAGCCCAGGGCCTGGCACGCCTCGACCACGCGAGCCGCCATGCCGCCCTCGGCGGCCTTCAGGTACGAGCGCGGGTCGTAGACCTTCTTGTTGCCCACTTCGCCGTCGATCTTCAGGACGCCGTCGTAGTTCTTGAAGAAGTGGTCCACGATGGGGCGCGTGAACGCGTACTGCGTGTCGGTGTCCACGTTCATCTTCACGACGCCGTAGGACACCGCCTCGCGGATCTCTTCGGGCAGCGAGCCCGAGCCGCCGTGGAAGACGAGTTCGAAGGGCTTCGAGCCGGCGTCGAGGCCGAGCTTCTTGGCCGCCGCTTCCTGGCCGCCCTTGAGCACGTCCGGGCGCAGCTTCACGTTGCCCGGCTTGTACACGCCGTGGACGTTGCCGAAGGTGGCCGCCAGCAGGTAGCGGCCCTTGTCGCCCGAACCGAGGGCGTCGATGGTCTTCAGGAAGTCGCCTTCGGCGGTGTAGAGCTTCTCGTTGATGTCGTGCGCGACACCGTCCTCTTCACCACCGACGACGCCGATCTCGACCTCGAGGATGATGTGCGCCGCCGCCGTCTTGGCGAGCAACTCCTGCGCGATCTCGAGGTTCTCGTCGAGGTCGATGGCGGAGCCGTCCCACATGTGCGACTGGAAAAGCGGGTTCTGGCCGTTCTTCACGCGCTCGGCCGAGATCTCGATCAGCGGGCGCACGAAACCGTCGAGCTTGTCCTTGGGGCAGTGGTCGGTGTGGAGCGCGACGTTCACGTCGTACTTCGCGGCCACGACCTGCGCGAACTCCGCCAGCGCCGACGCGCCGGTGACCATCTCCTTCACCTTCTGCCCGGACGCGAACTCCGCGCCGCCGGTGGAGACCTGGATGATCCCGTCGCTCTCGGCCTCGGCGAAGCCGCGGATCGCGGCGTTCACGGTTTCCGACGAGGTCACGTTGATGGCCGGGTAGGCGAACTCGTTCGCCTTGGCCCGGTCGAGCATCTCCGCGTAGACCTCGGGGGTGGCGATGGGCATCGGTTCCTCCTCGGGACAGACTGGCTTCTCAGCCGCATCGTACGAGGTGGACCGGCCGTGCGGACCGGTCCACCTCATTTACGACCGCTATGGACATCCTCACGTGGAACGATTCAGAACAACTCCGCCGCCAGCGCCCGATATGCCGGGAACGGGTCATTGTCGAGGACCTGCACGTTCACGTGGTCAGCACCCGCGTCGAGGTGCGCGCGCACGCCCGCGGCGATGGTCGGGGCGTCGCCGTGCAGCACCAGGGCGTCGACGAGCCGGTCGCTGCCCTCGCCGGCGAGGTCCTCGTCGGTGAAGCCGAGCTTGCGCAGGTTGGCCGTGTAGTTGGACAGCTTCAGGTAGAACTGCACGGTCTTGCGGCCCAGCGCGCGGGCTTTTTCAACGTCGGTGTCGTACACCACCTTGTGCTCCGGCGCGATCAGCGGACCGGCGCCGAGCAGCTCACGGGCGGAGCGCGTGTGCTCGGGCGTGGTGAGGTACGGGTGCGCGCCGGCCGTGCGGTCGCCCGCCAGCTTCAGCACCTTCGGGCCGAGCGCGGCCAGCGCGCGCGAGTCCTTCGGCACGCCCGCGGTGTCGAGCGCGTCGAGGTATTCGACGAGCGCGGCGTAGGGCTTCTTGTACTCCTGCGTGGCCTCGGGGTGGCCCGCGCCGACGCCGAGCAGGAACCGGCCGGGGTGCTTGCCCTCGATGCGGTGGAACGCCTTCGCGATGGACTCGGGAGCGTCGGCCCAGATGTTGACGATGCCGGTGGCGACGGCGAGGTGCTCGGTCGCGTCGAGCAGTTCCTCGACGATCGCGAGGTCACCGCCAGGGGAGCCGCCGAGCCACAGGGCGCCGTAGCCGAGCTTCTCCACCTCCGCCGCGAACTCCCCGTTCGTCTGCGTGGCGCTGCGCCAAATGCCGATCGTGCCCAGTTGGATAGCCATGATTCATCCCAACACCCGTCGCCCGGCGAATTCTTCCGGGGCCCGGTTGTAGTTTCGTGGCATGACCAAGCTCGGCAACTCGGACCTCGACGTCTACGGCCTCAACCTCGGCTGCAACGTCTTCAACTTCACCGCGGACGAAACGGCTTCCCACGCGGTTCTCGACGCCTACGCTTCAGCCGGCGGCAACTTCCTCGACACCGCCGACGTGTACGGCGGTGGCGGCGGCTCCGAAACGATCATCGGCAACTGGCTCTCCCGCCGCGGCCGGCGCGACGACATCGTGATCGCCACGAAGGTCGGCGCGTGGGAGCAGCGCAAGGGCCTCTCGGCCGCCAACATCACCGCGGCCGCCGAGGATTCGTTGCGGCGCCTGCAAACCGACCACATCGACCTGTACTACGCACACAAGGACGACCAGGACACGCCGCTCGAAGAGACCCTGTCGGCCTTCGACGCGCTCGTGCGCGCCGGCAAGGTGCGCCACATCGCGGCCTCGAACTACTCGGCCGAGCGGCTGACCGAGGCACTGTCCATTTCGGACCGTGAGGGCTTCGCGCGGTACGTGGCGCTGCAGCCGCACTACAACCTCGTCGAGCGCGACTACGAAACGGACCTCGCGCCCACGGTTTCCCGTGAGGGCCTTTCGACGCTGCCGTATTTCGCACTGGCCAAGGGTTTCCTCACCGGCAAGTACCGCTCGGCCGACGAGCCGGGCGACTCGCCGCGCGCGCCGCGGGCCATCGCGTACCTGGACGACCGCGGCGAGCGCGTGCTGGCGGCGCTGGACTCGATCGCCTCGGCGCACGGCGCGTCCGTCGCCTCGGTGGCGCTGGCCTGGCTGCGCGTGCAGCCGACGGTCGCCGCCCCGATCGCGAGCGCACGCACCGTGGAGCAGCTCACGGATCTGATCGCGTCGGTGTCGCTGGAGCTGACCGGTGACGAGGTCGAGGCGCTGACCAAGGCTTCCGTCTGAGTCGAGCTAGAACGCGCTGATGTTCTCCGCTCGTTCCCGCCGGGTCAGGGTGCTCACCACCGCACCCTGACCATGGCGGCGAACCGCCAAGCGGGACAGCAACGCGAGCACCGGCGTGAAGGCCGCTTCGGAGAACTCCGGCGCCGGCACGTCGACACTCGCGGCGAGGTCGGCCGAGTGCACGACGAGTTCGAGCAGCCGCGTGTGCAGGAAGTCGTTGCGCCGCAACGCCCAGCCCTGCCACGGCACGTCGACCCGCTCCGGCGCTTCCCCGCCGCGCAGCTGCCGGGCGACGGTGGCGAGGTCGGCGTCGAAGCGCGCGAGCATCCAGTCGCGGCCGCGGGCGGCCTCGGCGTCGTCGGTGGTGCGGTCGTTGGCCGCGTCGGCCAGGGACGTCGAGGTGACCCAGGCGGCCCGCGCGTAGTGCTCGTCGACGACGTCGAGCACCGGCAGGGTCGAGGGCGCCGCGAGCAGCTCGGCCGCCCGGGTCACCTGGCGCGCGAGGTGACACGCCAGCGCGCCCACGGTCATCTCCGGCAACGCGCTGGGCTCACCCCACCGAGTGCCCACCTCAGCAGCCCGCAGCAACGCCGAACACACGGCTGCGGCGTCGAGAAACGGCTGGTCCAGGTGCCCTGCGGGAGCGTGATCCATGGCCCCAGCCTGCCACCACCCGACCCGGCCCCGTACCTACTGAGAAGTAGCTTACTCGGGGTAGGTTGAGGTACCGTCCCCTCCGCAAGCGCAACCGCACGCCGAGGAGGGCACCGTGGCGAGGAACGTCGACGGCAAGGTCGTGTTGATCACCGGAGCCGCGCGGGGCATCGGGGCCGGGCTGGCGGAGCGGCTGGCCGCGCGAGGCGCCAAGGTCGCGCTGGTCGGACTCGAGGCCGCGGAGCAGCAGAAGGTCGCCGAGAAGATCGGCCCCAGCGCGCACGCGTGGGAAGCCGACGTGACCAGCTGGGCCGACCTCGAGAAAGCCACGGCGGGAGTCGTGGAGCACTTCGGGGGCATCGACATCGTGATCGCCAACGCGGGCATCGCCACGGCCGGCTTCGTGCGCAGCGTCGACCCGCAGGCGTTCGAGAAGGTGATCGAGGTCGACCTGCTCGGCGTGTGGCGCACCTTCCGCGTCACGCTGCCCCACGTGATCGAGCGGCGCGGCTACCTGCTGGCGATCTCGTCGCTGGCCGCGATCACGCACGCGCCCGGCATGGCGAACTACGCGGCGGCCAAGGCCGGCGTCGAGGCGTTCTCCAACAGCCTGCGCGCGGAAGTGGCGCACCTCGGCGTGAAGGTCGGCGTCGCGCACCCCACGTGGATCCGCACGGACCTGGTCGAAAGCGCCGACGCGCACCCGGTTTTCGGCAAGCTGCGCGCGTCGATGCCGGGGCTGATCGGCAAGACCTACCCGCTCGACGTGGCGCTCGACGACCTCGAAGCCGGCATCCTCAAGCGCGCGCGGACGATCCACGTGCCACGCTGGGTCGGCGGCCTCAAGCTGCTGCGCGCGTTCCTGCCGCCGATCATCGAATTCGGCTCGCGGGCCCGCGTGCCGGCGGCGGACAAGGCCGCGCTGGACGACATCGAGCAGCGCGGCGCGTACGAGTCGGCGGTGACCGGCCACGGCGGACGGGCTGCGACCAAACCCGAATAGGAGCGCGCATGTCCCGTCGCGACCAGATCCGCATGACGCCGGAGGAGATCCGGGCCTACCTCGACGAGCAGAAGGTGATCAACGTCGCCACGGTCGGCCCGCGCAACCGGCCGCACCTGGCGCCGCTCTGGTACTTCCCGCACGAGGACGGCGTCGCGACCTGGACGTACGGCAGCTCGCAGAAGGCGAAGAACCTGCGCCGCCTGCCCGAGGCCACCGTGCTGATCGAAAGCGGCGACTCGTACGAGAAGCTGCGCGGCATCTCGCTCGAGGCCGACGTGCAGATCATCGAGGACACCGACGAGGTCACCCGCATGGGCATCACGCTCATGCAGCGCTACGCCGGCGCCAAGCCGGGCGACCCGGTGCCGCCGGAGCTCAGCGAGTTCATCGGCCGCCAGGCGCCGAAGCGCATCGGGTTGATCTTCCACCCGTCGAAGATCGTCTCGTGGGACCACACGAAGCTCGGCGGTACCTACTAACGGGTAGCAGGTACTTTCAAGTAACTGTTACTTGAGGTAACGTCATCTGCGGCAGACCCCCAGCGCAGCGGAGGCCGACAGATGACCGAGCGGTTCAAGGTCGTGATCGTGGGCACCGGGTTTTCCGGGCTCGGGCAGGCGATCCAGCTCGAAAAGGCCGGCATCCGGGACTACGTGATCCTGGAGAAGGCCGACGAAGTGGGCGGCACCTGGCGGGACAACTCGTACCCCGGGTGCGCCTGCGACGTGCAGTCGCACATGTACTCGTTCTCCTACGAGCAGAACCCGGACTGGTCCCGGTCGTTCTCGCCGCAGCCGGAGATCTTCGACTACCTCAAGGGCGTCGCGGACAAGTACCGGCTGCGCGAGCGGATCCGCTTCGGCGCGGAGATCACGGGCGCGCACTGGGACGCGGGTGAGCGCCGCTGGACGGTGACGACCAAGGGGGGCGGCGAGCTCTCCGCGCAGTTCCTGGTCTCCGGCGTCGGCGGCCTGCACATCCCGTCGATCCCGAAGCTGCCGGGAATCGAGAAGTTCGCGGGCCAGACCTGGCACTCGGCGCAGTGGAACCACGAGTTCGACCTGCGCGGCAAGCGGGTCGCCGTGGTCGGCACGGGCGCGAGCGCGGTCCAGTTCGTGCCGCAGATCGCCCCCGAAACGGCCGAGCTCACGCTGTTCCAGCGCACGCCGCCGTGGATCATGCCGAAGCCGGACCACCCGATGCCCGGCTGGGCGAAGCAACTGTTCCGCTACGTCCCCGGCACGCAGCGGCTGTACCGCAACGCGCTGTACTGGCTGCTGGAAGCACGCGCCATCGGCTTCAACGGTCACCCGAAGCTCATGCACGCCGCCGAATCGATCGCGCGCCGGCACATCGCGAAGGGCATCAGCGACCCGAAGCTGCGCCGCAAGGTGACGCCGGACTACACCATGGGCTGCAAGCGCGTGCTCATCTCCAACGACTACTACCCCGCACTGAACCGCCCGAACGTCGACGTGGTCACCGACGGAGTCCGCGAAGTGCGCGAGCACAGCGTGGTCGACGAAGCGGGCGTGGAGCACGAAGTCGACGCGATCATCTACGGCACCGGCTTCCACGTCACGGACGCGTTGGAGTACCTCGACATCACCGGCGTCGAAGGCCGCAGCCTCGCGAAAACCTGGGCCACCGACGGGATCCGCACGCACAAGGGCATCACCGTGGCCGGGTTCCCGAACCTGTTTTTCCTCCTCGGCCCCAACACCGCGCTGGGCCACAACTCCGTGGTGTTCATGATCGAATCGCAGTCGCGCTACGTCGTCGACGCGATCAAGCTCGCCGACTCCCACGGCGCCGCCGCGCTCGACGTGCGCCCGTCGGTGCAGGACGAGTTCCAGCGCGAGATCCAGGACAAGCTGGTGAAGGGCGTGTGGACCCAAGGCGGCTGCACGAGCTGGTACCTCGACGCCAAGGGTGTGAACCGCACGATCTGGCCCGGGTTCACGTGGAAGTACTGGCTCGAGACGCGCCGCGTGGAGCCGAGTGACTACGAGCTGTCCGGCCGGCCGTCGTGAAACCGCTCGACCACGAACAAATCGTGCTGCACGCACGTGACGTGCACTTCGACTGGGCCTCGCTGCCGATGCACTGGATCCCCGGCGAACCGCAGGCCACCCACAGCATCAACGTGCTGCACATCGCGCTGCCCGAAGGCGAACGCTGGTTCGTGGAGGTCTTCAAGCAGGCTGTGCCGCTGATCCGCGACGAGCGCCTGAAGGAAGACGTGCTCGGCTTCATCGGCCAGGAGGCCGTGCACGCCGAAGCCCACGACGGCGCCGCGCAGCACCTCGAAGCCGCGGGCCTGAACGTGCGGCCGTACGTGGCGCAGATGGAGTGGATGTTCCGCCGGCTGCTCGGTGACCGTCCGGGCGCCGGCGAGGAATGGCTCGTGGAGCGGCTCGCGCTGATCGCGGCGATCGAGCACTACACGGCGTTCCTCGGCCAGTGGGTGCTCGACGCGTCGGCGCTCGACGACGCCGGCTCCGATCCGACGATGCTCGACCTGCTGCGCTGGCACGGTGCCGAAGAGGTGGAGCACCGATCCGTGGCGTTCGACCTGTTCTGCCACCTCGACGGCCGGTACTCGCGCCGCGTGCGCAGCATGCTCGTGGTGACGCCGGTGCTCGCGTGGATCTTCGTGCGCGGCACCAAGTTCCTCATGCGCAATGACCCGACGCGGCCGGGGCGGGCTTCGTGGCGCGCGTACCTGAAGGCCGCGAAGCGCGGTGTCGCGCCTTCGCCGCGTGAGCTGCTGCGGGAGATCCGGCCGTACTTCCGCCGCTCGTACCACCCGACGGAGACCGGCAGCACCGACCAGGCCGTGGCTTACCTCGCGAGTTCGCCCGCGGCCCGCGCGGCCGATGCACCGAAGTGACCGCGTCGCAGTGATCCCGGAGTTCCCGCCGCGGCTCGACGGCACCGGCCGGCGCGACCGGCTGATGTCCACTTTGGTCGGGGTCGGCGCGGCGTACCGACGCCTCGCCGAGCACTCGGGCCGGCGCCGGCCGCCGGTGCGCGCGGTGGACCGGGCCATTCCGCTGGTCGTCGAGGCCGTGCGAGCCGAAGCCGACGAGGTGGTGTCGCTGCGGCTCACCTCGGACCGGCCGCTGCCGAGCTGGCGGCCCGGCGCGCACGTCGACCTGGTGCTGCCGTCGGGGCTCGTGCGGCAGTACTCGCTCTGCGGCGACCCGGCGGACCTCTCGCACTACCGCGTGGCCGTGCGGCGGATCGGCGCCGCGTCGGGCGAGGTGCACGCGCTCGCGCCCGGTACCAAGGTCGCGGTGAAGGGGCCGCGCAACGCGTTCCCGTTCGTGGCGGCGGACTCGTACTGGTTCGTGGCCGGCGGCATCGGCATCACGCCGATCCTGCCGATGGTCCACGCCGCGGCCGCGCGGGGCGTGGAGTGGCGGCTCGTCTACACGGGACGCACGCGCGCGTCGATGCCGTTCCTGGAAGAACTTTCGCGTTTGCCCGAGGATCGCGTGTGGGTGCGGCCGGACACCGAGTACGGCGTGCCCGCCTCCGGCGCGGAGCTGCTCGAAGGCGTGCCCGACGGCGCTTCGGTGTACTGCTGCGGACCGGTGCCGATGATCACGGGCGTGCGCGTGGATCTGGAGCTGACCGCCGCGCGGGCGGTGTACTTCGAGCGGTTCTCGACGCCACCGATCGTCGGCGGCGAGCCGTACCGCGTGGTGCTGCGCCGCAGCGGCCGCACGCTCGACGTGCCGGCCGACCGCTCGACCCTCGACGTGGTGCGCGAAGTGCTTCCTGACGTGGCGTTTTCCTGCCGGCAGGGCTTCTGCGGCACCTGTGCGGTGACCACGCCGGACGGTGGTTCGGTGCGGATCTGCGTGGACCGCGGACCCGCGGTTCTCGACCTCTAGACCAGAGCCGTGAAGGGCACCTCGCCGTCCGGCAAAGCGCCCTTCACCACGCTTCGGTTACGCCTGCGGCACCCAAGCGCCGAGCACCGGCTTGTACTCCCGCACCGAACGGTCGGCGACCACGCCTTCGAGCTGGTACGGGTCCTTGCCGATCAGTTCTTCGAGCGCCGCCTCGTCCTCGGCCTGCCACAGGACCAGACCACCGGAGCCGTCGGCGAGCGGACCGGCGACGGCGACGCGGCCTTCGGCGGAGTGCTGGGCCAGCCACTCACGGTGACGTGGCCGGACGTCGGCCACCTTTTCCTGCACGTAACGGATTTCGACCAGGTACCAGGCCATGTGGATCTCCCGCGGGGATGCGTTGGTGACGCCGCCGACGCTACCGGGCAATACCGTGGGGTCCCAGCATCCGACCAGTGGCGGGACAGGGATCACCCGATACGCTAGGGCTGCGCCGGAAGTTCGGCGCAGGGGCACCGCAGAGGTCGAGAACAGGCAGGCAGGGGTACATGCTGGAGGGCAACGCGGAACGCAGTGTCGAGGCGACCCTCGGACACCTGCGGACCATGGACGGGCCGGTTCCGCCGCAGCAGCCGGCCGCACCGCTGACCCTGGAGGACCTGTACCGCCAGCACCGGATGCGGCTCGTGCGGCTCGCGATCCTGCTGGTCGACGAGCCGGCGACGGCCGAGGACGTGGTGCAGGAGGCGTTCACCGGTCTGCACCGCAACTGGGGCCGGCTGCGCGACGCGGCGGCGGCCGTCGGATATCTGCGCACGGCCGTGGTCAACGGCTCACGCAGCGTGCTGCGCCGGCGCAAGACGGCCCGTGAATACGTGCCTCCGCACGCCGTGAACGCGCGCTCCGCGGAGAGCCTCGCGATGCTCTCGAGCGAGCACCAAGCCGTGGTCAGCGCCCTGTCGAAGCTGCCGCCGCGCCAGCGCGAGGTGCTGGTGCTGAGGTACTACGGCGGGCTCAGCGAGGCCGAGATCTCGGAGGCCGCGGGCATCTCGAAGGGTACCGTTAAGTCGACCGCCAGCCGGGCGCTGGAGGCCCTGCAGAAGGCGATGCAGACCC
Source organism: Amycolatopsis rhabdoformis (assembly GCF_035918295.1). Classification (GTDB taxonomy): domain Bacteria; phylum Actinomycetota; class Actinomycetes; order Mycobacteriales; family Pseudonocardiaceae; genus Amycolatopsis; species Amycolatopsis rhabdoformis. The sequence continues at coordinate 7,747,438 of NZ_CP142149.1, forward strand.
CCCAGTGACCCGGGTGGACCAATCTCGATCACCGAGTTGCGTAGCCATGTCTGGTCCAGACCAATATATGCTGGAGGGCGTGAAGCACGCCGGAGACTTCGTCATCACGGGCGGCCGGGTCGTCGCCCCGGACCGCGTACTCGACGACGGCTGGCTCGCCGTCTCCGACGGGCGCATCGCCGCCGTCGGCACGGGGACGCCGCCGGGTGGCCCCGCCACCGAGGTCGTCGACGTCGGTGGGGCGCTCGTGGTGCCCGGGTTCATCGACACGCACTGCCACGGCGGTGGCGGCGCGTCGTTCTCCACTCTGGACCCGGACGAGATCCTCACGGCCGTGCGCGCGCACCGGCGCCACGGCACCACCACCACGCTCGCGAGCCTGGTCTCGGACCCGATCGACCTGCTCACCGAGCAGATCGCGGCGCTGCGCGAACTCGTGCAGGACGGTGAGCTCGCCGGCATCCACCTCGAGGGCCCGTTCATCTCCCGCGCCCGCTGCGGCGCGCACGATCCGGACACCCTGCGTGAACCGGACACGGGCACCGTCGACAAGCTGCTGCGCGCCGGCGCCGGCGCGATCCGCATGGTCACGCTCGCACCGGAGCTCAACGGCGGCGTGAAGGCCGTGCGCCAGCTCGCCGAATCGGGCGTGACGGCCGCGATCGGACACACCGACGGCCTCGCCGAGCAGCTCGTGCCGGCCATCGACGCGGGCGCCACCGTGGCGACGCACCTGTTCAACGGCATGCGCCCGCTGCACCACCGCGAGCCCGGCCCGGTCGGCGTGCTGCTCGACGACGAGCGCGTGACCGTCGAACTCATCTGCGACCTCGTGCACCTGCACCCCACCGTCGTGCGGCTGGCGGCTTCGCACGCCGGCCGCGGCCGCACGGTGCTCATCACCGACGCCATGTCGGCCACCGACGCCGCCGACGGCCGCTACACCCTGGGCCGCCTCGAGGTCGACGTGCACGACGGCGTGGCCACCCTCGACAACGGCTCCCTGGCCGGCAGCACGTTGACGATGGACAACGCCTTCCGCAACTTGGTGAAGGGTGCCAAACTCGGTGTCCTCGACGCCGTCCGGGCGACCTCCGGCCGGCCCGCCGAGCTCCTGGGCATCGCCGACCGCACGGGCTCCCTGCGGCCGGGCCTCGCCGCCGACGTCGTCGTGCTCGACGACGACCTGCGGCCCGTCCGGGTGCTGCGCCGGGGCGAATGGGTCGCCGAGGTCGGCCGGGCTACCTTGAGCACGTAAACGCTGCACGCCGGGGCGTTCGCGGTCTTCGCGAGCTCCCGCGGGGAATCGGAGAGGGATGAGCGAGCCAAAAGACCCGGAACGCCTCCTGGCCGACGCCCTGCGCGCCCAGGCCGTCTTCGCTCCGCACACCAGCCCGTCGCCGCCGGACTCGACCGGCCCCACCGCCGGCGCCACCGGGCCGACGGAGGAACTGCCCCCGCGCTACGGCCTCCTGTCGGGCGCGGGCGCGGACTCACTGGCGCGCGAGCGCGCGGCGCTGGACGCGGCCTCGGGCCTGCGGACGACTCCGGTTCCTTCGGGAGCTCCCCGGCCGGGTCCGGTTTCCGGCGCACCGGATCCCGCGACGGTTCGCCATGCGGTGCCGAGTGGGCCGGCGCCGTTGCCGGTGCATTGGGTGCTGTTGCTGGCTCTGCTGCTGGGGTTGGCGGCGGGTTCGGTCATCGGCCTGCTGACCCTGGTCTGACGGCCCCGTCTCCTCCGGCGGCTTCGAGGGGTGGTCGCAACACTCGAGCGTGCGTTGCGAATCGAAGCGCACCTTCGGGCTCGAGGCTGCGACGGCCGTGGTCGGCGTGGCCGAGGCCCGCGATGCCGATGATCAGCGGCTCGGCACGCCGAGCTACGCGGCCTCAATCACCCGGGATGCTCGGGCAGCCAGCCAGCCCCCACCCGGACAGACAGCCCCCACCCTCCCGAGGGGGGCGTCCCCGAACCCATTCTATCGGCCCCTACCGACAAGAACGGCAAAACGCGCTCCGCTGAGCCCAGTTGTCCACAACCCGCCCAAGCCTGTGGACAACTACCGCCGCAGGGCCCACGCGACCACCCGGCCCACAAAGGCCCCGCGACACCACCGCCTCAAGCCGGACCCACAACAGCTCCCACGAGGCCCAGGCAAGCCCCGCCCAACAACGGCCCCGCGAGAACCACCCCGCCGAGCCGGACCAACACCACCCCGCCAGCCCGGCCCACACCACTCCGACGAGCCCCACCCACAACCCAGCCACAAAATTCCGGAAAACCCCCGCCACCTGCGACGGTTCTCCCGATGAACGCACTCAGCGTCACCCTGTACCGTTTTCGGTGTGATTCTCGCCCAGAGCACAGTGACGACCATGTCCATCCTGCCGTCGTGGCTGGACCCGGAGCAGCTGCTGTCCGGCCTGACCGTGCCGGTCATCGCGGTGCTCTGCCTGATCATCTTCATCGAGAGCAGCATCTTCCCGGTGCTGCCGGGTGATTCGCTGCTGTTCACGGCGGGCCTGTTCATCGCCAACGGCACCTTGCAGGCGCCCCTGTGGGTGGTCTGCGTGCTGGTCACGGCGGCGGCGCTGCTCGGCAACGTCTGCGGCTACTACCTCGGCTACTTCGTGGGCCCGAAGCTGTTCAACCGGCCCGACTCGAAGTTCTTCAAGAAGGAGTACGTCGACAAGACGCACGCCTTCCTCGACCACCACGGGCCCAAGGCCGTGGTGCTGGCGCGGTTCGTGCCGTTCGTGCGCACGTTCATCACCTGGATCGCCGGCATCGGCCGCATGGACCCGAAGCGGTACTTCACCTACACCGTGCTGGGCGGCATCCTCTGGGCCGCGGGCATCACCGTGCTGGGGTCGCTGCTGGGCAACATCGGCTTCATCCGCGACAACGTCGACGCCATCTTCGTGGTGATCGTGCTCGTGTCCGTGGTGCCGATCCTGCTCGAGTACCTCAAGAGCCGCCGCGAGAAGAAGGCCCGCGCGGGCGTGCCGGAGGAGAACGCCGCCGAGGTCACCACGCGGATCCCGCGCGTGCGCGACTGAGCGCAGGTCACCGTCGCGCCGGCGGTGGATCATCACCCTCATCGGTGAACGACCACGTGGTGTAGATGGCGCCGACGTCGGCGTTTCCCGCGAGGACCTCGAACGCGCCCCTGGTCAGGTCGAGCTGACCGCTTCCCGCGCATGTGGCGCACTCGTCAACGACGGTCACCGTGATGCTCTTGCCGCTGTAGTCCACTCGCAGTTGGCGACCGCAAGCCCGGCTGCCGTCGCCGAATTGCCGGACGTTCAGCGCGACATAGAAGTCCGAATCCCGGTGGTTCTTGCCGGTGCACGCGTCAGGGCCGGTGTCGCTGGGGTACCAGGTCGTCCGCCCGGAGTAGACGGTCTGCGCGAGGTGCTGAACCCCGGCGGAGGCACCAGGTGCGGTGAGGGCCAGCAGCACAGCCACGCCGGCCGCCCACTTGCCCCCGCCCGCCAGGACCCGCTTCATCGCACCGACTCCTCCTGTCGACCAACCCGGTCGCTCCAGTAAGAAGCCTCGGCACGCTCCACGGCCAGCCCGGCAAACCGAACGGGCGACGCCGTTACCCCATTTGCCCCGACGCGTCCGTCATCGAGAACATCGAACCCGGGTTGAACAGGTTCTCCGGGTCCAGCGCCTGCTTGATCTGCCGGTGCACCCGCATCCCGACCGGTCCGATCTCGCGCTCCAGCCACTCGCGCTTGATCTTGCCCACGCCGTGCTCGCCGGTCACCGTGCCGCCCAGTGAGAGGCCCACCTCGAGGATGTCGTCGAACGCCTGGCGCGCGCGGGCGAACTCGTCCTCGTTGTCGGGTGCGTAGACGATGGTCGGGTGCATGTTGCCGTCGCCGGCGTGGCCGACCACGGCGATCTTCAGGCCCACCTTCTCGCTCACCTGCTCGCAGCCGCGGATCAGCTCGGCGATGCGGGTGCGCGGCACGGACACGTCGTCGGTGAGCCAGATGCCGTAGGTCTCCAGCGCGGTCAGCACCACGCGCCGGGCCTGCAGCAGCATCTTGCCCTCTTCGAGGTCGTCGGTGGCGTAGACCAGGTCGGCGCCGCAGTCGGCGCAGATCTGTTCCAGCACGGCGAGCTCGCGCATCGCGGCCTCGCCGCCGACGTCCGACTGCGCCAGCAGCAGTGCCTGGCAGTCGGAGCCCGCGCCGAGGTCGGTCTTCAGGTACGTCTCGGCCGCCTTGATCGACGCCGCGTCCATGATCTCCAGCAGCGACGGCACGAGCCCCTCGCGCACGACCCGCGCCACGGCCTCACCGGCCGCTTCGGTCGTGTTGAAGCCCGCCACGAGCGTCGCCGGTGCCTGAGGCAGTGGCCGCAACGCGACGGTGGCCTGCGTGATCACGCCGAGCGTGCCCTCGCTGCCGATGAACAGCTTCGTGAGGTCGTAGCCGGCGACCCCCTTCACGGTGCGGCGGCCGGTCTTGAGCAGCGTGCCGTCGGCCAGCACGACCTCGAGGCCGAGCACGGAATCCGTGGTCACGCCGTATTTCACACAGCACAGACCACCGGCGTTGGTGGAGAGGTTGCCGCCGATCGTGCACCAGTCGTAGCTCGACGGGTCGGGCGGGTAGAACAGCCCGTGCTTCTCCACGGCGGTGCGGAAATCGAGGTTCACCACGCCGGGCTGCACCACGGCGAGCCGGTTGCCGGGGTCGATCTCGACGACCTCGGCGAGCTTGGTCAGCACCAGCACCACACAGCCGTCGATGGCGTTGGCCGCGCCGGACAGGCCGCTGCCCGCCCCGCGCGGCACGATCGGCACCTTCGCCTCGGCGCACGCCTTCACCACGGCCTGCACGCCCGCCGTGTCCACGGGCAGCACCACCGCCAGCGGTTTTCCCGACGGAGCGAGCGGCATCATGTCGCGCGCGTAGCTGCCGGTCACGTCGGGATCGGTGAGCACGGCCTCCTTGCCGAGCTCGTCGCGGAGTCGCTGCAGCAGGGCATCAGTGCTCATGGGCTTCATCGTAAACCCAGATATCTCCGCAGTGCGGAATAGAGTTTCCGAATTTCAGCCGGACGGCGGCTTGATCGACTCAGCGCACCATCCCGTACACGCGGTCGACGTTGATCGTGAGCACCAGCCGTTGGTCGGCCACCATGGCCGCGCGGTACTCGTCCCAGTCGGGGTGCTCGCCGCCGATCTTGCGGTACAGCTCGACCAGTGCGTCCACGGTCGCGTCGTCGGGCGCGGTGGCCACCGGCGTGAGCACGGCCTCGCCCTCGGCCACGGCGTACGACCAGCCGTTCTCGCTGCCCACGTGGTAGCTCACCCGCGGGTCGCGGCGCATGTTCTTGGTCTTCGCCCGCGTCTCGGTGATCGACACGAGGATCTTGCGCCCGACGGCGTCGAAGTGGTGGCTCACGGTGGACAATTGGGGCCGGCCGTCGCGCTTGAGCGTGGCCAGCACGCCGTGGGGCCGGGAGCCGATGAGGTCGTACAGCGGTGTGTCGTCGGTCATAGCCTTTTCAACCCGTCACATTCCGTCTTGTTCCCGCGTCAACCCACAGAGCCCTGACCTGGGCCGGAAGAGTCGGGAGAAAACGGACGAACACCCTCCGGTGAATATCTGCTTGCATGCAACAACTAAAGTGTGATGCGACACAACCGGGGTCCGGAAACTTGCGCGAAGCACGGATCAGGCACACTCTTGCTTAAGGCAACTAGTTGCAGCCGCCAAACAACGGTTCGTTTCACCGCGAGAAAGATCGACCGAATGGCACCGAACAGCGCCGCCACCCGGCCCAAGGACGAGCTCGACCTGGCCGACCAGCTCGGCCACGAGCTGGTCCGTTTCATGCGCCTGATCACCAAGGCCAAGACCCAGGTCTCCAAGCAGGGCCCGGACGGCATCGAGCGGGCCGCCTACGCGATCCTCTTCTGCCTCATCCACGAGGGGCCCCAGCGCACCAGCAAGCTCGCCGAGTTCCTGCACTCCGAGATCTCCACGATCAGCAGGCAGTCGAGCGCGCTCGTGCAGCACGGCCTGGTGGAACGACAGGCCGACCCCGAAGACGGCCGCGCGTGCCTGCTCGCGCCCACGGCCGAGGGCCTGCGGGTCTTCGACGAGAACCGCAAGCAGCGCAACCTCTGGCTCGCCGACGTGCTCGGCGACTGGAGCCAAGAGGATCGCGAGACCCTCAACGAGCTGTTCGGGCGGCTCAACACCGGTATCGAGAACAACTTTCCAGACATGACCGACGCCGTGCCGGCGCAGCCGGGGCACTCGTCGCACACGGCGAATTCCAAGGGGGCCTAGAACCACATGACCACCGTCGAAAAACAACCTCAGCAGCGGGGGGAGCACCCACCCTCGACGCGTCGGGTGTGCCGCGGCTGAGCCACCGCCAGATCGTGACGATCCTGAGCGGACTCATGTGCGGCATGTTCCTCGCCGCGCTGGACCAGACGATCGTGGGTACCTCGATCGTCAAGATCGCCAACGACCTGCACGGCTTCGACCTGCAGGCCTGGGCGACCACGGCGTACCTGATCACCTCGACGATCGTGACGCCGATCTACGGCAAGCTGTCGGACATCTACGGCCGCAAGCCCTTCTACCTCGCCGCGATCTCCATCTTCGTGGCCGGTTCGCTGGCTTCCACGTTCTCGCAGTCGATGTACGAGCTCGCCGCGTTCCGCGCGGTGCAGGGCCTCGGCGCCGGCGGTCTGATGTCGCTGGCCATGACCATCATCGGTGACGTGGTGCCGCCGCGCGAACGCCCGCGGTACCAGGGTTACATCCTCGCCGTCTTCGGTCTGTCCACTGTGCTCGGTCCGGTGCTCGGCGGCTTCTTCGCCGGCTTCGACACCCTCGGCGGGATCTCCGGCTGGCGCTGGGTCTTCCTGATCAACGTGCCCATCGGCATCGTCGCGCTGTTCGTGGTCGCCAAGGTGCTGAACGTGCCGCACGTGCCACAGAAACACAAGATCGACTGGTGGGGCGCGCTTTCGCTCGTGGTGGCGGTGGTGCCGTTCCTGATCGTCGCGGAGCAGGGCCAGACCTGGGGCTGGGGCGATTTCAAGGCCATCATCTGCTACGTGATCGGCGGCGTCGGCATCGTCGCGTTCATCGTGGTCGAGAAGCTGATGAAGGACGCCGCGCTGATCCCGTTGCGGTTGTTCAAGAACTCGACGTTCACCGTCGCGATCATCGGTGGTGTGATCGTCGGTGTCGCCATGTTCGGCGCGATCACGATGATCCCGCAGTTCATGCAGGTGGTTCAGGGCTACACACCGACCGAATCGGGTCTGCTGATGTTGCCGCTCATGGGCGGGCTGATGCTGAGCTCGATCGGCTCCGGCCGGATCATGTCGAAGACCGGGCGCTACAAGATCTTCCCGATCGTCGGCACCCTGCTCATCGCCGGTGGCGCGTTCTTCTTCGCGCAGGTGAAGTACGACTCGCCGCTGTGGCACCCGCTGGTGGCCGCGGCCATCATCGGCCTCGGCCTCGGCCAGTGCATGCAGACGCTGGTCATCGCGGTGCAGAACGCCGGCCCGCGCAGCGACATGGGCGCCTCCACGGCGGCGGCCACGTTCTTCCGCCAGATCGGTGGTACGGCCGGTGTCGCGGTGTTCCTCACGATTCTGTTCAACGTGCTGCCGGGCAACATCACCAAGGCGTTCGGCGGCAACCCGCCCGCCGGTGCCGGTTCGCAGCTGGCCGACATCCAGACCAACACCAGCGTGATCCAGACGCTGCCCGACGCGTTGAAGACGCCGATCCTGATCGGCTTCACCGAGTCGATCACCACGGTCTTCTGGGTGGCGGGCGCGGTCGCGCTGCTGGCGACGATCGTGCTGTGCTTCCTCAAGGAGATCCCGCTGGCCGGCATGAACCCGGCCGCCGCGGCGGTGGAAGGCGGCGAGGCGCTGCTCGAGGAGAGCGACACGCCGACGGACATCGTCGACCAGGTCGCCAAGCCGGGCTCGCTGTTCGAAGAACAGCCGCGAGAACCCGTTCTCGTCGGCGCAGGCGGAAGGCACTCGATGAACGGCAACGGTCACGGCGACCCGCAGGCGGTTTCGGGCTCGCTGCCCATGCCGATCACCAACTCGGCCGCGGGTGCGGGCGTCGACGTGCCGCTGGGCGCGGGCGGTCCCCCGGTGACCGGGCACGTGCGCCGGCAGGACGGCAGCCACGTCGCCGCCGCCGCGCTCACGCTGATCGACCAGCAGGGCCGTCAGGTCGCCCGCGCGACCGGCAACGGCGACGGCAGCTACTCGGTGCCGACGCAGGGCTCGGGCACGTACGTGCTGATCGTGGCCGCGCCCGGCCACCAGCCGCAGGCCTCCAGCGTGGTGGTCGGCGGCGGGCCGGCGAAGCTCGACGTGACGCTCACGGGCTCGGGCGAGCTCACCGGTGTCGTGCGGTCGGTGGGGATCGGTTCCCCGCTGGCCAACGCCACCGTCACGCTCACCGACTCGCGCGGCGAGGTCAACGGCGCGTTCATCACGGCCGACGACGGCGTCTACACCTTCTCGGGTGTCGGGGCCGGGCAGTACACGCTGGTCGCGAGCGGCCCGCACTACCGCCCGGTGGCGGTCACCCTGACCGTGCCCGACAGCGGCGTGCTGCGCCACGACGTCGAGCTGGCCGGTGCCGTGCTCATGCAGGGCATCGCGCGCACCGAGGGCGACCGGATCGTGCCGGACGCGCGGATCACCGTGCTCGACGCGAACGGCAACGTCGCAGCGGTGGCGCGCACGGACGGTGAAGGCCGGTACGTGGTGAGCGACCTGCCGGTGGGCTCTTACACGGTGGTGGCGAGCGGGTACCCGCCGGCCACCAGCCAGGTCACGCTCAGCGACGGCCAGGCCGAGCACGACGTGCGCCTGAGCTACGACCAGGCGCTCGACGAGCTGGTCGACCGCTCATGAGCACGGGCCTGCGAGGACAGCTGCGGGCCAACGGCGGCTGGCCGGTCGAAAACGCCGTGCTCACGGTGACCGACCTCAACGGCCGCCAGGTCGCCCGTCAGATCACGGACGCGAAGGGGGCGGTGGTCACCGATCCGCTGCCCCCGGGCGTCTACACCGCCGTGATCACCGCGCCGGGCTACACGCCCACCGCGCGCACGGTGCAGATCGGCTCCGACGGCGCCGGGCTCCTGGGCGACATCGCCCTGGCCCCGGTGGCCGAGGCCGTGGAGCTGCCGCCGGCCGGTCCGTGGACGATCGACCCGGTGCACTCCTCGGTGGTCGCGACCGCCCGGCACATGGGCATCGCGAGCATCAAGGTCCGGTTCCCCGACGTCGGCGGGCGCATCGACATCGAGCGCCCGATCGAACGCTCGAAGGTGCACGCCGAGATCAAGGCGGGCAGCATCGAGACCGGCATCAAGATGCGCGACGACCACCTGCGCTCGGCCGAGTTCCTCGACGTGGAAGCGTTCCCGCTCATCACGTTCGAGAGCACGGGCCTTTCGCAGCGCGGCACGGACACCTGGGTGCTGCTGGGCGAGCTGACCCTGCACGGCGAACGCCGCCAGGTCGAGCTCGACCTGCGCTACCAGGGCCACGGCCCGGACCCGTGGGGCGGCGTGCGCGCCGCGTTCCACGCCGAGACGCAGTTGCACCGCAACGACTTCGCGATCAACTACAGCGCGATGGTCCGCGCGGGCGTCGCCGCGATCGGCACCACGGTGAAGATCGAGCTGGACGTGGAAGCGGTGCAAGGCGAGTCGCTGCCGCAGTTCTGAAGTCCTTGATCGAATCGGGCCGCCCGGGAACTGTCCCGGGCGGCCCGTTCGTTTGAGGCAATGGGTGAACGCGCAGTTCATTTCAGGAATACCCAAAGTGACCAGAAGGCTGGATTCGATGGTTCCTTCTTTCCGGCAATCGTGGCCACGTAGGCTCCTCGCGTGAACCCCGCAAGCATCGAGGCCGCCGGAGTCGGCGTGAGCTGGCTGGACACCGCCGGCCCGCTGCTCGTCTGGGTGATCGTGCTTTCCTTCGTCTTCGTGGAATGCGCGCTCATCGTCGGCCTCTTCCTGCCGGGCGACTCGCTCCTCTTCGGCGCCGGCGTGGTCCTCGCCCAGCACGGCTCCGACGCCAACGCGTGGCTCCTCTCGGGCGCCGCCCTCGTCGTGGCCGTCGGCGGCAACCAGGTGGGCTACTACATCGGCCGCAGCACGGGCACCCGCTTCATCGCCCGCCGCGGCGGCAAGGTGCTGAACCGGCACAACCTCGACCGCGCCCAACGCTTCCTGGACCGCAAGGGCTTCTTCGCGATCGTCGCGGCCCGCTGGATCCCGTGGATCCGCACGCTGGCCCCGTTGATCGCGGGCGCCGCCCGCATGGACCCCCGCCGCTTCCTCGCCGCCACAAGCCTCGGCGGCCTGCTGTGGGTGCCCACGTTGGTACTGCTGGGTTACTACGGCGCCGGCCTACTGGACGCCCTGCCCTGGCTGAAGACAGCGGCGCTGTGGGTTTCGGTGGCGTTCTTCGTCTTCGGCACCGGCTACGGCGTGCTGCGGTACCGGCAGGAAATGCGGCGGCCGGTTGATGAGACGGATGATGCTCGAGCTTGAGCCGTGTTGGGCTTGAGCCGGTTGGCCTTGGTTCGCTCAGTTCGCCTTACGCACGCCGGCGTAGTTGGCCCTGTTCGCTCCGCACGCGGCCGACACGGCTTGCTCTGTCCACTCTGGCGCCTTACCCGCATCGACTCGGCTCTCTCAGCCGATTCGCTCCGCAAGCCTGACGACCCCGCGCCGCGCGCCTTCGTTGCCAGGCTGCGCCGCGTCCGCCTCGCCCCGCGATTCGCCGAGCCACCGCCCGCCTGACCGCACGCACCGAGCTGACTGATCACGCACGCGACCAGCCCCACCCAGCAAATGTTCGGGCTCCACAGCGCAGGCACTCGATGTGAACCCCAGCCCCACACCGGCCGAACAGCCCCCACCCTCCCTGAGGGGGGACGTCCCATGCCCAGTCTACCGGCCAGGTCCGACAAAATCGGTGGCCAAGGCCGCCAGACCCCTACTTGTCCACAAGTCGAGCATGACTGTGGACAACTCGAGAAACTCCAGCGCTGGAGCCATAACCGCGCCACAGCAGCACCGGCAGCCGGGCGACCGCACCCGAGCAAAACCGCATGTCAGCAAATCGGCCAATCCAGGTAACCGCGCCTCGTCAACCCCGACAGTCCAGCTGGACGCACCGAGTCAACGCCGACAGTCCAACCGGACGCGCGTCGTCGAACACGACCGCCTGCCGGACGAACTTCGACAACTCCGACGCCCAGCTGACCGCACCCCGACAACACCGCCAGCCCCGTCTCCACACGCGTCTGATTCGTTCCAACGCGGCGTTGACGACCCCCCTCCCGCAGCCCGACAATGATCCACGAACACGGGTCGATCTGGGGGGATTCCGGTGCGCTGGTCCAAGACTGTTCTCATCGCCGTGGCCACTGCGGCCGCGCTCGCCACCGTGACGCCGGCCAACGCCGCGACCACGGGCACCACAGCCGCGAGAGAAACCACAGCCACCACCGTCCCCATCACCGCGGCCGGCGGCTACAACAGCGACCCCTCCAGCACCCCCGCAGCCGGGAAACACACCCGCGCGCTCGGCGCCGCCATCACCGTCCCCGCCGGGCAGACGCGCTACCTCAGCAGCAAGCTCAACGTCGACGACGCCGCGCAGGTCACCGAGGTGTCGCACCTGATCTACTGCCGCCGGCCGAACACCACCGCCAACGTGGCGCAGCTGGTGAGCGGCCAGAACGTGCTCGCCAACACCGCCACCACCCTGCTCACCCGCGGCTTCGTCACCGCGCCCGCCGACAGTGCGCTCACCTGCGCGCTCTACGCGCAGTTCGTGAACCACGCGGCGAACGTCGCCGGGCACCTCTCGGTGCTGGGTTCGTCGTACCTGCAGGACGTCTACGGCCCGATCACCGCGGTGAAGCAGACCTTCAACACCAAGATCCTGGTCAACTCGACGGCTACCGCGAACACCGTCAGCTTCACCGCTCCCGCCGGCGCCATCAGCGTGCAGGCGATCGGCGATCTCAACATCACCGTCTGCTACGGCGCCGACAACGGCCTTTGCCAACGCAGCCAAGGCGCGCGCATGTCCGCGGGCGATTCGCTCGTCGGTACGCAGCTCGTGGTGAACCAGCTCAACGCGGCGGGCCAGGTCTGCCACACGAGCACCAACGGCGCCCTCGCCGGAACCACCGTCACGAGCACCGTGCACCACTACAAGATCAACACCTGGCTCACGAACGTGCCGGTGCAGCCGAACTGCTCGCGGGACTTCGTCGTCTACACGCGCGTCACGGCGAACGCCGCGCACAACTCGTTCCTGATCGAAGCCAACAACCAGAGTGTGGGCGCGGCCTTCACCCCGTGAGCCGTCACAGCTCCGGGTCCGACCAGATCTCCAGCTGGATCCCGTCCGGGTCGCGGAACACGATCACCGACGAGCCCTCGAACGTCCGCGACGTGGTCGGCGGCAGGTAGGACACGCCGTACTCCGAGAGGCGGTCCTCCCATTCGCAGAGTTCCGCCTTGGACGTCACGGAGAACGCGACGTGATCCAGCCCCGTGCGGCGTTCGTCGAAGCAGCGGCGGTCGGTGTCCGGGTGCTGGACCAGGACGACGGAGAACCCGTCGCCGGCGGACTTCAGCACGACCTTGTGGACCCCGGTTTCGGGGTCTTCGCGGCGGTGGCTCTCTTCGAGATCGAGCACCCGCGCGTACCACGGCACACTGCGTTCCACATCGGTCACGGTGAGCGCCAGATGGTGCACAGACGTGAGCTTGGGCATGACTTTCGCGGCCGTCCTTTCCGACCCCCGGCTGCGCACTCGGTGCGTTTGCGACGCAGGGCGCTCGTCACCCACCCCGTGAACCGGCGCCGCCGCGACCCCGGTCGTCCAACAGCCCCGGAGGCTCCACCAGAGTGACACAGCCGCCCCGATCGGGCGGTCGAGTTCACCGACTTCCGCCACGAATCGTGATCTCCTCGTCGCCCGGCGTCCCACAAGCCGGGATGACGTGAACACGAGTAGTGCCCCAGTGGGACGCCGAATCTCGCGTAGACCACATGGTGGGACGCCACTTCAGCGGCCGCCGCCGACCTCCAGCACGGCGCCGGCCGTGAAGGACGACGCAGGTGACAGAAGCCACAACACGGCTTCGGCGATTTCCGCGGGCTCACCCGGCCGGCCGAGCGGAATCCCGGGTGCCAGGCGCGTGAGACGGTCCGGCAGGCCGGCCGCCTCGTGCAAGCCGGTGGCCACGAGCCCGGGCGCGACGGCGTTCACGCGGATGCCCTCGCCCGCCACTTCCTGCGCGAGGCCCTTGGTGAGCGTGTCGACCGCGGCCTTCGTCGCCGCGTAGTGCACCCACTCGCCCGGCGAACCCGTGCGCGCGGCGGTGGACGAGACGTTCACGATGGCACCACCGGGACCGCCGTACCGCGTCGAGAGCCGCCGCACGGCCTCGCGGCAGCACAGGAACACCCCGCCGACGTTCACCTCCAGCACGCGCCGCACGGTGGCGGCGCTCTGCTCGTCGAGGCGTCCCGGCGTGTTGCCGGTGATGGCCGCGTTGTTCACCACGCCGACCAGCGAGCCCATCTCCCCGGCCGTGCCGAAGAGCTTGCGGACCTGCCGTTCGTCGGCCACGTCGGCGCGCACGGCGAGCGCCTTGCGCCCGAGAGCGCGGACCTGCTCCACGACGCCCGCGGCCGGCTCGGAGTCGCCGGAGTAGTTCACCACCACGTCGTAACCCCGTGCGGCGGCGAGCGTGCAGATCGCCGCCCCGATCCCGCGGCTGCCGCCGGTGACGACGAGAACTCGGCTCACAGGGCGAAGTTCACGAGCGGCAGGTTCTCCAGCACGAGGTCGGCCCGGTCCCGGGTGTTCGAGATGAGGTCGGCGTTGCGCTGGTCCGAGCCGAGCGCGCGCTGGCGGGCCTCGACCAGTGACCGGCCGTAACGACGGTGGCGCGAAACCAGCCGCTCGATCCGCTCGGGCTCGTCGGGCGCGAGGAACCACGCCTCGGTGAGGTACTGGCGCACGCCGCTCCACGGGTCGTCGGGCAGCAGCAGGTAGTTGCCCTCCGTGATCACGAGCTGCACCTCCGGCGCCACCGGGACGGCACCGGCGATGGGCTCTTCGATCTCGCGGCGGAACTCCGGCGCGTACACGGTTTCCTTGCCCTTCGCGAGGCGGCGGATGAGGTGCACGTAGCCCGCGGCGTCGAACGTGTCGGGCGCGCCCTTGCGCTCGGCGCGCCCGAGCCGGCGCAGTTCCACCTGCGCGAGGTGGAAGCCGTCCATGCCGACGACGGCCGCGCGTGATCCCATCGCGTTGGCGATCGCCCAGGCCAGCGTGGTCTTGCCCGACGCGGGCGCGCCGATGATGCCGAGCACGCTGCGCTGCCGCGGCTTGGCGAGCCCTTCGGCCCGCGCCAGGAGGTCTTCGAACGCCGTCATCGCACTCCTTCTCCCAGTTCCGAGATCGCCGCCGTCCACGACCGCGGCCCCACGTGGCGGACGCGCTCGGCGGCCACCGTGTTCGCGTGCCGGATCCATCCGGCCACCGAGCTTCCCCCGGCTGCGACCGCGTGCGCCAGAGCGCCGTGCCACACGTCGCCGGCGCCCAGTGTGTCCCGCGCCTCGACATCGTTGACAGGCACCTGGCCTGAGTCTTCCGCAGTGCACCAGGTGACCGGATCCGGCCCCGCGGTGCTGATCACGACCGGTACTCCGCGTTCCCGGAGCCCCGGCCCGGGTGCGGCGAAGTGCGCGGCACACGCGGCCACGTCGACCAGCGGCAACAGGTCGTCGAGCACGGGTTTCCAGCTGCCGGCGTCGAGCACCACGGGCACACCGAGTGACCGCGCCGCGCGGGCGACGGCGAGCGCGAGCTCGGGGTGGTGGCCGTCGACGAGCACGGCTCCCGCCTCCCGCACGAGGTCCGTGAGGTCCGGCACCTCCACCGGCGCGCCGGAAGCCGCGTTGCGCGAGACGACCGTGCGCTCGCCGTCGGCATCACGCACGACCACGGCGCTCACCGGCGGCGAGTCGGTGCGGGTGGGATCGAGGTCCACCACGTCGACCCCGCACGCGATGAGGTCGGCGTGCGCGAGCGCTGCCAGCGGGTGCGCGCCGACGACCGTCACGAGCGTCGCACCGGCACCGAGCGCGGCCACGGTCACCGCGGCGTTCGTCGCCGGCCCGCCGGCCGCGACGTCCACCCGCAGCGACTGCACCTTCTCGCCCGGCTCCGGAAACCGCGACACCCGTTGCACGACGTCGACGGTGCACAGCCCCGCCAGCAGCACGCGCACGTCAGGTCAGCCCGGCGTGCGTGGCGGCCGCGACCTCCACGACCGCACCGCTCTCGTCGAGCTGCAAAGCTCCGGTGAGCAGGCCGACGACCTGGTTCATCGTGTGCGTCTTCGGCGACACCACGGCCACGCGCTTGCCGAGCCGGTGCACGTGGATGCGGTCGGCGATATCGAACACGTGCGGCATGTTGTGGCTGATCAGCACCACCGGCAGGCCACGGTCGCGGATTCGCCCGATCAGCTCGAGCACCTTCGCCGACTCCGCGACGCCGAGCGCGGCCGTCGGCTCGTCCATGATCACGGCCTTGGTGCCGAACGCCGCCGCGCGCGCCACCGCCACGCCCTGGCGCTGGCCGCCCGAAAGCGTCTCCACGAGCTGGGTGATGGACTTGACGTTGATGCCGAGCTCGTCGAGGATCCGCTGCGCCTCCTTGCGCATCTCGGCGGTGTCGAGCTTGCGGGCGAGACCGCCGAACGGCCCGCGCAGCCGCTTTTCCCGGCCCAGGAACATGTTCGACGCGATGTCCAGCGCCGGCGCCACGGCCAGGTCCTGGTACACCGTCTCGATGCCGTAGTGGCGAGCGTCCAAAGGGGACTTGAAGTGCACGACCTCGCCGTCCACGCGGATCTCGCCCTCGTCGGGCACGAGCGCGCCGGACAACGCCTTGATGAGGCTGGACTTCCCGGCGCCGTTGTCGCCGACCACGGCGAGCACCTCGCCGGGGTAGAGGTCGAAGTCGGCGCCGTTGATGGCGGTCACGCGGCCGTAGCGCTTCACGAGGCCGCGCGCGGAAAGGGTGGTCTGGCGGCCGTTCTGCTCAGGCGTCTGCACTGGGGACTGCTCTGCGGAAGTCATGACTGCTGCTGCCTCCGTGCGATCCGGTCGACGACCACGGCGGCGATGAGCAGCGCGCCGGTGGCGAGGTCCTGGTAGTTGCCGTCCACGCCCATCTGCGTGAGGCCCGAGCGCAGCACCGCCACGACCAGCGCGCCGAACAGCGTGCCCAGCACGGAACCGCGGCCGCCGAAGAGGCTGGTGCCGCCGAGGACCACGGCGGTGATCGAGTCGAGGTTGCCGAGCTGGAACTGGTTCGGGTCGGCGTTCGGCGTGCGCCCGAGCGCCTGCCACGCGGCGATGCCGAAGCAGAAACCCGCCACCAGGTACACGGAGATCACCGTGCGGTTGACCTTGATCCCGCTCAACCGCGCGGATTCCGGTGCGTTGCCCACGGCGTAAACATGCTTGCCCCACGCCGTTTTCGTGAGCGAGTACCACACGATGAGGAACATGATCAGCGCGAGCGTCATGCCGTAGGTGATCGGGATGCCGCCGAAGAGGTAGCGCTTGGTGCCGAGCCACTGCAGCAGCCCGTCGGTGACCGGCACGGCCTGGCCGCCGGCGATCAGCTTCGCCACGGCGGTGAGGCCGGTGAACGTGCCGAGCGTGATGATGAACGCGGGCAGCTTGATGCGCGTGGCCAGCGTGCCGATGAAGAGGCCGACCAGCACCGTGAGCGCGATTCCCGCGAGCAGCGCGACGAAACCGTTGGTGCCGGCCGCGGCGAGCTTCGCCATGATCAGCGTGGCCACGACCATCGACGCCGCGTTGGACAGGTCGATGCCGGCGATGAGGATGATCAGCGTCTGGCCGAGTGCGAGCGTGCCCACGACCAGCGACTGCTGGACCACTGTGGACAGGTTGTCGAGGTCGAAGAACGTGTCCGTGGCCAAGGAGAAGACCACGATGGCCACGATCAGCGCGAGCGCGGGGCCCACCGCGGGCGCGCGCAGGAGGAACTCGCCGAGCGACTCGCGTTCACGGTTCGCGGTCACCGTCGCGGTGGTCATTTCGCGCCTCCCCAGCAGTTCTGCAGGCCCCACGTGGTGTTCTGGCTCGGCACACCCGGCATCGGCTTGTCGGTGATCACGGTGGAGCCGGTGTTCACGAAGCCCGAAGGCTTCTTGCCGGTCTTCGCGTACTGCACGGCAGCGAGCACGCCCTGCTCGGCCATCTTCTTCGGGAACTGCATCACGGTGGCGGCGTAGAGGCCGTCCTTCACGTTCTGCACGCCTTCGCAGCCGCCGTCGATCGAGCCCATCACGATCTGGCCGGTGAGGCCTCGCGCTTTCAGGGCGGCGTACGCGCCGCGGCCCATGGGTTCGTTCATCGAGTAGACGGCGTTGATGTCGGTGCTGCGCTGCAGGAGGTTCTCCATGCCCTGCTGCGCGAGGCTCTGGTCACCGTTGGCGGGCGTGTGGCCCTTGATCTCGGGGGAGGCGTCGGTGAGGCCGATGCCCTTGAGGAACCCGCCGTGGCGCTCGGTGTCGACGCTGGAGCCGGCGGTGCCGTCCACCATGAGGAGCTTCGGGTCGGTGCCGTTCAGGGCCGCCTTCACGTACGCACCCTGCTGCTGGCCGGCGGCGAAGTTGTCCGTGGCGAAGGTGGCGTCGACGGCGTCGGCCGGCTCGGTGGCGGTGTCGAGGGCGATCACGAGCACGCCGGCGTCGCGCGCGTCCTTGATCGCCTTGAGCACGCCGGTCGAGGAGCTCGGGGTGATCAGGATCGTGTTCACGCCCTGCTGCATGAGGTTCTCGATGGCCCGGACCTGGCCATCGTTGTCGCCGTCGAACTGGCCGGCCAGCGCGCTGAAGTCGGCGCCGTTGGCCTTCGCGGCCGCACTGGCCGCGTTGCGCAGCTCGACGAAGTACGGGTTGGTGTCGGTTTTGGTGACCAGCCCGACCTTGGCCTTGCCGCTGCCGGCCGGGGTCGTGCCGCCGCCCCAGTGGCGCTCGACCGTGCAGCCGGCCGTGCTCGCGCCGAGCACGGCGGCGGCCAGCGCCAATGCGGTGAGATTGCGTTGTCTCATGAATCCCCTCCCGCGAGGTTGCCGATGGTCGGCAAAGTAGACAGACTCACGGCACGTCGCAAGCGTTTGCGCAAACGCTTGCGAGTGAACCTCGTGAAGGATTGACATGCCACAAACCCGCTCGTCCCGGCCCACCCAGCGCGACATCGCGGAGCTCGCCGGGGTGTCGATCACCACCGTCTCCCACGTCGTCAACGGCACGCGCGCGGTCGCGGAGGACACGAAGGCCGCGGTGCTGCGGGCCATCGAGACCACCGGCTACACCGGCGACGCGATCGCTCGTTCCCTGGTCACGGGCGGTACGCGCTCGATCGGCATGGCGATCTCGCTGGTCGCCAACCCGTACTTCGCGGCGCTCATGCAGGCGATCGAGCGCGAGGCCTCGGCCAACGGCTACACGGTGTTGCTCGCCGACACGCATGACACGACGGCGACCGAGCGCGACGTGGTGCGGGCCTTGCGCTCCCGTCGCGTCGACGGCCTGCTGGTGACTCCCTCCCCCGGCGACAGCTCGGTGATCGGGGAACTCGTGTCGCTCGACGTGCCGACGGTGCTGATCGACCGGCTCTCCACCCGCACCGACGTGGACCAGGTCGGCGCGGAGAACATCCAGGCGACCTCGGCGCTCACGGCGCACCTGGCGTCGCTCGGGCACCGCCGCGTCGGCATGATCTCCGGCGCGCCGGGCCTCACCACGAGCGACGAACGCGTGCTCGGCTACCGGCTCGGGCTGGGCCGTTCGGGGCTCGCGTGGTCGCCCGACCTCGTGGCCTGTGGAAACTCCCACCGCGACGGCGGCGCGCTGGCGTTGAGCACGCTGCTCGCGCTGCCCAAACCGCCGACGGCTCTGGTGGTGGCCAACGACAGCATGATGGTCGGCGTGCTGCACGAGGCGCGTCGGCGCGGCCTGCGCATCGGCCGTGACCTGCCGGTGGTCGCCTACGACGACGTGGAGTGGGCCGACCTGGTCGACCCCCCGATCACCACGATGGCGCAGCCGATCGAGGAGATCGGCCGGCGAGCGGTGCGGCTGCTGCTGGCGCGGCTGGCCGAGCCCTCGCGCCCGGCCGAAACCGTGCGGCTGCCGCCCACCCTGCGCCACCGAGAGTCGTGCGGGTGCGCCGGGGCCGCCTGACCGTTCACTCACACTGGTGATTCTTGGAGTGGATCGCCGCGCGCGCATCTCGAAGGTGCCCACCTAGCGGTTACCGTTGGGTAAGCACGACGACGAGGGCCACGACATGACCGCTCTGGCGCCGGAGATCCCGGTTTGGGACACGCCGGTCACCCACCGGTTCGGTGTTGCCCTGGGCATGCACGCGAACCCGTACACGGGTGATCTGCTGCGCGCGATCCGCGGCGCCGCCGCCCGCGCCGGCTGCGACCTCATGCTCGCCGACACCCGCGATTCGGTGGCCGAAGAGGCCGCCGTGGTGCGCGCGCTGCGCGCCGACCGCGTCGACGGCGTGCTCCTCGTGCCGGCCCCCGGCGACGACGCGGTGATCAACGGCCTGGTGCGCATGGGCGTGCCCACCGTGCTGGTCGACCGCATCGCCGGCCGCAACGACGTGGACCAGGTGGGCTCGGAGAACATCCAGGCCGTGTCCTCCCTCGTCGAACACCTCGCCTCACGCCGCCACCGCCGCATCGCCATGATCACCGGCGCCGAGTCCGCCGTTTCGGAGGAACGCACCCTGGGCTACCGCCTGGGCCTCGACCGCGCCGGCCTGCGCCACAACCCCGAACTCATCGCCTCCGGCATGTCCTCCCCGGGCGGCGCCGCCCGCGCCGCCGCCAAACTCCTCGACGGCTGGCCCTCCCCCTCCGCCATCGTGGTCGGCGGCGAATCCATGCTCATCGGCGTCCAATGGGAAGCCCACCGCCGCGGCATCCGCATCGGCGCGGAACTCGCGGTCGTCGGCTTCGGCGACATGGCCTGGGCCCGCGCCGTGACGCCCGCGGTGACCACCATGGCCCAGCCGATCTCGGAAATCGGCCGCCGGGCGGTGCAGTTGCTGCTGGCGCGGGTTCAGGAGCCGGACCGGCGACCGGAAGCGGTGCGGTTGGCGCCGCGGTTTTTGCATCGGGGTTCGTGCGGCTGTTGAGGATTGGCGTCGGCGGTTGGGGCCCTCACCTCACGTGCCGACAAACGCCCGCCTCCCAACGGGGCGGGCTCGTCGTTTGGAGCAGCTCTGCGTTGCCGGACCTTCTCGCCGGCCAGGTCCGGTTCGCCGATTGCGCGCTTTGCCGTCGAACGCCGTCGGTGCAACGTGGGCGACCCGTTGGCTCGTCTCACGGACACGCGCTTCCTGGGATTGGAGCACCTAACGGCACTGCGTTTGGCTGCTACCCGCGGTTTGCGAAACCGGGGAAGCGTCCATGGCACTGGCCGACGCACCCTCCCCCTCGCGTCGAGACCGCCCTCCTCTGCCACCGATCATGCCCGGTCGGAACCTCACCCCAAGCGACGGCGCGCGCGTGCTGGCGGCTGTTGAAGTTTGCCCTCACCTCGCGGGGGCCGGCAAAACCCCCGCCCTCCCAAAGGGGGGCGTCCCCATCCCATTCTACCGGCGGCCACCGACAAAACGGCGTGATCGGGGGTTGAGGGGCCGAGTTGTCCACAACTCGGGGTTCCCTGTGGATAACCGGCTTCAGGTGAGGGTGGCGGCGGCTTCCAGGAGCATCCAGGCGCCGATTTGGACGGAGAGATCGCGTTCCGGGGCGCCGGGCGGGGGTGGGCTCGCGGGTGCGGGTTTGGCCCATTCGGCGCTGAAGAGTGGGCCCGCGGAGGTGGGGGTGGCGCCGGACCAGCAGGCGTCGGCGGTGGTGAGGACGAGGGTGCGGGCCGTGGTGGCTTCCGGGGTGGGGAGGTGGCGCGCGGCGAGGGCGAGGTAGCGGGCGAGGATGGCGGCGAAGAGGCCGCCGTCGCCGCCGTTTTGGCCGCGGAGGGGGCCTGCGGGGGCGAGGTGGGTGGCCACGGCGCGGATGGTGCGCGAGGCGGCGTCCACATCGGACTGTTCGAGGCAGGCGCCGAGGTAGACGCCTTGGCAGTAGGTGAAGATGTTCTTCACGAGTTCGCCGGTGTCCACGCGGAGGCCGTCCCAGACGAGGTCCGTGGCGGGGTCGACGAGGGTGGTGGTGAGCCACGTCGTCATGTCGCGGGCACGGACGCTGTCACCTTCGCGGGCGTGGAAGATGGCGGCGGGGCCGTTCGCGGGGGCGTTTTTGAACGTGTCGCCGCGGCGCCACCAGATGCCGCCGCCGGCGTCGGGGGTCCAGCCGGCGTGGAGTTGGATGTCGATGGCGGTGATGGCGGCGTCCACATCGGACAGGTCGAGCGCGCGGACGCGTTGCAGGGCAAGGCCGAGCCAGGCGATGTCGTCGTAGTAGTCGTTGGTCCACTTGCCGAAGTTGCGCAGGTGCACGGAACGCACGAACCGGTCGATCACCTTCGCGCGTTCTGGCTGGGGGTCGCGCAGCTGGGCGTCGACGAGGCTGTCCAGCAAATGCGCCTGCCACCAGTAGTTCCAGTGCCAGTGCAGCCGCTGCCCGACGGTCGGCGGCCACCCGCTGCGCCCCAGCACCGTGCCGGGCACGCCCCACACGCGCCGCAGGTGCCGCCCCCGCACGGCCCGCTCCGCGGCGGCCGCCCGCCCAGCCCGGTCGACGCTCATGGTCGCGATTCTGCCCGTTCGCGCACGATGCCGCCCCCTGATCCCGGCCTGACCCGATCGAAACCGGTTCCTGACAACCCGTCCCTACGTTCGGTGGTGCCCAAGATCCACTCCAAGTTCGGGGAGAACTGCATGAACGTCAAGAAGGTCACGGTTTCCGGTCTCGTCGGGATCGCCGCCGCGTGTGGCGCGCTGATCCTGGCCGGCCCGGCTGCCAACGCCGCGACCACGAGCGCGCCGGCGCCGGCCGCCGCTCAGCGGACCGCGCCCACGCCGGCCGAGCGCGGTGCCGCCGCTCCGGTTCGTGGCACGGTTGCCGCGCCGGTCCGCGGTACGGCCGCTCCCGCACAGCGCGGTACCGATGCATCTGCCCGACGCGGCAACGTCAGCGCGCCCGCTCCTGCCCGGCGAACCGGTGCCACCACGGCCGCTCCCGTGCAACGCCGCACCAGTGCACCTGCCCCACGCGGCAATGTCAGCACGCCCGCCCCCGCTCAACGCGGCACGGGTGCGCCCGCCCGTCAGACCGGCACCACCACGGCAACCCCCGCGCAGCTGCGCACCGGTGCCAGCAATCCGGCCCCCGCTCGACGCAGCACCGCGGCTCCCGCTCAGCGCGGCACGGCTGCGCCCACCCGTCAGAGTGGTGCTACCACGGCGGCCCCCGCGCAGCAGCGCGCCGGTGGCAACACTCCGGCCCCCGCTCGACGTAGCGCCGCTGCTCCCGTTCAGCGCACCGCCGTCGCAGCGCCCGCGCGGCAGCGCGGCAACGTCAACGCGCCCGCCCAGGGTGGTGCGGCTACGCCAGCCCGTGCCGCCGCGGTCGCGGCTGAGCAGCGCGGCGCTGTCGCCGACCAAGCGCGCCACCGTGCAGATGCCGCTGCGGCCCGGTGTCACGGCAACGTCAGCGCGCCGGCTCCCGCTCAGCGCGGGACCGCGGCGCCCAGTCGTCAGACCCGAGTCGCGCCCGCCCCGGAGCAGCACCGGTCCGCCGCGCCGGCTCGACGAACCGGTGTCGCGCCCGTGCAGCAGCACGGTGGGGTCAGTGCGGCGGCTCGGCACCGCGCCGAGGTCGTGTCCCCGGCCCAGCGCTGAGGCCTGCAACGCAAGCTGGGCCGGAGTCACCAACTGTGACTCCGGCCCAGCTCAATGCAATGTCAGCCCAGCATGCCGGCAGCCTCGACCGGAACCCGCCAGCCCAGAGCGGCCAAGTTCCGGCCCTGACCGAAACACTCCCCGAACAGCCCCCTACGTGCAGCGGCTCAACCACAAAACCAACGACCAACTCACCAAGACCGCGACAAATCCGCATGCTCCCGAACCCAAGCATGCATCACAATCCCCGCCGCCACTCCGGCGTTGATCGACCGCGTACTCCCGAACTGCGCGATCGACACCACCATCGACGCCGCCTCCTGAGCCTCGGGCGACAACCCCGGCCCCTCCTGCCCGAACAGCAGCACGCACTCCCGCGGCAGCGAAGCCACCTCCACCGGCACCGACCCCGGCGTGTTGTCCACCGCCACCAACGCGAGCCCGGCACCCTCAGAGAAAGACACCAACCCCGCCACATCGTCGTGGTGCCGCAAATGCTGGTACCGATCCGTCACCATCGCCCCACGACGGTTCCACCGCCGGCGCCCCACGATGTGGACCTCGGCGGCAGCAAAGGCGTTGGCCGTGCGGACCACGGTGCCGATGTTGTGGTCGTGCTGCCAGTTTTCGATGGCCACGTGGAACGAGTGCCGCCGGGTGTCCACATCGGACACGATGGCGGAGCGGCGCCAGTAGCGGTAGGCGTCGACGACGTTGCGGCGGTCGCCGTTCTCGAGCAGGTCGGGGTCGTAGCGCGGGTCGGTGGGCCAGGCGCCCGGCCAGGGGCCCACGCCGACCGGCTCGCGGCCCACCCACTCGGTGGGGCCGGCCTCGGGATCTTCGGTCACGAGGCCGATTGTCGCTCAGCCCAGGCTGATGCGGTGAGCCGGAGTGTCGTCGTGGCGGTGGCGCCAGCGGTGGTAGGCGCCGACGTAGGAGAAGACCACCAGCGCCAGCGCGATCACGGCGACAGCGGGCAGCAGCGAACGCGGCACGACCGTGTCGTACAGGTAGTAAGCGTTGAACCCGCCCGGAAGATCACCAAGTCCTTCCTGGTGGCGGAAGAAGTTCTCCGCCGCGGTGAGCGGACACGGCACCGGGGTGACGTTCACCAGCACACCCCAGAACGCGAAGAACACGTGCACCAGCGCGACGCGCGGCCAGCGCCACGCCAGGAAACCGCCGAGACCGATGAACAACAGCGCGAGGATGTGCACCGCCACCGTCACATCGGCGAGGAAATGCGCCACCGAAGCGTTCACCACCGCCCCCTTTCCCCACGGCTTCTACCAGCGACGTTACTCCGGTAACCGTGCTCGGGCAGGCGAAAATTCCTCACTCGCTGTGATGTTCAACCCACGGGAGCAACGCATTCACCCAAGGGGTAACGGAGTGGTCACTCCGGGTACGAGGGCCGCGCCGGAAAGATCCTTCAGCGCACTCGATCGCTCGTGGTGGGCTCTTCGTCCGCACTCGGGATGTACACGTCGCCGACGTTGATGTTCACCTCGACGACTTCCAGCCCCGTCATGCGCTCGATCGCGCCGATCACGCTGCGTCGAACTTGACGGGAGAGATCGGCGATCGGCACGCCGTACTCCACCACGATCTCCAGGTCCACCGCCGCCTGCTTCTCGCCGACCTCCACGGCCACGCCCTGCCCCGCGCTCGCCGACGCGCCCGGAATGCGGTCGCGCAACGCGCCGAAGGCCCGCGCGGCCCCGCCGCCCAACGCGTGGACGCCCGCCACCTCACGCGTGGCCAGGCCGGCGATCTTCTGCACCACCACGTCGGCGATCGTGGTCGTGCCCTCCTCGGTCACGAGGCCGGGCGCCACGACGAGGTCAACGGTCTTCTCAGCAGCGGCGGTCATCAAGCTCTCCCTCTGGTCGGTGTTGGAGTCGGTGTTGGGGGACAACGCTTTCCTTCCCCGTTACCCCTTCGACACACCACCCCGGTGATCGTCACGACCCGATCGTGTGACGCTCAGAACGCCGCGGCGTCGACATCCGTCACGATCAGCCGCAACGGCACGTCCGCCCACTCCGTGTCCACGAGCACCGGCCGCACCACGGCCGCCGCCTCGTCGAGCAACGGCGGCAACGGAAGCCGCGTGGCGATCAGCCGGATCTGCACGGCTTCCGCCCCCAGATCCACCGCCGACAGCCGATTCCGCTCCACAGCCAGCCGCAGCCCGGCCACCTCGGCCAACGCCTCGACAATCCGGACAGCGACGTTCACCGACGCTCCAGCTCGATATCCACAATGGACACCCGCACGGCGTCGACCGTCAGCCCCGTCTGCTCGGCCACCCCGCGCGCCACCGCCCGCTGCACCGCGCGGCCCACGGCGGCGGCCTGGTCGAACGCCGACGTCACCACGTCGACCTCCACCGCCAGCCCACCTTCGCCGCTGCGCACGCGCACGCCCTCGATCGGGGCCGGGTCCAGCCCCTGCCACCGGCCGCGCGCCGCGCGCGTCCACGTCGTGACCAGGCCGCGCAGGCCCGGCTCGAGCCGCACCACGCCCGGGGTGTCGAGGGCGGCCCGCGCCGCGACGCTCGCCACCACCGGGTCGGCGATCACGTACTCGGTCATTCCTCGTCCCCGTACACGTCTTCGACCAGCAGGTCGAGCTTCGCCAGCGTGAGCCCGACGCGCGCCGCGGCCGCCGCCGTGACGCGTTCGCGCACCCGGGCCAGCGTCTCGGCGCCCGCGATGTTGCCCAGCCGCACGGCGAGGGTGAGCTCGACCTCCACCTCGGCCCCGACCGTGCGCACGCGGCAGCGCCGGGCCCGCACGTCGCCCACCGAATCGGCGGCGTAGCGCAGCACCACGGCCACGGCCGCCTCGCTCACCTCGACGCGCCCCGGCTCCGGGGTCGGCAGGTCGAGCATCTGCCCGCGCCGCGCCTCGGCCCGCACGGCCGACATGATGCGCCCCACCAGGTTCGGCGGCACCGGATCGGGCTCGGCGACGAGCTCGGCCGTCGCCTCGCGCAGGGCCAGCAGGCTCGCCCGCGCGGTGCCGCAATGCGGGCAGCCGGCCTGGTGCTCGTCGGCCCCGTCGTCGAGCCGGTCCCAGAGTTCGTCCAGGTCCCGGCCGCAGGGAAGTCCATAGTCCTGGTTCACCGCCACGGCTTCATCACCTCCGCCAGCTGCGCGCGAGCCCGGGCGATGCGGCCCCGCACGGCCGCCGGGTTGACCCCGACGACCTCGGCGATCTCGTCGTAGGAGCGGCCGTGGACCTCACGCAGGAGCCAGCACACTCGCTGCGGCGGCGTGAGCTGCTGCAGCGCCGCGTTGAGCGCCTCCAGCTGCCCGCTGACCTGCGCCGCGTGCTCCGGCTGCCCGTCCGTGCGCGGTGATTCCGCCAGCTCCAGGTCGACGTCGGCCTGCGGCCGGCGGGCGCGGATCACATTGAGGCAGCGGTTGGCCGTGCTGCGGTACAGCCAGCCGACGAACGCCTTGTCGTCGTTGAGCTGCCCGAGCTTGCGCCACGCGCCGAGGAACGACTCCTGCACCACGTCCTCGGCGTCGCCGCGATGGTTGAGCATCTTCACGGCGAGCCGGAACATGGGTGCCTGGTAGCGCAGCACGAGCTGCTCGTACGCCCGCACGTCTCCGTCACGGGCGCGGCCGACCAGCGTCGCGTCGTCGAGCTCCGTCGAGGTCACAGCACCCCCTTCCACCAGGGGGACACCGGCGAGGGGCGGTTCGTCACGCACGCATTCTCGGTGATCTTCGAGCTTCGCGCTCAGCTCAGGCCGAGGTCGTCCTTGTTCAGCACGTAGCGGTACTCGAGGCCTTCCTTCTCGATGGCCTCCCGCGCACCCGTGTCGCGGTCGACCACCGTGGCGACGCCGGCGACGATCGCCCCGGCCTCCCGCAGCGCCTCGACGGCGGTGAGCACGCTGCCGCCCGTGGTCGAGGTGTCCTCGACGGCCAGCACGCGCTGCCCGCGCACCTCCACGCCCTCGATGCGGCGCTGCATGCCGTGCTCCTTCACCGCCTTGCGCACCACGAACGCGTCGAGCACCATGTCGTCGTTCGCCGCGGAGTGCAGCATCGCCAGCGCGACCGGGTCGGCGCCGAGGGTGAGGCCGCCGGCGGCGACGTAGTCCCAGTCGGCCGTGAGCTGCCGCAGCAGCTTCCCGATCAGCGGCGCCGCGGCGTGGTGCAGGGTCGCACGGCGGAGATCGATGTAATAATCGGCTTCCTTGCCCGAAGACAAGGTCACTTTTCCGTGAACCACGGCCAGTTCGGTGACCAGCCTCGCCAGTTCGAGCTTCGCAGTTTGATCCAACCCGGGGTACGCCACGGCCCAGAGTCTTACACACGCCACCGACAACTCCGCTCGTCACTCGCCGAGCGCGACGGCCGTCACGGGCCGCGCCCGCGTGGCCACCCAGGCGGGCACCAGCGACGCCACCAGCGCGAGCACCGCGGCGGTCGCCACCACCGTGAGGTAGATCCCGGCCGACCCGATCGGCAGCGGTGAACCCGTGGCCACCAGGCAGAACGGCACGATCGCGCCGGCCGACACGACCGTGCCGAGCACCACGCCGATCGTGGCGATCAGGCCGCCTTCGGCGCCGGCCATGCGCAGCACCTGCGCGCGGGTGAAGCCGCCGAGGCGCTGCAACCCGAACTCGCGACGCCGGCGCGCGGTGGCCATCACGAGCGTGTTCACCACGGAAATCACGGTGTAGCCGATGATCATCCCGAGCATCAGGTAGTTGACCCAGGCGCCCACCTGGTCGCCGGTCGTGTGCGCCGCGATCAGCGACGCGCGGTCGCCCACGGACACCGGCTGGCCGGCGGTCGCCGCGGTGAGGCTCTTCGTGAGCTGGGCCTGGTCGACGCCCGGTGCGGCGCGCACCAGCACCTGCGGCGCGAGGCCCGCGGTGGTGTGGGGCGCGAGCAGGCCGGCGGGGAACAACAGCGTCTCGAAGCCGGCCGGCTGGTCGACCAGCGCGACGACGCGAGCGGTCACCTCGTACCCGTCCCCGAGCCGGAGCGTGACGACGTCGCCGACCCCGCGCTGCAGCCCCGCGGCCACCTCGGTGGGCAACGCGACGGTGTCGCCGGTGAGCGCGTCGAGGCTGCCCGCGGTGACCTTCGCCGACGTCGTCTGCGCGGCGCTGCCGGCGGTGAGGCCGAGCGCCGCGTGACCCTCGTCGCGCTGGTCGTCGTCATACGGCCCGGTCACGAACACCGTGCTGGTCACGTACTCCGACGCGGCGGCGACACCGGGCGCGCTCCGCACCTGCCCCAGCAGCTCGGGCGTCACGCCGGCCGGGGCGGCCACCACGGCGTCGGCCCGCAGGTCCTGGGTGAACGCCTGCTGCGACACGGCTTGGGTGGTGGTCTGCAGGTAGATGTTGGCGGTCGCGATACCGACGGCGAGCATGATCGGCGTGACCGCACCCGACACCCGCGTGGCCGCGGCCCGCGTGTTGGCGAGCGCGAGCCAGCCGGTGACGCCGCCGACCAGCCGCACCGGCGCGTGCAGCAGCACCGCCATCACCTTCGTGACGCCGGGGCTGATCGCCGCCACGCCGATGGCCCACAGCATCACCGCCGGTCCCGCCGTGCTGGCCGCGATGGGACCGGTCATCACCGCGAGCGTCACGATCCCGAGCGCCGTGCCGCCGCCGAAGCTGAGCACGGCGACGATCAGCCGCAACGGCGTGAGCCACCGGCGTTCCACGCTCGCCTCCGCCAGCGCCTCCGTCGGCCGGATCCGGCTCACGCGCCGGGCGGCGACCGCGGCCGCGAGCACCACGGCGAGCAACGTCGCGCCGGCCGCGACCACCATCGGCACCCAGCCCTGGTGGAAGCGCACCACGTCGGGGACCACGCCCGCGCCCGTGAGGCGGTCGAACAGCCAGCGGCCGAGCAACGGCCCCAGCGCGGCGGCCGCGGCGATGGCGAGCAGGCCGATCGCCACAGCCTCGCCGAGCACCATCCGGCGCAGCTGGCGCGGCGTCGTGCCGATGGCGCGCAGCAGGGCCAGCTCGCGGCGGCGCTGGTCGGTGGAGAGGGAGAGCGTGCTGGCGACGACGAAAATCGCGACGAGCACGGAAAGGCCACCGGACACGGCGGAGAGGACCACGAGGTTCGTGCCGCTCTCCTCGGCTTGCGGGAACTCCGCGTGGCCGCGGTCGTCGCCGGTGAGGACGGTGGTGCCGGCGCCGAGATCGAGCCGAGCGGCGACGGTGGCGGGGTCTTCCGTGGTGAACACGCCGAAGTCGTCGACCTGGTTTCCGGCGAGGCGCGCGGCTTCGGTGGCGGTGAAGAACACAGTCGGTGGGGAGTCGGACGCGCTCGCGATTCCGGCGACGCGGTAGGTGCCGGTGGTGCCGTGGGCGGCGATTTGCACGGCGTCGCCGAGCTTCGCGGTCACGTCGGCGACCACGACCTCCCCGGCGCCCGGCGCGTGGCCGGCGGTGAGCGTGTAGGGCGTGAGCACGGCGGAATCCCACGCGTGCCCGCTCGCCGTTCCGTGGGGCAGCACCACGGGAATGGTCACGTCACCGACCACAGTGGACACCCCGGGCGTCGCGCGGATCTTGTCGGCCAGCGCAGGGTCGAGGCGCACACGTTCGGGCAGCGCAACACTTTCGGTTTTGAGCTTGCCCTCGGCCGGATCGTGTTTGGGCAGCTGGATCTCCTGCTGTCCGGCCACGATGATCGGCGCGGCCGCGAGCCACTGGGGCGGCGCGTCGGCGCGGATCCCGGTTTCCATGAGACCACCGCAGGCCGACACGATCACGGCGCCGAGGAACGCGGCCACGAACGTCGCGAGGAAGCCGCCTTTGCGCAGCCGCAGCGTGCGCAGCGCGAGCCGGAACATCACACGCCCCCGACCGCGACGGAGCCGGCCCACGCGCCCAGGTGCGTCATCCGCGCGGCGACGGCATCGGGCGTCGGCTGCGCGAGCTCGCCCGCGACGCGGCCGTCGGCGAGGAACACCACACGATCGGCGTGCGCGGCGGCGACCGGATCGTGCGTCACCATCACCACGGTGAGGCCACCGCGCACGGAATCCCTCAGCAGGGCAAGCACTTCCGCGGCGGTGCGGGTGTCGAGGGCGCCGGTGGGCTCGTCGGCGAAGAGCACGGCCGGGCGCGTGACGAGCGCCCGCGCGATGGCCACGCGCTGCTGCTGTCCGCCGGAAAGCTCACCGGGGTGGTGGCGGCGCCGCTCGGCGAGGCCGACGTGCGCGAGCATCCCCGCCACCAGCCGGCGATCCACGCGGCGGCCGGCCAGCCGCAGGGGCAGCACCACGTTCTGCTCGACCGTGAGGGCGGGCAGCAGGTTGAAGGCCTGGAACACGAAGCCGATGCGGTCGCGGCGCAGCTTCGTGAGGCGCGTCTCCGAGAGCTTCGAAAGGTCGTGGCCGTCGAGGTGCACGGTGCCGGCGCTCGGGCGGTCGAGGCCGGCGGCGCAGTGCAGAAACGTGCTCTTGCCCGAGCCCGAAGGTCCCATCACGGCGGTGAAACCGCCGCGCGGGAACACGAGATCGACGCCCGCCAGCGCGGTGACCCGCCCGTAGTCCTTGCGCACGGCCGTCAACCGCACTGCCTCATCCGTCATGGGGAAAACGCTAGGCAAACGCGGCGGCCGGCACCCTGGTGCCAGCTCGCCGAGACGGGGTAGGGGCAGCCCTACCTCACGTCCGCGAGCGGTTGCCGAACCCGGCCGACAGCCGGCGCAGCACCCCGCGCGGCAGCAGCCCGGTGGCCGCGAC
Source organism: Amycolatopsis rhabdoformis (assembly GCF_035918295.1). Lineage (GTDB taxonomy): Bacteria > Actinomycetota > Actinomycetes > Mycobacteriales > Pseudonocardiaceae > Amycolatopsis > Amycolatopsis rhabdoformis. Next base: position 7,778,198 of record NZ_CP142149.1, read on the forward strand.
CAGCGCCTTGTACTGCAGGCTCGGCACCGAAATCACTTTGCCGCGGCGCAGGTCCGCGAGCGCTTCGGCCACGACCTGCTCGACGCCCAGCCAGAACGCCTTCGGCCCTTCCTTTTCCAGGCCGGCGCGCTCGTGGAACTCGGTGGTGGTGAAGCCGGGGCAGAGCGCCATCATGCGCAGACCGGGCGGCAGCGAGGTCGCGATGCCTTCGGTGAACGACGTGACCCAGTTCTTGCTGGCGGTGTAGGTGGATCCGCGGCCGGAGAAGAACCCGGCGACGCTGGAGACGTTGATGATGTCGCCGTGGCCCCGCTCGACCATGCCCGGCAGCGCCGCGCGGGTGAGGCGCAGGACGGCCGTGACGTTCACGTCGAGCTGGCGCTGCAGCGCGTCGGGGGAGATCTTCCAGAAGTCGCCGGAGAGGCCGAAGCCGGCGTTGTTCACGAGGAGGTCGACGGGGTTCTCGGCGAGGTGGTTTTCGACGGCGGTGCGTCCGTCCACTTCGGACAGGTCGGCCGGGATGACCGTGGTGGTCACTTGATGGCGCTCTGCCAATTGGGCGGCGAACTTCCGGAGGCGCTCCTCGTCGCGCGCGATGAGCACGAGATCGTAATTCTCGGCGGCGAGCGTACGCGCGAACTGGGCTCCGATGCCCGCGGTGGCTCCGGTGATCACGGCGGTGGCGGTCATGGCGCCGAACCTACCTGCAGTCGCGTTTGTCCAGGTAGCGAAGTATGGTCCGGCGCATGGGCAAGCACACCCAGCGAATGCCCGGCTACCTCCCCAAGGTGGCCGCCGGTGCGGCACCCTTCGCACACCTGCTCTCCGGCCACGCATCCCCGCTGGCCGACCCCACTCTTCCCCTCGACGGCCTACCGCTTGACCTGCAGCGGCCCGGCGGTCTCGACCATTCCCTCAGCCTCGCGTCAGCCCCGGTTTCCCGTGGGCGTGACGCGGGTGTCGCGGTGTCGGGCCGGCCGTCTTCGTTGCAGCGAGCGGTGTCCGACACTGCCGGTTTTAGCCTTTCGGATTCACTCACAGCGGTGAAAACGACAAACGGTTTTTCGCGGTCTTCGGTTGTTGCCGCGCCTGCGGGGGACGAGTGGCTGTCGGTTGGTGAGGGCTCGGGGCGGTTCTCGGGGGATTTGTGGGATGGGGTGGAGGGGCGTCAGCTCGCGCCGGTTCGGCCGGTTGCGTCCTCGGAACCTGGGCATGGGACGGGGCAGTTCGCGGGCTCGCTGGACCTGCCGGAGGCCGGGCACTGGGGGCGCGCGGAGGCGGGGCCGGTGTCGGAGTTCTTGCGGGCTGCGCAGACGTTGCCGGGTAATACTTTTCGGGGTGATTTGTCGCCGGCGTGATGGGCTGGGGTGGGGCTTCGGTTTGGCCCACGGGGCTCTCAGCGGCACGTTTTGAGGCTGGTCCGTCGCCGGCGTGGGGGCGAAGTTCTCCAGCCGTAGCCGAGCAGGCCTTCTCGGGGCGATCGTTCGCCGATGTAGTCAGCGGGGCTGAAGGGCGCGTACGGGTTTTTGGAGGTCTCACCGGCGTGCTCGGACCGCGCGATCGGCGCGGCGAGCAGCACGCTTCGAGGCGGGCTGTCACCGGCAGAGCCGGAGGGGATGCGGCTTGCACACGGCAGCGTGGCCGCTGCCAGGGGCAGCACATTCCGAGGCAATCCACCGCCGACGAAAAAGCAGCTCAGTCCCAACCGTGCAGGCTGCTCGGGTCTCACTGATGTGGTCGGCCACGCGATCGGCGCCGGGCGGCGGGACGGGCGGATCCCGCGTACGAAAACGGCCGCCCCCGATGGTGGTGGGGGCGGCCGGTTCGGGGTGGGTCAGTCTTCGTCGAGGTCCGGGTCGCGGTCGGGCTTCGCCGGCGTGGCCGGGACGGAGCCGAAGGTGCTCGGGCCGCTGGAGGGGGTGCGGGGTTCCGGCGGGGTGTCCGCGGCCGGGCGGGTCTCGAGGGGGGTGGTGGTGCGGCTGTCGGCCGGGGTGGTGCGGCCGTCGAGGGGCGTCGTCGTGCGGGTGTCGGCCGGGCTGGTGGCGGCGCGGGTGTCGACAGGGGTCGTCGCGCGGGTGTCGGCCGGGGACGGGGCGCGGGTGGCCGAGCGGGGTTCCGCGGCGGCCGGCGCGGGGGTGCCGGCGGCGGGGGTCCAGCTGCGGCCGGTGTCGTAGTCCTCGTCGAAGGGGTCGACGATGTCGGCGATCTCGCCGAGGTCGCGCAGGAGCCGCTCGAGGCGCGAGGGGCCGGCGTTGGGCACGACGCTCGCCAGCACCCACTCGTTCTCGAGCCAGGCGACGCCGACGTCGCCGCCGAGCTGGTCGGCCGCGTCCACGAGTTCCTGGGTGATGACCTGGCGGGCGCCCTCGGAGTCGTCGGCGAAGGCGTAGCGCTGGCCGATCGGGCCGAGCATCTCGGGCATGTTCTCGCGCTGGAACGGCACGCTCGACAGCCACATCTCCACCGGAACGCGGTGCGTCTTGTTGCAGCGCACAGCCACGACCGTCGCCGGGATCTGCCCCTCCGACTCGATGTCGAAGATGAACACGGGCCGCCGTCCGTCGGAGGTGAAGGTGGAGCCCGCGACGACGTTCACGGCCGCGTCGGCACCGAAGTAGCCGATCGCCCCGCCCGACCACTGCCGGGGCAGCCGCTCGTCCTCCTCCACGAACTGCCAGCCACGCAACTGGGCCCAGCGCATGCGCTCACGGTTGCGCGAGCCTTCCTTCGCCCGGTCCGCCGCGAGCAGGCCGAGCCCCGCCACCAGCGCGACGGCGGCGATGACGAACCAGATCCACGCCGAGATACCCACGTCGGTCAGCGTATCGCTGCCAAGCCCCCACACCTGAACGCCCGCACCGTGTCGGCGCGCCCCTTTCGAGGCAGAGAGGGGAGTGGAGGTCGACAAATCGGCATATCTGCTGGATTTTTTACGGATCGTGGTCATGGGGGCTACTGAGGGGGCGTGCTGGCATCCGCCGCGTTTGCCGTGCCATCGGTCCTCGCGGTGACCAAGACCCGCGCGAACGGTCCCCTCGCGCAGTTGCTCCAGCTCGACCGGTCCTCTTATTTGCGACGTCCCGACGCGACCGGTCCAACCCCACCATCGACTCGGCGCGAACGGACCGTTCGCGCGACGGAACCGGTGTCAGCGGTCCGGTCGGCGCGAATGGACCGGTCGCGACGCGGGCCCAGGCGCGAACGGACCGTTCGCAGGCGCGAGACGTGGTGCGAGTGGACCGCTCGCGACGCACGCGTGGCACGAACGGTCCGGTCGCGGGCGACGGAACGGTGCGAGGGGACCGGTCGCCGGGGGGCAGAAGGATCCGGTCGTGGGGTCGGGCCGGTTCGAGAGGACCGGTTGCGCGCAAGGTGGCGCCAACGGGCCAGTCGTGAGGGAGGCGGGCCGAGACGTGGGGAGAGTCGTGCGATGCGCAAAGCACCACCGCACCACCGCACCACCGCACCACCGCACCACCGCACCACCGCACCACCGCACCACCGCACCACCGCACCACCGCACCACCGCACCACCGCACCACCGCACCACCGCACCACCGCAGCACCGCAGCACCGCAGCACCGCAGCACCGCAGCACCGCAGCACCGCAGCACCGCAGCACCGCAGCACCGAAGGCAGCACAACACCAAAGTCCGCCCAAAACAGAACGGCCCTCCCACCGAAGTGGAAGAGCCGTTCCAACCAACGAACCTCAGCTCGACAAACCAGACCGACAAGCCTCAAGTCCAGCGAACCTCAGCCCAGCGAACCTCAGGCCAGAAAAGCCTCAGACCCGCTCAACCGTCAACGTGTCCCCTGCCTCCAAAGCCGGGATATCCACCCGCACAGTGTCACCGTCGCGGATGTCTCCCGAGAGCAGCTTCTTCGCCAACTGATCCCCGATCGCCGACTGCACCAGGCGGCGCAGCGGTCGGGCACCGTAGATCGGGTCGAAGCCGTTCAGGGCGAGCCACTCGCGGGCGCCGGCCGTGACGTCCAGGTGCAGCCGGCGCTGGGCCAGCCGCGCGGACAGCCGGGCGACCTGGATGTCCACAATGGACGTCAGCTGCTCGGTGCCGAGGGCGTGGAACACGACGATGTCGTCGAGGCGGTTCAGGAACTCCGGCTTGAACTGCCGCTGCACCGTCTCCAGCACCGCGTCGCGGCGTTGGCCCTCGTCCAGGGACGGGTCCGCGATGGCCTGCGAACCGAGGTTGGACGTGAGAATGAGAATGGTGTTGCGGAAGTCCACCGTGCGGCCCTGGCCGTCGGTCAGGCGACCGTCGTCGAGTACCTGCAGGAGCACGTCGAACACGTCCGGGTGCGCCTTCTCGACCTCGTCGAGCAGCACGACCGTGTAGGGGCGCCGCCGGACGGCCTCGGTGAGCTGGCCGCCCTGGTCGTAGCCGACGTAGCCCGGAGGGGCGCCGACCAGGCGAGCCACGGAGTGCTTCTCCGAGTACTCGCTCATGTCGATGCGCTGCATCGCGCGCTCGTCGTCGAACAGGAACTCGGCCAGGCCCTTGGCCAGCTCGGTCTTGCCGACGCCCGTGGGGCCGAGGAACAGGAACGAACCCGTCGGCCGATCGGGGTCGGCCACACCGGCCCGAGCGCGCCGGACCGCGTCCGACACCACCTGCACGGCCTGCTCCTGCCCGATCACGCGGCGGCCGAGCTCCTCCTCCATGCGGAGCAGCTTGCCCGTCTCGCCTTCGAGCAGCCGGCCGGCCGGGATGCCGGTCCACGCCGAAACAACGTCAGCCACGTCGTCCGCGCCGACCTCTTCCTTCAGCATCACGTTCTGCTGGCTCACCGCCGACGCCTCGGTCGCGGCCTCGAACTCCTTCTCCAGCGCCGGAATCCGGCCGTAGCGCAGCTCGGCGGCCTTGCCCAGGTCACCGTCGCGCTCGGCGCGCTCCGACTCGCCGCGCAGCTGCTCCAGCTGCTCCTTGAGCTCGCGGACGCGCTCGATCGAACCCTTCTCGTTCTGCCAGCGCGCGGTCAACGCCGTGAGCGTCTCGCGCTTCTCCGCCAACTCGGCGCGCAGCACGGACAACCGTTCCAGAGACGCGGCATCGTCCTCCTTGGACAGTGCCATCTCCTCGATCTCCATGCGCCGCACCGCGCGCTCGACCTCGTCGATCTCCACGGGGCGCGAGTCGATCTCCATGCGCAGCTTCGACGCGGCCTCGTCGACCAGGTCGATCGCCTTGTCCGGCAGGAAGCGGGCGGTGATGTAGCGGTCGGACAGCGTCGCGGCGGCCACCAGTGCGGCATCGGTGATGCGGACACCGTGGTGCACCTCGTAGCGCTCCTTGAGCCCACGCAGGATCGCGATCGTGTCCTCCGGCGACGGCTCGCCCACCAGCACCTGCTGGAAACGCCGCTCCAGAGCCGCGTCCTTCTCGATGTGCTGGCGGTACTCGTCGAGCGTGGTCGCGCCGACCATCCGCAGCTCACCGCGGGCGAGCATCGGCTTGATCATGTTGCCGGCGTCCATCGCGCCCTCGCCGGTGGCACCGGCGCCGACGATGGTGTGCAGCTCGTCGATGAACGTGACGACCTCGCCGGCCGAGTCCGTGATCTCCTTGAGCACGGCCTTCAGCCGCTCCTCGAACTCGCCGCGGTACTTCGCGCCGGCCACCATGGACCCGAGGTCCAGGGCCACCACGCGCTTGCCGCGCAGCGATTCGGGCACGTCACCGGCGACGATGCGCTGGGCCAGGCCCTCCACGATCGCCGTCTTGCCGACGCCCGGCTCACCGATCAGCACCGGGTTGTTCTTGGTGCGCCGCGAAAGCACCTGCACCACGCGGCGGATCTCCGTGTCACGACCGATCACCGGGTCGAGCTCACCGGCGCGGGCGCGCTCGGTCAGGTCGACGCCGTACTTCTCCAGCGCCTTGAACGTGCTCTCCGGGTCGGCGCTCGTGATGCGCGCCGAACCGCGCACCTTCGCGAACGCCTCGCGCAGCGCGTCGGGAGTCGCGCCGTGACGCTTGAGCAGCTGCGCCACTTCGCCGCCTTCGGTGGCGAGGCCGACGAGCAGGTGCTCGGTCGACACGTACTCGTCACCGAGCTCGGTGGCGAGCTTCTGCGCGTGCGTGAGCGACTTCACGGCGTTGGCGTCGAACTGCGGGCTCGACACGGTGGCGCCGGTCGCGGACGGCAACGCGTGGATGATCGGGTCGAGTTCCTTGTGCACCACTTCGGGGTCGGCCCCGACCGCCGTCAGCAGTGGTGCGGTAAGGCCCTCACCCTGCGCCAGCAGGGCGCCCAGCAGGTGGGCGGCCGAAACGTGCGGGTTGCCGGCCATCGTGGCCGCCTGTGCCGCCGACGAAATGGCCTGCTGGGTCTTCGTGGTCGGGTTGAAAGCGTCCATCCCTCACCTCATGCGCTCTGTGAAAGTCCAGGTGACAGCCCTGACCGAGGACCATCGACTTGTACAACGTCAGAAAACTTGAGTCTGTTCCGCTCAACTCTGAACCGGCGTGACCGCGTCCGCCGGAAGCCTCGGTCCCAGCCTGCCCAGCCCCGCCACGGCGAGGCAAGCGCAAGCGCCGACCAGAACCCAGGGTAACCACGCCGACACGGCGAACAACGCCACCACGGCCGGCGCCAGCACCTGCGCCACGGTGAACGCGTACTGGAACGCCGCCAGGTACCGGCCCTTCGCTTCCGGCGGGGCCGCAGCCTCCGCCAGTGCACCCGAACGCGGCCCGAAAACCAGGTCGCCGGCGGCGTAGACGAGCGTGGCGGCCAGCAGATACGCCACCTGCCAGCTGCGCGGCACGATCAGCACCCCCAGGCTGACCACGCACCACGCCGCGAACAGCGCCGAGCCACCCCGCATCGCCGCGACCCGGTTGAGCCGGCGCGTGAGCCGCAACGCGATCGTGCCGCCGACGCTGGTCACCACCGTGAGCAGGAACAGGATCGCGCCCGGCAGCCACCGCGGGCCGTGCAGCAGGTCGAGCACGAACACGGGCGTCCCGATGAGGAAGAAGTCCAGCGACAGCCCGAACATTCCGCTGAACAGGATCAACGCCAGGTACGGCCGGTTGCGCAGCACTCCGCTGGGCGCCTTCGTGGTCACCGCGGTGCGCCGCCGCGGCCGCACGGCGCCGGCGATGAGCGCCGCGGCCACCACGAACGAGACGACGTCCACCGCCAGCGCCACGCTGTACCCGCCGTCGCCGATCCACAGCAGGATCACCGACGACGTGAGCCCGCCGAGCCCGAACCCGCCGGCGCGCACCATGCCGACCTCCGCGAACGGCCGGTCCTTCGGCACATCACCGGCGACGTCGGCGATCAACGCGTAGAGCGAGCTGTAGAACAGCTGCTGCCCGGTCGCCAGCAGCACCGCCGCCACGACCACCTCGACGACACCGTCGGAGATCAAGTACGCCACCGCGCCCGCGGCCTGCAGCAGCTGCGCGCCGACGATCACCGCGCGGGAGCCCGTGCGGTCCACGAGCCGGCCCGCGAGCGGCGGCACGGCCAGCCCCGCCAGCGTGCCGAGCGTGACGGCCGTGCCCGCCAGCGCGAGCGGGACGCCCACCACCCGCGTGACGTAGACCAGCGCGAGCGGCAGGAACAGGCCCGAACCGAAGTTGTCGATCCCCAGCGCGCACAACAAGGCGACCCGGCTGCGCGTCACGCCCTGGACGCTACCGCCGCTGCCGGACCCGAGGTCAGGGCCGGAAGGAGACTTCGCGAGCGGCCGAATGCCACTGGCGGTAGAGCGGGATTGCCCGAACGGGTCTGTCCGGTTGATCGGGAGGGGTCCCGGCGCGCTCGGGCTAGCTTGCGAGCCATGGGAATCCTTCGCAGGACGATCATCGGAACACTCGTTACGGGAGCGCTCCTCGCCGTCGTGGCGCCCGGCGCTTCCGCCGCCCCGGCCGGCTTCCGCTGGGACACCTTCACCGGCACGGCGACCTCCGCGTCGGAACCGGTCGCAGTCAACCTGGCGACGATGCAGGCCGAGAACTCGGCAAGCCTCGCGGGCTACAACGCCTACATCGACTGCGGCCCGGCGAACGTCGACGTGCAGCAGACGCAACCGGATCCGTACCCGGAGTACGCCGTGACGGCCACGCTCAACTGCACCCAGACCACCCCGGACGCCTGAAGAACCGCTCGAGCCCCGGCGTAGGGGGCCGGGGCTCGAGCGGTTCCGTCGAGAAACTCAGATGTTCAACGTTCCGCTGTGCCGCGCGAACTCCGGCTCCGCCGCCAGCACCACGTCGTGGTTGGCCGGCGCACCGAGGTTCACCGTCACCGGCTCGGCGTGCGGCGCGTGGCCGTACGCGGTCACCGTGAGCGTGTACGCACCCGCCGGCACCCCGTCGAGGTCGTACGCACCTGCGCTGCCGCTGAGGCCGGAGCCTACGACCGTGCCCGCGCTGTCGGTGAGCGTGAGGGCCGCACCGGACACCGCGGCGTGGCGCCCGGCCGTGCGGACGCGGCCGGTCACCCCACCCGTGCCGCCGATGAGCAGGTCGTGCCAGGCCGGCGTGCCGGTGAGGCGCACCGTCGACACGGCGGGCGGGAGAGAACCCGCCGTCGCGAGCAGCACGTGCTCCCCGGCCGAGCCCGCCGACAGGGCGAACTCGCCGTTGCGGGCGCTGCGACCGACGTCGACCTGACGGCCCGACGCGTCCGTGAGCGTGAGCACCACACCCGACACGGGGCGGCCGTCGGCGTCGAGCACGCGGCCGCGCAGGGCGGTCGTGATCTCGGCGGAGAAAGCCGCGGGCGCCACGGCAGGCGTCGTGTCGGCGTCGAGAGTCCGGCGCAAGGGGACCTCCTTCATGAAGACCACGGCCAGCAGCGTGACCACGGCGATGAAGCCGGCGAACAGGAACACCGTGCCGGTCGCGTCGCCGAACGCCGCGCGGACGATCGGCTGCAGCGCGGCGGGCAGGCCGTCGATGTCGAACGTGCCGCCACCGCCGTGCACCGCGTCACCGGCCGGCAGGCCGAGGCGCGTGAGCGACGACGTGATGTTGGTGGCGACCTTCGCCGAAAGCACCGCGCCGAGTGCCGAAACACCCGCGGCGCCGCCGAGCGAGCGGAAGAACGTGACCACCGAGGACGACGAGCCCATGTCCTTCATCGCCACGGTGTTCTGCACGACCAGCACCAGGTTCTGCATCAGGAACCCGAGCCCGATGCCGACCAGGCCGAGGTACACGCCCATCAGCGTCAGGTCCGTCGTGTGGTCCACCGTGCTGAGCAGGAAGAGCCCGGCCAGCAGCGACGCACCACCGGCGACCATGAACGGCTTCGTGCGGCCCGTGCGCGAGATGACCTGGCCGGCGCTCGTCGACGCCAGCGCGAGACCGAGCACCAGCGGCAGCGTCATCAGGCCCGCGTGCGTGGGCGAGAAGCCGCGTGAGATCTGGTAGTACTGCCCGAGGAAGACCGAACCGCCGAACATCGCGGTCCCGACGGCCAAAGATCCGAGCACCGCGAGCGTGAAGGTGCGGTTGCGGAACAGGCGCAGCGGAACCACCGGCTCGGCCACGCGCGATTCCACGAGCACCGCCAGCCCGAGCGCCACCACGGCACCGGCCACGTAGGCCACGCTCGTCCAGGAAGCCCACGCGAACGTGGCGCCGGCCAGCGAAACCCAGATCAGCAGCAGGGCCACGCCACCGACGAGCAGGGTCGCGCCCAGCCAGTCGATGCGCACCTTGCGCTTGAGCACCGGCAGGTGCAGCGTGCGGCCGAGCACCACGAACGCGATCACCGCGATCGGCACGCAGACCCAGAAGCACCAGCGCCAGCCCAGCGGCGAGTCCACGATCAGGCCGCCGATCAGCGGCCCGGACACGGTGGCGACGGCGAACACCGCACCCGTGTAACCCGAGTAGCGGCCGCGGTCGCGCGGGGCGATCATCGCGGCGATCACGACCTGGATCAGCGCCTGCAGGCCACCGAGGCCCACACCCTGGAGCGCGCGGAACGCGATCAGCTCCGGCATCGACTGCGAGATGCCGCCCAGCGCCGAGCCGATCGTGAAGATCACGATGGCGATCTGGTAGAGCAGCTTCTTGCTGAACAGGTCGGAGAGCTTGCCCCAGATCGGGGTGGTCGCGGTCGAGGTCAGCAGCGTCGCGGTGACCACCCAGGTGTACTGGCTCTGCGAACCGTGCAGGTCGGCGAGGATGGTCGGCAGCGCGTTGGACACGATCGTCGACGACAGCATCGCCACCAGCAGGGCGAGCAGCAGGCCCGAGAAGGCCTTCATGATCTGCCGGTGGTTCATCTGCTCACCGGCGACTTCGGTACTCACTTGCGTTTGGTCACTTCCCGACTTCGGCTTGGTCCACGCCGCACTCGGGAGGCCCGAGCACGGTCCGCAGACCGTTGTTCATTTCCTCGAGCCGGGTCGTCAGGTCGGCGATCCGCTCCTCGTCCCAACCACCGAGCGCCTTCTCGAAGAAGGCGATGTAGCGCTCGCGCCACTTCTCGACCTGGGCCAGCCCCTTCTCAGAGATGCTGATCAGCGACGCTCGCCCGTCTTCGGGGGCGGGTCGGCGGTCGACCAGGCCGGCGGCGTGCAGCTGCGCGATCTGGCGGCTGACCACCGACAGGTCCACGAGCTTGCGCTTGGCCAGCTCCGAGGGCCGGGCTTCGCCGTGGCGTGCGAGGTCCGACAGCAGCATCCCGGCGGCGGGGTGGAGGCCGGGCTCGTCTTCCCAGGCCTGCATGATCCACAGGTGCTGCAGCTGCGAAGCCGTCCTGAGCTCTCGCATCAGTTCCACCCTGACGTCATCGGCAGAGCTCATGGGCTTCCTCCCGGGCCGGACACTGTTCGAGCGCCCACTTGGTTGTGCCATACAAGTTTATGACGGATGGTTGCGTAGGGCAACTATCTAACCGGTGACTTGCCCCACGCCGTTTTGTCAAGCGGTAACCCGACCGGAGCAACGTTGCTGGCAAAGGGCCGCAGGGCGGCTACTCTGCGGACGAGCCGCAGTCAGGGGACGTCGCGACAGCGTCGTGAAGACTATTGAGGGGAACGAGGTGGGACAGTGGTGAATTCCCTCGACGCCGACCGCAGAGGGCGGCGCGAGCCGGAGTGCCGCCGCGGGCCCGCTCCTCGCCCGTGACCGCCTCACCCGAGTCCCCGAACCGCCCCCGACCTGCGAACGACACTCGATGACAGCCGATTCGATCAGCCCGATCCCCCGCTCGGCGGCACCCCGCGAGACGCCCGCCGCCGTGGCCGCGATGGTGCGGCTGATCCGTGACACCTGGGCGATATCCGAGCCCTTCATCCCGGAGATCTCGCAGTTCTTCTACGGGATGCTGTTCACCCTCGCCCCGGTCACGCGCGACTTCTTCCCCATCAACATGGAGGTGCAGCGCGGCCGGCTCGTGCGGGCGCTGGTGCACATCGTGCAGATGGTGGACCGCCCCGACGACCTCGTGCCGTTCCTGCGCCAGCTCGGCCGCGACCACCGCAAGTTCGGCGTGATCCCGCGCCACTACGAGGCCGTGGGCACGGCGCTGCTGGCCGCGCTTAAGAACCACCTGGGCCCGCAGTGGACCGCGCCGGTGGAGCGGGCGTGGGCCGAGGCGTTCACGATCGTCGCGCGCGCGATGCAGGAGGCGGCGGCCGCCGACGTGAACCCGGCGTCGTGGCACGCGACCGTGGTCGAGCACCGGCGGCTCACGTGGGACCTCGCGCTGGTGCGGCTGCTGCCCGAGCAGCCGGTGCCGTACCTGCCGGGGCAGTACATGAGCGTGGAGGTGCCGCAGCGGCCGCGGCTGTGGCGCTACCTTTCGCCGGCCAACGCGCCACGCGAGGACGGCGGCATCGAGTTCCACGTGCGCGCGGTCGACGGCGGCTGGGTCTCGCGCGCGATCGTGAGCCACACGCAGCCCGGTGACGTCTGGCGGCTCGGCCCGCCACTGGGACGCATGGCCGTGGACCGGGAACGGTCCCGCGGCGTGCTGATGGTGGCGGGCGGAACCGGTGTCGCGCCGCTGCGTTCGATTCTCGACTCACTGGCGATGTGGGGCGACAACCCGAAGACCCGCCTGTTCTACGGCGGCCCGGCGCGCGAGGACCTCTACGACCTCGAAGAGCTGCGGGCGCTTTCGTCCACGAACCCTTGGCTCACCGTGACTCCGGTGGTGGAGCGCGGTGACGGACTGCCCGGTTGTGAGCAAGGCACGCTGGCGGAAGCGGTTACGCGCTACGGTGCCTGGGCCGATCACGACATTCTCGTGTCGGGATCTCCCTCGATGATCCGCGCGACGGTTTCCCGCATGCTGGTGGCCGGCAGCGTGCTGGGTCAGATCCAATACGACCCGTTCACCATCGACTGATCCCTGGTGGGCGGTTACCGGCCCACGGAAACCGTTTCCCGCCAAGGGAAACCGCGGAAGATCATTTTTACAGAGCGCCAGATCGGGTTGACTGGTCGTGTCGATAATTGCTCCGTTCGAGCGGGAACGGCGTTAACTGCGCCCTTTTTTCGGTCAGCACGCCTACAGTCGGGATTCCTCGGGGGCGGCACGCGTACGCAAAGCCGCGTGAAGACTGAAACTGCTTGGCAAGACTGGAGAAAACCGTTCCCGATGAGTGCTGAATCCGTGAAGATCGACCTTGCTCCCGCCGTGGTGCGCAGACCGCTGCCCGGATCCGAGACCGCGCGGGTGATCCGCGAGAGTTTCGCGCTGGTGGAGCCGAAATCCGAGGAGCTGGCGCAGTACTTCTACGGGGCGCTGTTCGTGATCGCGCCGGACGCGCGCGATCTGTTTCCGGTGACGATGGCCACACAGCGCAGCAGATTGCTGCGCGCGCTCGTGTACGTGGTGCAGATGGTGGACAGACCCGACGAACTCACCACGTTCCTCGGTCAACTCGGCCGTGACCACCGGAAGTTCAACGTGGTGACGCGCCACTACGACGCCGTCGGAACCGCGTTGATCAGTGCGATGAAACGTTTTCTCGGCAAAGCGTGGACGCCCGAGGTGGAAACGGCGTGGACGTCGGCCTACGGCGTGATCTCCGAGACCATGCGCAAGGCCGCCGCGCAGGAGACCGGGCCCGCGTCGTGGAGCGGCACGGTGCTGGAGCACCGCAAGCTCTCGCCCGACGTCGCGCTGGTGCGGGTGCGCACCGACGAGCTGCTGCCGTACCGCTCCGGCGGGTACGTGAGCGTGGAGGTACCGCAGCGGCCGCGGCTGTGGCGGTACCTGTCCATGGCCACGGCCCCGCGCGACGACGGCCTGCTCACCTTCCACGTGCGCGCGGTCCACGGCGGCTGGGTCTCGCGGGCCATCGTGAACCACACGCACGCCGGCGACGTCTGGCGCCTGGGCCCTTCGCTGGGCGCGCTGTCCGTGGTGCCGACCGCCGACCAGCGACCCCTGCTGATGATCGCCGGCGGCACCGGCATCGCACCCCTGATGGCGATCCTCGACGACCTCTCGCGCTGGAAGCGCAACCCGCCGGTGCACGTGTTCTTCGGTGGACGCAAGCCCAGCGACCTCTACGCGCTCGACGAGCTGCGCCGCCTGGCCGTCACCTCGCGCTGGCTCACGGTCACCCCCGTCACCGAAGAGGGTGCCGTCCCCGGCGGCGACCGGGGGACGCTGGCCACCGCGGTCACGCAACGTGGTGCCTGGAAGGACCACGAGGTGCTGGTGGCGGGCTCACCGGACATGATCCGCGGCACGATCGCGAAGCTGCTCGCCGCCGGTGTGGACCTCGAACGCATCCGGTACGACCCGTTCACTTTGGACTAGTGTCGTGGTCCATGGAGATCACGATCCCCACCCCGGCCGGCGACATCGACGGCTACCTGGCCCTGCCTTCCAGTAGCGGCCCGCACCCCGCCGTCGTGATCATCCACGACGCCATCGGGCTGACCCAGGACGCGCGGAACATCACCGACCACTTCGCGTCCGAGGGCTACCTCGCGCTCAGCCCCAACCTGTACTCCCGCGGCGGCCTGTTCCGCTGCGTGCGCCAGACCTTCAAGGACATGTTCGCCCGCTCGGGCCGCGCCTTCGACGACATCGAAGCTGCGCGGGTGCTGCTTGCCAACCGGGCGGATTGCACGGGCAAGATCGGTATCGCGGGGTACTGCATGGGTGGCGGGTTCGCGCTCGTCGCCGCTTCACGGTCGTTCGACGTGTCCGCGCCGTACTACGGGCAGCTTCCTCGGGATTTGTCCGTTTTGGACGATGCTTGTCCGGTGGTGGCGAGCTTCGGTCGCCGTGATCCTTCGCTGCGGGGCGCCGCGGCGAAGTTGAGCGCGGCCCTGACGGAGCGGTCGGTGCCCCACGACGTGAAGGAATACCCCGACGCGGGCCACAGCTTCGCGAACAAGATGGGGCCGGCGCCGGTCGCGGCGTTTGCGAAGGTGGTGGGGTTCGGGTATCACGAGCCTTCGGACCGGGATGCTTGGCAGAGGGTGATGGGGTTTTTCGGGGAGTACTTGAAGACTTCTTCGTGAGGTTGGGCCTTGCGCGGGTGGTTTGAACGGGCGGTTTGATCCGGTGATCTGAGCCGGTGGTCTGAGCGGTTCCGACTCGCGCGGGTTGTCTCGCGCTTGCCGTGGGGTCAGTGGACCGCTCGCGGTCGCTCTGTGGCACGGATGGTCCGCACCGGCCGGCCTTCGCTGCGCGAACGGACCGCTCGCGCGCGCTCAGCCGCACCAACGGCCCCCTGGCGCCGACCCGCGGCGCGATGGGACCGGTCGCAAACCTGCTGCGTGTGCGAGGGGACCGGTCGCACCTCAGCACGAACGGACCGGTCGCGCGCAGCCGCACAGCACCAGGAGTCCGCTCGCACCACCTCTCGCGGCACGAACGGGCCACTCGCGCGACCGCCCCGACACGAAAGGACCGTTCGCACTCAATCGACAGCACCAACGGGCCGCTCGCACCAACCCCACGGCGCGAAAGGGCCGCTCGCGCGCCTGCCGCGTGCGCGAACGGGCCGGTCGCGAACCTGCCGCGCGTGAGAAGGGACCGGTCGTGCCGCGGGGTTGGTGCGCGAAGGGACCGGTCGCAAACTGGCACGCGCGGACCGGCCACGCGCCGCCGCGCAGCACCAGGGGTCCGCTCGCACCACCTCTCGCGGCACGAACGGGCCACTCGCGCGATCGCCTCAACGCGAAAGGACCGGTCACGCTCAACCGCGCAGCACCAACGGGCCGCTCGCACCAACCGGGCGGCGCGAAAGGACCGGTCGCGCGCCTGCCGCGTGCCCGAAAGGGCCGGTCGCGCGACCGCCCGTGCGCGAAGGGACCGGTCGAGAACCCGCTGCGACGCGAAAGTGCCGCTCGCGCACCGGACACCTGCGCGGACGGACCGTTCGCACCTCCGTCGTGACGCACCCGGGCCCGGAACGCGAAACAGCCCCTCCACCACCGAATCCGGCAGCAAAGGGGCTGTCCCCAAAACCCAAAAAACCAAAAATCCAAAACCTCAGCGGCGCTTCGGCTTCCACACCACCAAGGACGTCTGCTGCCTCATCGGCACCAGGTCCTTCCGGTACGAAGCGTGCACCGCCGCGGCGGCTTGTTCGGCGGCGGCGTACGCGGACGCCAGTTCCTCGGTCAGCTCGTGCACCCGCGCCCGAAGCGCGTCGACCTGGTTTTCCAGTTCGATGATGCGCTTCACGCCCGCCAGGTTGACGCCGTCTTCCTGCGAGAGGCGCTGGACTTCCCGCAGCAGTGCGATGTCGCGCATCGAGTACCTGCGGCCGCCACCGGAGGTGCGGCCCGGGGAGACCAGGCCTTGGCGGTCGTAGGAGCGCAGGGTTTGGGCGTGGAGGCCCGAGAGCTGGGCTGCCACGGAGATCACGAACACCGGCGTGTCCTCGTCCGCGCCGTGTGGGAGTCCCGGGATTCCGCCGAACATCACCCTCACCTGCCTTCGAGCATCTCGGTCACCTCGGGCCGCGGGTCGTGGCCCTTCATCGCCTCGGCGTAGGCCTCGAGGGCCTCGCGAGCCTTGTCGTCCAGTTTCGCCGGAACGGAGGCCTGCAGGGTCACGAGCAGGTCACCCTGTGAGCCGTCGCGCTTCTGGATTCCCTTGCCGCGCACGCGAAGCACGCGGCCGCTCGCGGTGCCCGCGGGAACCTTGAGCGACACCTTGCCCTCGAGCGTCGGCACCGTGATCGTGGTGCCCAGCGCGAGCTCGGTGAAGTCGACCGGCACCGTGAGCGTGAGGTCCAAGTCCTTGCGCCCGAACAGCTTGTGCGGTGCGACGTGCACGCGCACGTACAGGTCGCCGGCCTGCGCGCCGCCGCGGCCCGGTTCGCCCTGGCCGGCCAGGCGGATCCGCTGGTCGTCGTTGACGCCCGGCGGGATGCGCACGGTCAGCGTGCGGGTGCGGGTGCTGATGCCCTCGCCACCGCACTCGGGGCACGGGTCGTCGATGATCTGGCCGCGGCCGCGGCAGTCGCGGCACGGCTCGGAGAACGCGAACGCTCCCTGGCTGCGGCTGACGAGACCCGACCCGCCACAGGTCGGGCACTGGCGCGGCGACGTGCCCGGCTTCGCGCCGTTGCCGCCACACGTGGCACACGTGGCCGGGCTCGACAGCCGCAACGGCAGGGTCGCGCCCTTGACCGCCTCGGTGAAGTCGATCCGCACGTCGGTCTCGACGTCGGCGCCGCGCTGCGGCCGGTTGGCCGAAGCGGCGCCGCCGGCCCGGCCGCCCTGACGGCCGAAGATGCCGCCGAGGATGTCGCCGAGCCCACCGAAACCGCCCTGCTGAGCCGCGCCGGCCTGGCCGAAGATGTCGCCCATGTCGAAGCCGCCCGCACCGCCGCCGGCGCCGCCCGGGAACCCGCCGAAGCCACCGGAGCCGAAGAGGCGCTGGGCCTCGTCGTACTCCTTGCGCTTGGCCGGATCGGACAGCACGCCGTAGGCCTCGGACACGGCCTTGAACTTGTTCTCCGCCGCGGTGTTGCCCGCGTTGGCGTCCGGGTGGTTCTCCTTGGCGAGCTTGCGGTACGCCTTCTTGATCTCGTCCGCGGTGGCGTCGGAGGAGACACCCAGCTCTTTGTAGAAGTCCTTGCCCATCCACTCCCGAGCACTCATCGGGTGCCTCCTCCTTTCGCTGCGAAACGGTTGTTACTGCTGGTTCGGCTCATCGATCGATCCGTCCAGCGGCAGCTCGCCGCCGACGGGCGGGTCGACCGGCGACGCGGCCGGCTCGTGGTCGGTGACCCCGACCAGCGCCGCCCGCAGAACCCGGTCGCCGAAGCGGTAGCCGCGGCGCATGACCACGGTGACCGTCGGGCCCGCCACATCGGGCGAGGTGTTGTGCTGCACGGCCTCGTGCACGCTCGGGTCGAAGGGCTCGCCCTCCGCGCCGAACGACTCGAGCCCGGCTCGCTGCATGCCGCTCACCAGCTTGTCGCCGACCGCCTTGAACGCACCGGTGAGGTCACCGTGCTGCTCGGCCCGCTCGAGGTCGTCGAGCAGGGGCAGCAGATCGCCGACCACCGACGCCTTCGCGCCCAGCACCACGGCCTCGCGGTCGCGGTCCACGCGCTTGCGGTAGTTGGCGTACTCCGCCTGCAGTCGCTGCAGGTCGGCCGTGCGCTCGGCCAGCTGCTTCTCGACGTCGGACCCGATGGAGACCGCGTCGTCGATCGAGTCGCCGAGCGAGGGGCCCGCGTGCTGCGCGGGCGCCTCGTCGACAACGGCTTCGTCCTCCGGCAACGGCGGGCGAACTTCACCGGTCTGCGGGTCGACCCGCCGCCGGTCCCGCACGACTACCGGTTCCTCTGGGCCTCGGCCCTCGGCTTCGGAGTGGCGTGGGGTCACTTCTTCTCGTCCTCTTCCACGATCTCGGCGTCGACCACGTCATCGGCCTTGTCCTGGCCCGCACCCGCGGACCCGGCGTCGGCACCCGGCGCGGCACCTTCCGCACCGGCCGCACCCTGGTTGGCGTACAGCGCGGTGCCCAGCTCCTGCGAAGCCGTGTTCAGCTTCTCGATGGACTCCCGGATCTTGGCCGAGTCGGTGCCCTTGAGCGCTTCCTGGGCCTCGTCGATCGCGGTCTTCACCTTGCCCTTGAGGTCCTCGGGCAGCTTGTCCTCGTTGTCCTTGACGAACTTCTCGGTCTGGTAGACGAGAGTCTCCGCCTGGTTGCGGGTTTCCGCTTCCTCACGGCGCTTCTTGTCTTCCTCGGCGTGGGCCTCGGCGTCCTTGACCATGCGGTCGATGTCGTCCTTCGGCAGCGCGGAGCCACCGGTGATCGTCATCGACTGCTCCTTGTTCGTGCCCAGGTCCTTCGCGGTCACGTGCACGATGCCGTTGGCGTCGATGTCGAAGGTGACCTCGATCTGCGGCACGCCACGCGGGGCCGGCGGAAGACCGGTCAGCTCGAACATGCCGAGCTTCTTGTTGTGCGCCGCGATCTCGCGCTCACCCTGGAACACCTGGATCTGCACCGACGGCTGGTTGTCGTCCGCCGTGGAGAAGATCTCGCTGCGCTTGGTCGGGATCGTGGTGTTGCGCTCGATGAGCTTGGTGAACACCCCGCCCTTGGTCTCGATGCCCAGCGAAAGCGGGGTCACGTCCAGCAGGAGGACGTCCTTGACCTCACCCTTCAGCACACCGGCCTGCAGCGCGGCACCCACGGCCACGACCTCGTCCGGGTTCACGCCCTTGTTCGGCTCGCGCCCGCCGGTAAGCTCCTTGACCAGGTCCGACACGGCCGGCATGCGGGTGGAACCACCCACGAGCACGACGTGGTCGATGTCGCCGACGGCGATGCCCGCGTCGCGGATCACGTTGTTGAACGGGTTGCGGGTGCGCTCGAGCAGGTCCGCGGTGATCTTCTGGAACTCGGCGCGCGACAGCGTCTCGTCGAGGAACAGCGGGTTCTTGTCGCTGTCGACCGTGATGTAGGGCAGGTTGATGCCGGCGGAGTTGGAGCTCGAGAGCTCGATCTTCGCCTTCTCGGCCGCCTCGCGGATGCGCTGCAGGGCCATCTTGTCCTTGGTCAGGTCGATGCCGTTGGAGGCCTTGAACTTGTCGACCAGCCACTTGACGATGCGCTCGTCCCAGTCGTCACCACCGAGGTGGTTGTCACCGGACGTGGCCCGCACCTCGACGACACCCTCGCCGATCTCCAGCAGCGACACGTCGAACGTACCGCCACCGAGGTCGAAGACCAGGATGGTCTGTTCCTTCTCGCCCTTGTCCAGGCCGTACGCCAGCGCGGCGGCGGTCGGCTCGTTGACGATGCGGAGCACGTTCAGGCCGGCGATCTGCCCGGCCTCCTTCGTGGCCTGCCGCTGGGCGTCCTCGAAGTACGCCGGCACGGTGATGACCGCGTCGGTGATCTCTTCGCCCAGGTACGCCTCGGCGTCACGCTTCAGCTTCATCAGCACGCGCGCGCTGATCTCCTGCGGCGTGTAGTTCTTGGTGTCGATCTCGGTGTTCCAGTCGGTACCGATGTGCCGCTTCACGGACCGGATGGTGCGGTCGACGTTGGTCACGGCCTGGTTCTTCGCCGACTGACCGGTGAGCACTTCACCGTTCTTGGCGAACGCGACGATGGACGGGGTGGTCCGGGAGCCTTCAGAGTTGGCGATGACCGTCGGCTCGCCGCCCTCAAGGACGGCTACGACCGAGTTGGTCGTGCCGAGGTCGATGCCGACCGCTCGCGCCATGGTGCTTCCTCCTGTGTTGGCAGCTCTGCTGCTATGTTCGTGACCTGCACGTTTCGGGTCCGCCTTGAGCGGACCCCTGGCAAGTTCTATCGGGCTTCCGGCAGCTTCGTCAAGCCAGACTTGAGTCAGCTGCACTCAACCTTCGTATCAGGCTAACGAAGGGGTAGTGGCTCTTGTTCCCGGGCTCACCGGCAGATCGTGCCGTGAGGGGGTGTGAGGCCGCTCACCAGGTACTTCGTCTCCGCGGCGCGCCAGTGCGGATCCGCCGGGCCCCGCCCGAGTCGATCAGCAGCGAGCGCCGACGGCGACAGGAAGAACAAACAGGACAGCAGCGATCAGCTTCATGCCGGCCGAGCCGCCGCGACCGGACGCGCGGCGCGGTGGGACCCCTCGTCCCGCACCAGCACCGGCTCCGTGAGCCGCAGGTCGCCGGCCGGCACCGTCACCTGGACCACCGCGACCGGGGCCGGCGGGGTCACTTCGGGACGGGAGGCCAGGCCGAGGCTCGCCGTGACGACGAACGCCCCCACCGCGCCGGCCAGCACGGCCGCCAGCAGCCGGTTCTCGATCTTGCGCATCTGAATGGTCCCCCGGAGGTGTCAGGCAGCCTTGACGGTGACGCTGCCGCTGGAAGTGTTGAGGTCGAGCGTCTTCCGGTCCGTGCTGGTCGAGTCGGGGATCGACACCGTCCGGTGGCCGCTGTCGGTGTCGCCGATCACCCGGTACGACCCGGTCGGCACCCGCACGTCGACGCTGCCGGAATCGGCGTGCACCTTCACGTCGTTGGGCGTCGCGAGGGCGACCTCGACGCTGCCGCTGTCGGCGGAGACGTCGACCGGGCCGCGCACCCCGTCGGCCTTCACGTGGCCGGAGTCGCTGTGCAGCTGAACCGGGCCGACGTCCTGCAGGTCGATCGAACCGCTGTCGAGGCGCAGGTCCACCAGGCCGGCCACGTTCACCACGCGCGCGCTGCCCGAGTCGGCGGTCACGGCCACGCTCGCCACGCCCGTGACGTCCAGCGAGCCCGAATCCGACTGGCCGGTGACCGGCAGCCCGGCCGGCACGACCACATCGAAGTCGGCGGTGCAGTTGCGGCCGCAGTCGCCGAGCACGAGCTGGTCGCCTTCCACGCGGAAGGCGTCGCCGGGTTCGCCGCGGAAGTTGTAGTGGAGCTTCTGGTGCACGGAGACCGGGCCCGAGCCGGTGCGGATCCGGATGTCGCCGGAGTCGGCGTCGAGCTTCACGCCGCGGATCTGCTGCGACACCGTCGCGCTGCGCTCCACCGTGCTGCCCAGCCCCCAGCCGAGCGCGATGGCCACTCCGACGCCGATCAGAACTACGCCACCCAGTGCCAAAAGCGGGCGTGCCATGGTGTCCGTCCCCTCAGTACCACTCATCCGTCCCGCCAAACGGTAGGAGGAACGCGGTCGGTGCGGCATCCGGTAAACCCCCCGAAACATCCCTGAGGTGCCGGGGGTCGGGTCAGGGTCCTAGCCTGGGGACGACTGGACTTCCAAGATCAGCTCGCTTGAAGGAGGATTGATGCCTCAAACGCCCAATCCCTACGATTTCCTGCCGTCCGTGCCGTCGTTCACGCTGCGCAGCACGGACATCGCCGAGGGCGAGACGCTCGCGACGCCGCACCTGTCCGGCATCTTCGGCGCCGGTGGCGAAGACCGGTCGCCGCAGCTGTCGTGGGAGGGCTTCCCCGAGGGCACGCGCAGCTTCGCGATCACGATGTACGACCCGGACGCGCCCACCGCGAGCGGGTTCTGGCACTGGGCCGTGTTCAACGTCCCCGCCTCGGTCACCGAGCTCGCGGCCGACGCCGGCGACGCGAAGGGCTCCGGGCTGCCCGAAGGCGCTGTCACTCTTAAGGGTGATGGTGGCGTGAAGCAGTTCCTCGGCGCCGCCCCGCCTCCCGGGCACGGCCCGCACCGCTACTACTTCGTGGTGCACGCGCTCGACGTCGACTCGCTCGAGATCGACGGCGATGCCACGCCCGCTTTCCTGGGCTTCAACCTGTTCGGCCACACCCTGGCTCGCGCCACCATCACGGCGGTCTACGAGAACAAGGGCTGAGCGTTCTGCCTCGTCAGGGCCATCGCGGGTTCGCCCGCGGTGGCCCTGAGCCGTTTTTCCGCTCCATGGAATCACCGCCGTTGACCCGCTCCCGCCCTGGGGAAGACGATCAGAAGCTGCACATCAGCACGTACTCGTACCGCAAGGGAGCCGGCACCGATGTACGAAAAGGACGGCGAGCGCTACTTCATCGTCGACGGGCACGTGCACTTCCGGAAGCCGAGCGACACCGGCTTTCGGCGCCAGAGCGAGGAAACGATCCTCTACGACCTGTTCGACACCGGGTTCGTGGACCACGCGATCTGCCAGCCCGCCGACGCCGAGGGAGAGGTCGCCGCGAGCGCGCTCGCCGAGCGGCACCCCGAACGGTTCAGCGTGGCCGGCCTCGAGCCGGTCGAGGGCCGGCCGGGGCTCAAGGGCGTCAAGCTCATCACCTCCGAGCAGGGCCGGCAGCTGTCGGACCCGTGCTCGTACCGCTTCCTGGAGCGGTGCCAGGAGCTCGGCATCCGCAACGTCCACCTCCACGCCGACCCCGCGGTGCGGCTGCTCGACGCCGAGGACCGCGACGGTTCATCGTCCTTCGACGCCGCCGGCCTCGACGAGGTGGCCGCCGCGTTCCCGGACCTGAGGTTCATCGTCGAGCACGTGGGCTTGGCGCGACTGCAGGACTTCTGCTGGATCGCCACGCAGGAACCGAACGTGTACGCCGGGCTCGCGCTGGCGTTGCCGTTCATCCACACGCGGCCGCGCGCCTTCGCCGAGATCGTGGGCGAACTGCTCTACTGGATGGACGAGAACCGCATCACCTTCGCGAGCGACTACGGGCTCCAGGGGCCGCGTGAGCTCGTGGAGTCCTTTGTGGACTTCGAGATGCCGGAGGACTTCCACGACGAGTACGGCGAGCTCACCGCGGCCACGAAGAAGAAGATCCTCGGCCTCAACACGGCCCGGCTGTACGGCCTGGCGGTGCCCGAAGACCTCGTGGTCGCCGACGCTCCGGCGGAAAGCCACGAGATCGCATCCGGCTCGAAAGTACCGGTCTGACGACTCACCCGTTCGGTCCAGTGGGCCGAAATCCGATTACACCGGAGTCACCACGGCGGGCCGATGCGGGAACGGCTTGATCTCACCGGGTGAAGCCGAGGTGTGGCCCGCGTGAGCACCGGCGACGACGTCGCAATCGTTGCCGACCGGGTACTCCGCTTGAGCCGTTCGGAGCACGTATGGTGGGGGGCGCAGGTGATCGCCCGTTCACTGCCGAACGGTTTCACGGAGGTGCCGCTGTGTCCGAACCCGCCCTGCCGCTTTCCGACGACGACACCGCGGAGAAGGAACCCAGTGGACTCATCGGCTCGGCCCAGCGAGCGTTGCGCGTGCTCGAGATCGTGGCCGGCGCCGGTGACGGCATCGCGGCCAAGGCCGTCGCCCGGCGCGCCGGCTACAAGCTCTCCACGACGTACCACCTGCTCAACACCCTGGTCCACGAGGGCTACCTCATCCGCCTCGGCCACGGCCGCGGCTTCGGCCTCGGGTACAAGGTCGGCGGTCTCTACCACAGCCTGCTCGGCGAGCTCGACGTCGACCACCAGCTGCGCGACGGCCTGCACCAGCTGCACCTGCGCGTGAGCGCGCCCGCCTACTACACGGTGTTCCGCGACACCGACGTCGTGGTCGCGGCCGTGGCCGACTCGCCGGAGTTCCCGCGTGCGCAGCCGCTCGACTTCGGCTTCCACGAAGCCGCGCACGCCACCGCGTTCGGCAAGGTGATGCTCGCGTCGCTGCCGGTGCGCGAACGCCGCGACTACCTCGCCGGCGCCGGCATGCCGCGCCTCACCGACCGCACCCGCGTGACCGCGCACGACCTCGAGACGGAGCTGGAAACCGTGGCCCGCTCGGGAATCGCGCTCGAGATCGAGGAGTTCCAGCCACAGCTGGCTTGCGTGTCCGCGCCGGTGCTCGACAGCGCGCTGCGCGTCACGGGCGCGGTCGCGTTCTCGGTGCCGGTGAACCAATTCGCCGACCGTCGCTCGGACCTCGAACGCGCGGCCCGCGCCGGTGCCGCGAGCATCTCGAAGTTGTTGTCGGCCAAGGACAACTGAAATTTCGACCGATCGGTCTACCGCAGCGATTCGCGGTTGACGCCTTCGCGTTCGAGGAACCGGCCTTGGGTGTGCTCGGCGAAGCCGAACTGCCGGTACAACCCGTGCGCGTCGGCCGTGTGCAGCATCCAGCGCAGGCCCGCGCCCGGGCCGTTGTCGATCATCTCGCGCACGATCTCCTTGCCCAGCCCCGAGCCGCGCGCGTCTTCGACCACGAACACGTCGCCGAGGTAGGCCGAGGACACCCCGTCGGAAAACGCGCGGGCGAAGCCGACCTGACGGCCGGTGGCGCGCTCGTACGCGCCGACCACCCGCCAGGACCCGGCCACGGCCGCCTCCACCTGTTCGCGCGTGCGCCAGCGGCCCCAGTAGGCCTCGGTGGAGAGGAACTTCCACAGCACGTCGAGGTCGAGCCGGCCGGGGTCGTCGTCGAGTTCGTAGTCGCCTGCGATCCGCATGAGCGCAAGCTAGCCGAACCGGGGAAGCGACCGCATCACCGTTTCAGCGGGGCTTGAGCAGGTAGTCGACGACCGGGCGCAGCTCGTCGGCCGAGGGCGGCTCGTCGTCGATCAGGCCCTGGATCAGCAGGCCGTCGATGCCGGCGAGGAACACGCGGAACGCCACCTCGTCGTGGTGGCGGACCATGGAGGTGAGCACGTCGAGCCAGCGCCGCGCGGCCGGGCGCAGCTCGGGTTTGCGCGCGGCCAGCAGGTAGAGCTCGTACTCGGCCATCGTGCGCCCGCGGCGCGGCCCGAGCGCCTCGGCGAGCAGGCCGGCCACCTCCTCGGCGCCGCGGCTGCCGCGCGAGCGGGCGCGGTCGATCATCCAGTACACCTCGGTGGCCATGTCGCGGGCGCACGAGATGAGCGTGGCCACGAGCAGGTCGTCGAGCGAGGCGAAGTGGTAGGTGGTCGACGCGGTGGGCACGTCGGCCTCGGTGGCCACGGTGCGGTGCGTGACGCCGGCGACGCCGTCGCGCTCGATCACCCGCAGCGTGGCCTCGATGATCTCCGCGCGCCGCTTGTCACCGCGCGCCTTGCGTCCGTCGACCTGGATCTTCACTGGCTGCTCCCGACCTCGATCAGCACCACCCCGCCGATCACGAGCACGAGCCCGCCGATCATCGCGAGGTTCAACGGCTCCTTCAAAAACAGCACACCGATGACCGCGACGAGCGCGACACCGGCCGCGGCCCAGATCGCGTACGCGACACCGATCGGCAACCCGAGCTTCAGCACCCGTGACAGCGCGAAGAACGCCACGCCGTACCCGATGGCGACGAGCACGGACGGCGTGACTTTGGTGAAGCCCTCGGAGAGCTTCAGGGAAACGGTGGCCGTCACTTCTGCGGCGATCGCCAAAGCGAGGTACAAGTAAGCACCCATGGACACAAAACTACCTGAACGATCGTCTCACTAGCCAGCGAGGCGTGCACCACATCGGTGGGACTTGGGCGCTGCCAACCAGTTACCCATCAGTACGAAGCGTTACCCTGCTCGGCACCGGCACCTGTGGATCACTCGCGGGCACCGGCACCACCACACCGGACGAAAGGCACCCGACGATGGGCGCTGTAGAGCTGACGCTCGGGGGGATCTCGGTCCTCCTGGGCATCGTCGCCTGGGGAATGTTCATCGCCACCATCGCCCGCTTCGTGCGGGTGATCCGGCTGGGCCAGCCCGACTCGACGCGCAACGGACCGTTCCTGCCGCGGCTGGGCACGTTGATCAAGGAGTTCGCCGCGCACACGCGCATGGCGAAGTTCCGCCAGGTCGCGCCGTGGCACTGGATGGTGATGTGGGGCTTCCTCATCGGGTCGCTCGCGCTGTTCGAGGCCTACGGCGAGGTGTTCGTGCCGACGTGGGGCTGGCCGTTCCTCGAGGACTGGGCACCGTGGAGCCTGCTCATGGAGCTGCTCGGCGTGGCCACGATCGTCGGCGGCGTCGGCCTCGTGCTCATCCGCCAGGCCAACCACCCGCGCCGCGCCGACCGGCAGTCGCGCTTCGCGGGCTCGAACTTCAAGTGGGCCTACTTCGTCGAGGCCGTGGTGATCATCGAGGGCATCGGCATCATCGGCGTGCGCGCCGCGAAGGCCGCGATGGGCGTGCACGAGACGCCGACCTGGGCCGCGTTCGTGTCCAACCCGCTGGCCCACGCGCTGCCCTCGAGCGCCGCGCTGGTGTCGGTGTTCGCGTTCATCAAGCTGATGAGCGCCACGGTGTGGCTGATCGTGGTGGCCCGCACGATGACCATGGGCATCGCGTGGCACCGGTTCAGCGCGTTCTTCAACATCTACTTCAAGCGCGAGGCCGACGGCGGCGTCGCCCTCGGCCCGGTGAAGCCGATGATGAGCAAGGGCAAGGTGCTCGACCTCGAGGAAGCGGATCCGGACGAGGACACGTTCGGCGTCGGCCGCGTCGAGGACTTCAGCTGGAAGGGCTGGCTCGACTTCTCCACGTGCACGGAGTGCGGCCGCTGCCAGTCGCAGTGCCCGGCGTGGAACACCGGCAAGCCGCTGTCACCGAAGCTGCTGATCACGCAGCTGCGCGACCACGCCTACGCGAAGGCGCCGTACCTGCTGGCCGGCGGCAAGCGGGACATGGCGGGCGACGAGATCGGCTTGACCGGCGACAACCCGCACGCCGGGATCGACGTGCTGGCGCTGGCCGAGTCCGAGCGGCCGCTGATCGGCGGTGCCGAAGACGGCGGCGTGATCGACCCCGACATGCTCTGGTCTTGCACGTCGTGTGGTGCCTGCGTGGAGCAGTGCCCGGTGGACATCGAGCACGTGGACCACATCGTGGACATGCGCCGCTACCAGGTGATGATCGAGTCGTCGTTCCCGACCGAGCTCAACGGCATGTTCAAGAACCTGGAGAACAAGGGCAACCCGTGGGGCCAGAACGCCAAGGACCGTCTGCAGTGGACGGATGACCTCGACTTCGAGGTGCCGGTCTTCGAGGGCGACCTGGGCGACGCCGAGTACCTGTTCTGGGTCGGCTGCGCCGGCGCGTTCGAGGACCGCGCGAAGAAGACCACGCGCGCCGTGGCCGAGCTGCTGCACATCGCGGGTGTGAAGTACACCGTGCTCGGCTCGGAGGAGTCGTGCACCGGTGACCCGGCGC
Organism: Amycolatopsis rhabdoformis; assembly: GCF_035918295.1. Lineage (GTDB taxonomy): Bacteria > Actinomycetota > Actinomycetes > Mycobacteriales > Pseudonocardiaceae > Amycolatopsis > Amycolatopsis rhabdoformis. Next base: position 7,805,179 of record NZ_CP142149.1, read on the forward strand.
GCCGCGCGGGCAACGAGTTCCTGTTCCAGATGCTGGCCCAGCAGAACGTCGAGGTGCTCAACTCGGTGTTCGAGGGCCGCGAGCGCAAGGCACGCAAGGTCGTGGTGACCTGCGCCCACTGCTTCAACACGCTCGCCAACGAGTACCCGGAGCTCGGCGGCCAGTTCGACGTCGTGCACCACACGCAGCTGCTCAACCGCCTGGTGCGGGAGAAGTACCTGACGCCGGTGGCGCCGGTCGCCGAGGACGTGACCTACCACGACCCGTGTTACCTGGGCCGCCACAACAAGGTCTACGACGCTCCGCGTGAGCTCGTCGGCGCGTCGGGCGCGAAGCTGCGCGAGATGCCGCGCCACGGCGACCGGTCCATGTGCTGTGGCGCCGGCGGCGCGCGCATGTGGATGGAGGAGAAGATCGGCAAGCGGATCAACGTCGAGCGCGTGGACGAGGCGCTGGGCACCGCACCGTCGAAGATCGCCACCGGCTGCCCGTTCTGCCGCGTGATGCTCACCGACGGCGTCACGGCGCGCCAGAGCGACGGCCTCGCGAGCGAGCGCGTGGAGGTCGTGGACGTGGCGCAGCTGCTGCTCACGGCCGTGAAGCGCAAGCCGGAGCCGGCGCTGGTGGCGGCGGGCGCCCCGGCGCTCGAGAGCTCGGACGCCGACCTCGGCGGCGAGCCGGACGTGCCGACCGACGAGAAGCCGACCGGGACACCGCTGCCGGACGAGGACAAATAACCGGTCGCGAACTGGAATGAACGCCCCTTTTGCGATGGTTCGCCATCGTGAAAGGGGCGTTTTTAGATCATTGCCACGGGCACACTCGCGATTAACGGCCCGTGTACGAATGCGTACACAGCGAAACGATCACTTCGCTCGCTTTCACCCGCCTATTCGCCGGCGCCGCGGGAGCCAGGCCGGCGTCTCGGATGCTGGGAACAGGGCCGTCTGCCGTAGCCCTGCACGGCTCGCCGGCGCGGCCTTGGCGACCCCTCGCGTCGGCGGAGTTCGCCTTACACCTGACCGTTCGCGCCCTTGACACCCGCGGTCCGATGTGGGCCAGGTTCGGGGCGAGACTGGGCGCGAGCGCGGTGTTCCACCTGCTGGACAAGGGGATGACTGCTCCATTCGTGCAGCACGGTCACGGCGAAATTGGCATTCTCAACGATCATGGTCGCACTGCGGCGGACTGGTATCCGCCGCCGTTTTCCCTGGCAGCGGGCGCGGTCGGCACGTCCTGCCGGGTCAGTCCACTGGCAACCCGAGCGCACCGATCGAACAACTGATCCTCATTCCCGCGACATTGATCATCTTCGCTTTGATGGCGCGAAGGAATTCCGGTAACCGTTTGACCACGCAGCCGCACCTTCCCCGAAATAGCGACCGAAAACGTTTACCGTGCATATTTTCTGCACCCTGGACCCGGCTTCGTCACATTGCCGATGACAGACAGGACAACGGGCGTATTCTTCGGTTTCTCGCGACCGACGCCGCTTGCGGGAAGCGAATTCGGCTACCGGTATAAGGGGGCGCGACGTGGTGAACGGGTACAGCGGACCTGGCTACACCGGCCACTCGGGCACACCCTTTCCGCCTTCCGGACGAGTCAGCGTCGCCCCGAGCCGCCCGCCGGAGCCCGAGTGGCCGAGCGCGAGCCGCGAGGAGTTCGCTGGCGAGCCAGTGGTGGGCGACGGCTGGGTCGCCGATCCCTCGCCGGTTCCCGGCCCGCGCACGCTCGTGCGGCCGTACGTCCTCACCCGCGGCCGCACGCACTCGCGCCGCAACCTGGCCGTCGAGGCGCTCGTGAAGGCCAACGCCCAGGACCCCCGCTGGAACTCGCCGCAGATCAAGGGCGAGTTCCGGATCGTGCGGTCACTCTGCCTGTACCCGCGGTCGGTGGCCGAGGTGGCAGCCACGCTGAACGTGCCGCTGGGCGTAGCGCGCGTGCTTCTCGACGACCTGGCCGAACTCGGTCTCGTCACGATCCACGCGCCGCAGCGCAAGGAGGACGGCCGCCCGGCCATCGCGCTGATGGAACGCGTGCTGTCGGGGCTGAACCGACTCTGACCCGGCGCTGACCCGACACTGGCGCGGCACTGATCCAGTGCTGATCCAGTGCTCAACCGGCTCGAACCGACTCGGACGCGACGCTGAGCCGGCGCCGAACCCACTCTCGACCGACTCGGACGCCGGCGCGCCGCTAGTGTTCTGGCCGTGAGCGAGCAAGAGGAAAAGGGCGGCGAGAGCACCCTCACCGTGCTGCTGGCCGGCGGCGTGAACCTGGCCATCGCCATCCTGAAGCTGATCGCCGGGATCATCACCGGCTCGGGCGCGATGCTGTCGGAGGCCGCGCACTCGGTGGCCGACACGATCACCGAGGTCCTGTTGCTCACCGCGCTGAAACGCTCGGAGCGCCCGGCCGACCGGATCCACCCGTTCGGCTACGGCAAGGAACGCTACTTCTGGTCGCTGCTGGCGGCCGTCTCGATCTTCGCCTCGGGCGCGATGTTCGCGCTGTACGAGGGTTTCACTACCGTGTTCGGCGAAAGCGAAGAGCAGACGAACCCGATCGTCGGGTACTCGGTGCTGGGCATCGCGTTCGTGCTCGAGGGCACGTCGTGGCTGCAGGCGATCCGGCAGGTCCGCAACGAGTCCCGCCAAGAAGGCCGGTCGTTCTTCGCCTACCTGCGGATGATCGACGACCCGGCACCGAAGACCGTGCTCTTCGAGGACTCGGCCGCGCTGATCGGTCTGCTGCTCGCCTTCGGCGGCATCGGGTTGCACCAGCTCACGGGTTCCTCGGTGTGGGACGGCATCGCGTCGATCCTCATCGGCGTGCTGCTCGCGTGTGTCGCGTACCTGCTGGGCCGCACCAACCGTGGCCTGCTCATCGGCCGGCAGGCGGATCCGCGGATCGTGCGCGGGGTGCGCGACCACCTCGGTTCGGCCCCGGAGATCGAGGCGGTGGTGGACTTGCAGACGATGCTCATGGGCACCGACCAGGTGCTGGTGTGCGCCCGCGTGGACTTCGACGATTCACTGGGCGCGGCCGACGTCGAGTTCGCGTGCGTGCGGATCGCGGGTGAGCTCACCGCGGGGTTCCACGACGTGACCGAGGTGTTCATCGAGCCGGTGCCGCGGACGGATCCGAACCTGCGCGCGGCGGTGCTGGCGCGCTACGGGGACCTGAGCACGCGGCCGATCGAGGACTCGCAGTAGGCGGTCTCCGCACCGGTCGGCTCAGTACCCGAAGTCCTGCGTCCAGTACCAGCCGGCGGTGGTCACGCCGACGCCGAGCTTGGTCAGCGAGCAGTTGAGGATGTTCGCGCGGTGGCCGCTGGAGTCCATCCACAGCTGCATCACCTGCTTCGCGCTCGTCGCACCCTTCGCGATGTTCTCGGCGCCCGGCTTGCTGTAGCCGGCGTCGCGGATGCGCTCGTCGAAGTGCTCGCCCTCGGGGGTGTCGTGCGAGAAGTAGTTGCGCGCCGACATGTCGTCGCTGTGGTCCTGCGCGGCCTTGTCGAGGTGGGATTCCTCGGTCACGGGGTCGCAGCCGGCCTTGGCGCGCTCGTCGTTCACGAGGTCCACGACCTGACCGGCCATCGACGGGTTGGTGCTGCGGGCCGGGCTGCTCGACGACGGCGTGGTCTTCGGAGCCGGCGGCGGAGGCGCGGGGCTGTCGCTGCTGCTGGGGGTGCCTGGCGTGGTCGTCGAGGTGGGATCGGTGCTGGCCGATGTCGTCGGCGTCGCCGGAGCGCTGGACTCGGACGACGGCGCGCCGGTCGCGCCCGGCACCGGGGTGCCGCCGGTGATGGACGACGAAGGCTGCTTCGCGAAGGGGTCGACCGACGGGACGCCGGACAGCGGGTCGGACTGACCTGCGGCGGCACTACCGAGCGTCGCCGCGCTCGGTCTGTCGTGGAGCCACACTGTCCCTCCGGCGGCGGTAAAACCGCCGAGAAGAACACTCAGTGACACCAAAATCACTCGACCGCGCGCACCAATGGGGGACACGGGCGAGGAAACTATCACGAACCGATTACGACCGTTACCCCCGAAAGGCCCAGTGCCTTTTTTGATCAAGGTCCGGAAATGATCACTCGCGCGGGCCGGTTTCCTGGTGCAGGGGCAGGTGGATCTCCTGGTGCACCGGCGGTTCCGCGGCCGGCCGGGAGATTCAGCTCACGTTCGGGGGCGACGGGTCACGCGCAGAAGGAGCGCGCCCGAGCCGAGGAGGGCGAGGGCGGCCAGCAGGTAGGTCCAGTCGGAGCCCGGTTCCTGCGGCTTTTCCGCCGTGGCACGCGGGTGTGGGGTGAGCACGCGGACGGACGCGGCGGCTCGGACGGTGAACGCCGGCGCCCCGGCCGGTGCGGCGGTCACGTCGACGGCGTCGGTGAGCGTGCCGGTGCGGGGCGCGGTGGCGGTGCGGGTCCAGTCGCGCCGGTTGCCGGGGTCGAGGTGGTGACCGTCGACCGTGAGCGGTGCGGTGCCGGTGTTGGCGGCGGTGACCAGGAAGGTGACGGTGTCGCCGGGGTTCGCGGTCGGATCGGCGGTTTCGGTGACGGTGAGGGCCGGGTGCGGTTCGGACCTGGGCTCGGCCTGGCGGGCGGGTGCCGGTGTGCCGAGGACGTCCGTGGTTGTGGTGGCGCCGGCCGTGAGCTGACGGCCGGCGGGGTCGTGTGCGGTGGCGATCGTGTCGGTCACGGTGCTCCGCTCGGCGATGCGGGTGCAGGCGCGCAGTGCGGTAGCGCCGGGTGCGAGCGTCGCCAGGGTGAACGCGCAGGCCGGGTCCGCGGCGCGAACGGTCACCTCTTGCAGCGCCGCATCGCCGGTGTTGCGGACGGTGGTCAGGTCCGTGACCGGGTCACCCGGGCGGATGGGCTGGTGCAGGTGGTCGGTGGCCACGGTGAGGCCGGGGTGGATCACCGGCACGGGTGTGGTCGCCGTGGTGGTGATGGCTGCGCCGCGGGCCGGGGTGGCGGAGGCGGTCGTGCTGTCGGGCGTGGAGCCGGTGGCCGTGGTGGTACACGGGTAGCGCTGGATGCCGTTCACCGGCAGTTCCGCGAACGTCCGCGTGCATTCGGGCGCCTGCGGGTCGGTCACGCGGACGTCGTGCAGCGCGGTATCGCCGGTGTTGGTGAGCACGAGGTCGAAACGCACGGAGTCGTCGGCTCGGTAGGGGCCGGGATCGGCGCGTTTCGTGAGGGTGAGTTTCGGTTGCAGCACCTCGAACGACGCCTGCGCGCTCGCCGTCACCGCGCGGTGGATCGGGTCGGTGCCGGTGGCTTTGGTCGTGCTCGTGAAGCCGGTGGCGCCCGCGACAGTGGTGCAGGTGTAGGTCTCCTCGGCGTCGGGGGCGAGAGCGGCCACGTCGTGCGCGCAGGCCGGGGTGTGATCGTCGGTGAGGGTGATTTTCGTCAGCGGCACGTCGCCGACGTTCTTCACCAGCACGGAGAACGTGACGGTGTCACCCTGGCGGACCTGGTACGGCTCGGCGTCGGTCATGAGCGCGAGCTCGGGGTGGATCACGTCGATGCTCGTGGTGCCCGACGCGGTCACGGGGCGGGTCGTCGGGTCGTTGGCCGTGGCGTTCACGGTGGTGCTGAAGTCGTCGGGCGCGGCCTTCACGGTGCAGGTGTAGGTGGCGGCCGCGCCGGTGGCGAGCTGGTCGAGGTCGTGCGGACAGCCCGTGAGGGTGATTTTTGTCAGCGGGGTGTCGCCGGTGTTCGTGACGGTGACGGTGATCGTGACGTCGTCGTTCTGCCGGGCTTGTGGTTGTGCGGCAACGGGTTTCACCGTGAGCGCCGGGTGGATCACGTCGATCGTGGCGTCGGCCGTCGCCGTGAGCGCGGGGCCGGTGGTCGGCCTGCCGATGGCGTGGGCGGTGAGGACGGTGTCGTCGGCCGGCGCCGGTGCCGTGCAGTCGTAGGACTGCTTCGCGCCGGGCGCGAGGGTGGCGAAGGTCTTGGCACAAGCGGGGATCGTGGCGTCGGTGATCGTGATCGCGGTGACGGGTGAGTCGCCGGTGTTGGTCACGGTGAGCGTGGTGGTCACGGCGTCGCCGGCGCGAAAGGGACCGCCGTGCACGGTGCGGCTGAGCGAGAGGCCGGGGTGCAGCACGGTGAACGCTGCGCCGGCCGTTGCGGTCACGGTGCCGCCGAGCGGGTCGGTGCCGGTGACTTTCGCGAGGTTGGTGTAGCCGTCGGGGCCGGCTTTCGTGGTGCAGGTGTACTGATCGGTGGCGCCGGGTGCGAGGGTGGTGCCGTCGGCGCGGGCGCAGGCTGGGGTCTTTTCATCCACAATGGACAGTTTGGTGAGCGCGACGTCGCCGGAGTTGCGCACGGTGATCGTGAAGGTCACGCGGTCGCCTTCGCGCACCTGCTGGGGCGCGACGGCCTGGGTGATCGCGACGGCGGGGTGGATCACGTCGAGGTGCGCTTCGGCGCTCGCGGAGACCGGTCGGTTCGACGGATCGGTGCCGGTGACCTTCGCGGTGCTGGTGAAGTCGTCGCCCGGGGCGTGAGTGCAGGTGGTGTTCTGTTTCGCCTGCGGCGCAAGGGTTCCGAGGCGGTGGGCGCATTCGGGTGCGGCGGGGTCTTCGAGCGTGACGTCGTGCAGCTCGGTGTCGCCGGTGTTGGTGGTGGTGATCGTGAAGGTCGCCGGCTCGCCGGGCCGGACCACGGCGGGCGCGACGGTCTGCGTCACAGCGACGGCCGGGTGGATCACGTCAAGGGTGGTCTCGGCGCTCGCCGTCACGACCGGTCCCACCGGGGCGGCCGCGGTCACGGTGAGCGATTCGGTCACGTCGTCCGCCGGCGCGGTGGTGGTGCAGGTGAAGGCCCAGGTGCCTCCGGGGGCCAGCGGTGCGTCGTGGTTCTGAGTGCAGGCTTCGGCCCGGTCGGGGGTGGTGACCTGCAGTTTCGTGAGCGGGGTGTCGCCGGTGTTCGTCACGGTGACCTGCACCGGCACGCTGTCGTGTTCGCGGAACGGTCCACCTTGGACGGTGGTGGCGAGCGTGACGGCCGGGTGCACCACGGTGAACGACGCGTCGGCCGAGGCCGCGACGGTCCGGCCGGTCGGGTCGGTTCCGGTGGCCGCCAGGGAGTTCGTGAAGCCGTCCGCGCCGGCCACGGTCGTGCAGTCGAAGGTCTGGGTGCCCTGCGGGGCAAGGATTCCGAGCGGCTTGGCGCAGTCGGGCACCTTGCTGCTGGTGAGGGCCAGATCGTGCAGCGGCACGTCACCGGTGTTGCGCACCGTGACGGTGAAGGTCACGCGGTCGCCCTCGCGCACCTGCTGCGGCGCGACGGACTGCGTGACCGCGACGACGGGGTGGATCACGTCGACCGGCGCGTCGGCTGTCACGCTGAGTTGTTTGCCCAGCTCGTCTTTGCCGGTCGCGACCACGGGGTCGGTGACGTCGTCGGCCGGGGCGAGCAGGTCGCATTGGTAGGTCTGCACCGCTTGGGGCGCCAGGGTGCCGAACTTCCGCACGCAGCCGGGCGTGCGCTCGTCGGCCACCGCGACGTCGTCGAGCGGCGCGTCGCCGGTGTTCTTCAGCGTGACGGTGAAGGTCACGCGGTCCCCTTCGCGCACCTGCGTGGGCGCGGCCGTCTTGGTGATCGACAACGCCGGGTGGATCACCTTCGCCGTGGCTGACGCGGTGTCGGACACGAGCTGGCCGGACAGGTCGGTGCCGGTCGCCGTGACCGTGTTCGTGGTGGTCAGCGTCGGGTTCGCGGTGCACGGGAAGCTCTGCTGCGCGCCGGCGGCCAGCGCGCCGAACGTCCGCGCACACGCCGGCGTGGTGGCGTCGGTGACGACCACGGGGTTCAGCGGACTGTCGCCGGTGTTGCGCACGGTGATCGTCCAGGTCACCGGCTCACCGCCGTGGACCACGGCCGGGTCCACGGTTTTGGTGACTTCAAGCGCCGGCGCGATGAGCGGCACGTCGGCGTCGGCCGCGGCGGTCACCGATTTGCCCAGCGGATCGGTGCCGGCCACGGAAGCGTGGGTGTCGGAAACCGGCGCCTTCGCCGTGCAGGTACCGGTGGTGTGCTGGCCCGGCGCGAGCGTCCCGATCGTGCGCGCACAGCCGTTCGCACCGGTCACGGCGACGTCGTGCAGCGGCACGTCGCCGGCGTTGGTGGCGGTGACCGTGAACGTCACGGGATCACCGGTGCGATAAGCCGCCTTGTCGACGTGCTGGGCGAGCGTGATCGCGGGGTGGACCACGTCGATGCGAGTGGTGGCGCTGCCCTCGAGCGCGTCACCGAGCGTGCTGGTACCGGTGACCTTCGCGGTGCTCGTGACGTCGTCGGCCGGTGCGGTGACCGTGCACTGGTAGCCCGTGGTCGCGCCCGCGGCGAGCGCACCGATCTTCTTGGCACAGCCCGGAAACCGGTCGTCCTTCACCTCGACGTCGGTGGCCGCGGTGTCGTTCGGGTTGGTCACGCCGACGGTCACGGTGACCTGGTCACCGGCGTGCGCGCGCGGCGGATCGGCGTGCGTCGCGAGCTGCAGGTCCGGCACCGGCACGGAGAACACCAGGCTCTGCACGGCGAAATCGTCGCCGGTCGTGCTGAACGAGAGCTTCGCGCTGGTCGCGCCGCTGGGCACGGCGTCGCTGCTCAACGCCTTGGCGTCGATGCCGAAGGTGTTCTTGACGTCGGGTTTCGCGGCGTTGTCGGTGCTCGCGACGAAGAAGTTGTCAGCCGCGCCGGTGCCGGGTTCGGCGACGGGTTTGTCGTTGATGAGGAAACGGTCACCCGTGGTGCCCCAGTCGCCGCCTTCGGCGGTCACGCCGACGTGGGCATCGGCCGAAGCCGCGCGGAACCCGGTGACGGTGGTGGTCGTGGCGGGACCGTTCGCGCTCTGGGCCGCGTGCCCGTCGTAGACGTAGATCGCGCGTTTCGCCGGCGCGTACTGCGGATCCCGCGTGGGGTAGGCGAACACGACCGCAACCGACCAGCCGCCGCCGCACCCGCGGCCGGCGGTGGTCCACACGTTCGCGGCGGTGAGCGTGAGCGGCGCGCCCGTAGCGGCCGTCGCGAACTGACCGGTCACGTCGGCGTAGGCGGAGTAGGACTTCGCGTCCTCGGCGTAGGAGCCGGGGGCCACGTCGGCGTGGGCCGCGCCCACGGAAAAGCGCACGGCCTGCGTCTTCGGCGACCCGGCCGGGCTCGCGCACGCTGACGTCGTGCCGCCCCAGGTCAGCCGCGCGAACGCGACCTTCGCCCCCGGCGGGACCGTGACGGACGCGGTGGAGGAGTCGAACGTGCTCGCGTCGGAGTCCACATCGGACCAGCGCAACGCGAAGTCCGCGGCCGGTTTTTTGGTGTCGCGATGGGCGGCTTTCGCACAATCGGCGTCACCGGGTACGCACTCGACCACACTGTTTCCGGCGTAGAGGAAATCGCCGTACACCACTTGGTGGTAATTCTGCGCCAATCCCTTGACGGTATCCGCGTGCGCCGGCACGACGAAGGTGGCCAGGAGGCCGAATACCGCGAGCAGACGTTTCCCGGCCGAGCCCATGACCGCGAGCTTTCCACGAACCGGTGAACGCGACGCGATTTCCAACCCGGCCGTGGCCGCAACTCACTCCGGCGAGTTATCGGTGAGGCGGGTGGTCGACTCGTGAGTGATCGCCGCGGCCCGTTCGAGGAACCCGATCACCGTTCGGAGTTCACCTTCGGAGTAGCCGGCCGCGAGCGCGCGGGTCGCCGCCACGATGTGGTCCCACAGCGACACGGCTTCCTCGATCGTCGAGCGCTCGATCCGCACGAGCACCTTGCGCCGGTCGTCGGGGTGCGGCGCGCGCGTGACCAGGTGTTTGCGTTCGAGCCGGTCGATCAACGCGGTGATCGACGCCGGCGCCAGGCCCGCGTACTCGGCCAGCGCTTTCGGCGTGAGCGGGCCGAGGCGGGCGAGGTAGTCGAGCACCTTGCTCTCGACCGCCGACAGGTCGCGTTGCAGCGCGATCGCGGTATGGAACATGACCGTCTCGGTGGACAGCACCCGCGACCGGTCCAGCAGCTCGTCGACCAACTTCTCGCGCTCGGTTGACACGCGGCCCAGCCTAGCGGATCCTTCGGTCAGGGGAATTATTCGACGGATCGAAATATTTGAGGGGACGAAGGATGTCACGGGTACTGATCGCGGGTGGCGGCATCGCGGGCACGATCACGGCGATCGCGCTACACGAAATCGGCCACGAGCCGGTGCTGTTCGAGGCGTACGACCGCACGGCCGACGGGGTCGGCGCGTTTGTGACGCTGGCCGTCAACGGGCTCGACGCGCTGGCGCCGCTGGGCCTGAAAGACCTGGTCAAGGACTTGGGGTTCGACACCCCGAAGATGACCGTCGGCCTCGGCGACGGTGAACGGCTCGCCGAGTTCCCGCTCGGCGGCCCGCTGCCGGACGGCACGGTGAGCCAGACCGTGCGCCGCTCTGACCTCTACGTCGCGCTGCGCGACGAAGCGGCCAGACGCGGCGTACGCACCGAGTACGGCCGGCGGCTCACGGACGCTTCGCAGACGTCGGCCGAGGTCACCGCGGTGTTCGGCGACGGCTCCACGGAATCGGGCGACCTGCTGATCGGTGCCGACGGCCTGCGCTCGACCGTGCGACGCGTTCTCGATCCCGCCGCGCCAGCGCCGCGGTACGTGCCGCTGCTCAACACCGGCGGCTTCACCACGGGCGTGCGGCTCGACGACGAGCCGGGCGTGATGCACATGGTGTTCGGCCGCAAGGTGTTCTTCGCGCACGTGGTGCACCCGGACGGCTCGGTGTGGTGGTTCGCGAACGTGCCGCGCTCGGCCGAGCCCAGCCCGTCGACGCCGGTGCCGGGCACTGCGCAGTGGCAGGCCGAACTGGTGGACCTAGTGCGCCGTGATCACACCCGTGCCGCCGACATCGTCCGCGCCACCGAGCACATCTACACACCCTGGCCGACCTACGACTTCCCGTCGGTGCCCGTGTGGCACCGCGGCCGCATCGGCATCATCGGCGACGCCGCCCACGCCACCTCGCCGGCCGCGGGCCAGGGCGCGTCGATGGCCATCGAGGACGCGGTCACCTTGGCGCGCTGCCTGCGGGACGTCCCGGTGGACGCGGTTCTGCCGACCTTCGAATCCCTGCGCCGCGCGCGGGTGGAAGCCGTGGTGGCCCAGGGCAAACGCAACGGCGACGACAAGTCACCCGGCTTCTTCGGCCGGGTCGTGCGTGATTTCTTCATCCGCCGGGCCATGCGCGGCGCCGGTGGCGACGACCCGAACGCCTTCATGTGGAACCACCGCATCGACTGGGCAGCTCCGGTTTCGGCCTAGCGCCAGGTGTCCACGCGGTGGAAGTTCTTGTACGCCCGGCTCGGCGTGGGGCCGCGCTGGCCCTGGTAGCGCGAGCCGGCTTCCTTGGAGCCGTACGGGAACTCCGCCGAGCTGGACAGGCGGAAGATGCACAGCTGGCCGATCTTCATGCCGGGCCACAGCGTGATCGGCAGGTTCGCGACGTTCGACAGCTCGAGCGTGATGTGCCCCGAGAACCCCGGGTCGATGAACCCGGCGGTCGAGTGCGTGAGCAACCCCAACCGCCCCAGCGAAGACTTGCCTTCCAACCGGCCGGCGAGATCATCGGCCAGCGTGACCATCTCGTACGTCGACCCGAGCACGAACTCGCCCGGGTGCAGCACGAAGGGCTCTTCGCCCTCCTTCTCGACCAGCGAGGTCAGCTCATCCTGCTGCAGCTGCGGGTCGATGTGCGTGTACTTGCTGTTGTCGAACACCCGGAAGAACCGATCCAACCGCACATCGATGCTCGACGGCTGCACCATCGCGGGGTCGAACGGATCCATCCCGAGCCGGCCGGCGTCGAGCTCTTTGCGAAGGTCACGGTCACTGAGCAGCACTGACGCAGCCTAACGTCCGGTTTTGAACCAGGTTGGATCAGGTTGTAACAACTGATCCAACCTGATTCCGCGAACTCATGCCGCTCGCGTGGGCCGACCGTCCGATGCGTCGGCGCGGAACACCTCGTTCACCCGCTTCAGGTACCGCCGACGCCCTAGTCCACCGAGCAGCTCTTGCAGCGCCGTCGCTCCGGGAATGAAGCGTCGGGCGGTCTCGGCGGCGAAGTTCACCCCGGCGACCGCGACGACGGCCGCCTGGGCGACGGGGTCGTCCGGCAGCTCGAGGAAGTCGGCGTTCTCCTTGCCGAGCACGAGGCGGCTGATCGCGGAGTGGACCTGCACGTTCACGTGCGCCAGCACCTTGCCGGCCGCGCCGCGGCCCTGCCCGATGGCGGCGTGGCTCTCGACGAGGGCCTTGGCCAGGCGTTTCGAGTCCTCGTCGGGGATGAACTCGGTGGCGGCGAGGAGCCAGAGCAGCCGCCAGGCGTCGTCTTCGTCGGCGGGCAGGAGCTCCTCGTCGACGCCCATCAGCCAGCCGATGTAGCGCCAGAGGTGGAGGATGTCGGCGCGTTCGCGTTCGGTGTAGCGCACGCCGAGCAGCTGCGTGCCGAAAACGTAGACCAGGGAGAACAGCAGTAGCGTGCCGGCGGTCTGGACCTGGTTCACGGGCCGGTCCCACTGCTCGTAGTCCCAGTCCTCGCGCCGGTTCATCGCGCGCCGCACGTGCGCGTGGACCACCCGGATCCGCACCGCCGCGCGAAAACCGGCCTCGCCGCGGTCCATCGCCCCGGGCGTGGTCACGTCGATCCACCACGCGGCCGTCTCCACCAGCCGCCGCGTGGCCCGATACTCGATCTCCCCGGTCCCCACCAACGACTTCGTCGCCCGCGACGCCAGGTACCCGCCCATCAGCGACATATCACCCAGCGGAAACAGCCCGAGCAACCCCGCGCGCGTGATCGCCCGCGCGCCCCGCTCGATCCGCGCCCGATCCACCCAGTACGGCGTCGCCTCGACCGCGGCCATGAACTCGCGCAACTCGGCGTCGTCCTGCTCTTGTGCTCCATGCACCAGGGCCCGCTCGAACCTTGCCTGGTTCCCCGCGCTTCGCCCGAACCACTCCACCAACGCATCCGCCGGCGCATCCTGCCGCTGCGCAAACTCGCGCAACCGCTTCACCTGCTCCTCACCGGCGCGCAGCCCCTCGACCCCACGCAACCGCGCGACCAGCCGAAACCCGCCCTGCCGGAACAACACCGGGTCGTCCACCACATCCACCTCCGGCGCCGCCACCGTCCGACAACAAGTGTTGTCACTTGGCCCCGGCCCCGTCAACCCACGCCCCACTGGACACACCGACCACGCGCCCGTGTAAGCTGGCAAGGCACTGCGGATGTAGTTCAATGGTAGAACATCAGCTTCCCAAGCTGAATACGCGGGTTCGATTCCCGTCATCCGCTCCAAGAACTGTTCTTGTAGCTCAGAATGGGTGCTTCTCGCGGCTGGGAGGCACCCATTCTGGCTTTCTACGGACTTTTCGAACAAACATGCCAGCAACATCACAGCGACTCCATTTCCGCGCTTTTCCCCGGTGTTCTTCGATGAGCTTCGACATCGTCTCGGCGATCCGCCCCTCTGGTTGCGAGCCTGCGCGATGCAATCCACCGGAGCGGCGAGGCCACAGACGCGGCGCTGCCGAAGCAAGAAGAGCTGGTCGAGGAGTACGGCGTCAACGTCACGGTCCGCAAAGCCGTCGGCGTCCCGGAGGCCAAAGGACTGGTGACGCCCATCCGCCGACGCGCCACCCCTCGTCCGCGCGCCCACCCATGAAGCGCCTCGGCACCGACCGCTACGCCAAGAACAAGTGCAAGTACGACGACACGGTGGCGTTCATCGCCGACCGCGAGGCGTCCGGCCGCGAGTGGAAGCCCACCGACCAGACGCAGACTGTTTCGAAGGTCGAAGCCGACAAAGAGATCGCCGAGGCCCTGGGCGTCGACGCCGACTCACTCGTCTACGAGCGTGCACGCCTGGTCAAGGACGCCGGCCACCCCACGCACACGCTGTCCAGCTACTGCCGCCCGGAAGACGTCGAGGGCACTCGCCTCGTCGACGACACTCCGGGGCAGGCCGGTCGAGGTGGCGGGTTCCTGGTCCTCACGCTTCAGGGCCTCGAACCTGACACGATCAGCGAGACCTTCTACTCACGCATGCCCACACCTGACGAGATCGAGACGCTGGAGCTCCCAGCCGGCGAGCCCGTCATGGTCCTGCAGCGCCGCACGTTCACCGCAGACGGCCGAGTCGTCGAGTTCGCGCGCGGCATCCACGCTGCCAGCCGTTTCTCCTGGTCGTATACGTTCAAGCTCCCCGACTGACTCCGGAGTCTCCCGCATGACCGAGCGCTCGACCACCCTGCCGGACCAACCTCCGCGCCGACGTCCAAACGCTCTGGGACTACCACGACATGCACCACGAACTCCGGCCCACAGACGTCGGGATCGGCCTGGGGAGCCACGATCTCGGCGTCGCCACGTACACGACGGAGCTGTACCAGCAGGGATACTTCCCGCGGATCGTCTTCACCGGGGCGAACGCGCCGACGACCGTCGAGCGATTCCCGCGCGGGGAGGCAGCGCACTACCGGGAACACGCGTTGGAACTGGGGGTTCCGGACGACGCGATCCTGGTCGAGCCGGAGGCGCGGAACACTGGGGACAACATCACGTTGAGCCGGCAACTACTGGACGCGCGCGGGATTGACGCCAAGTCAATCACGCTGATCTCGCGCCCGTACCAGCAGCGCCGGGCGTATGCAACGTGCAAGAAGCACTGGCCCGAGGTCGACGTCATCTGGGTGTCACGGCCGCTGCCGCTGGACGAGTACATCGAAACCATCGGCGACGTAGACCGTGTCATCAACATGCTCGTCGGCGACATGCAACGAATTACTTTGTACGCGAAGCAGGGTTTTCAATACCGCAAGACATCCCCAAATGGGTACTGATTCATGCTTAATCCTGGCGCAAAAGGGTTTTAAAAATCGTCTAATATGATTTGATGATGCTTACGAACTAATGGGCAAAGATGCTATCTTCTTCCACCACTCGATCAAGGACGACGAAACGTCCGCCGGCCAGCAGTACATCGACCGGGCAAAGACCTTTGTTCGACAGTCCGAAGAAGAGCGTTGCCCGAGAATACGCGCGACGAACGGTGTGCATATCATGCCGACGCCCGTGCACTGCCGCTCGGCTTCGATGGCCCAATCCGCCCAGTCTCTGCAGACAACTCCGCGAACGTGGGCGCCGGCCAACTCCGGGGATCCATGCCGTCGGCCGACATGCCGTCCTCTCTCAAGCGGTAGCGACGAGCGCCCACCGTTCGACATCTTTCCTGTACGTCGCTTCACTCGGCGACGACAAAGTCCGCTACTCCGAGGTCAGGTTCACCGCCCACGAAGTCAAAACCATCACCAACGGCCAAACCTTTCGACATGGCCCATGCTCTGGTGCGATTTCATCAGAGATCAAAACCAAAACAATGTTTTCCGAATCTAGCCACCCTTCGCCCAGAGGGCGAAAGATCAAGCTTGACCCTGCGAATACCTTGTTTTTCGTGCGCCAATGAGGCATTTTACCGGTTTGACAGGAATGTTTTAATTGATCATTCTTGCCTAGGCCGACCAGGTGAAACCCAGGGTCCTTCCACAGTACGTGTTGATCTATCGTCCAGATCACGCAAGGCTGAGTTCGGGAGGGAACCAGCTGGGGAAATCATTGTGCAACGTTCTCTTTGCGCCCTCCTGCATTCAAAGTAACGAGTGAGGAGAAGAATGAAGAACCTTGCGAAGTTGACTGCGGTAACACTTTTGACTGCAGTATGCCCAATGATTTTTGCGGGCCAAGCTGACGCATCACCCAAGTTGCCACTTTCGCCGAATGACGCAGCACCTTCATGCGTAACAATCATCGCAACGGACAGCGGGGCGACATCTGTCGATTACGAAGTCGACAACTTCTGCAACTTCACCGTTCGCGTTATCGTCATCGTCGACCAAGGGTCGGATTCACCCTGCTTCACACTGGAATCCGGACAAAACTGGCTTGGCTCATCAGCCGGATTCTTTCCTTCAATTAATCGCGTCGACAACTGCTAGAACCAGACGTCAAAGGAGAAGCAAGTGCGTAATTTGACCATCAGCTGTGCCGTAGCTGGATTAGCTGCAATTGGAATTGTCGGACTGTCACCATCGGCCAGCGCAGCTCAACGTGACGTTTGGGCAGGCTACCACCCCACGACAGTACTCCGCACTGAATCGTCATCCGACGCAGCAACATCCAGCAACGCCAAGTTTTCGCCGCAAGAAAATGCCCCCACTTGCATCGAAGTCACCAATGAAGATGAAGGGACTTTCTCAACCACAATTTACCTGATAAATGAATGCACAACGACCGAAAGAATTAGATTGATCATGGATCGCGGCGGCGATAGCGACTGTGAAACTATGTTCCTGCACTCCGGATGGCAATTTACTTCGGACGGCGTCGATCCAACTCTCAATCACATTGAATTGTGCTGAATCACTGCCCGGGCGAGGTCATTTCTGGCCGCCACCATGCCGGTGGCCCTTCGTGAATCTGACCACCGGCTGGAATAAGAAGTACAACAATCGAATATAATACAATAGTAGCTGAAATCAAGATCGCCAGCCAGACTGCCCAAGACTTAACCCCGATCGAGCCTCGCTGCAGCGCGACAACGCCGGAAACAACGGAAGCGAGGCAAAACACAATACATGCTGGAAAAATCCAGAAGGAGGTTAAAAGCCCCGCCAGCAGCAAACCCACAGATGATAGCGCCAAAGCCTGACCTGAAACTTTATCGTCGCGAAGCGTTTTCATTTGTTGACTACCCCCTCCAGTCACATGGCGTCGATCCGAGCGGTACTTGATCAATGATACGTGGAGAAGGCAACCTTCACTAGTCCGATTTGTAGTATATAGTACAATTTAATCATTTTGTCGGTCTCACTCTCGGCTGGCCTGCGGGTAACTCCCTGCAGGCCAGTTGGAGAATCTTCGCTATCGCACAACCATCGTTTGCGGGGCCCGGGCCTGCCACTACTGCGGGAATACTGGCGCCGGTTACTGTCATTACGAGCACATGGAAGCGATGGACCGCTGCCCCAGGAACCTTGCCGAACTTGGCTCTATGGGATCAAGGCGCCTCCAGCGGCGGCGCGCACGTCACCACGCGTACGGCGGGCTCGCCCGACTGCGACACGGACGGCCTGCCGCTCCGCTTCGGCCGCCGGTCGCCGGGCAGCCCGCCGACGACGTAGCACCGTGCAGCGCGCCCCCGCTGGCGATGATCAGCTCATCGGACTAGTTACGCCGGACAGGCACGCTGGCAAGGTCGACTTCATGCCGAGGTCCGACCGCGTAACCGCAGAAGCCCACGCCGCAGCAGCACGCCAAGCCATCGAACAGGGCAGGAGTACCGCCGACCCGATCAGCCTTGCGACTGCAGAGGGGCTGTTGGCCATCTTCCACCAGCTCAAATACATGCAAGACGACACCATCACCCTCCGAGGCGCCGCTGACCTGGTCGACGCCATGGACATCCTCAGCCGCAAGCTGGGCGACAAGTAGACCGCGAGCGTTACCCACGGGGGTCGCCAGGCTCCACCCCGAAGCCGGATCGTGACAACGGCCGGCGACACCGCGTCAAGGCGGGAAAGCGTGCCTTGACCCGGCACCACCGGCCGCGTGCGGGCTTCGTATCGGGGTGAAGGGAGGGGGAGTGGGTCAGGCGGCAGCGTGCCATTGCCGTGCCATTCAGGCCGGTCAACCACGGTCAACGGCGGCCGACGGCAGGCAGCCCGGTCTGCAGGTCAGGTCCACTATCGGCCATGATCACCGTGGTTCCCAAGCTGAATACGCGGGTTCGATTCCCGTCATCCGCTCCAAGAATTGCTTTTGGTTCTCACGGCCATTTCAGCCCGGGCAGTTGTCCGGACACCAAATCGGCCAAGTCGCGCAATGCGTTGTCCTCCTGTGATTCGTTCAGGGCCCGAAGCACTGACAGCATCAGTGCCCATTGTCGAGGTTCCAGCGTCAGGGTCATGATCTCGTCGCGTGGTGGCCACCCCAGCGAGTCCTTGCGGCTGTCATCGAACGATCTCGTCCAGGCTGAGCCAGCATCACGAATGCTTTGGGCTGCCTGCACGGCCCTGGGCCACGCCCCATCGTCGATGCGGGTGTGGACCTCGTGTTCGAGGGCCCAGTTGATGAGGTGCCACTGATCGACGGTGATCTGGACCGGCCCGATTCTTCGCTGCCCGATGGTTCGCATGCCGCGATCTTGGCGAGGGCCATCGGTCAGCGGCAACCACCGATCAGCCGGGGAAGACGGAGTGAGGCACGGCGGTGCCGAACATGAGCGCGGCGGGGCGAAGGGTGGCCTGGGGCCGGGCACCCAGGCGAAGCGCTGACTCCGCCCAGGTCAAGTGCGTCCTCGAGGGCCGAGGCAGTTCAAGGGGACAATGGCCCCATGCGGCTCAGCGACCTGATCACCGAGCTCCTCGAGATCCTGCGCAGCGGCGAGCAGGACCTCACCTGGAGCAGCTACGCCTCCGTCGACGACGCGGTGAACGAACTCGAAGACCTGCGGCAAAAGATCAGCGACCCCGAAGCCCAGCAACGGCTCAGGTTCCTGTGCCTGCCCACCGGCGCGCTCGAGGAGATCGCGATCTCCAGCGGCTGGGCGAAGGAGTGGCTCAGGCTTGTCAACGAAGAGTACGGCCCCGACCTCTATCCACAGTAGACACAGGAGCCACGGCAGGCTCAGCAGACACCGTAGACAGTCAGTCCACGTCATCGCCGATCGACAGCTGCCGGAAGAACCTCACCTCCGGCGGGGACGTAACCCCAGCGGCTGACATGACGCTGCGGATGCGCTCACCCTGATCGGCGAAGAACGCTTCGAACGCGGCCTGGTCCGGCCAGATGTCCACGATGAGGATGGTGTCGCCTTCGGCCCAGAAGTGGTGGGAGATCAGGCCGCGGGCGCGGGCGGCGTCGACGATCGCGCGCATCGACTCCGGTTCGGTGGCGGCGGTCTTCTCCAGCTGCGCGGCGTTGCCGGTCATCTGCATGGTCATCAGGGTCGGCATGGGATCACGCCCAGAAGGCGTCGTCGGCTGATTCGTCCTGGGAGACGTCCAGGAGGTCGACGGCCTTGCCGTCGCGCATCCGGAAGACCAGGGCGTGGCGGGTGTCCAGGTGCTTGTCGCCGCGGGTGCCGGTGGAGTGGTACACCGTGACCACCTCGTCGTCGTTCGCGTAGACCTCCTCGAGGATCACCTGGAGGGTGCCGTCGGAGCGGGAGGCGAGTTCGCCGTACATGGCGAGGATCGCGTCGCGGCCCTTGTGGTCGCCGGAGAAGGTGTTGTGGCCCGGCATGTGTTGCACGGCGTCGGCCGAGAGGAGTTCGGTGAGGGTGTCGACGTCGCCCGTGGAGAAGGCGGCGTAGCCGCGGCGGATGAGCGTCGCGTTGGGGTGTTCGGCCATCGTGGGCCCCCTCTGCGGTGGAAGAAGTTTGGGCGCCCTGGGCACGGGCGCGCACACCGACCGCAGGGCGTGGAACCCATCGAACGCGCCGGGCGGCGAGCGTGTCAAGGCCGCCCTATTCACCCAGCCGGCGCCGCAGGCGGGCGGCGTGGCCGGGGTGCAGGCCCGTCGATTCGGCCGACGTCAGAGCGGCGAGCGCCGCCGGCTGGTTTCCCAAGCGGTGCAACAGTTCGGCGCGCGTGGCGTGCCACCAGGGGTAGTCCGCCAGGTCGGCCAGGTCAAGAACGAGCGGCAGGGCCACCGAAGCACCGTCGCGCTCGGCGACGGCGGCGGCGCGGTTCAACGCCACCACGGGGCTCGGCCGGACGGTGAAAAGCACGTCGTACCAAGAGATCACGGCGTCCCAGTTGGTGGCCGCGTAGGTCGGCGCCAGCACGTGACAGGCCGCGATCGCCGCCTCCACCACGTACGGATTCGGCGTGGAAGGTGTGCGCCGCAGGGCCTGGCCGACCAGCACCACGCCCTCCTGGATCAGCACCGCGTCCCACAGCGAACGGTCCTGGTCCGCCAGCAGCACCGGCAGGCCGTCGTCGCCGACGCGGGTGCAGCGGCGCGCGTCGTGCAGCAACAGCAGCGCCAGCAACCCCAGCACGGTCGGCTCGTCGGGCATCAGCGAGGCGAGCAGCCGCGCCAGCCGCACGGCCTCGTCCACCAGCGGAGCGCGCACGCCCGCGTACCCCTCGTTGAAGATCAGGTACACCGTCGCCGCCACGCCGGAAAGGCGCTCGGGCAGCTCTTCCGCCGACGGCACGCGGTACGGGATGCCCGCCGTCGCGATTTTCTGCTTCGCGCGCGTGAGCCGCTTCGCCGCCGTCGCCTCGGGCAGGCGCAGGCCGCGCGCGACCTCGGCGGTCGACAAACCGCCGAGGGTCCGCAGCGACAAGGCGACCTGCGCGTCGACCGAAAGGCACGGGTGGCAGCAGGTGAACACGAGCCGCAGGAGGTCGTCGCGGATCACCGACTGGGGTGGGTCGTCGTCGGGCAGCGGCATGGCGTCCGCCTCCTTCCCGACGCGCTTGGCTTCGCGGCGCAGCACGTCGACGGCGCGGCGGCGCGCCGTCACGAGCAGCCAGGCTCGCGGGTTGTCCGGGACGCCGTCGCGGGGCCACGTTTCGAGCGCCCGCACGACGGCGTCCTGCACCGCGTCTTCGGCCAGGTCGACGCTCCCGATGACGCGCACGAGCGTGGCGAGCACCCGGGTCCCCTCGTCCCGGACGAGCCGCGCCAGCGTGTCACCGGCGAGCGTCACCGGGTGAACTCGACGACGGGTCGCACCTCGACGGCGCCATCCCAGGCGCCCGGGATCTGCGCGGCGACCTTCACGGCTTCTTCGAGGTCCGCGCATTCGATGAGGTAGAAGCCGGTGAGGGCTTCCTTCGTCTCGGCGTACGGACCGTCGCTGGTCACGATGTCGCCGCCCTTGCCGCCCGTCACGCGCACGGTGGTGGCGGTCGCCGTCGGGTACAGGGCCTTGCCGCCGCGGATGACGGCCGCGGCGGCCGCGCCGAACTCGTTGTAGTCCTTGATCATCGACGCGGCTTCGGGCAGCGTCGGGTCCACGTCGGCGGAGTAGATGATCGCGGCATAAGTGGGCATGGCTTGCTCCCGATGAGTGTCCGGACCGGCGCCGTTCGCCGGCTAACACTCTAAGGACGAACGGGGCCCTCCGCGCCAGGACACTCGCCGCGCAAAAACTTTCAGCCCTCCACGAGCTCCCACTCGGATCCCGGCTCCGCGCGGTCGAAAACCTGGCCGGGCGCGGCCGCCAGCACGTTCACCACGTCCGGGTACAGGCTCACCACGTGTTCGAGCTCGAGGCCCTCGACCTCGAAGTCTTCGGCCTCCGGCACCTCGAAGCCCACGAAGAGCCACGTGCCGTCACCCTCGCGCACCACCTGGCGCACGGCGCGCACCGGCGCGTCGGACCCGGTCACGATCTCGGTGAGCCCGGTCGAGAGCTGCACCTCGTCGATCGGCGAGCCGGGGTGCTGCCACGCGGCGATGCGGGCGTCGCGGATCTCGCGGTCCTCGGCCTCGTCGTCGGAGTCCGCGACGGAGCTCAGCAGCCACGCCGAGCGCTCCGGGTCCCAGTCGGCCGCCATGCCGGTCGGCAGCGACGAGAGCGCCTTGAGCTGCGGAATCAGCTCCACGGCCTCGCTCAGCGGCACCGCGCCGAACTGCTCGCGGTTCACGTCCATGTCCTCGTCGAACTCGGCGCCGTCGCTGATGAACCAGTCGTCGTCATCGTCGAGGACCACGAACGCGAGCTGCGCGGGGTCCTCCAGCAGCGCCCGCGCGAAGATCACCGGCGACTCCGGGTCCTGTCGCAGCGGCCAGTCGTTCGCCATGTTGTTCTCCCCGCGTCGTGCCGGCGTTCGCGAACATCCCACCAGATGCGCGCGACGGCCACGCACCGGGCCGAAGACGCGCTAATTCCACAACTGTTGGATTACTCTGGGTGGATGGTGCTGCCCGAACGTCTCGCCCAGTTCAACCGTGTGGTGACCAATCGCGTCACGGGACCGTTCGCCGGGTGGCTGCCCGGTTTCGGGATCGTCGTGCACCGGGGCCGCCGCTCCGGCAAGGAGTTCCGCACTCCGCTGAACGTCTTCCGATCGAGCAACGGCTTCGTCGTCGCGCTGACCTACGGGACAGACACGGACTGGGTCAAGAACGTGCTCGCCGCGGGCCAAGCCGAGCTGCTCACGCGCGGCGAAAAATGCCACGTGACGCAGCCGCGGCTCGTGCATGATGAGTCCCGCCGGCCGATGCCGCCTGGTGTGCGCCAGTTCCTCGGTCTCGTCGGCGTCGAGGATTTTCTGCTGCTCAAACGGGGGTGAACAGGTGCTCACCGGCAAGCTGGTGCGGCTGCGGGCGCTGGAGACGTCGGACGCGGACTCGCTCTACCGCTGGATCCACGACGACGAGGTGGGGCGCTGGATGACCGGCTCGTACCCGCGCTCGCTCGACCAGGTGCGCAAGCGGTGCGAGGAACGCCAGGTCAACACGTACGAGCACGTGGTGCTCGGCATCGAGTCGGTGGCGTCCGGCGCGCTGATCGGCGTGACGGACCTGCGCGATGCCGAGCCGGAGACCGGCCGCGCCGAGCTGGACATCTACATCGGCGAGCCGGACCACTGGGACGGCGGCTACGGCACCGAAGCGCTGCGGCTGATGTGCCGCTACGGCTTCACCATGATGCGCCTGCACCTGATCGCGCTGTGGGTCGTCGCGGAAAACGAACGGGCTCGGCACGTGTACCGCAAGGTCGGCTTCGCCGAGGACGGCCGGCACCGGGAGTGTTTCCGCGGCAGCGACGGGAAGTACCACGACATGTACCTGATGAGCTTGCTGGAAGGCGAGCTCATCGACTGACCTACAGCAGTTTCTTCGGCGCCTTCCGCCGCCAGGACTCCACCAGGAGTTCCTTCAGCTGCACCGGATCCACCCGTGCGAGATCGACGATGATCGAGCCGTATCCGTCGTAGTGGGGCGTGGTGAAGAAGGCCGGGTCACCCGTCGCGAGGAGGGCGGCCTTCTCGTCGAGGCCGCAGAAGAAAACCACCCCGCCTTCCGCTTCGGTGCGATGGCGGGCGAAGCCCTTGCCCGCCACCTTCAACGCCGGCGTGCGGTACCAGGTGGATTCTTCGGTTTCCGGCAGCTCGGCCGCGAGCGCGACCACGTCGTCCCAGTTCATGGGGACCATGGTGCGCCACGCCGCGCGGAGAAGCTTGGAAAAACGAGAGCCCCGCCCCCGAACGAGCGGGGACGGGGCTCATCGAACAGCAGCTACGGCACCATCGTGATCCGGTCCGCCGGCGGCGGGGCGATGCCCGGGTGCGCGCCGAGGTAGGCGATGAGCGCGTCGAGGTCCACGGGGCCGCCGGCGAGGTCGGTGCCCTTCGTGAACTCGGTGAACCCGTCGCCGCCCGCGGCGAGGAAGTTGTTCACCGACACGCGGAACGTCGCGGCCGGGTCCACCGGCGTGCCGTTCACGGTGATGTTCGAGATGCGCGAGCCGATCGGCGCCGAGGCCGAGTAGGTGTAGTGCAGGCTGCTCGAGATCTGCAGGATCTTCGTGCCGCCCGGCTGGCCCCACTGCTGCTCCAGCACGTTCTTCAGGTTCGCACCGGTGAGCGTGATCGTCTGCATGATGTTCGCGAACGGCTGCACGGTGAACGCCTCGCCGTAGGTCACCACACCGTCGCCCTCGCCGTTGGGCGAAGACGCGTAGGTGAGGTCCGCGCGGATGCCGCCGGGGTTGGTGATGGCGACGACCGCGTTGTTGGCCTTGGTGCCTTCGAGCTGCGCGTCGGCGATCACGTCGCCCATCTTCGACTCACCCGAGGGCGCGCCGGCGGCGGTGAGGTCGCCGGTGATGGTGCCGACCTGCTTGTTGGCGATCGGGCCCGACTTGGTCTTGGCCTCGTCCACGAGCTTCGCCACGGCCGGGTCCGGCGTCACGTCGCGGGTCACGATCTCGTTGTGCGCCTTGGTCTGCGAGCGCACGACGTCGCGCGTGCGCTTGTCGATCTTCAGGTCCACCACGGACAGCAGCCGGCCGAACGACGCGCCCTGGATCACCGGGCGCGGGTTGCCCGCGGGATCGTTGATCACGCAGTTGTACTGCTGGTGGCTGTGGCCGGTGAAGATCGCGTCGACCTTCGGGCTCACGTTCTTGGCGATCACGTCGGCATCGCCGTTCGGCTGCGTCTTGCAGTCGTTGGGGCCGGAGCCGGGCAGCGTCTCGTCGCCCTGGTGCAGCAGCACGACCTGGGCCTTGATGCCCAGCAGGTCGAGCAGGTTCGCGGTGCGGTTGATGGCCTGGGTCTCGTCGCCGAACTTGAGGCCCTTGATCGCGTCGGGCGTGACGACCGAGGGCAGGTCCTTCAGCGTGGCGCCGATGATGCCGATCGGCACGCCGCCGGAGAACTGCACCGAGAACGGCAGCAGCGCGGGCAGGCCGTTGGTGAAGTACACATTGGACCCGAGGATCGGGAAGTCCGCGCCCTGGTAGGTGGGGCGGAACTGGCAGCCGTCGGTCTGGTTGCAGCCGCCGAACTGCATGCGCAGCAGCTCCTGATAACCCTCGTCGAGCTCGTGGTTGCCGACCACGGAGGCCTTCACGCCCAGCTCGTTGAGGAAGTCGATCGTCGGCTCGTCGTGGAACAAGGCCGAGATCACCGGCGACGCGCCCACGTTGTCGCCGGCCGAAAGCACCATCGAGTTGTGCACCTGCGACTCGAGCTGCTTCACGTGCGTGGCCACGAAGGCCGCGCCGCCCGCGTCCACACTGGTCCCGTCGGCCAGGAACACCTTGCCGCCCGAACCCGCCGGCGGCTCGAGGTTGCCGTGCAGGTCGTTGAGCGTGATGATCCGGACATCGGTGGTCTGCGCGGCCGACGCCGGCACGCTCGTAGCGGCCACAGTGGCCAAAGCGGCCGCGGCGGTGACCGCGAGCCGGGTGAAGAGCCTCATGATTCCTCCGTTTTCGCGCCCGCCGTCCCCTGGAACGGGCACACGGCGGTGCAGTCTGCCCAAACGGGAGGGACCTCACCAGAGGAAAAAGGATGGTGACGGAGAAAAGTCACCCACCGTTTTCGCTGCCGTCCAGCAGCACGCGCGCGACGACGCCCGGCGCGTCACCCATCGGCACGTGGCCGCAGCCGGGCAGGGTGAGCAGCCGTGCGTGCGGCGCCACCGCCGCGAGCGCCGCCGCTTTCGGCCGCGCCAGCACGCGGTCGTGCTCGGCCCACGCGATGGTGACCGGTACGTCGGCCCGCACGGGCCCGGTGAAGCGGAAACCACCCCTGGCCTGCGCGAGTGTGGGCGCGAAGCCTTCGGAGCCGGCCAACGCGCGCACGTCGTCCACGATCACCTGCGCGGCGAGCCGTTCGGGTTTGCCGTAGATCATGCCGGTGAGCGCCGTGCGGCCGGCGCCCGTGGTGGCCAGCCGGCGGATGCTGCGCTCGGGCGTGTGCCGCGCCAGCGTGCGCAGGGTCCTGAGCACGGTGAGGGCGTAGTGCTGCTGCAACGGTGTCCACAGGCCGGCGGGCGAGAGCGCGGTGGCGCTGCGCACCAGGCCGGCCTTGGCGAGCTCGAGGGACAGCAGGCCGCCGAGCGAGTTGCCCGCCACGTGCGGCCGCTCGAGACCGAGGTCGAGGAACAGCTTCGCGAACAGCTCCAGCGCCGGGGCCACGCCGTATGCGCCTTCGCGGTGCGGTGATTCCCCGAACCCGGGCAGGTCCACGGCGATCACGTCGCGGTGCGGGGTGATCAGCGGCAGCACCGGATCCCACGCCTGCCTGCGGTGCCCGACCCCGTGGATGAGCACCAGCGGTGCGCCGGAGCCGGCCCTGGTGTAGACGACGTCGTCCATGATCCACAGCGTAAGCACTGGTGACGGCGATTTCTAGTACTTGCGGTAACAGTTACTCGTGGTACCGCGTAACGGCGTGCGGCTCGGCAGCGATCACCAGCGCGAACCCCGGGGGAGAGCCGTCATGGAACTGCAGATCGTCCTGACCGTGATCGCGGTCGTCGTGCTGCTGCTGGGCGGCACGGTGTTCGCGGCGTGGCGATCGGAGCGCGCGGAGGACAAGCAGCGCGACGACGAGCCTGACCGATCGGCTTAAGCGGCCCTCGGCCAGATGGCCGACCCGGGCCCGATCCGTCCGGCTGGTCGGCCGAAGTGGCACCACCCCCAAGATCCATAACGTTCCGGTCATGACGAACGCACAGCTCACCGCCCTGCAGTACGGACTCATCGGATTCCTCGCGGTGTGGGGCACGCTGCTGGTTCCGCAGCTCGTGCTGCAGCTGGCGCGCTACGGCCGCCCGCGGCTGCGCGGCCTCGTGACCACGGCGGCGGTCGTCTTCTACGCCTGCATGGCGCTCGCGGTGGTGTTCCTGCCGCTGCCGAACGCGAACGGGCGGCGGCTCGAGCAGACGGTGCAGCTGCGGCCGTTCCAGTGGATCGCCGACATCCACACCGAGCTGGTGAAACACGGCCTCTCGGCGGGGCACTGGATCAGCACGCAGACGTTCCAGCAGGCCGCGCTCAACGTGCTGCTCTTCGTGCCGCTCGGCATCTTCGCCCGCATCCTCTGGCGCCGCGGCCTCGTGGGCGCACTGGCCGTGGGCGCGACGGTGTCACTGGCCATCGAGATCACGCAGCTCACCGCGAACTTCGGCACAGCGCCGTTCGTCTACCGCATCTTCGACGTCGACGACCTCATGACCAACACCTTCGGCGCCGGCCTCGGCTGGCTCTTCGGCGCCCTGCTGCTGGCCCTGCGCGGAATCCCTTCAGCGATCCACGCTCAGCCGGCCGGGCGCGAGCGGATCCACTTCGCCCAAACGCGCTAGCCGCGCCTTCCGCCGCTGCGCCGCCCGCCGGGCGGCGCGCCGGTCTTCCAGGACCACGATCAGCGAGGCGGCCGCCAGAATGAGCGCCACCAGTGCGAGGACAACCCAAAGCTGCACGCGGGCTCCTCCCTACGACGTTGTGCGAGAGATCACACAGGGTACCCAGATCGGTACGTGATCCGCTACCCCGCGTGCGGAGAACCAGTCCCGGTCATCGGTCACCCAACGGTCGAAGGTGAGATCGGCCGAGGTCAAGGCTTCGTGCAAGGCCGGCGGGTCGAGGCGGCGGCAGGTGAATTCTTGGTGCCACACCCGATTGGCCGCTTCGTACTGGACGGTTGCGGAGAGGAGGTCGGCTTCGTGGACCAGGTTGTGGAGCGAAACGGCTACTTCTCCGAGGTGTCCTCCTGGCCCTGGTGTCACGTGGTCGAACCAGTCCGGTGGGTGCCATTCGACGAGGAGCCGGCCGCTGGGCGTGAGGTGGCGGCGGGCTGCGGTGAGCAGGGCGTGGCGGGCTGAAGGATCTGGCGTGTTGATCAGGTGGCTGGCCAGGAGTACGACGTCGAATTCGCGGTCCAGGTGTAGGTCGGCGATTGGCGTGCAGACGGTTTTGGCGCCGCGGACGTGGGCGAGCATCTCCGGCGATTCGTCGACGGCGACCACTTCGTGGCCGAGGTCCAGCAGGGGGTGGGTGACGCGGCCGCAGCCGCTGCCGAGCTCGAGGATCGAGGCGCCGCTGGGGATGGCGTCGTGGACGATCTCGGGTTCGCCTGCGGCGGGGAGCTGCAGGTAGAGCTCGACTGGGCAACCGTCAGGGGTCATGTGGACCAGGGTGCCCTCGGCTGGGCGCGTGTCGATCCGAGGCGGCGGAGACGGGCTCACTGTTGGCCAAGAGAGTTGGGCTGGCTGTTCACCGGCGTTGAGATGGACTCGGCCGGCCCGCCGGTCGGGGAGGCGGGTCCGACCGGCTCCTCGGCCACGAGGTAGGCCGCGAACGCTCGCCGTGGCATAGGCCAGTCCGACCGCCGATCGAGAAACAGACACTCCCGGCCTGCCGGCCGCTAGAGAGATCCGGCCGCCGCCTTGCCAAGAGACCGACCCAGCTGATCGCCGGTCGAGGCACAGACTCTCCCGGCCCGCCGGTCGCGAGATAGGCCTGCCTGCCTGCCTGCCTGCCTGCCTGCCTGCCTGCCTGCCTGCCAAGAGACAAGCTCGGCCGGCCGCGCCGGTCAAGAGAAAGACCTCTCGGCCCACCGGCCGCGAGATAAGCCGCCCTGATCTGCTGGGCTGGGCCTAGAGACTGACCCGGCCCGGCCGCCGGTCGAGAGTTATCCACAGCTGGGTCCGCTGACCCCCAGTTGTCCACAGATTTCGCGATCGCCGTTTTCAGGCCCCTGACCTCGGTAAACTGGAACAGGGCAGCCCCCCAAGAGGAGGGCGGGGGTTTGTCTCGCGCCGGGGATCTGTTCCTCGTCGGGAGCCTGTCTCTTGTTGGAGGTCTGCCTCTCGCGCCAGGCCTGTCCATCGCCGCACGTCTGTCCCTCGCTCAGGGGCCGGTCGCTCGCAGGGTCTGCCTCGCATCGGCGTTCTGTCGCGCACCGGCGGGCACCACGCCGCGCACGATCTCCGGCGAGACCACCACGAGCAGCCCCAAGGGGAACCCACCCACGCAACCGCCAGGGATCACCACGGATCACCGTGCCCGAGACTGGAGCCATGCCCACCCGACCCACCAAAGACCAGCTCGCCGCCGCGCAAGACGCGACGATTCCCGACGTGCTCAAGCCCCGTCTCGACGTGCTGTTCTGCGGCATCAACCCTGGCCTGTACTCCGGTGCCCTCGGCCTGCACTTCGCCCGCCCCGGCAACCGCTTCTGGCCCGCCCTCCACGCCGGGGGCTTCACGCCGCGGCTGTTGGACCCGAGTGAGCAGCACGACCTCCTCGACCTGGGCCTCGGCATCACCAACGTCGTCGCCAGGACCACGGCGCGGGCGGACCAGCTCACCGACGACGAACTGCGCGAAGGCGGCAAAGCCCTCACAGCCAAAGTCCTCAAAAACGAGCCCCGGTGGCTGGCCATCCTCGGGATCACCGCGTACCGCACCGCGTTCGGCGAGAAGCGCGCCCAAGTCGGCCCCCAGGAGCGCGCGATCGGTGACACCAGGGTGTGGGTCCTGCCCAACCCGAGCGGCCTCAACGCCCACTGGACGCCCGCCGGGTTGGCAACGGAGTTCGCCGCGCTGCGTGCACGCGTTGTCACGGAGCGGCCATCTTTCGGGCTACACCCTCAGTAGCAAATGGTCGATCCTTCACCGCCGTACAGGGCCAAAAAGGCGCTGATCACCGCGTTTTCTCTACGGAGAGTTTGCTGCAACCGGCCGATACGGCCATGAGGGGGAAACCGCGTCACAACCGCCTTCCGGAGGAGTCGAATCAACGACAAGGTGTCATTCCTGTCCGGTCCCAGCAGGGGGGATCGGGTGGTGCCGGGACGGCACGCCGGGGGGCGTGCGCACGCGTCCGGGCGACCCGGGAACGACCTGGAAGACGGAGGCCCGAGATGCGCGGCATCGAGCCCCACCGAGAGCCCCACCGAACGCCGGCGGTGCCCGGCCAACCGACCGCGAACCGCAGCCTCGGGGTGGCTGTGGTCGACCCGATCCCGATCTTCCGGGAGGGCCTCGCGTCGATGGTCCACCGGACGCCGGGGCTGCACTGGGCGGGTCAGGCGGCGAGCCACCACGCCGCGATGCAGCTGTGCGAACAGGTGCGGCCCGACGTCGTGATCCTCGATTCGGCGCTCGACCCCCACTGCCACCTCACGAAGCTGCTCAACTCCGGCGACCCGGCCGTGGTGCTGGTGACGCTGGTGCGCGACGTGAACCGCACCCAGCAGTACCTGGCCACGGCCATCGCGGCGGGCGCGCACGCGATCGTGCCGCGCGCGGTGGACCCGCGGCGGCTGGCGGAGGCCGTGCGGCGCGCGCACACCGATCGGCGCTACATCGATCCGGCGCTGGCCGCACTCACCGCGCGGCCCAAACGGCAGCCGTCTCCCAGAGCGGCACCGGCCGAGGAGCACCTCACGCAGCCGAAGGGCGCGATGCCGCTGTCGCGCCGCGAGTACCAGGTGCTGCAGCTCGTAGCCGAGGGCCTGGAGAACTCGGCGATCGCGAAGCTGCTGTTCCTCTCCGTGGAAACCGTGCGCACGCACGTGAAGAGCATCCTGCGCAAGCTCACCGCACGCGATCGCACACACGCCGTCACCATCGCGTTCCGCAGTGGCATCCTCGTGACCCAATCCGACGACGCGCCGGTCCCCCTGCCCGCCGACCGTGCCGTGGCGCGCGGCACCCATTGAGGTCGGCTTCCTGGTCGATGTCGGTTTTTCGGCTGAATCCGCACCCCTGGAAGAGCGGAACCGCTTGCTCCAGTTACTCGTAGGTAATATCCTGAAGTTACCGGCGAGTAAGGGAACATGTGCCCGGCCGGAAAGCCGAACACGACACGGAGTGACGACATGGGCCACTACAAGAGCAACGTCCGAGACCTGGAGTTCAACCTCTTCGAGGTACTCGGCGTGCAGGACCGCCTTGGCAAGGGCGTGCTGGCCGAGTCGGACGAAGAGACCGCGCGCGGCGTGCTCTCGGAGCTGAACAAGCTCGCCACCGGCCCGCTCGCCGAGTCCTACGCCGACGCGGACCGCAACCCGCCGGTGTACGACCCCAAGACCTTCAGCGTGAAGATCCCCGAGTCGTTCAAGAAGAGCTACAAGCAGCTCCTGGACGGCGAATGGTGGCGCCTCGGCCTCACCAACGACCTCGGCGGCTTCGGCCTGCCCCCCACGGTGCAGTGGGCCGCGTCCGAGCTGATCCTCGGCGCCAACGCGCCGCTGTTCATGTACATGGCGGGCCCGAACTTCGCCATGATCGTGAACAACAACGGCACCGAAGAGCAGCAGCGCTGGGCGCAGCTCATGATCGACCGCCAGTGGGGCGCCACGATGGTGCTGACCGAGCCCGACGCGGGTTCCGACGTCGGCGCCGGCCGCACCAAGGCCGTGAAGCAGGAAGACGGCTCCTGGCACCTCGACGGCGTGAAGCGGTTCATCACCTCCGCCGAGCACGACATGAGCGAAAACATCATGCACCTCGTGCTGGCGCGCCCCGAGGGCCCCGGCATCGAGACCAAGCCCGGTACCAAGGGCCTTTCGCTGTTCCTCGTGCCGAAATTCCACTTCGACTCCGAGACCGGTGAGCTCGGCGAGCGCAACGGTGCCTTCGTGACCAACGTCGAGCACAAGATGGGCATCAAGGCCTCCACCACCTGTGAGCTCACCTTCGGCCAGCACGGCACGCCGGCCAAGGGCTGGCTGCTCGGCGAGGTGCACAACGGCATCGCGCAGATGTTCCAGGTCATCGAGTACGCCCGGATGATGGTGGGCACCAAGGCCATCGCC
The DNA here is from genome assembly GCF_035918295.1 of Amycolatopsis rhabdoformis. Lineage (GTDB taxonomy): Bacteria > Actinomycetota > Actinomycetes > Mycobacteriales > Pseudonocardiaceae > Amycolatopsis > Amycolatopsis rhabdoformis. The sequence goes on from NZ_CP142149.1 coordinate 7,836,545, forward strand.
ACGTTGTCCACCGGCTACCTCAACGCGCGCGACTACGCCAAGGAGCGCGTGCAGGGCGCCGACCTGCCGAACATGCTCAACAAGGCCGCGCCGCGCGTCACCATCACGCATCACCCGGACGTGCGCCGGTCGCTGATGCTGCAGAAGGCGTACGCGGAGGGCCTGCGCGCCGTCTACCTGTACACGGCGTCGTTCCAGGACCAGCTGTGGACGCAGGACGGTGACGAGGCTTCGCTCAAGCTCGCGCACGGCATCAACGACCTGCTGCTGCCGGTCGTGAAGGGCGTCGGCTCCGAGCGCGCCACCGAGCAGCTCGTGCAGTCGCTGCAGACGCTCGGCGGGTCCGGCTTCCTGCAGGACTACCCGATCGAGCAGTACATCCGCGACGCGAAGATCGACTCGCTGTACGAAGGCACCACGGCCATCCAGTCGCTCGACTTCTTCTTCCGGAAGATCGTGCGCGACAAGGGCCAGTCGCTCGCTTTCCTCGCCGGCGAGATCACGAAGTTCATCGCGTCCGAGGCGGGCAATGGCCGGCTCAAGAACGAGCGCGGGCTGCTCAAGCAGGCCCTCGAAGACGCGCAGGGCATGCTCGGCTCGATGATCGGCTACCTCACCGCTTCGCAGGAAGACCCGCAGAGCATCAACAAGGTCGGCCAGCACACCGTGCGGCTGCTGATGTCGATGGGCGACCTGCTGGTGGGCTGGCAGCTGCTCAAGCAGGCTGAGGTCGCCATCGCCAAGCTCGACGCGGGCGCGTCGGCCAAGGACGTGCCGTTCTACGAGGGCAAGGTGGCCGTGGCGTCGTTCTTCGCCAAGTCCGTGCTGCCGGAGCTCTCGTCGCGCCGCGCGATCGTCGAAGCCGCCGACAACGCGCTGATGGAGCTGGACGAAGCGGCTTTCTGAGCCTCCTCGTTTCCCCTGCGAACGCCCTCGGCCCATCTCGGGCCGGGGGCGTTCGTGTTTCTTTCGGGTGACTTCACCTGCTGCGAGTGGCCGAAACCGGGCCCGCGCGGGGTGTAATCACTTCGAAGGCAGGTTTCGGTTCACCGCGCCAGGGGCATTCCGGGGCCAAGTCCGCGGTTGGCCGCGGACCCCATCAGGCATGAGGAGTGACGATGACTGTTGCAGGCATCATCAGTGCCATCGTGATCGGGTTGATCCTCGGCCTGCTGGGCCGACTGGTCGCGCCCGGCAAGCAATCGATCCCGCTCTGGCTCACCATCATCGTGGGTATCGTCGCCGCGTTCGTCGGCACGTGGATCGCCCGCGGTATCGGTTACGCGGACACCAACGGCATCGACTGGCTCGAAATCATCACGCAGGTGGTGCTGGCCGCGCTCGGTGTCACGCTGGCGGCGAACCTCTACGGCAGGCGCAGCGTGAACCGATAACTTTTCCCGATCCACGGCCCGGTCCCGTTTTTTCGGGACCGGGCCGTTTCATGTGGACGGTCAGCAGATCACGATGGGCTGCGGCGCGTAGGTGGTGTTGCGCGTTTCTTCCCGCACTTCGTTGCCGGTCGCCAGGTCGTGGAACACGCGGGTGTCGGACACGGTGAAGCCCGGCGCGCCGATGGACGAGTGGCACGCACCGTCGGGCCCAGGTCCGAACTGGACGGTGGGCGGCACCTCGTCCGACGTGCCGCCGGTGCGGCCTTCGATCGTGTAGTGCTTCGTGCCCCAGATCCGCACGGTCACCGAATCCCCGCTCACGCTGGCCTGGATCGCGAAGCCGGTGTCGTCGTTGTCGGCGATCTTCAGCTCCACCGGATTTCCGGCGTTGTCGATGGCTTTCGCGTCGCGGCCGGCGGGATAGCGGTCGAGGTAGGTGTCGTGTGCGAGGTGGCCGCCGTCGCCGAGGCCGGCGAGGTAGGCCGCGTTGTACAAAGTGGACGCGAGCTGTGAAACCCCGCCGCCCACCACGGAAGGGCCGGTGCCGTCTTCGTTCACGGGGGCACTCACGTAGCCGTCGGCCGCGGTTCGCGAGCCCGAGCGGGCGCCGAGGCTGAACGTGTCGCCGGGCTTCACGATCGCACCGGACACGCGTTGCGCGAGCACGCTGATGTTCGTGGCCGCCGGGCCGGAGAAGCCGCTCGTGGTGAATTCGCCGATCACGTCTTTGATGCCCAACGCGTTGGCCGCGTCGGTGGACAGGCTCGGCTTCGTGGCGTCGTAGGCCACCGGCAGGTCGCGCTCCGTCGGCTTGGCGAGCACGGCCGTGAGCGTCTTGAAAGTGTTGGCCCAGTTGATCTTCCGCGCGTCTTCGGACGGCTCGACCGACGGCGAGCCGGAGGTGAACACGATTTCGGCGTTGCGGCCGTCGGTCTCGGTCGAGGCGAGGTCCTTCTGCACGGCCTGCTGCAGCTTGCCCTGGTCGATACGCAGCTCGAGCGTGCCGCCGTCGCGCGGCGCGAACTGGAACGACGCCGCGATGGCCGCCGGCTTCAGCGCGACGTCCTTGCCCTGCCCGTGCAGCACCACCGGCGCGGCGACGGCCGGGGACACCACCTGCGCGAGCAGTGCGTGGACGCCGTTGCTCGTCGCTTTCGGGGGCGTGACGGCCATCCGCAGCGTGACGCCGCCCGGGTTGAGCCACGTGTCGGCCACGGTCTGCGCCGCCACGCGCACGTCGGTGAGCTCCTGGCCCTGCCGTGGCTCCACGGGGTACGGCGTCACCGTGCCGCCAGCGCCCGGCTGGAAGCCGATGCTGCCCTCCACCAGAGGATGGTTGAGCTTGCTCGCCGCGAGGCCGTTCAGCGCCTGCGCCACCTGTTCCTGGTCCGTACGCGTGACGACACCGACGTCGCGCGTGGTGAAGAACGAGAGGACCCTCGTGATCGGGCTCCACGGCTGGTGCCCGGCCTGCGCGAGCGTGGCCGGCCAGTCGAGGCCGAGGCCGGAGTCCGCGGGCACCATCGACGTCGTCACGTCGCCCGCGTGCAGCGTCACCGGCTGCGTGAGCCGCGGCTGCAGCTGCGCGCGCAGCGTGGCCTCGGCTTCGGTGTGGGAGAGGCCGCCGACGTCGACACCCGCCACGAGCACGCCGCGCGGCACGTCGCCGGCGCTGGTGATGAGGTCGATCGCGTACAGCAGCACGAACAGGCCGAGCAGCGAGCCGACAATCATGAACGTGCGCGCGACGCCCTTGCGCAGGCGCCGCTGCGGGGTCTCCGGCAGCGGCGGACCGTCGACGACGGCGAAGATCTCCGTCGCGAGGTCATCGTCTTCGCGCTCGGGCAGCAGGTCGTCGATGAAGAGGTCGTCGTCTTCGCGCACGCCTGCCCTCCCGTGGCCGGGGAGCTACAGGTAGAGCCCCGTGCCGTGTTCGGTCCGCTCGGTGGCGACGGCGTGGATGTCCCGCTCACGCAGCACGAAGTGGCCCTCACCCTGGATCTCGACCTCGAGCTGGTCCTCCGGGTTGAAGAGCACGCGATCGCCCTGCTTGACGTTGCGCACGCTGTTGCCGACGCCCAGTACATCACCCCAGGAGAGCCTGCGCGCCACCTGCGCGGTCGCGGGGATCACGATTCCGCCGCTGCTGCGGCGTTCGCCCTCCTCCGGCGACAGGCGCACGAGCACGCGGTCCTGCAGCATCTGGATCTGGAGCTTGGGCTTGTCCGGCACGCCCGCAATGCTACTGACCGGGCGCCACCGGCCTCGGTTCACCCGCCATGACCAGGCTGAGCGCGTGCTCACCACCGCGTTCGAAGCGCACCGGCACACCCCAGTCCTGCCGCGTGATGCGGCACGCGGGGTGCTCACCGCCGTCGTCACAGCTGGCCGCTTGCGCGACGACCTGCAGCACGCCTTCCGTTACGCCGTCAGCGAACCGGATGCGGCGGGTGAGGTCGGTGCCCACGCCGGCGCCGTCGACGAGCAGCTCGGGCGGCGAAGCGCTGACCTCGAGCCGGGTGGACGGGCCGTAGCGGTTGTCGAGCTTCTCACCCGGCGGCGGCGTGAAGACCACGGCGAACTCCACCTCGCCGGGCGCGAGCACCGTCGGCGGGCGGCGCACAGCGTTCTTCTCGCCCGCGACCGTGCGAGCTTCGCCGTTGCCGCCGACCGGCGCGAGACGGTTGCCGGCCGACTCCACGACCAGCAGTTCGCCGTCGTGCAGCAGCAGGCCCTGCGGCTCGGCCAGCCCGGTGGCCAGTGTGGTGACCTCGCGGGTGAACGGGTCGTAGCGGCGGATGGCGCCGTTGTAGGTGTCGGCGATCGCGATGCGGTCGCCGGGCAGCACGGCCAGGCCCAGCGGGTGCTGCAGCAGCGCTTCGTCGGCGGGGCCGTCGGCGTGGCCGAACGAGAACAGGTCGGTGCCCACGGCGGTGTGCACCGTGAACGTCTCGCCGGCAGGCTCGATCCAGCGCAGGGCCGAGGTTTCGGCGTCGGCGAGCCACAGCTTGTCGCCGTCGGGCGCGAGGCCGGAGGTCTGCGCGAAGAACGCTTCGCTCACTTCGCCGTCTTTGAGGCCTTCGACGGTGGTGCCGGCGAAGCGGCGGATGTCGCCGGAGATCGGGTCGAAGACGCTGAGCGTGTGGTTGCCCGCCATCGCGACCACGACGCCGCCGGCGGGCGCCCACCACGCGACGTCCCACGGGCTCGTGAGGTCGATGTCGAGGGCCTTGCCGGTGTCCGTGCCGTTGCGCCACTGGTTGCCGGTGCCGGCGACCGTGGTCACCTCGCCCGTGTTGAGGTCCAGGCCACGCAGCCGGTGGCCCGCGGTGTCGGCCACCACGGCGTGGTAGCCGGCGCGCTGGGCGACCTCGTTGGGCAGCAGCGCGATGCCGGCGGGCTCGGTGAAGGTGGCGAGGTCGAACGGGCCGTCCTGCGCGCCGCGCTCGCCGCTGCCGAAGCGGCGGATCACGGTCTCGCCGTCGGACGCGAACTCGACCACGGAGTGGTGGCCGGTGTCCGCGACCAGGATGCGCCCCTCGGCCGTGGCGACGGCCTTGCTCGGGAAGCGCAGCTCCGTCTTCTGCTCTTCGACCGGCACGTACGGGTTGCCGCCGCGGCGCAGCGTGCCCTTCGCGGCGTGCTTCTCCACGAGCTCCGCCACCACGCGCCGCAGCGCTTCACCGTGCCCCTCACCGGCGGCGACGTGCACGACGTAACCCTCGGGGTCCACGACCTGCAACGTCGGCCACGCGCGCACCGCGTACTGCGACCACAGCTCCATCTTCGGGTCGTTCACCACGGGGTGGTGCACCTCGTAGCGCCGCACGGCCGCCTCGATCGACGCGCGCTCACCCTCGTGCAGGAACTTCGGCGAGTGCACCCCGATCGTGACCAGGACGTCGCCGAACTCCTCCTCGAGCGGGCGCAGCTCGTCAAGCACGTGCAGGCAGTTGATGCAGCCACTGGTCCAGAAGTCCAGCAGCACGATCCGCCCGCGCAGCTCCGCGAGGGAGAGTCGCCGGCCGCCGGTGTTGAGCCAGACGTCGCCGGTCAGTTCGGGTGCGCGTACTCGCGCCTGTGCGGAACTCACGCGACGAGTGAACTACACGCGGCCGACGCGTGTTCCGTGAACCACGGTCTGAGAGAAGAACCTCACCCCGCCGAGGGAGGCTTGTTGTCCGCCCGTCAAAGCCGCGGAAAAGGACGCGCGAGGCGCTGTGGGCGGTACGTACGCTTCTGGGTATGTCACGCGTCCAGCAAGTCCTCACGGTGGAGGAGGCCCGCACCCTGCAGGAAAGCCTCGGGGAGCCCCTGCGCCCGGGCTTGTCGGCAGCCGAACTCACCGACGTCGAAGCCCAGTTCGGCTTCCGCTTCTCCCTCGACCACCGCGCGTTCCTCTCCGCCGGCGTCCCCGTGGGCGACCGCTGGCCCGACTGGCTCCACGGCAACCCGGACCACCTGCGCAAACGCCTGGACTGGCCGGTCGACGGCCTCCTCTACGAGGTCGAGCACAACGGCCTGTGGCACCCGTCTTGGGGCTCGCGGCCCCGGGTCCTGTCCAACGCGCTGGCCTGCGCCCGCCGATGTCTCGCGTCGGTGCCGCAGCTGGTGCCGGTCTGTGGACACCGGTATCTCCCGGGTATTGCCGGTGCGGCGGGTTACCCGGTGCTGTCGGTGTATCGCGCGGAGGTGACCGTGTGTGGCTGGGACCTGCGGGATTATGTGCGGCACGAGTTCGGTGATCAGCCGCTGCTGGAGCCGGCGGAGGGTGGGCTTTCGGTGGATTTCTGGTCGGCGTTGGTGGAGTGACCTTCTTGCCCTGGCCTGCCGGGATGGGGAGTTGTCCACAGGGATGGTGGAGTTGTGGACAACTATGGCTGTGGTCGTCGGTTTTCGGAGGTCTGTCGGTGGTCGCCGGTAAAATGGATCTTGGGGGAGCGCGGGCGTTTTCCTGGGCCGAGGGCGTTCCGGGCAGCGGGGAACGTCCCGTGCGACCGGCGATTCAGCACAAACCCCGGCCTCAACTGTCCCGTCGAACCATCCGCCCGAACCCCGCCGCCACCGTCGTCGCCAGCAGCCAGCCGGACACCGTGAAGCCGGCGGCCACCCAGTTGTCCGCACCATGCATGTACCACCGCGACTTGTTCCCGAAGTCGACGATCGGCACGAGCAGGTCGGCCGTGTAGATCACCGGGTTCCACTGCAGGCCCGTGTCCTGCTGGTTGACCAGGCAGCGCGGCCCGCTCACGGCGTAGCGGCCGGGGTTCTGTACGCAGTCGTCGCTGCCGAGGCCGAACCACAGGCTGCCGAGCACGAGCAGCGTGAGCAGCCAGCCGAGCGCGCGCACCGGGCGGTAGCCGTAGCCGACCATCGAGCGTTGCAGGAAGCTCCACAGCCGCACGCCGGGGCCGAAGATCTTGAAGCCCATGGCCAGCGCGTCGTAGCGGAACTGCTGCTTGCGCAGGCCGACCGTCGAGGCGTGTTCTTCGTTGCCGGCCGCGCGCAGGGTGGCGGCGAGCTGGTCGTACGGGCCGGGCCGGTAGCCGCGCATGGCCTTGCTCAGCAGGGCGATGCGGTGGTCGAGCGCGCGGTCGTCGTCGAGGGGGATGCCGCGTTTCAGTGCGTCGTAACGGAAGTCGTCGAGCTCGATGCCGTCCTCGGCGGCCCAGAACTCCTCCGTGTCGCCGAGCGTGCCGCAGTGCGCGCGACGCAGCACCACGCGGCCGGCGGGCGGGGCGTGGAAGCCGAAGAGGAACTCGTCGGCTGTCACGTCGCTCGCGTCGAGCGCAATGCCGTGCGAAGGAAGGGATCCGAGCTGCGCGCCGCCGAGCTCGAGGCGTCGCGCGATCTGCGCGCCGTCGAGGTTCACCCCGCCTTCGGCGACGAACGGGCGGTCCTTGTTCTCCGTCAGCACCAGGTCACGGCCGATGCGCGCGGTGCGCACGTCCAGCGAAAAGCTCGACGACGTGCGTTCCCCCGGCTCGGTGAGCTTGCTGCCGTAGAGGTTCACGCTGCCGCCGACCTCGACGCCCTGCAGGCGCACCGTGCCCTGCAGCGTCGCGTCGGTGAGCTGGAAGTTGCCGGCGATTTTGGCGCGTCGCGCGGAGAAGACGTCGCGTCCGGGGTGCAGGAACATCGAGTTCCAGGCGAGGAAGTTGCCGCCGATCTGCACGTCCGCCATGCGCAGCTGCCCCACGGGCACCCTGAGGTTGGTGGCCTCGACGTCACCACCGATGGTCGACCCGTCGAGGTGCAGCGCGCGGTCGTAGTACGGCGTCGCACGGCCGCGCGCCATCTTGATCTCCGCGCCGGCGAGCCGCAACGAACCGCCGATGCGCGCGTTGACCATGCGCAACGTGCCGAACGCCTGCAGCCCGTCGGACAGCTCCAGGTTCCCGTCCACCTTCAGCCGGTCCGCGACGAGCGCGGGCCGCGGGTCGAGGTACGGGTCGTTGGACTTCCACGCGGCCACGGCCACGGGCCCGCGCTGGTCCACGTTCAGCCGCGCTTCCCGCAACACGATGTCACTGTCCACAGTGGCGCTGGGGAAGTACATGATCCCGTTGGCGGAGAACCGTTTCCGCTCGGCCGCCGGACCGTAGTTGTCCACTTCGCACAGCAGGCTGCCACCGATGTGGATGCCGTTGCCGTTGAACGCGAAGCCGTCGGGATTGTCGAACGTAGCGCCGGAGAAGTTCACGTTGCCGCCCGTGCGCATGCCCGGCACGCGCACCTCGCCGCGCGCCTCGAGCCGGTACGCGAGCAGCGCGCCGTGAATCTCCAGCCGGTCGGCCTGGATCGCCTTGCCGTGGGGGTGCTTGATCGTGGTGCGCGTGAGCACCACGGAGCCCTCGATCACGGCGTCGGTGAGGTTCACGGCGGCGTTGGGCATGCCGCGCTCGCGGTCGTCGCCGCGCATGATCGTGGTCTCGGGGATCTCACTGTCGTCCGGCCCGACCTCCACCACGCTCCGGATCAACCGCACATCGTTGCGGCTGCGCAGGTTGCGCGCCTTCAGCCCGGGCAACCAGCACTTCCGAAAGACGAGCCCCAGCACGTTCGCCTCCCGCACATCCGGCGGTAACTCGAAGCGGCAACGCTCGAAGCGGAACAGGTACCCGAGCTCGGCCGCGCGGAGGTCCAGCGTGCCGGTGATGTAGGCGTCCTCGACCTGCACGATCGGGGCGTTCGTCGCCTGCCTGCGCCACCTGAGAATGCCCCCAGTGCCGGGCTTCAGCAGGTCCGCGGCCTTCACCTCGTACCTTTTGTCGGGCACCCCGGCAAACGGATCCAACGGCGGCAACGTCGTGTCGGTCGGCACGTGCCCCCTCACTTCGCCTACTGCCGCTGGTGCTGCCCTTAGCGAATCGGAAGGGAGGGGGAATGGCAATCGTCCTAATGGAGTAGCGGTCAGTTGTTGACAGGTTGCCAGTTGGGGCTGGTTTTTCAACGTTTGACGAGCTGATTGACGACGGTGGGTGATCTTGTGGGAACCGATCCTGTGGGCGAGTCGTCCCTGTTAAGGTCACTTGCTGGAGCTGAAGCTGAACACAGGGTAGGCCGCGCCCCCAGACCGGAGCGGCCCGTGCGGGGAGGCACGACATGCCAGACGGAAACCAGGGTGGATTGCAGGGCGTCCAGAACGAGACCTTGGCGCCGGGGCATCCTGCGCCGGCCAACTCCGGGCTGCTTCCGGGCTCGAACGGTGCGACACCACCGCCAGGCCCGCCGATCGACTACAAGACTCTCGGCGCCGGCCAGGCCAAGGCCGACTTCGCCGCGGCGTCGTCCGGTAACAGCTGGGAGTTCGATCCCGAGGCGATCGGCAAGGTCATCACCGAGCTTGAAGACAGCTTGGACCACGAGTACTTCTCGGCTCAGGATCACGCCGGGTGGCTCACTCAGATCATCGCCCCTGGCAGCGACCTGGCGAGCGAGCAGTACACCACCTCAGCTGTCGTCTCCGGCGGCTCGTACCAAAGCTTCCTCCAGGGAGCCGTCGACTACACGCAGGCATACGTCGAAACGCTCAAGAGCATCCGCACCGCGTACCAGAACCAGGACCACGCAGCCTTGGACGCGCTTCGCAACATCGGAAAGGCCCAGTAATGCGCGCTCGCCGCTCCTCTGCCCTCACCATCGCATGTCTCGCGGCGGCCGCATTGACAGGCTGTTCCGGAGGAACTACCACGGGGACCCCGACGACGCCGTCGAGCGCGCCGTCGTCGGCGGGCGGAGGTCTTCCGACCGATGGCGCACCCACCGTGCAGAACCCGATTCAGAACACGAGCGCTGCTGAAACCAACCCGTGCAGCTCGGCTTCCAACAGCGAGGTCGCGTCGTTGAACGTCACGGTGTCGAACACCCGCACCGAAGACATGAGCCCCGGGCAATCCTGCGTATGGGTCCTGAACGACTCCGCCGGAGTGATCAGCGGGGGTCTCAACGTCGGCAACAAACTCGGCCTGAGCAGCCTCTACCGCCAACACAGCCAAGGCCAACTGGCAGTGTTCACGCCGCTGCAGCCGGTCGACGGCTATCCCGCTGTGGCTTACAACCGGATCACCGCATCGCAGGGGACCTGCCAACTGGCCGTCGGAGTTCGCGACGACCTGACCTACACAGTCATCGCACAACTGCGCTCCGGAAACCCGTACCTGAACAACCCCTGTGACCTGTCGTCGAAACTCGCGGGCATCGCGATCTCGCATCTCAAGGGGGCGTAGATGACTTACAGCGGTTTCGACATCTTTCAAAAGACTCGCGGCCCCGGTACCTCCAGCCTGGTTCGCGCACAGAGTTCATCGGGATCGCTGAAACAGATCCACGAGAATCTCGTCCAGAACATCGGAGACAGTCAGAAATCGCTCGCAGATTTCTGGAAAGGGCAATCCGCGGCTACGGGATCCGCTGGATTGACGCCGCTTATCCAGGCTTCCCAACTCGTCGCCGAGAACCTCGACCGAGCACAACGGTCGATGCAGGAACAGGCCGACAACTTTCAACACGTCCAAGACAACGCCAAGGACGTGGCCAAAGACCGAGCCAACGACAACACCCCCGAAGACTGGTTCTCGATCGGCGCGAGCGACGACGAAAAGGCGGCAGCGAAGTTCGACGCTGACACCAAGTTCAACGTCGAGCTGTACGAGCCGTACTACCAGACCACTCAGCCTCGCAAGTCGACGTTGGCCGCTGACTATCCCGCGGCCCACGACCCCAACGTGTCGGCCGGCGGCGTCACGCCCAACCCCGTGGATGTGAGCGCGTCGGGCGGACACCAGAGTTCCGCCGGCCATTCCGCCGGCTCCTCGGGCGGGTACACCGGCGGACCGAGTACCTACACCCCTCCCCCAGGAGCCGCTGGTTACCAAGCGCCTCCGCCGCCAGGACATTCGCCTTCTGGAGTGACGCCGCCGTCGGTGGTGCCCACGACGAATGACCACACAAGCGCCGCGTTCGCGGGGCCCACGCAGACGCCCGGCGGACCTGGGTCGCCGTCGTGGCAAGGGCCCGGTGGCGCTGGGATCAACGGACCCGGCGGCAGCAACAGCGGGTTCGGTCCCGGCTTCGGGCCGGTCGGCGGCTTCGGCGGCGGCAGCTTCGGGTCCGGCGGCGGCCGTGGTGGTTTCGGACCCGGTGGCAGCGGCAGCGGATTCGGACCTGGTGGCGGCGGTGCCTCGAGCGGCGGCGCGGCCGGTGTCGGCCGTGGCGTTGGCGCCGGTGCGGGAACTGGCGCCGGCGCGATGGGCGAAGGCGCAGGTGCCGCACGGCCCGGTGGCATGGGTGCGGCGGGGGCCAAGGGCCAAGCCGGCATGGGTGGCATGGGCGGCGGCGGAAACAAGGGCGGCAAGGGGCCCGAGGACGAGGAGCACCAGCGCAAGATCCTCCTGACCGAAGAGGACCCGGACTCCATCTTCGGCGGCTACGACGGCAACCGGCCGACGCCGCCGGTGATCGGGGCGTAGTCCGAGGAGAGCTGGGCCTGCGGTTGTGGGCTCAGCCCTGTTCGGGCTGGATGACGTCGTCGCTGCTGCGTGTTCGGCGTGCCCGCAGTCTTCGAAGCCCATCGGGTGATCTTGCTGCGAGCGCACGTCGCAGGGGCACGCCTGGTGGGCACAGAGCAGGGCAAACTTTGGGGCGCGCGCATTTCAGCCGCTCGACAGGCGACGGACAGTGGACGAAATCCCCTTCTGCAACAGGTGCTGTCGCGGCTGTTGCGACGTCCAGATGCGGCAAGTGTGAGCCGCGGGACGCAGAGAACAACGCAACTCTCGAAAACTTCAACGAGGAACCGACCTGATGTCCACCCGCAAGCTGTTGGCCACCGTCATCGCCGGTCTTTCGGCCGCCGCCGTTTCCGGCTGCTCGTCGGACGTGCCCGGCATCCCCATCGCTTCGCCGGCGTCATCAGCAGGTTTGCCGCAGCACGGAGCACCCGCCGTCAGCAACCCCTTGACGACCGCGTCGGTCGTGGCCGACCCGTGTTCCGCGGTGACAACTGACCAGGTTACGAAGCTTGGTGGGCCCGTGCGCAGCCACCGAGTCAACACGTTCACCGCGGCGACGACTTGCACTTGGGTGTTCGACGACAACGCAGGCACCGTCGCAGCAGGTATGGACACACTCGACAAGGACGGCCTCAGTCACCTCTACGCATTGAAGGCGCAGAACAGCGGGGTAACCACGTTCGAACCGCAGAACCCGATACTCGGCTATCCGGCGGTCGTCTTTGCGAATGGCGGTGAGGGTCCCGGGAGTTGTCAACTCGCGGTCGGCCTGAACAACAACGATATTTATATGGTCTTTTCGGACATATTGTACAACCCCAAGACGTCGGACTCTTGCGGGCTCGCCACCGAGATCGCAAAAGCCGCGATCCAGCACTTGAAAGCTGCCTAGCAATGCCATCACTCGCCGGCGTGACGATGCCAGCTACCGAGATTCACACCCGGAAAGACCCATGGATACGCGTACGCAGTTCGGCGTTCGTCGTGATAGTGGCCGCGACTTTCGCCTCATGCGTGGCTTGTACCGGATCAACCGCCGGCTCGCCCTCGCCGGCGCCGTCAGCCTCGTCAGCGCCATCGCAGTACCTCGCACCCAAGGTGACGCAGCCGATTACCGACACCTCGACAGTAGAAGCCGACCCGTGTTCCGCGGTTGCGGTCACCGTTGTCGAACGTGCGGGCGGAACGGTCAAGACGACCGCTGTCGACGACTCTGACCTCGGCAAAGACTGCGCCTGGACGTTCGATGGGACGGGAAACGTCAGCGGAGGCGTGGTCCGCGGGAACTCAGACGGCCTCAACGGGCTGTACATCCAGCACGCACGCGGAGCGCTCACCACGTTCCAGCCTCAGCCGCCGATCCAAGGCTACCCGGCAGTGGTCTACGACAACGGTGGCGAAGGCAGCGGAGCCTGCAACCTCGCCGTCGGCATCCGGGACGACCTCACCTACACAGTGATCACTCAGCTCCGGTCGGGCAACCCGGCACTGGAGAATCCGTGCTCGATGGCCACCACAATCGCGAATGCGGCAATCTCGCATCTGAAGGAGAGCTGATCACGGCCTTGCGTCGGCGAATCACCTTTGGCGTCGTTCGAATGATCCGACGTAACCTTCGGGTGATCTTGTGCCAATCGCGCACCAGACGACGACTCGCCTGGTAAGCACTGATTGAAGCCGAGTTCGCCCAAATCGTTACCCGACACCTGCAGGAGAGGTAGGAAGAACAGTGCTGCGCAAGCCGGTGGAGCTGAGCCTGCAGACGTATGAGGTGTTGCTTGAGCGGCTCAACCTCGGTGACATCCACCCGACGCTCGTGCGGGGCGCGCTGTGGTACTCACCGGACGAGCGGAAGCAGCTCGCGGCCGACACGGACGCCGAGCTGAAGCGGCGGGGGTTGATTCGCAACGGGCGGCTCGACGACGACTTCGTCGAGGCGATGAACCTGCTGCAGCGCCCCGGGGTTGAGTACTACTCGTGGGTGAAGTCGGACAAAGGGGAGCGCACCGTGCGGGCCGCCGGGAGTGGGCGGGACGCGGTGACCGTGGTGACGGTCAACGAAACGCTGTACATCGCGCCATGTTCGGCGGATGCGCTGGCGCGGGAGTTCGCGTTGTTGCTGCCCGAGGCGCCGCCGGCGCGGATTGCGTCGTTGAACTGCTCCGATGAGGATTTCAACGCGATCAAGAGTGGTGTGATTCCGAGCAAGACGAGTCCCAGTATCCGAGACGCCAAGCAGGTGGTGCAGTGGCTTCGGGTGCCGAAGACGTACTTCGGCCGGCTGTACGTCGCGGTCAGGGACAGCCGGGGGAAGCGCTTGCGGAATGAGAATCCGCCGGGGTGGATTGATACCGAGCAGGGGCGGATCTTGTTCGGGGTGGACAAGTCCGGGTGGATCAGCCTGGCGGGAGCGGGGCAGCAGGATCTCGTGAAGAAGGTGCAGCAGCTTGAGAACGAGCTACGCGGCGGGCGCTGAATCATGACTCACGTGCGACAGCGGCACTGCGACCTCGGCAGGGCTGACTCGATGAGGCTCCGCACCATCGTCGTGCTGTTCGCCACGGCGGTGGCCACCAGCGCCTGCGCTACGAGTGAATCGGGGCACCCTCCGCCGTCAAGTAGCGCAGTGAATCCGGCCGGCGCGCCGAAGGTGACGAATCCGCTGACCAACACCTCCGGTGTCGAGGCGAATCCTTGCACCGCCGTTGCCGTCAGCGACGTCGAGGCGTTGGGCGGGAAGGTGTCCCGGACAACGGTCGACGATACGACGGCAGGTCTTGCCTGCGGTTGGATCTTCGCCGATGGCAGTGGAAGCATCAACGCAGGCTTCGCAACCGGGGCAAAAGATGGCCTGGGAGGTCTGTACGCGCGCAATGCTTCGGGCAGCTTGAAAGCGTTCGAGGTGCAACCGCCGGTCCGAGGCTATCCGGCTGTTGTCTACGACGACGGACTCAGCGGCAGTGGCGCCTGCGCCTTGGCCATCGGGGTGCGAGACGATCTCGCCTTCATCATCGACGCACAGCTGAGGCTCGGAAACCGGGGAATGTCGGATCCGTGTGCGATGGCGACCGAACTCGGAGGTGACGTTATTGCGCACCTCAAGTCGAGCTGATCTCTATAGCCAAGCTCAGGGCTTCGGTGAAAAACACGAACAAAGTGAAAAGGTCGGCTGAGTGAAAACGCGACGAATCCTGTCGGCAATGTTCATCGTCGCGGCGGCGTCGGCCATCTCCGCATGTGCCGGGTCAACGAACGGGCGCGCGCTTCCGGTGACACCTACGACAGGCGAAGCCATGCTGGCGCCCAAGGTCGTGAAGCCTCTGACGAACACGGGACGCTACGAGAAAGACCCTTGCGCAGCAGCGACGATGAACGAAGTCGCACAGCTCGGCGGGCCGGTCAAGGGAACCAGCGTCTACGAGTCAACGCCCGGAAAAACCTGCCAATGGACCTTCGACGGCGGCACCGGAAACATCGCGGGAACGTTCGTCACCGGCAACAAGGACGGCCTCAACAGCCTGTACCTCCAGAACCGAGACGGCGTTTTGACGACCTTCAAAATAGTCTCACCCGTCGAAGGATATCCCGCTGTTGCGTACAGCCAGGGCGACGAGGGGGAAGGCAACTGCGCGATCGCGGTCGGCGTGCGTGACGACCTGACCTTCACGGTCATCACCCACCTGCGCGACGGCAACCCCGAATTGTCGAACCCCTGCAAAATGGCCACGGCGCTGGGCGCAGTGGTCGTCGATCGGCTGAAAACCGGCTGATCGGGGCCTGAACAGCAGTGTGGCCGCCTCCCTGGAGGGAAGCGGCCACACGGCTCACGCGTTCGGGTTCAGAACCCGGGCCAGGAACGACTTCGTGCGTTCATGCTGCGGGTTGCCGATCACCTGGTCGGGTGGGCCGGCTTCGACTACGACGCCGCCGTCCATGAAGAGGACCTTGTCGGCGACTTCGCGGGCGAACTGCATTTCGTGGGTGACCACGACCATGGTCATGCCGTCCTTCGCGAGTTGGCGCATGACGCCCAGGACGTCGCCGACGAGTTCCGGGTCCAGGGCGGACGTGGGTTCGTCGAAGAGCATCAGTTTGGGTTGCATGGCCAGGGCGCGGGCGATGGCGACGCGTTGCTGCTGGCCGCCGGAAAGCTGCGCCGGGTAGGACGCCGCCTTGTCGCCGAGGCCGACGCGCTCCAGGAGTTCCAGGGCGCGTGCGCGGGCCTCCGAGCGGGACTCGCGGCGGACCTGGACGGGGGCTTCCATGACGTTCTCGACGGCGGTCATGTGCGGGAAGAGGTTGAAGCGCTGGAACACCATGCCGATGTCCTTGCGCTGGAACGCGACCTCCTTCTCGCGCAGCTCGTGGAGCTTGTCGCCGCGTTGTTTGTAGCCGACGAGGATGCCGTCGACGTAGAGGCGGCCGGCGTCGATCTTCTCCAGGTGGTTGATGCAGCGGAGAAGAGTGGACTTGCCGGAGCCGGACGGGCCGATCAGGCAGAGCACCTCGCGTTCGTGCACCTCGAGATCGATGCCCTTGAGGACGTCGAGGGAACCGAAGCTCTTGCAGATCTTCTGAGCGGAAACGACCGGGCTCATCCGATACCCCCTGCGCTCTGACCGCCGCCGCCCTGGCCGAACCGGAAGCCGAGCATTCGCGAACCCCACTTGTTCCGCTCCGCAGTACCGCGATCAGTACCTCGGGCGAAATGCCGCTCGATGAAGTACTGAGCCACCGTGAGCACCGACGTCATGATCAGGTACCAGATCACCGCCACCAGCAGCAGCGGAATGGTCTTGAAGTTCTGCGCGTAAATGGTCTGCACCGCGACCATCAGCTCGAAGTACCCGATCACGACCACCAACGACGTGGTCTTGAGCATCGAGATCGTCTCATTGCCCGTCGGCGGGATGATCACGCGCATCGCCTGAGGAAGAACGATGCGGCGCAGCGTGGTCGTGCGCTTCATGCCCAACGCGGAGGCCGCTTCGAGCTGTCCGCCGTCGATCGACTGGATACCGCCACGCACGATCTCCGCCATGTACGCAGCCTCGTTGAGCCCCAGGCCGAGCAGCGACGCCGTGAACTGGTTGATCAGCGTGTTGGTGTCCCACGACACGAACTCGGGCCCGAACGGGATCCCGAGTCCGAGCCGCGGATACGCGAAGGCGAGGAAGTTCCAGAAGATCAGCTGCGTGATCAGCGGCGTGCCGCGGAACAACCAGACGTAGATGCCCGCCGCGCCCTTCATGAGCGGGTTCGGCGAAAGCCTCATCACGGCGAGCAGCACACCGCCGACAATGCCGATGACCATCGAGATCACCGTGAGGATCAACGTGTTCTGCAGGCCGCGCAGCACGCGGTCGTTGAACATGTAGTCCCACACCACCGGCCAGCCGAGGTTGTCGTTGGTGATGATGCTGCGGACGACGATGAACGCCAGGAAAAGAATGATCACCCCGGCCACCCAGCGCCCGTAGTGGCGCACTGGGACGGCCTTGATGGGTGTGGTGTCGACCGGCGCCTCCACGGTCGGAGGCACGTCGTAGTTACTGGCCACGAGAACTACGTCCTATCTACGGCTTCAGGAAGCCGGGTTGAGCTCCGACGTGGTCACCGCGCCCGCACCGGACAGACCCCACTTGTCGAGGATCTTCTTGTACGTGCCGTCGTCGATCAGCGCCTGGACCGCCTGCTGCACGGCCTTGGAGTAGTCGCCGCTGTCCTTCTTCAGGACGATGCCGTACGGCGCCGTGTCGTACGGCGCGCCGACGACGTCCAACTGGCCACCGGTCTGCTTCACGGCGTAGTCGATCACCGGGGAGTCGGCCAGCTCGCCCTGCACGCGCTTGGCCGTGAGCGCCAGGTTCACGTCGGTCTGGGCCTGCAGCTGGGTGACGTCGATCGCCGGCTTGCCGGCCTTGACGCAGGCGTCGTTGCGGGTCTGCAGGTCGTCGACCTGCGTGGTGCCCTTCTGCACGCCCATCTTCTTGCCGCACAGGTTGTCCAGGTTCAGGCCCTCGGGGTTGCCCTTGAGGACCGCGAGCGACGTGCCCGCCTTGTAGTAGCTGACCATGTCGACCGTCTGCAGCCGCTCCGGCGTGATGCTGAACGACGACATCGCGAGCTCGTACTTGCCGGCCTGGATGCCGGGGATGATGCCGTCGAACGCCGAGTTCTGGAACTCCATCTGGAGTCCGAGCTTCTGGCCGATCGCCGTACCGAGATCGACGTCGAAGCCGGCCGGCTTGCCGTTCTCGTCCAGGAACTCGTTCGGCGGATAGCTCTGGTCCTGACCGACCAGGATCTTGCCGTCGCTCGTGACCGACGCGGGAACCATCGCCGCGAGCTTGGCGTCCTTCGCGACCGCCGGGATGTCCGACGCGCCGCCGGGCGCCGCGGCGGATGAGCTGTTGCTGCTCCCCGCGTCGCCGGCCCCACTACCGCCCGCGCCGCAGGCCATGGTCAGGCCGACCAGCGCGAAAGCCGGGAGAAGGGCGAGTGCCTTCATCTGGTGTCCTCGGGCCACTTCGTCACTCCTCGTAGTTCTCAACTGTCGAGAGCACGCATATTGCCACTCGTAAGCGGGTAAGCACAGCACCTGTACGTTACGGGCCAGTTTCACCCTGCGCAGTCGTGACTGCCGGTGACAGAGAAGACGCCGAAAGTGTGTGGTTCAAACCACAACACGTCTTCATGGAGCCCGAGCGCGGGAAACAACCAACGGCCACATCAGGTGGCCACCACCTACCGCCGCGGCAACCGCGTCGACGAGAGGCAGCGAGGCGGCGAAGATGCGCTACCCCAGGTAATCGGCGCGGCTGGAAGGAGGGTGGCGCCCCGCGGCCGGCAGTGTCACGGCCCGTACGCGGGAACCGGTGACGCCGAAGCCCGCCACTGCGTCTCGCCGAGCGCGCAGCCGGTCCGCCCGGGAAGGGCCCCGACGGTCGAGCCGCCGGGGCCTGTTCACCGAACTGAAATTTTCAGCTGCGCGCGTGCGCGTCCAGGATGTGCGCGACGGCCTCGCTCACCTGCTGCGCGTAGTCCAGGTTCAGCCACTCGTCCGGCACGTGGATGTTGGAATCCGCGCCGCACGCGCCCGTGACCAGGAACTGCGCCTGCGGGTACTTCTCGCCGAGCAGGCCCATGAACGGGATCGAGCCGCCCATGCCGGCGGCGCGGTGCGGCCGGCCGAACACCTCGTCGCTGACCCGGCGCAGCGCGGCCGAGAGCCACGGCGCCTCCTCGGGCGCGTTCCAGCCGTTCTCGGCCTGCGCGTCGTCGTGGATGGTCACCGAAGCGCCGTAGGGGACGTCCGTGGTCAGCGCGCGCTTCACGGCCGCCAACGCCGGGGCCGCCTCGACCGTCGGCGGCAGCCGGAAGCTGAGGGTGAGCGTGGTGCTCTCGCGCAGCACGTTGCCGGCGTTCGCGGGCAGCGGGAAGCCCTCGGCGCCGATGATCGACAGCGTGGGCCGCCAGTAGTTGTTCAGCAGCAGCTCGAGCGCGTCTTCCGACATGGTCCGACCACCGCTGACCAGAGGGAACGCGGTCTGCAGCTTCTCCGGCGCCACCTCGGCGACGGCTTCGATCTCGGCCAGCCGGCTCGCCGGCACCTCGACGTTGAGCTCCGAAAGCTTGATCTCGCCCGTCTCACCGTTTTCGATGCGCTCGATCAGCTGCCGCAGCACGCGGAACGACGACGCGACCACACCGCTGGCCAGGCCGGAGTGCTGCGCGGTCGCGAGCAGCTTCACGGTGACGGTGAGGTGCAGCATCCCGCGCAGGCTCGTGGTGAGCCAGAGGCGCTCGTAGTCCATGCCGCCGGCGTCGAGGCAGACGACCAGGCCCACCTCGCCCAGCCGCTCGGACAGGTGCTCGACGTACGCGGGCAGGTCGGGGCTGCCCGACTCCTCACCCGTCTCGAGCAGCACCACGGTGTGCGCGTGCTCGCCGCCGGCCTCGCGCACGGCTTCCAGCGCGGACACGGCCGCGTAGCCGGAGTAGCCGTCGTCGACCGAGCCGCGGCCGTAGAGGCGGCCGTCGCGGATCACCGGCGTCCACGGGCCGAGGCCCTCGGACCAGCCGCCGACCGGGGGCTGCTTGTCGAGGTGCCCGTACATCAGCACGGTGGGCTTCTCCGTGGCGCCCGAGGTGGCGGGCACGTCCACGAACAGCAGCGGGGACCGGCCCTCGAGCTGCACGACCTCGATCGACACGCCCGGCAGGTCGCGCCCGGCGATGAACGTCTTCACGTGTTCGACGGCCGCGGCGAGGTGACCGCTCGCGGCCCAGTCCGCGTCGAACGCCGGGGACAGCGCCGGGATCGCGACGAGCCCGGACAGGCTCGGCACGACGTCGGTGATCCACGTCGACACGACAGCTTCACGTACGGATTTCTGTTCCACGCCAGCCATCCTGCCACGGTGACCGACGTCACGACCGCGTTCGAGTTCGTGAAACCCGCCACCCGCCCGCGAGGCGTGCGCGCCCGGTGACCCCTGGTGGGCGGTGGTGCGGATTCCCGATCATCGTCCGTCCCATACTCGGGATTCCGAGCGTTTTGCCTGTTCAGGACCACTGTTCTCAACAACGAATCAGCATCCGCGGCTCACCATCGCGCGAGGCTTCGTGCCAGGATGGCGGCGAGAACCGTCAACGCCGACGGCGACCAGGCGCCCCGGACCCGGGGCGCGGGTCCCCGCCGGTGCAGTCGCTGTGGCCGCCACAAGCGGCCGCCGCGGCACCGACACCGAGGAGATACTGCGCATGCCGTCCGAACAGTGGACGCACCCCGAGCCTGGCGACGGGCCGGCCGCCGTAGCGGCCAAGCCCTCACCCGAACAGGTGATCGCGGGTCTGCGAGCAACGAGTGAAGGTGGCGCTGAGCTCACTCAGCTGCTCACCCCCGAAGGTCAGCGAATCCCGTCGCCGCAGTTCGACAAGTACGTGGCGGACGTGGACGACGAGGTGCTCCGCAACCTCTACCGCGACATGGTGCTGGTGCGCCGCGCCGACCGCGAGGCCAACGCGATGCAGCGCCAGGGGCAGCTGGGCATCTGGGTACCGCTGCTGGGCCAGGAGGCCGCGCAGATCGGCTCCGGCCGCGCGCTGAAGCCCACCGACATGGCGTTCCCGAGCTACCGCGAGCACGGCGTCGCGTACGCGCGCGGCGTGGACCTGCGTGAGCTGCTCGGCATCTTCCGGTGCACGGACCACAGCGGCTGGGACTACAAGGCCCACGGCTTCCACCCCTACACCATCGTGATCGGCAACCAGGTGCTCAACGCCGCCGGTTACGCCATGGGGCAGAAGTTCGAGGGCAAGGTCGGCGACGACGACGGCGAAGCCACCATCTGCTACTTCGGCGACGGCGCCACTTCGCAGGGCGACGTGCACGAAGGCTTCGTCTGGGCCGCCGTCTACGACGCGCCGCTCGTCTTCTTCTGCCAGAACAACCAGTGGGCCATCTCCGAGCCCACCGAACGCCAGTCGCGCCTGCCGCTCTACCAGCGCGCCCGCGGCTACGGCTTCCCCGGCATCCGCGTGGACGGCAACGACGTGCTCGCCTGCCTCGCCGTCACCCGCTGGGCGCTCGAGGAGTGCCGGCACGGCAACGGCCCGGTGCTGATCGAGGCCTTCACCTACCGGATGGACGCCCACACCACCACCGACGACCCCACCCGCTACCGGCTCTCCGACGAGCTGGAGGAGTGGAAGCTCAAGGACCCGATCGAGCGCGTGCGCGCCTACCTCGCACGCGGCGGCGGCGCGGACCACGACTTCTTCGACCAGGTGCAGGCCGAAGCCGACGAGTTCGCGAAGCAGCTTCGCGACTACACGTTCAACATGCCGGAGCCGCCGCCCGAGCGGATCTTCGCCAACGTCTACGCGGAGCCCTCGCCGGCTCTCGAGGCGCAGCAGAAAGAGTTCCTGTCCTATTTGGACGGCTTCGCGACGGCGGGTGAGCACTGATGGCCGAACCGCAGAAGCTCACGATCGGCAAGGCCATCAACCTCGGCCTGCGCCGCGCGATGGAAGAGGACCCGAAGGTCCTGATCATGGGTGAGGACGTCGGCAAGCTCGGCGGCGTCTTCCGCATCACCGACGGCCTGCAGAAGGACTTCGGCGAGCAGCGCGTGCTCGACACGCCGCTGGCCGAGTCGGGCATCATCGGCACGGCCGTGGGCCTGGCCGTGCGCGGGTTCCGGCCGGTGTGCGAGATCCAGTTCGAGGGGTTCATCTTCCCCGGGTTCGACCAGATCTCGTCGCAGCTGGCGAAGCTGCACTACCGCACGCAGGGCAAGATCAAGATGCCCGTGGTGATCCGGGTGCCGTTCGGTGGTGGCATCGGTGCGGTGGAGCACCACTCGGAGTCGCCCGAGTCGCTGTTCTCGCACATCGCCGGCCTCAAGGTCGTTTCGGTGTCCAACGCGGTCGACGCGTACTGGGGCATCCAGGAGGCCATCCGCTCCGACGACCCGATCCTCTTCTTCGAGCCCAAGAAGCTCTACCACTCGGGCGCGCTGAAGATGGAGGTCGACACCGACGCGTCGCCGGGCCGAGTGTTCGGCTCGCGCGTGGTGCGCGAGGGGACCACGGCGACCGTGGTCGCCTACGGTCCGTCGGTGAAGGTGGCACTCGACGCCGCCGCGGCCGCCGAGGACGAGGGCAAGTCGCTCGAGGTCATCGACCTGCGCACGCTCTCGCCGCTCGACCTGGGCCCGGTGTTCGAGTCGGTGCGCAAGACCGGCCGGCTGATCGCCGTGAGCGAGGCGCCGTCCGAGTCGTCGCTGACCTCGGAGATCGCGGCCCGCGTGCAGCAGGAGTGCTTCTACTCGCTCGAATCCCCCGTGTTGCGCGTGGCCGGGTTCGACACGCCGTACCCGCCGGCCAAGCTCGAGGAGCACTACCTCCCCGACCTGGACCGGGTGCTGCACGCTGTCGACCGCTCCCTGAGCTGGTGAGGGGGGACCATGCCTGAGTTCAAACAGTTCCCCTTGTCCGACACGGCAGAGGGGCTGACCGAGGCCGACATCCTCGCCTGGCACGTGAAGCCGGGCGACGCGGTCACGGTCAACCAGATCGTGATCGAGGTCGAGACGGCCAAGGCCGCTGTCGAGCTGCCGATCCCGTGGGCCGGGGTGGTGACCGAGCTCCACGTGGAGGTGGGGCAGACCGTCGAGGTCGGGGCGCCGCTGCTGACGTTGGACGTGGATCCGGGTGGGAAGGCGGCTCCGGCTGCTGCGCCGGCCGAGGCTGCCGCGCCTGCCGCGGAAGAAGAGATGAAGCCGCTGGTCGGGTACGGCTCGAAGGCGGTGGAGACGAAGCGGCGGGCTCGTAAGGGCGCGGTTGCGGCTCCGGCTGCTGTGGTTGCCGTTGCGGCTCCTGTGGTTCCGGTCGCTCCTGCTCCTGTGGCCGCGGCTCCGGCGGCGCCTGCTCCTGCGTCTGCGGCTCCGGCTGGTGGTTACGTGCCGCTGGCCAAGCCGCCGGTGCGCAAGCTCGCCAAGGACCTCGGCATCGACCTGTACGCCCTCACCGGCACGGCCGACGGCGGCGTCATCACGCGGGAAGACGTCGAACGCGCGGCCAACGGCTCGGCGCCGGCCGCCGCCGCTGCGTCCACTGTAGACACCGCGTACGACCCCGGGACCCGCGAACGCCGGGTCGCGATCAAGGGTGTCCGCAAGGCGACCGCGGCCGCGATGGTGCAGAGCGCCTACACGGCACCGCACGTCACGGAGTTCCTGACCGTCGACGTCACGCCGATGATGGAGCTGCGCGAGAAACTGAAGAAGTCGCGCGAGTTCAGCGGGGTGAAGCTCACGCCGCTCGCCTTCGCCGCCAAGGCCGTGTGCCTCGCGGCGAAGCGCACGCCCGACGTCAACGCGGTGTGGGACGAGGCGGCGCAGGAGATCGTCTACAAGGACTACGTGCACCTGGGCATCGCCGCGGCGACCCCGCGCGGGCTCGTGGTGCCGAAGATCTTCGACGCCGACGCGATGTCGCTCAAGCAGCTGGCCGACGCGCTCACCGAGCTCACGGACGTGGCGCGCGAGGGCAAGACCACGCCCGCGGCGATGGCCAACGGCACGTTCACGATCACCAACGTCGGCGTGTTCGGCGTCGACACCGGCACGCCCATCATCAACCCGGGCGAGTCGGCGATCCTGGCGGTCGGCGCGATCCGCGACACGCCGTGGGTCGTGGACGGCGAGATCGTGGTGCGCAAGGTGATGCAGCTGTCGCTGAGCTTCGACCACCGCGTGGTCGACGGCCAGCAGGGCTCGGAATTCCTCGCCGACGTCGGCGCGCTGCTCGCCGACCCGGCGGTGGCGATCACGTACTGACGAACGAACCGGTTGCGGCCCGGTGGTTTCCGGGCCGCAACCGGCTCACCGGTTCCTGTGCCACAGCTTGCGCAGGAACCCACCCCTCGTTTCGATGGCCCGCGGCCTGCGGCGGGCCGCCATTTCGTCCAGCAGACGGCCGAGCTCCTGCTGGTAGTCGACGAGCAGAGCCTTCACGAGCTCGTGGCGCACCGCCGGGTCGTACTCGGCGTAGTGCGCGAACGCGGCCTCGTGGTACTTCCGGGCCGACACGAGGAACAGGTCGCGATCGGACGCCGTGATGAGGCCTTCGGCCAGCAGTTGCTGCAGCCGCAGCGCGGCCGGCCGTTCGATGAACGTCTGCACGAGTGCCTCCAGCTCTTCGGTGCCGGCCATCAGCGGCGCCGCCGGGCTTCGCTGATCTCGGCCTCCGCGGTCACCTCGGCGATGCTGAGCGCCACGCGGATCTCCTGGCGCTTCACCACGACCTTGCGATGCGCGGCCGCCGCCAGCTCCACCGCCTTGCCGAGCGGCCGATCGACCTCGGCCGCGGACCTCCTGATCAGTTCGGACAACGCGGTGCCTCCTCAACGTCGCAGCAGCCGGGCGATTTCCTGGCGCATCTCGGCTTCCAACGCCCTCGCGAGGGTCGCTTTCGCCTCCGGGTGCCAGTGGGGATCGGCGTCGATGCGCGCCATGCTCGTGTAGAAGCGCTCGATGGTCACGGTCTGCAGCTTGATCCGCCGGTCCACGCGCTGGCCCTGCAGCTCCACCTTGATCTCGGAGTAGGTGCGCGCGGCGACCAGCACGATCGACTTCACGAGCACCGCCGTCGGGAAGCCCAGGGCGTGGGCGATCGCGCTCACCACGACCTCCGCCAGATCGGCGTTGCCGCTCGCCGGCAGATCCCCGTTCGTGTCCTGAATCACGACCGGCACTTTTCGGCCGCCCGGCACCAGCTCGTAGCCCGTCAATTCGCACCCGTCCGTTCAGAAAACCAGAAAACCGATGACGACAAACGCGATGGCCGGCGCCAGCGTGACCAGGAACCCCTGCAGAACACCACTCACCGCCACTCCGGCGGCCACGTCGATCACGAACAGATCGATGCGGCTTTCGCGGTGCCCGCCGCGCGCTTTGCGTTGCCGGCTCAGCAATCCGGTGATGGGAACCGCCAGCAGCCGGCGCACCGTCCGACCGGCACCCGAGGCGCCTTTCAACGACTCGAACACACTGATCAGCGCCCACCTGATCAACGGGACAACGATGAACTTCGCAATTCCTATCGCAACCTACAACCACCAGAACGCGAGCGCGAATCCGCCCAGAACACTCCACACCGAATCGTTTTCAACCCGCACCCGACCATGTTATCCGCGTTACCACGGTTATTCTCTCGGCGCGAGAACGAAAAATGTACCCGCCGGCACTCATCCCGAGTATGAGCGGCCGCCGGCGTACCCGAGATAAGCCGAGATCTCCTCGGCGACCGTCGAGCGCCGTTCGGCGCCGTACTTGCGCAGGATGTTGCCCACGTGCGTCTTCACCGTGGGCAGGCCGATGTGCAGGCGCGTGGCGATGTCGTCGTTGCGCAGGCTCTGGGCCAGCAGCTCGGCGACGTCGCGCTCGCGTGGGCTGAGCGAGCCGAACCGGGCGGCGGCGTCACGGTAGCCGTCGAACTCGATCTCGGCCGACTCGATCTGCAGCCGCTCGCACTGACGTACCAGGTCACGCGCCCGCGTACCGAGGCGGTGGCCTTCCCGTTCGAGCTCGGCGGCGAGCTGCGCGACCGCCTGGCGCACCACGGCAACGCGTTCCACCACGAGCTCCGACACCGACCGCGACAGCACGCGTTCGGCCGCCGGCCGGTGCCCGTCGTCAAGCTGGGCCAGGAGCTCGGAGTCGCCGTAGCTGTCGGGGGTGTAGGTCTGGGCCGAGACGACGCCGATCACCTCACCGGTGTGCGTGCGGCGCATCGGGACCACGAGCGCGTCGGCCGAGCGGCGTTCCTTGTCGCCCCAGGGGATGCCGCGGTTGAGGATGGCGCCGGCGTCGGTGCGGAAGGCGTAGGAGGTGTTGTGGGCGCGCACCCAGCCCGTGGGGCCTTCGGGGTTGACCGGCCGGATGCCGGGCAGCGCGTATTCGGCGCCGTCGTATTGGTAGGCGTAGAGCACGTGGTCGGCGTCGCGGAAGAGCGCGACGAAAAACGCGTCCAGCGGCATCGCGTCGGCGACGATCTCGCGGAGGCGGTCGTACAGCGCGTGGTGGCTCTTCTCGGCCTCGGCGGACAGGAGGTCACGCGCCTCGCGGAGACGCTTCGCCGTGGGCTCGTCGAACGGCTTGCCGCGCACCGGCGCTCCCTCGGGTCGGCGGATGTGCGTCCCTAAGTCGACGGCGCGTCGCGCGGCGTTACCGAGTTGACGGAGTGAGCACTCACTCCGTACGGTGGATCGCATGGACACGAGGAAACGCGCGCCGGGAATGGCGCCCGACGACCGCCGCCGGATGATCGTGCGCGCGGTGCTCCCGCTGGTCGTGGAACACGGCCGCGGGGTCACCACCGCGCAGATCGCCCGGGCGGCCGGCATCGGCGAGGGCACCATTTTCCGCGTGTTCACCGACAAGGACGAGCTGTTCGACGCGTGCGTGGAAGCCGCGCTGGATCCGGGGGAGGCGTTGGAGATGATCGGGGAGATCCCGAGTGAGCTGGTATTGGAGCGGCGGCTCGCGGAGGCCGTCGAGGCGCTGTCGGCGCACTTGCAGCGCGTCGGCGCCGTGATGGCCGCGGCGGCGATCGGACGGCCGCGGCCGGAGGAGGCCCGCAACCGCAAGTCGGTGACCGG
Organism: Amycolatopsis rhabdoformis; assembly: GCF_035918295.1. GTDB lineage: Bacteria > Actinomycetota > Actinomycetes > Mycobacteriales > Pseudonocardiaceae > Amycolatopsis > Amycolatopsis rhabdoformis. Next base: position 7,863,121 of record NZ_CP142149.1, read on the forward strand.
GGACAGCCGGCGTGAGTCGATGGAAGCGATGCAGCGCGCGGTGCGCGAGCTGTTCGTGCCCGACGCCGACCGGCTACGGCTGCCCGTGGACAAGGCGGCCTCGATGTTCCTGGCCATGCTGTTCGCCCGCGGCCGGTCGCTGCCCGGTGCGCCCGACACCGCCGAGCTGATCGACGTTTTCCTGCACGGTGCGGTGTCCGCGTGATCCCAGGCGGACGTGACGCTGCCGTGCGGGCGTTCGGCCGACGAGGCCGGCGCCCGGCACAGACCGTGCCCGACAGCGGACTGACCGGGCCCGTCGACATCCCGGAGCCGGAACAGCCTTCGCAGCCCAAGGACCTGAAGTCGCGCCTCGGCCGGTTGAAGACGTCGGTGTCCGGCACCGTGCGCGGCCTGCCGAAGGTCGCGCGGCTCACCTGGCAGGCCAGCCCCACGCTCACCATCCTGCTGGCGCTGGTCACGCTGCTGTCCGGCCTGCTGCCCACGGCCACGGCGTACATCGCGAAGCTGCTGCTCGACGCCGTGGTGGCGGCCATCCAGCACCGCGGCTCGACCGGCGACATCGTGCGCATCACGCTGTTCCAGTTCGGCGTGCTGGCGGCTTCGTCGCTGAGCAACGCGATCACCTCGATCGCGCAGACGCTGCTGCAGGAACGGATGACCCTCACCATCCGCCACCAGGTGATGGACCACGCGAGCAAGCTGCAGCTGGCGTACTTCGAGGGCAGCACGTCGTACGACATGCTGCGCCAGGCCGCGCAGGAGGCGCCGACGCGGCCGTTGTCGATGATGACGTCGGCGCTGGGGCTCGTGCGCACGGCGATCACGTTCGGCAGCATGATCGCGCTGCTGGTGTCGATCAGCCCGCTGCTGGCGCTGGTGGCGCTGCTCGCGCCGATCCCGGCGTTCATCTCGCAGTCGAAGTACGGGTCACGCGCCTTCTGGCTCACGTTCATGATGTCGCCGATCAAGCGGCGGATGGACTACCTGTCTTCGCTGGTCACCACCGATACGTACGCGAAGGAGACCAAGCTCTTCGGCCTCGGGCCGTACTTCGTGGAGCGTTTCCGGGCGCTCGGCGTGGTGTCGTACGACCGGCAACGGCGCCTCACGGTGCGGCGCAACGTGAGCTCCACGTCCTGGGGCCTGCTCTCGACGCTGGCCGGCTCGGCGATCGCGCTGTACATCGCCCTGGAGGCCGTCGGCGGGCGGTTGACCTTGGGCGACCTGGCTCTGTACACGGCCGCGGCGACTTCCGTGCAGGCTTCGGTTTCGGGGCTGTTCACGGCGTTTTCGGGGATGTACGAGAACAACCTGTACCTGGACACGCTGTACCGCTTCCTGGACACGTCGCCGGAGATCGTGGCACCCGCGTCGCCGCGGCCGCTGCCGTCCACTGTGGAAGGTCACATCCGCTTCGAGTCGGTGAGCTTCAGCTATCCGGGCGCCGCCGAGCCGGCGCTGGACGACGTGACGTTCGACATCCGGCCCGGCGAGACGGTGGCCGTGGTGGGGCGCAACGGGGCCGGCAAGTCGACCCTGTTCAAGCTCCTGTGCCGGCTCTACGACCCCACCGACGGCCGCATCCTGCTCGACGGCGTCGACATCCGGTTGTACGACCCGGACGAGTTGCGCACGCAGATCAGCGCGATGTTCCAGGACTACGTGACCTACCAGGGCACGGCCGCCGAGAACATCGGCCTGGGCGACCTCGGTCGTTTGGAAGACCGCTCGCACATCGAGTCCTCCGCCCGCCGCGCCGGCGCCGACGAGCGCATCGAACGCCTGCCTTCGGGGTACGACTCGCCGCTGGGGCGGTGGTTCGACCAGGGCGTGTCGCTTTCGGGCGGGGAGTGGCAGAAGATCGCGCTGGCTCGTGCTTTCCAGCGGGAGGCGCCGATTTTGATCCTGGATGAGCCGACTTCGGCGTTGGATGCGCAGGCTGAGCACGATCTGTTCGCGCGGCTGCGGTCGTTGGCGTCGGGGCGGACGACGTTGTACATCTCGCACCGGTTTTCGACGGTTCGACAGGCTGAGCGGATTCTGCTGCTGGACCACGGGAAGGTCGCGGAGTACGGGACGCATGAGGAGCTGATGGCGGCTCGGGGTGGGTATGCGGAACTGTTCACGTTGCAGGCGCAGGCTTATTTGGATGAGTTGCCGAGCTGAGTTGCTGGGTTGATTAAGGTCGGTTCGGGGGATGGTCTGGTGGGGCTCGGCTGGGGTTGATTCGCTGGGTCGCTGCGTGGCGTGGAGGGTCTTGGGGCGGCGGGGGTTGACTTGGCGGGTTGCGTGGCTCGGCTTGGTCGCCGCTTCGCCGCCCTGGGCCGAGTTCCGGCGGCAGGTGGGGGCGCGTGTTTTTCGCCGTACTCCGCGACCGGCGCGGACTGCCACAGCATGAAGTTCGACGTCCGCTGCTCGCCCGAGGGCCGCAGGTACAGGTCGACGTCGGGCATTTCCGGCTGGTACAGGTACGCCGGCGGCCGAGGCTTTCGGGATGGCTGCGCGGTTTGCGTTGACCTGCTCCGCGCCGGACCTCGACGTTGGTCGCCGCCTCCCGAGGAAGCGACCCGCCATGAGCCGGCGGTCTGTTCGGCCGGCGCAGACGGCCGCCGCCCGGCGCTTGCGCGCCGGTACCTCGCGGTGCTGGCAGCCCAGGCTCATGGCCGGAAACCACCAGCCCACTCGCCGTGCGCGGGCGGCGCTGCTTCTCGTGGGTGGCTTCGCCGCCGCAGCCGGGTGATCAGGCGGTGAAGCGGATTGACCAGCGCTGCGAGATCGATGGTGGTCGCTGCCCCCTTGAGCGAGCGACAGAACGGCGTGGTGGCTGCGTTGGCCGGCGGCGGTTCGTCGCGTTGTCGCGCCGTCCGCGGGCCTCGGGCGACAGCGCGGTGATCGGGCCGTGAAGCGGGTTGACCTGGCGCTCTGTTGGTTCGTGGTGGCGGGGGTCGTCCTGTCGCCGCTGTACAACACGGCGTTGGTGCGGGCGCAGCTGATCGGGGACGCACCGGTGGGCCTGGACGGCAGCGTGGCCGTGCTGTGCGCCGGGCTGGCGCTCGCGTGGCGCGCAACGCTGCGGCGCGGCCACCTCCGGGCCGACCCCGCCACGCTGGCCTGGGCGGACTTCGACGGCCGGCGTCCTGCCACCCTCACCCGGCGGCTGCTCGGCGGCTGGGCCGTGCGCTTCGCGGCAGCCGGATACTTCTTCGCGGTCGCCGGGGTGCTGATCGGGTTTCCGCCGAGCCTGGTGGAACCGGTCGGGCTGTACGTGTCCGTGGCGGCGCTGGCGCTCGTGATGGCTCGTCGGCGGGGGTTTCGCGGGGAGGCTGTGCTGCCCCTCGTGCCGGCGGTGCTCGGGGTGTTCCCGTCGAGTCCACTGTGGATCTTCGCGGTGGTGGCTTTGGTTGCGGCCCTCGGGTTGTCGTGGGCTCCTTCGGCGGCGCGGACGGCGTCGCGCGAAGAACTGGTGTCGCACTTCCGCGAACGCCTGGTTCAACGCACGGCCACGGCGTTCCTCGACGTCTGGGTGCTGCTTCCCGCCGGGCGGCCGGTGCCGGGGCTCAGCTTGGCGGGCCGCTACCCAGCGTTGCGCTTCGTCGCGACGGGGACTCTCGCGCGCCGCCACGCGCTGGGGTTGCCGGTGTTCCTGGCACTCGCCGTGACCGCGGTGCACACGACTTTCCCGGCGTTGACGTCCGTTTGGCTGCTCGGCGTCGGCGCTTACCTCGCGTTGCTGCCGTTCGCGGCGCCGATCGCGCAACTGCACCGCGTGCCGGCGCTGCGGCGCTGGCTCACCACGTCGGAGCTGCGTCTTCGGCTCACGATGGCGTTGGTGCTGGTCGTCTTGGCGATCGGCTGGACGGTGGCCGTCGCGCTGCTGGGCGTGCCGGTGTCGGTCGGGGCGGTCATCGCGGTGCTGGTGGCCGCCTACGCCGTGGTCAGGTCGGTGACGCGCGGCCCGCTCGACTTCGGCGCGATGAACCTCGTGCTTTACGAGGGCGTCCTCGTCCCGACCGGCCTCGTGCGGCAGCTCGCGCGCGGCCCGGACCTGCTGATTATTGGGCTGCTGATCTGCGGGTTCGTGCCTTAGGGTCGACGCGGTGAACCGGCGTGTCCTCGTGCTCGGCCCTTCCGGCAGCGGCAAATCCACCCTCGCCCGACGGCTGGGCGCTGCCCTCGACGTACCCGTGACCCACCTCGACCACCTCTACTGGCGCCCCGGCTGGGTGCCCGCGCCGCCGGACGAGTTCCGGGCCGCCGTGGCGACGGCCGCCGCCACCGAGGGCTGGGTGATCGAGGGCAACTACAGCTCCACCTTCGACCTGCGCCTGCCGCTCGCGGACACGGTGGTCTTCCTCGACGTGAGCCGGACCACCAGCCTGCGCCGCGTTCTGGCCCGCCACCTGCGAGAACGCGGCCGCGACACCCAGGCTCCGGGCTGCGTCTCGAAGGTCGATCGGGGGTTCGTGACGTGGATCTGGAACTGGCCGCGGACGCACCGTGATCGACTGCTGGCGTCGGTGGTGGCGGATGCTCCGCGGGCTCGGCACTACCTGCTGTCCACCAGGGCGGACGTCGAGGCGTTCTTGCTGGACGGGTAGCTGGGCCTCCGGGAATCGGCCGGCTTGGGGGCGCGGCTGCGGGTCTCGGGAGAAAATCGGACAGCTCGTTCGTTCAGTAGGTATGGCTGTCGCGTTCCTGCTCTACGTCATCGCCGAGGTCGCCGCGATCTGGGCCGTGGGTTCCCTGGTGGGCGTCCTCGGCACGATCGCGCTGCTCATCGCGGGCGCCTTCGTCGGCTCCTGGCTCGCCCGCCGCGAGGGCGCCAAGGCCATGCGCGCCTTCGTCACCAAGGCCCAATCCGGCCGCCCCGCCGACAAAGAACTCACCGACGGCATGCTCATCGCCGTGGGCGGCATCCTGATCATGGTGCCGGGCTTCGTGAGCGACCTGCTGGGGCTGTTCGTGCTCCTCCCGCCGTCACGCGCGCTGGTGCGCCGGTGGTGGCTGCGTCGGGCGGAGAAGCGGGCGATCAAGTTCGCCAACACCCGCCGGGGGCCGGTGATGGTGGTGGACAGCGAGGTCGTGGCCGAGGATCCGCGACCGACCAACCACCCGGTGATCGAGGGGCGCATCGTCGAGGGCTAGCCCTGGTGAGCCTCGCGATGGTGAGTGAGGAACTCATCGCCGATGATGTGCAGGTTATGCACGTGGAGTTTGTCGGCGGGCTTGCCATTCAACACAGCCGGCGCACCATTGAGTTGCAGTGACCGGTCTTCTTGCACGACCAGTGCGCCTGCGTCGAAGAGCACGTGGCAATTGGGGCACAAGCACAGCATGTTTTCGACTCTGTCTTCGCCTTGGTGCAGACCGCCCAGCGCTTGGATGTGTGCGCCCTCCGAGTACGCACCTTTGCCGACGGCGAGTCGGATGCCGCACATCTGACAGGTGTTGTCGTAGAGGTCCTTCACCCAGTCAGAGACCTTCGTTGCACGGATGATGCGCTGGACGCTCGTCGACCGCCGGCCCGGCACTGGATTGCCGATCGGCTGGTCAGGGTGCTGCACCTCGGCGGAAACCACGGCCTCGATCGGGGTGTACAGCGCATCAACAGTCTTGTCGATCTTGACCATCTCGAAGCGGCAGACCTTGAACGGTTTACCTTCTGGGTACACCAGCATGGACTCTTCAACACGGTAGAGGCCGTCGTAGCGGTAGCCGGCCTCCACTTTGCGGATAACCCGAACCGCCATCCCTTGAATCCGACTGGTCTCCAAAGCGGCGTTGCCAGGGGCCTCAAAGGTCTGATGCGCGATGGGATTGCGAGTTGCACGGTCCAGACCGCCATGGCCGGTGTAAAGGAGCCTTGAGCCCTCATCGATGTCGGGGTATCCCCCCGAAAGGACAACAGACTCCGCCCCAGTTGCACCGGTGCCGACGATGCCGGATTGCAGTGCTCGATGCACATCGGCATCGTAGGCAGCTCTGCGACTGGGGTAGATCCATCCCTCGTCCACACCTGCGATCTCACCGAACATGCTGATCACTGTAGAACGCGCCACCGACAAAATCTGCAACTTGCCAATCGTCCTGGCTACTCGCCAGAACTGGCCTTCGGGATGTCGAAGTAGCTCGAAAACCGCACCGCCGGCGCGTACTCGCCCTTGACCTTCACGCGGCCCGTCACGAACATCGCCGCCGGGGCGGCGGTGCCGGTGGCCATGCGGATGAAGTCGTCGACCGAGAGGGTGAGGGTGGTGTCCGGGGTGCGGGACAGGTCTGTGCTCGAGACGCACGCGCCGGATTCGATGACGGTTTGGAAGCGGTCGTAGCCGTCTTCCGTGGTGGCGCCGGAGAAGCGCCAGGAGACGACGAAGTCGACGTGGCGGGCGCGGTCGGGGCGGAAGTGTTCGGACATGCGGCGGAAGATCTCGTCGAGGAAGACCGCGCGGAGGTCGGGGTGGTCGGCGAGGGCCTTGAGTTGGTCGCGGGAGGCGCGGTTGACGACGTCGACCAGGGACTGTGTGGTGAGGGAGCTCAGTTCGATGCCGGCGCCGGCGGTTCCGAGCATGTGCAGGGTTTCCAGGACCTGCACGAACTGTGCGGGCGTGAGCTTGGCGACCTCGAGTTGGCGGGCGAAGCCGTTGACCGCGTGCCCCTCGGTGGCGGCGGAACGGGGACGCGAGAATCGGGACACGGGCGCGAAGTCTAACTGCTCAGGAGGGCTTCGGAAGGTCGAAATGACCGATCAGGCCGGCCGCGAAAGCCAGGTCGCCTTTTACCTTGATCTTGCCCGTCACGAAGAGCACGGCGGGCGTGGCCTGGTGAGTGATGAGGCGGAAGAAATCCACGGGCGACAAGGTGACCGTGACGCGGGGACGTCCTTCCGTGACCCGGGAAACCGTGCAGGAGCCGCCGGAAATGGCGGTGGCGTAACGGTCGTAGCCGCCGGGGCCGGTGCCGCCGGAGAGGCGCCAGTGGATGACGGCGTCGAGGGCGCGGTCGCGGCGGATGTGGGAGCCCATGCGGGCGAAGATTTCGTCGAGGACGCGGGCGCGCAGGGCGGGCGAAGCGACGACGGCCTCGAGTTGGGCGCGGGAAGCGCGGGAGACGAGCGTGGCGAAGCGGGTGGGGTCGACCTTCGTCAGAGAGAACGCCGGGGCCTGCTCGGACAGGCGAACGAGGGTGTCGAGGAGGCGGCGGAAGTCGACGCGACCGAGTTCGCGGGGGTCGAGGGCGTCGGCGACGGTGTTGACGTCGAGGCCGGTGAGGTCGGCGTGGTCGAGGGCGTCGAGGAGTGCGGTGCCGCGCAAGCCGGACACGTCGGCCATCGGATGCCCCTTCCGTGATCTTCCAGCAAAGGCTACCCATGAGTAGGTAAGCGGGCAAGCACGGGCCGACCACTGCGGCAGGTACCGTTTCCTGCTGGCGAGAGGGAGGTCGGAGAGTGCCCGACGAAGATCAGCGCCCGCCGGAGCGGGCCAGGCGGCTGCCGCGCGCGGTGCGGGAGCGGCAGATCCTGGACGCGGCCGTGCGCGTGTTCTCCCGCCACGGCTACCACGCGGCCTCGATGGACGAGATCTCCGACGTCGCCGGCGTCTCCAAGCCGATGATCTACACCTACCTCGGCTCGAAGGAAGACCTCTTCGGCAAGAGCATCCAGCGCGAGGCGACCCGCCTGCTCGAAGCCATCCAGGCGGGCGTGCAGCCCGATCTACCGCCTGACATGCAGCTTTGGCACGGGCTGCGCTCGTTCTACCGCTTCGTGGCCGAATACCGTGAGTCGTGGACCGTGCTGCACCGCCAGGCGCTCACCGTCGGCGGCGCGTTCGCGGCCGAGATCACCGCGATGCGCGGGCGGGCGATCGAACTCGTCGCCGCCCTTGTGGTGTCGGCCGGCACGCGCAAAGGCCTCGGCGACGCGGCCGAGTTCTCCGGTGCTGGGCTGGCCGCGGCGCTGGTGGGCGCGGCTGAGTCGTTGGCTGACTGGGCGTTGGATCATCCGGAGATTTCGGACAGTGTGCTGGCGTCGTGGCTGATGAACCTGGTGTGGCTGGGGTTCAACGACCTCATCGAGGGTGAGGTCTGGAAGCCGTCGGAATGACGGTCGCCGGCTGACGACCGCGCTCAAGTCGGGCGAAACGTGCTGACACCGCTGGTCAGCGGAACAGAACGCCCTCAGAGGGCTGAGATCACGCCGTCCAGGTGCGGTTTCGGCTGGCGGGCGTGCCACAGCTCGAAGGCCCACTCCTCGTCCGTCGGCCACGCCGTGAAGGCCGCGCGGGCCGGCAGGAGCACGGGTTGCTTGAAGCGGACAGCCACCGTGTACGCGTCGGGCAGGCGGCCCTCGAAGGAGGCCAGGGCGTGGGCCTTGGTCCACATGCCGTGGGCGATGGCGCGGGGGAAGCCGAAGAGGCGGGCCGTGAGGGCGTGCAGGTGGATGGGGTTGCGGTCGCCCGAAACTTCGGCGTAGCGGCGGCCCGTGTCGGCCGGGAGGGTCCACAGGGCGGTGGGCGTCGGGGGGACCAGGGTGGTGTGGGGGCGAGAAGCGGAAGAACCGCCGCGGCGCAGGTAGGTGGACACCTCCGACCACACGAGTTCCGTGCCCACCCACAGCTCGCTCACCATGTCGAACTGCCGGCCTTTCTCGTGCGGCCGCAGGTTTTCCGCGCGCACGCGGGCGGTGAACGTCTCGCTCAGCAGCAGGGGGCGACGGACGGTGATCGAGTTCGCGACGTGCACCAGGCCGAGCAGCGGGAACGGGAAACCCGGCTCCGTCATCAGCGTCATCTGCAGCCCGAACACCAGCAGGTGCGGGTACGTCGCGGGCAGCTCGTCCGAGAAGCGGAAGCCGCAGACCTGCGCGTACGCCGAAACGTGCGCAGCAGAGACCTCCACCGAAGGCCGCACCAGCTCGGTGTCCGGCAGCGTCGAGCCGCCGCCGCGGCGCAGCAATGCCTTGGGGTACAGCGTCGCCAGGCTGGGGGCGGTCGAAATCTCGCGAACGGACATCGTCACGCTCCCAGCAGGGCCTGGCCGCACACGCGGACCACATTGCCGTTGACCGCGGCCGACGCCGGGCTCGCGTACCAGGCGATGGTCTCGGCGACGTCCACCGGCAGGCCGCCCTGGCCGAGACTCGACAGGCGCCGCCCGGCTTCGCGGATGAACACGGGCACCGCGGCGGTCATCTTGGTCTCGATGAAGCCCGGCGCGACGGCGTTGATCGTGCCGCCGTATTCGGCGAGCCGCGGGGCGCCGACGTCGACCATGCCGATCACGCCGGCCTTCGACGTGGCGTAGTTCGTCTGGCCGACGTTGCCGGCGATGCCCGCGATGGAGGAAACGCCGATGATGCGGCCGTTTTCGCGTAGCACCTTCTCGGCGAGCAGCTTGTCGTTCACCGCGAGCTGTGCGGCGAGGTTCACGGTGAGCACGGCGTCCCAGCCGCCCTCGGTCAGGTTGCCGAGCGTCTTGTCTCGGGTGATGCCGGCGTTGTGGACCACGATGTCGACGCCGCCGTGGCGCGTCTTCAGGTACTCGGCGAGCTTGGCCGGCGCCTCGGCCGACGTGATGTCCAGCTGCAGCGCCGAACCGCCGACGCGATTGGACACTGTGGACAGATCCGCGCCCTGCGCCGGGATGTCCAGGGCCACCACGTGGGCGCCGTCGCGGGCGAGCGTCTCCGCGATGGCCTCGCCGATGCCGCGGGACGCGCCGGTGACCAGCGCGACCTTGCCGGCCAACGGTTTCGCCCAGTCGGCCGGCGCTTCGGCCGACGTGCCGTGCGTGCCGACGCGGATCACCTGCGCGTCGACGAACGCCGATTTCGCGGACAGCAGGAAGCGCACCGTCGATTCGGTCGCGGCTTCGGCGCCTTCGGCCACGTACACGAGCTGCGCCGTCGCGCCGCGCTTCAGCTCCTTGCCGACGGAGCGCACGAAGCCTTCGAGCGCCCGTTGCGCGATGCGTTCGCGGCCTTCGACCAGCTCAGGCGGCGTGCCGAACACGACCACGCGCCCCGACGAGCCGACCTTGCGGATCACCGGGTGGAAGAAGCGGTAGACCTCACGCAGGTCGGCGGGGTCCTTGATGCCGGTGGCGTCGAAGACGAGCGCGGCGTGGCGCTCGGCCGGGGCGTCGAGGGTCTCGATGCCGGCCTCGGCGAGTTGACCCTGAAGGGTCTTGATCAGCCGTCCACCCGGCGCCGCGCCGAGGAGTGCGGGACCCTCGAGAGCGGGCTGGCCAGGGCGGTAGCGGCGCAGCGTGGCGGGGTTGGGCAGGCCAAGCTTGGGCACCACGAACTTCCCCAGCGGGGTCTTCGTGAACTGCTGGTACCTGTCAGCCATCGAGCGCCTCCCGTGCCTTCTGCGTCACGCCGCAGTCTAACCTACTCGCTAGTAGGTTACAGTGTGAAAGGGACGACTCAGAGAGGTGGACGTGATGGCGACCAGGAAAACCGCGGCGGTACGCAAGGTCGCGATCATCGGCGGCAACCGCATCCCCTTCGCGCGGTCCAACGGGCCTTACACGAAGGCGTCGAACCAGGACATGTTCACGGCCGCGCTCGACGGCCTCGTCAGCCGCTTCTCGCTGCAGGACGAGGTGATCGGCGAGGTCGCGGCGGGCGCGGTGCTCAAGCACTCCAAGGACTTCAACCTCGCGCGTGAGAGCGTGCTCGGCAGCCGGCTTTCGGCCGCGACGCCCGCGTCGGACGTGCAGATGGCGTGCGGCACCGGGTTGCAGGCCGTGATCAACGTGGCGCACAAGATCTCGTTGGGGGAGATCGATTCCGCCATCGCGGGTGGCGTGGACACGACGAGTGACGCCCCGCTGGCCGTGAACGCCGAGCTGCGGCAGATCCTCGTGCAGCTCAACGCGGCGAAGACGCTCGGCGACCGGCTGAAGCTCGTCGCGAAGCTGCGCCCGGGCCACATCGTGCCGGAGATCCCGCGCAACGCGGAGCCGCGCACGGGCCTTTCGATGGGCGAGCACGCAGCGCTCACGGCGAAGGTGTGGGACGTGACGCGCGAGGCGCAGGACGAGCTCGCCGCCGCCAGCCACCAGCACCTCGCGGCCGCGTACGACCGCGGGTTCTTCGACGACCTGGTGACGCCGTTCCTCAAGCTGGCCAAGGACCAGAACCTGCGGCCGGATTCGTCGGTCGAGAAGCTGGCGAAGCTGAAGCCCGTGTACGGCGGCGCTGACGGCACCATGACGGCCGGCAACTCGACGCCACTCACCGACGGCGCGTCGACCGTGCTGCTCGCGACGGACGAGTGGGCCGCCGCGCACCACCTGCCGGTGCAGGCCTATCTGACGTTCTCGCAGACGGCCGCGGTCGACTACGTGCACGGCGACGAGGGCCTGCTGATGGCGCCCGCGTACGCGGTGCCGCGAATGCTCGAACGCGCGGGACTTTCCTTGCAGGAATTCGATTTCTACGAGATCCACGAGGCGTTCGCTTCGCAGGTGCTGGCGACGTTGAAAGCGTGGGAGGACCCGGCGTTCGCCAAGGAGAAGCTGGGGCTCGACGCGCCGCTGGGCTCGATCGACCGCGCGAAGCTGAACGTGAACGGCTCCTCGCTCGCGGCGGGCCACCCGTTCGCCGCGACGGGCGGGCGGATCGTGGCCACGCTGGCGAAGCTGTTGCACGAGAAGGGATCCGGCCGCGGCCTGATCTCGATCTGCGCGGCCGGCGGCCAGGGTGTGACGACGATTCTGGAGAAGTGACGCTGCGGGCCCCCTCTTCGCGGCGGGGGCCCGCGTTTACCGTCAGCTGAGCTGCTTCTCGGCCTTCTTGCTCAGCTTCTCGGCCTGCTTACCGGCCTTCTTCGCCGCGCGGCGGGCACGCCAGCCCAGCGACGGCTTGCCCGCCGTGTCGCCCGCGGCCAGCAGGAGACCGCCGGCGATGCCCGCGTTCTTGAGGAACTGCACCTGCTGCGCCTGCCGCTCGACGGGGTCCTTGATCTCCCAGAACCGGTGGGCGGCGGCCGTGGTCGGCACGAGCGTGCCGAGCAGCGCGAGTGCCGCCAGCCGCGGTGCCTTGCCCGACGCGAGCGCGAGGCCGGCGCCGATCTTCACGGCGGCGTCGATGCGCACGAGCGTGGCCGGATCGCGCGGCACCTGGTCGGGGACCAGGCCCTCGACCTTGTCGAACGTCTCGGTGAGGAACGGCTCGATCGCCTTCGCGTGCCCCTGTGTGTCGCGGAGCATGCCGATACCGCCGTAGATGAACATCGACGCGAGCAGTGGACGGGCCACCCGGCGCAGTATCACGGTCGTCGCCTTTCCTGCGAGGTCTTCGGTGCTGGTCGAACCTACAACCGGGATTCCCCGGTGGCTCGCCGCCGAACCGCGCTAGGGCTCGCTAAGTGTGTATCGTGTTTTTACTAGATTCTCGTAGAAGGCCTTAGCGCTTGACCTTGACGCCGCGTCAACTTTTATCGTTTCCGCATGTGGTCGATCCAGGACATCGCCCGAGCGGCGGGCACGACCAGCCGCACGCTGCGCCACTACGACGCCATCGGGCTGCTCACGCCCAGCAACGTCGGCGGCAACGGCTACCGCTACTACGACGCGGCCGCCCTCGTGCGGCTGCAGCGGATCCTGCTGCTGCGGTCGCTGGGCCTGGGCCTGCCGGCGATCGCTTCGGTGCTCGACGGTGAGCGCGACAGCGTTGTCGCTTTGTCGACGCACCTGACGCTGCTGGAGCGCGAGCAGGAGCGCATCGGACGGCAGATCGCCTCGGTGCGGACCACGTTGAGGAAGCTGGAGGGAGGTGAACCACTCATGGTGGAGGAAGTGTTCGACGGGTTCGACCACACGGCGTACGAGGCCGAGGTGACTTCGCGGTGGGGCGCTTCGGCGTACCGCACCGGGGACCAGTGGTGGCGGTCGTTGTCGGCGGAGGAGAAGGCGGCGCATCAGCGGGAGCAGGTGGAGATCGCTGGTGCGTTCGGAGCTGCGCGTTTGGCTGGGCTTGCGGTTGATTCTGCTGAGGTCCAGGCCATTGCCGGGCGGTTGTGTGACTGGCTGCGGCCGGCTGTTCGGAAGGTGTCGCGGGGGTATTTCGCGGGGCTGGGGCAGTTGTATGTCGATGATCCGCGGTATGGGTCCTACGACGCCTCGCACGGTGCCGGCACGGCGGAGTTCATGCGGGACGCGATGCGGATTTACGCGGAGCGGAACCTGGAGGAGTAGGGCGGCGTCGGAGTGAGTGCTGGGGGTGGGGATGGTCGGGGCTGCAGACCCGCCCATCCCTTCTAGTGGGGTTTTGGGTTTGGTTTGGGCTGGGCTTGGGCTTGCTGGGTTTGGGCGCGGACGGTTCGGTCGTGTTCTGGGCGGCGGGTGCGAGGGGTCCGGTTGCGTGGTGCGAATGGACCGGTCGCGCCTTGAGCTAGGTCGTGAATGGACACATGTCGACTCGCGACTCACGGTGTGTGCGCGCTGGTGGACAGGTGCGAAAGGTCCCTTCGCGCTGTCGGCGGTGAGCGAATGGACCGTTCACTCGCGACAAGCCGCACGAACGGTCCATTCGTGGCGACCGCGGAGTGCGCCGGGGTGATTCGGGCGCGGTTCGAGCGGTTCGGCGGTGTGGTCGGCTCGGCGCGAGCGGTCCCTTCGCTCAGGTAAGCAAGAGCGAAAGGTCACCTCGCGCAGGTTGGCAGGTGCGAAAGGCCTCTTCGTGCCACGAGCGCTGCGCGAGCGGTCCACTCGGGACAGGCGCGATGTGAGGCCGTGTCTTCGCCATCGGACGAGTGGGCCCGTCGAGGAAGGTCCCTGGCGCTAGGAGGCCGGTCGTGAGTACGGGCGCACGGGTGCGGGCCAGTGACTTGGGCCGGCGGGTGCACCGGCGGGGCGGGCAGCGGCTTCAGTCGGCCGGTGCGCCTGAGGAACGGGTCGGTCGGATGGGCCGACGGGTGCACCGGAGGGATTGGCCAGCGGGTGCGCTGACGAGTGCGCTGGCGAGTGCGCTGGCGGCGAGGCCAGCCTGAGGGGTGCGGGTGATCGGCGACACGCGCTAGCGGGATATGGCGGAATATCGGGCCGGCGCTAGACAGGCCGATACGGTGGGAGAGTGGACCCCATCCGCAATCCGTTCGCGCCCGGGGCTGGGCAGCGGCCGCCCGAGTTGGCGGGGCGGGAGCGTGAGCTGAAGGCGTTCGAGGTGGTGCTGGAGAGGGTTGCGAGGGGGCGGCCCGAGCGGAGTCTGGTGTTGACCGGGCTGCGGGGTGTGGGCAAGACCGTGTTGCTGGGGGAGTTGCGGTCGATGGCCGTCCGGCACGGGTGGGGCGCCGGGAAGATCGAGGCGCGGCCGGATGCGGAGCTGAGGCGGCCGTTGTCGGCGGCCTTGCACCGAGCGATTCGGGATCTGGCGGTGCGGCATCGCGCGCCGGATCGGGTTGAGGAAGTGCTGGGGGTGCTGAAGGCGTTCGCGCTGAAGGCGAACAAGGCCGACGCGAAGCTGCGCGACCGGTGGCAGCCGGGCATCGAGGCGCCGGCCGCGCAGGGGCGGGCGGATTCCGGGGACATCGAGATCGACCTGGTGGAGCTGTTCACCGACGTCGCCGAGTTGGCGGCCGACGTCGGGACCGGGGTGGCGTTGCTGATCGACGAGATCCAGGACCTGCAGCCCGACGACGTTTCCGCGTTGTGCGCGGCGTGCCACGAGCTGTCGCAATCCGGGGCGCCGCTGGTGGTTGTCGGGGCGGGGCTGCCGCATGTGCCGGCGGTGTTGTCGGCGTCGAAGTCTTACTCGGAACGGCTGTTCCGCTACGCGCGCATCGACCGACTGAGCCGCGAGGACGCCGATTTCGCCGTGATGGCCCCGATCGAACGCGAAGAGGCCGGTATCGAGCCCGAGGCGCTCGACGCCCTGTTCGACGCGTCCGGCGGCTACCCCTACTTCATCCAGGCCTACGGCAAAGCCGCCTGGGACGCCGCCCCCGCCGACCCGATCACGGTCAAGGACGTGCAGGTCGCGGCGCCCGAGGCGGAATCCGAGCTCGCGGTGGGCTTCTTCGGCTCTCGCTACGAGCGCGCCACGCCCGCCGAGCGCGAGTACCTGCTCGCGATGGCCGAGCTGACCCAGGGCCGCGACGAACCCGCCGGCACCGCGGATGTGGCCGTGTACCTGGGCCGCAAGCCGTCGTCGTTGTCGCCGGCGCGGGACAGTTTGATGAAGAAAGGCCTGGTCTACTCCGCGGAACGCGGGCAGATCGCTTTCACGGTGCCGCACTTCGGCCACTACCTGCTTGGCCGCGACTGACCCGGCGTGATGCCGAGCTGACCGGTGGCTCGGCACTCGCCGGTCTCACTGGAGCAGCCAAGGCGACGATCGCCCAGGCCGCTGAGGTCGCGCATGTGGCCATCCGAGATCAACACCCGTGACGTCGCCGAGGTAGTCGAGGCAGCCTCATGGCTCAAACGGCCCACACGGAAAGCGCAGAGGGCCGGCGCGGTGCAGACTGACTCTGCCGGGCCGGTAAAGCCGCGCACGCAACCCTCGAGATCGACACCTCTGTCGCCACCGAAGTAGTCGAGCCAGTCTCGTGGGCCTGGCGGCGCACACGGGACGCACCGAACGGGTGGCGCAGTGCAGAAGACGTAGGTCGGGACCAGTGAAGTCGCGCAGGCAACCATCCGAGATCGACGCCTCTGTCGCCACCGGGGTGGTCGAGGCAGGCTCGTGGCCGAGGAGGCCTGCGCCGAAAGTCCAGTAGGCCGCAGCAAGGTTGCCAAGGCCGAAGAAGCTGCGCGTGCGCACTACGCGGAATCGACCTGGCTGGCGACGCGGAGTCGACCGGAAGTGGCCCTCGGCTGGCGCGAGCGACGTGACTTGCGAAGAAGGCACTGGATGGCGGGAGGAGCACGACCAACGGTTGCCGAGGCGAGCGAAACCGAGCCGGTGACTGCACAAGATCGACGTGGGTGGTGACGCCGCGGCGACGGAGGCGGCCGGAGATGCCTGCGGTGAAGACGCTGCTGACGATTGCCGCGGCCAGCGAAGCTGCGCCCGTGACCGCGCAAGAACCACTTGACGGGTGCCCTGGGGGTGGCCGGCGGTAGCCGACCCGACGACGTAGCCCACGGCGAAGTGCACCGAACAGCAGGAGAAGCGGACGAAGTTGTCGAGGCCCGCCAAGCCGCGCCTGTGACCACCATGACCCAGGTGACGGGTGCCGCCGTGGTGGCTGAGTCAGCCGGAGGTAGCCGGCGCGAACGAGGTGACTTGCGAAGCGGGCGCCGGATGGCCGGAGCAGCGTCACTGACGATTGCCGAAGCTGGCGAACGGGCCTTTGACCGCCTAAGACCCACATGGCGGGTGCCGTGCTGGTGGCCGGGGGTGGCCGACGCGCGAACGACGCGGGCCGTGGCGAAGGCAACGAATGGCAGGAGAGCGGCCAAAGCTGTCGAGGCCAGCGGCCGCGCCTGTGATCGAGGCGGCCGGCGCGAAGGATGTGACCTGTGAAGAGGGTGCCGGAAGGCCGGAGGCGCACGGCCGACGATTGCCGAGGCCGGGAAACCCTGACCGCGCAAGACGTCGGTGGCCGGTCCCGTCGCGGTGGCTGAGGCGGCCCGAGGTGGGCGGTGCGAACGATGCGGCCCGCGGCGAAGACGGCGAATAGCAGGAGAAGCGGCCGACGATTGCCGGGGCCGGCGGAGGCGTGTGCGACGGCCGCGAGGGCGGCGTGCCATCGGGCAACCGGCACCAGATGGGCGGCGAAGTGCGCGTTGGTGCAGGTGGAGTGGTGGAAGGCGGCCACTTCGGCCAGCGCGGTCGGCACTGGCGAGACGAGAAGGCAGGCGCGGTAGCGAGCGTGAGCACGGCGGCGACCTCCCGTTCGCTACCGCTCTATGAAGCCGAATAGCCATATCTACCCAAGAACGTAGAAAGACCTAGACACCTGTAGGCCGTTACCCGCAAGTGACCCGCGACACCCAATCTGTCCGGCGAGATCCAGGACACTGCCGATGATTCATCGGCAAGTAAGCCACATCACCGCTGATTCGTTGGCATCTCGCGCGCGCAGGGCGCATACTAGAAGCACAGCCACCAAACACCTCTAAGGGGATGCAGAAACCCATGAGCAACATCGCCGCCAAGCTCCGTGCCCGTCGCGCCGAGGCTCGTACTCGCCGGGCGCTGAACCGGGCGATCGACACCGCGGCCACCTCTACGGTGCGCCAGGAGCTCATTGCCCTCGCCCAGGCGCGTCAGCCGTTCATGCGCTGAGGTCGCCGTAATTGGTTAGTGTGTCACTCACACGAGTGACCTGGAACACAAAGTGCTGTGGGTGTAACGCCGCGGTTCGCGGCGTCGATACCCACTACGACCCCGTGATGCTGGCGGACCCCCGACCTGGCAGCATCACGGGGTTTCCATCTGTCTGGACGACTTGTCCGATTTTCGCAAAACCCTTGCGTGAACCGCCTTGCGGCGTGATGCTTGACTGCGTCAACGAGTTGGTTGAGGTGGTCAATGACCGAGGTGAGCCTGGCGCAGCGCGTGGCCACTGTGCGCGCGTTCAACCGCCTGTACACCGGGGTGATCGGGGTCCTCGACGAAGGGCCGGCCGACGCCGAGTATTCGCTGAGCGAAGCGCGGGTGCTGTTCGAGGTCGCCCAACAAAGTGAGCTCCACGTGAGTGACCTGCGGAAACGCCTTGACCTCGACGGCGGTTACGCGAGCCGGCTCCTCAGCCGGCTGGAGGGCCGCGGGCTTCTGGTCAGGGAACGCAGCGGTGAGGACGCCCGCCGCCAGATCGTGCGGCTCACGGACGCCGGGCGGGAAGCGTTCACCGACCTGGACAGCCGGTCGGTGCGGCAGATCGGGGGACTGCTGGAGCGGTTCCCCGACGACGACCAGCGCCGCCTGCTCGGCGCGATGGGGACCATCACGGCGCTCGTCGGCGAGACCGGGGACAAGAATCCGCCGCTCGTGTTACGGACCCCCCGCCCGGGTGATCTTGGCTGGGTCGTGCACCGCCACGGCACCCTCTACGCCCGCGAGTACGGCCTCGACGAGCGCTTCGAAGCCCTCGTCGCCCGCGTGGTCGCCGATTTCGCCGACCACCGGGACGACCCGCGCCAGGCGGCGTGGATTGCCGAGCTCGCGGGTGAACGCGTGGGCAGCGTGTTCTGCATGCCGGCCGCCGACCGCACCACGGCCAAGCTGCGCCTCCTGCTGCTCGAACCGGCCGCGCGCGGCCACGGCGTCGGCAAGCGGCTCGTGCACGAGTGCGTGGAGTTCGCGCGCGGGCGCGGCTACCGGGCCATGGAGCTGTGGACCCTCGAGGCCCTCGACGCGGCGCGCGGCATCTACCGCGCGGCCGGGTTCGAGCTCGACAAAACAACACCCACCAGCGAGTTCGGGCCGCCGATGACCGGCGAGACCTGGCGGATGGAGCTGTAGGTGTTCGTCGTCTACTGCGCCGTCTGCGACCGCCGCACGCTGCTGGGTGTGGACGAGGTCGAGTGGGTCGAGAACCTCACCCGCGGCATGATCTCCGTGGCCGGGCACTGCCCGCGCGGCCACGACGTGGTGATCCTGACCGGCGACGCGTTCACCCCGCACGAAGACCCGCGCTACTTCGGGCCCGCGCCCCGCATCTGGACGAAACCGATGAACAAGCTGCGCGCCTGGTGGCGCGGCCGGTTCGAGGTGAGCCGCGACCTGCCCGGCTCGTTCTACCGCTTCTGACGCCCCATCAGGAAAAACTCCGGGTTCGGCTTCAACGCGGTGAGGTGCGCCAGCCGGTTGGACATCGCGAACAGCGCCGTGATCGCGCCGACGTCCCAGATCTCCTCCTCCGAAAGCCCCGCGTCGCGCGCCGCCTCGAGGTCGGCTTCGCCGAACAGCGCGGAGTCCTGGGACAGCGCCAGCGCGAGGTCGACGATCGCGCGGCCACGCTCGTCCAGCTCCACCTGCCACGGGTTCGCCGCGACCCGGTCGGACAGCTCGGGATCCTTCGCGCGGATCCGCAGGATCGCGCCGTGGGCCACGATGCAGTACGTGCAGTGGTTCGCCCCCGACGTCGCCACCACCACCAGCTCACGCTCGGCCTTCGTCAAACCGCCTTCGCGCTCCATCAACGCGTCGTGGTAGTCCATGAACGCCCGCAGCTCCGCCGGCCGGTGGCCCAGCGCGCGGAAGATATTCGGCGTGAAGCCGGATTTCTCGGCGATCGCCCCCACCCGCGCACGCAGGTCTTCGGGCAGGTCTTCGGGTTCGGTCAACGGAAACCGGCTGTCGCTCATGCCCCACGCTAACGCGAAAACACCCACCCACGGCACCACGCGTTCACCCGGGTGGAGTTTGCTTACGGCGTGAACTGGACCGCATACGTGGACGGTTACTGCGAACGCCTCGCGCCCGGGCTCTGGGGCGAGCCGCTCAACGACGTCACCAACCTGGCGTTCCTCGTTTCGGCCGCCGCGGTGTGGTGGCGCGCGGACGGCCGGCGCACCGGGCGGACGCTCGCCCTCCTCATCGGCCTCGTGTTCCTGGCCAGCACGGTGTTCCACCTGATCGCCACGCGCTGGGGCGGCGCCGCCGACTCCGGTTTCATCCTCGTGTTCGTGCTCTACTACGCCGCGAAGTTCCCCAACGTCTTCTTCGGCGTGCGGATGCGGCGATCCTGGCTCGCGGCGCCCGCCTTCGTGGTGCTCACGGTGGCGCTGGCAGCCCTCGGCGGGGGTCTGTATCTGCCGGCGCTCGTGGGCCTGGTCGTGTTCGCCGGTGTGCTCGCCTACGCGCGCGACCCGTACTGGCCGCACTTCGCCGTGGCCGGCGCGGTGTTCGCGCTGTCGCTGGCGTTGCGCAGCATCGACGGCGTGGTCTGCGGGGATTTCCCCATCGGCACGCACTTCCTCTGGCACCTGCTCAACGCGGTGGTGCTCTACGTGGTCTCCAACGCGATGATCGGCAAAGAGAAAGCCCCCGCACCCGAAGAGGTGCGGGGGCCATCCACAGTGGACTAGAACCGTGGACTAGAACTCAGTGCACCCCGATGGGCCGCAGGTTCTTGTCGTGCTCGTCGGCGTGGTAGTCCTCCGGCTCGGTCTCGTCCGTGCCGGAGTTCCACTTCGCCGCGTGCGCGATGGCCGACACGATCACGGCCACCACCACGTTGGCGATCAGCGCCACGAAGCCCGGGTAGATCTGCACCGTCGCGAGGCCGGTTCCCGAGAACGGGTGCCAGCCGAAGATCGACAGGTTGCCCATCGCGAGCGCCGAGCCGCCGAAGTGCAGCTTTCCGTTGGCGGGGTTGGGAATGCCGTACAGCATGATCAGGCCCCAGCCCATGCCCACGACCCAGCCGGCGATGAGGCCGGCCTTGTGCAGCCACCGCGTGTACAACGCGAGCGCCACGGCGGGCAGCGTCTGCAGGATCAGCACACCGCCGATGAGCTGCAGGTCGATGGAGAACTGCGGGTCGATCAGGATGATCACCAGCACCGCGCCGAGCTTCACGATCAGCGAAGCGAGCTTGGCCTGCTTGGCTTCCTGCTTCGGCGTCGCGTTCTTGCGGATGTACTCCTTGTAGATGTTGCGGGTCCACAGGTTCGCCGCGGCGATCGACATGATCGCGGCGGGCACCAGCGCGCCGATGCCGATCGCGGCGAACGCGATGCCGGCGAACCAGTGCGAGAACTGCGAGTCGAACAGCAGCGGCACGATGGTGTTGCCGTCGGCCTTGCCGGTGGCGTTGTTGGTCAGCGGCTTCACGCCGGCGCTGATCGCCACGTACCCGAGCAGCGCCAACAGGCCCAGCACCAGCGAGTACGCCGGCAGCGCGACCATGTTGCGCTTGATCACGTTGCGTCCGCGCGAAGCGAGCACGCTCGTGAGCGAGTGCGGGTAGAGGAACAGCGCGAGCGCCGAACCGAGGGCCAGCGTGGCGTACTGCAGCTGGTTGGCCGACGTCAGCAGGATCGAGCCCGCCGGCTTGCCGGTGGTCGGGTTCGGCGTGGCCAGCTTCGCGGCCGCCTGGTTGAAGATGTGGTCCCAGCCGCCGAGCTTCGAGGGCAGGTACACGATCGCCACGATGATCACGATGTAGATCAGGATGTCCTTGACGAACGCGATCAGCGCGGGCGCGCGCAGGCCCGACTGGTACGTGTACAGCGCCAGGATCAGGAACGCGACCAGCAGCGGCAGGTGCCCGACGATGCCGGAGCCGTTGATGCCCATCGTGCGCAGCACGGCCTCGAGGCCCACCAGCTGCAGCGCGATGTAGGGCATGGTGGCGACGATGCCGGTGATGGCGATGAGGAGCGCGAGCGTCGGCGAACCGAAGCGGCCACGCACGAAGTCGGCCGGCGTCACGTAGCCGCGCGAGCGGCTCACCGACCACATGCGCAGCGCCGGCAGCAGCACGATCGGGTAGACGACGATCGTGTAAGGCAGCGCGTACATGCCGAGGGCGCCGGCGCTGAACACCAGCGCGGGCACGGCGACGAACGTGTAGGCCGTGTAGAGGTCACCGCCGAGCAGGAACCACGTGATCCACGCGCCGAACCTGCGGCCGCCGAGGCCCCACTCGTCGAGGTGGTCGAGGTTCGCACCGGCCTTCCACCGCGACGCGACGAACCCGAGCACGGTGACCAGCGCGAAGAGGATGATGAAAATCGTCAGTTGCACCCATTGGATGGTCATCGGCGCTCACCCTCGTCGAGGTCGTCCACACTCAGCTTGTCCGGCTCGTCACTGGTCCGCTCGTTCCGCGTCGCCCAGTAGACGATGCCGGTGCACAGCACGCCGGCGGCGACGAACACGAGCTGGAACCAGTAGAAGAACGGCATTCCGAAGAGTCTGGGACCGTCCGAGTTGAACAACGGCGTGACCAGGATCAGCAACGGGACGATCAGCAGCAGGTTCCAGGCATTGAACCGGAACCTGCGCACCCGCCCGTCCTGTTTGGTTGTGGACATGGGACCTCACCTAACACTCACGTAACACGCGACGGGCCTGACCCTAGGACTTCGGCCGCGTGGGCGTCACACAAACCGGGCAACGATTTGGCCATCCCTGGTCAAGCTGTGGACAACCTCGTGGACAGCCGTCCGGGACCGGTTTCGGTGATGATCCAGGGACGGTGGCCGCCGTCAAAACGGGTCCCAGGTGTTGTGGTTGCCTGGCCCAAGCGACTTTCCACACCTTGTGCACAGAGTTGTCCACAGGCGGTGGACAACTTTCGACTAGACTGCCGGGCATGGTTCGGGTGCCGTTGACGGACGAAGAGCGCTCACGCGGTGAGCGCCTCGGTGTCGCGCTGCGCGCCGCGCGCGCGAGCCGCAGCATGGTCGACGTCGCGGCGGAGGCCGGGATCTCGGTGGAAACGCTGCGGAAGATCGAAACCGGTCGCATCCCCACGCCGGCGTTCTTCACGGTCGCGGCGATCGCCGACGCGGTGGGCGTGCCGCTGGAGCAGCTGCGCACGGCGTGCGAGGACCCGGAGGCCGCGTTCAAGGACGCGTTGTCCCAAGCCAGCTGACGCGAAGCTCA
Source organism: Amycolatopsis rhabdoformis (assembly GCF_035918295.1). GTDB lineage: Bacteria > Actinomycetota > Actinomycetes > Mycobacteriales > Pseudonocardiaceae > Amycolatopsis > Amycolatopsis rhabdoformis. The sequence continues at coordinate 7,885,634 of NZ_CP142149.1, forward strand.
GCCGTGCAGCTTGGCCAGGATGTGGTCCCGGTCGTTGATGAACGCACACGCGCGCACCGGGAGATCGAAGGAGTTCAGCAGCTTCTCGAAGTCCGAGAGCTCGTCGGGACTGAGCGGCACGTCGGCGATGGTGATGTGCGCGGCCAGCGTGTCGGTGAGCTCTTCCCACTCGCCCGACCACTGCAGTGAACGGTAGTAGGCCAGGTCGTGGTCCGGCAGTCGGTCGGACAGCAGGTCGAGCAAGCTGTCGGTGAAGTAGCTGATGCGGTTCTCGGCGCGGTCGGCCACGGTGGGGTTCGCGGGGTCGCGCGCGGTGTCCGGATTGCGCACGACACCGGTGCCGGCCACGGGATATCCCGTGTGGACGAAGCCCTCCGGGTCGACCAGCGCGACCACCTGCACGCCGTAGCGCTCGCCGACGCAGCGCCAGCGGCCGTTGTACTGCTGCGTGCGGGGTTCGCTCGGATCGTTGGCGACGTCCTTGATCACCGAGATGATCTGCTCGTCGCTCCAGCCCGGCGGGAATTCACTGGTCGCCCGGCGGCCGGTGCCCGGAGCGTGTCCACCGCCCACGTCAGCTCCTTTCGGGAGGTGCCTTCGTCGCGTGGGAGCCTAACCCGGAAATAGCCGCTCAGCCGAGCAGCCAGAGCACCGCGATCCCGACCACCAGGAGATCCGGCCCGCGGAAGAGCTGACGGGCCAGGTTGGCGGGCAACGGACCGGCCGGGGTGTCGACGAATCCCGCGCTGCTGTAGTCCACCGGCTTGCGCGTGACCGTGCGCAACACCGACAGCACAGCGAGTGCGACCGTGACCCAGGCCAGCGCGTCGACCGACGTGCCGAGCGCCGCGAGCGCGCCGGCGAGCAGCGCCGACCACACGACGGCGACCACCACCAGTACCACGCCGTGGGCGAGCACGAGCTCCGAATCCGTGGACCCCAGCCAGCGCCGCCGCCCCGGGTTGCGCCACAGCACCCCGAGACCGGCGCCGAACGGCGTCAGCGCCACGTACCCGCCGAGGCCCACGAGCACCGAACCCGGCAGCGTCGGCACGGCCACGTGGCCCACCGCGACGGCGAGCGCCACGAGCAGCAGCATCCCGGCGTAGCGCGACCGTCCGGCGACACCCGCCACGGCCAGCCGCACCGGGGTCGGCCGGGCCAGCGACCACCGGCCCGACTCCGTGGCCTCCGGCAGCATCATCATCGGGTCGAGGAACGTCACGGCGACCGACCGCAGCACGCGCGCGTTCCAGCCGTCCAGCAGCCGCGCGCGGCCGGCACGCGTCACCGGCTCGCCGCCGAAGGACAACGCGAGCGCGCACAGCAGGATGCCGGCGCCCGCGTACTGCACCGCAACGGGTCCGAGGCGTGCCGCCGCGATCACCACGCCCAGCACGGCCAGCAGCACCGGCCCGACGAGGTCGACCGGCAACGCGGTGCGCCGCGCCGTCGCGAACACCAGCACCCCGCTGCTCACCACCAGCGCCAGCGCCGCGCGCCACAGGTCGAGCGAGCTGCCGCCGACGGCCAGCATCAGCCCGGCCAGGTACGCGACCACGATCACGAACCCCGTGAGGCCACCGGCCAGCCGCGCGGCCACGACGCGGCGCCGGTCCACCTGCGCGTAGTCCATCCATGTGAGCTCGGCCGGCTCCGTCCACACGAAGCCGCGCCGCAGCAGGCTGCGCCAGCCCACGGCACAACAGAGCGTGACCAGTCCCAGCACCGCCGGGTAGTCCACTGGGGACGGTCCAAACAGGACACGGTGCCACGCGTCGGTGCGGAAGAACGCGGTGAACAGGAATCCGACGCCGAAGATGAGCACAAAGGTGGCGCTGTCGCCGCTGAAGATCCCGCCGAAGCGCTTGCGGCCGGGAACCCGCAGCCGCGTACCGAGGGTCACCACCGGGCGGCCACTTCGCGCGGCCGGGACGCGGCGGTCACCACAGCTCGAGCACGCTGTCGGCCGCGTCGAGCAGGGGCTGGTGGTGCGTGGCGACCACCACTGCGGCGCCCGCGGACGTGGAGCGTTTGATGAGGTCCACCAGCCAGTCCTTGCCCGCCGTGTCGAGGGCGCGCTCGGGTTCGTCGAGCAGCAGCACCTTGTGCGGCCGCGCGGTGACGCCGAGCAGCAGCAGGCGGCGGCGCTGGCCGGCGGAGAAGTGCCCCGACGTGACGCGGGCGCGGTCGGCCAGGCCGGCGTCCGCCAGCAGCGCGTCGAAGTCGCCGAGGTCGGTGTCGAAGGAGCCGGCGAGCAGCTGCAGGTGCTGCAGCGGCGTGAGCTCGGCGAAGAAATCCGAGTCGTCGAAGAGCACGGAGACCTTGCGGCGGAAGGCGACGCTGCGCTCGTCAGGCTTCTCGCCGTCGATGCGCACGCGGCCTCGCTGCGGCTCCTGCATCCCGTACAGGCACCGCAGCAGCGTGGACTTGCCGACGCCATTGGGGCCGACGAGCACCGCGCACTCGCCCGGCTCGACGGAGAAGTCCAGGTCGTCGAGCAGCCACAGGTCGCCGGCCTTCACGCCGAGGCCACGGGCGTCGATGATCACCGGCGCACCGGCCGCAGAACGAGCTCCATGCCGCTCACGCTACCGGGCACGTCTGACGATCTTCGCGCCGCTGAAGCACGAAGGGGACGTTCCCGCCAGAACCGGCGCGAACGTCCCCTTCGGACAGACGATCAGCTCAGGCGCTGGGCCAGCGCGTCGAGCTCGTCACGCAGCGAGGTGGGCACCTCGCCGATCTTCGCGAACCACTCCTCGATCAGCGGCAGCTCTTCACGCCACTCCTCGGCGTTGACCTGCAGCGCGGCCTCGATGTCGGCAACCGGCTCGCTGAGGCCCTCGGTGTCGAGGTCCTCGGCGCGCGGCACGAAACCGATCGGCGTCTCGACGGCGTTGCCCTTGCCCTCGACGCGCTCGATGACCCACTTGAGCACGCGCGAGTTCTCGCCGAATCCCGGCCACAGGAAGCGGCCGTCGTCGCCGCGGCGGAACCAGTTGACGTAGAAGATCTTCGGCAGCTTGTTCGCGTCGGCGTTCTTGCCCAGCGTGAGCCAGTGCTTGAAGTAGTCACCGGCGTGGTAGCCGAGGAACGGCAGCATCGCCATCGGGTCGCGGCGCACGTTGCCCACCGCGCCGGCCGCGGCCGCCGTGGTCTCCGACGACATGGTGGCGCCCATGAACACGCCGTGCTGCCAGTCGCGGGCCTCGTTCACCAGCGGCACCGTGGTCTTGCGGCGGCCGCCGAACAGGATGGCCGAGATCGGCACACCGTTGGGGTCGTCCCACTCCGGCGCCAGGATCGGGCACTGCGACATCGGCGTGCAGTAGCGCGAGTTCGGGTGCGCGGCCTTCTCGGTCGACTCCGGCGTCCAGTCCTGGTGCTTCCACGAGATCGCGTGCTCGGGCGTGTTCTCCATGCCCTCCCACCAGATGTCACCGTCGTCGGTCAGGGCGACGTTGGTGAACACCGTGTTGCCCTTTTCGATGGTGCGCATCGCGTTCGGGTTGGTGTGGTAGTCGGTGCCCGGCGCGACGCCGAAGAAACCGAACTCCGGGTTCACCGCGTAGAGCCGGCCGTCTTCACCGAAGCGCATCCACGCGATGTCGTCGCCGAGGGTCTCGGCGCGCCAGCCCGGGATGGTCGGCTGCAGCATCGCGAGGTTGGTCTTGCCGCAGGCGCTCGGGAACGCCGCCGCGACGTAGTGCACCTTCTCCTCGGGCGAGATCAGCTTGAGGATCAGCATGTGCTCGGCGAGCCAGCCCTCGTCGCGCGCCATGATCGACGCGATGCGCAGCGAGTAGCACTTCTTGCCCAGCAGGGAGTTGCCGCCGTAGCCCGAGCCGTAGCTCCAGATCGCGCGCTCCTCGGGGAAGTGCGAGATGTACTTGGTGTCGTTGCAGGGCCAGGACACGTCCTTCTGGCCCGGCTCGAGCGGCGCGCCCACGGAGTGCAGCGCCGGTACGAAGTCGCGCTCGGTGCCGTCCGCGTCCACGAACTTGTCCAGCGCCGCCTTGCCCGCGCGGGTCATCACGCGCATCGACGCCACGACGTAGGCGAAGTCGGTGATTTCCAGTCCCAGCTTGGGGTTCTCGTCAGCCAGCGGACCCATGCAGAACGGGATCACGTACATCGTGCGGCCCCGCATGCAGCCGCGGTACAGCTCGGTCATCGTGGCCTTCATCTCGGCCGGCGCGACCCAGTTGTTCGTGGGGCCGGCGTCGTGCTCGTTCTCCGAGCAGATGAAGGTCCGGTCCTCGACGCGAGCGACGTCGCCCGGGTCGGAAGTGGCCCAGTAGGAGTTCGGCTTGGCCTTCAGCTTCACGAAGGTCCCGGCCTCGACCAGTTCGTCGTTGATCTTCGCGGCCTCTTCGTCGGACCCGTCGACCCACACCACGCGGTCCGGGGTCGTCAGCTCGGCGACCTCCCGGACCCAGGACAGCACGCCACTGTGCGTCGTCGGCGCATTGTCCAGTCCGGGGATGGCGACTGCGGTCATCTCTACTCCTGACTTCCGAACTTCCGACGACAAATAAGCCCACACGCCGGACCGCGGTGTCCGGGTGCGGGCCTCGTTGCCGGCGACCGAATGGCTTCGCACACCGGCGGCGAACCGGTGTGCGGGTTTTTGGGATTCCCCGACTGTAGCCGGATGACCGGCAGGTAACCGAGAGCTGACCTGTCGGTTCTCTCACAAGAACGATAAGGGAATCGATTCAGTTGTCACCGGATTGGTCCAGCGCCGGAAATCCTTTCGATGCGGGATGCTCAATTCGGGCGAAGATCACCGAGGTCCGGAAACGACAACGGGCCCGGCGAGTGCCGGGCCCGATGTGACGTGAGTTACAAATGGGTCAGTTGGGGCTGATCCATTGTCCGGTTCCCGAATCGATCTTCGCGACGCCGGACAGCAGCTGCGTACCGTCGCCGCCCCAGGCCGCGTCGCCCGCCGGGTCGGCCGCGCGCACGCCGGCGGCCTCGGCCTCGGTCCACTGGCCGGCGCCGGTGTGCTCGTAGGTGTGGGTGCTGCCGTCGGCGCCGATCTCCACCGCGACGTCGGCCTCGCCGTCGCCGTCGGTGTCGGTGAACGCCATGGTGCCGCCGTCCTTGGTCTCGACGAGGGCGGTGTCGTTGTGGCCGTCGTGGTCGGTGTCGACCGTCGCGGCGCCGGCGTCGACCTCGCCGTCGGGCAGGTCGGCGTGGATGTGGCCGCCGGTCGAGTCGTCCTGCGAGTGGGTGTCGGTGCCGCCGGGGTGCCCGGCGCCCGACTCGACCCACGAGCCGGTCGAGTCGTCGTAAACCGCCTGGTCCACGACGTGTCCGGAGCTGTCCAGCACGGCGTACTCGTCGGCGACGCCGTCGCCGTCGGAGTCGATGAACGCCTGCGCCGAGCCGTCGTCGTGCTCCACGATGGCGGTGTCGTTCACGCCGTCGGAGTCGACGTCGTAGTTGACCTCCGCCTGGTAGTCCTGGCCTTCGACGTGGACCGTCATCGCCTCGGGTCCGCTTGTGCCGGTGTCGGTGCCGCCACTCTCGTCGACCCACATGGGAAAAGCCCCCTTTTAGGACCGGGTGTCGCCGGCTGCGTTCAGCTGTCGATCGGTAGGACTCACGTTAGGCCGGTTCGGTTCCCGTCCACAAGCTGATCACACCCGATCACGCAGGGTTCGGATGCGCCCGAGCAGCGATTCCGCCCGCGCGTGGCCGTCGGTGGCCTCCTTCAGGCGCTTCGAGACGATCGCGATGTTCTTCGCGCGCTCCTGCGCACCCATCTTGATCGTGCGGTCCACGTCCTTGAGCTCGGCCTCGATCGCCTCGATGCGGCGGCTCAGCGCCTCGTCGAGCGCCATCGACAGCTGCTGCTCGGCCTCGATGAGCTGCTCGGCCACGAGCTGGTCGAGCGTGGAGCGCGCGTCGGCGATCGCCTCGACCAGCCACTGCTTCATGTGCTGCTTGTCGGCCGCGTGCTTGCGGGTGCGCGCCATCCACCAGCCGGCGCCGAGGCCGATGATGATCGTGGCCGGCAGCACCACCGGGTTGAGGATGGCGACGCCGGCCAGCGGCAACGCGGCGATCTTGCCCGCGCCGACGCCGCCCGAGATGCCCATGAACACCAGCAGCTTGTCCTCGGCCGTCGGCGGCTTCTTGTCCGGCGGCCGCAGCACCACGGGCGGGCCGCCGGCGCGCGCGAACTGCGCGCGGATCACGTCGAGCTCCTCGGGGGAGAACAGCTCCGACAACGCCACGTTGGTCACGTGGTTCAGCCGGTGCGAAAGCAGCATCGACACCCGCTGCGACGTCGTCTGCAAAGCGAGGTCCACCTGCTGCGGCAGCGCGGCCAGCTCGTCGCGCTTGGCCGAGTCGATGCGCTGGCGGAAGTGGGTCTGCGCGTCGCGCATTTCGCGGCTGCTCTCGTGGCCCACCTCCACGCGGGTGCGCTGGATCTCGCCGCGCAGCTTGAGCTGCCAGCCGCGCGTGGACGAGCGGCGCTCGGCCTGCAGCTGGTCCCGGCGCATCCGCAGCTGCTCCGCTTCGGCCTCACCCGCCGACAGCGCGCGGCTCTCGGCCTGCAGCTTCGCCTTGATCCCGGCCAGCGCGCTCGCCAGCGCGCGCAGCGTGTTGGCCTCGTTGAGCATCATCGCGCGGCCGACGAGCATCTCCTGCAGCGCGACCTGCACCGCCGCGATGCCCGACTTCTCCCGCAACAGGGCCGCGACCTGCTCGTTCGGCGCCTTCGCGGCGGTCTCGAACACCCGCGCCGACACCGGGTGGAACACCGCGTCGGCGAAGCGCGGCGCGTGCTGGGCGAGCAGCTGCCGGTCGGCTTCGAGGATCTCGCGCCAGCCGCGGAACGCGTCGGTCTTGGCCAGCACGAACAGCACTGTCTCCACGCGGTCGGCCACATCGCGCAGGAACTGCAGCTCCGTGGACGTGAAGGGCGCCGACGCGTCGAGCACGAACACCAGCGCCGTCGCGCTCGCCGCCGCCTCGCGCGCGAGCTCGCCGTGGAAGGAGTCGAGGCCGCCGACGCCCGGGGTGTCGACCAGCGTCACGCGTTCCAGCAGCGGCACCGGACCCGAGACCTCCACGTAGCGCGGCGGGATCTGGCCGGGCGGCAGCTCGTGGGCGGCGGAGACCCAGTTGACCAGGTCGGGCAGCTCGATCGGGACGGGCGCGAGCTGACTCGGGTAACACGCCTGCGCGGCCCACTGCTCGGCGTGCTCGAACACGAGGTAGGTGGCCGTGGCGACGTCGGCGTCCACAGGGGACAGTCCCGGCGTCGCCAGCAGGGCGTTGACCAGCGTGCTCTTGCCGCGGTTGGTCTCGCCGACGACAACCACCGACGGCTTGCCCGCACGCGCCCGGCGCACGTCGTCGACCCACTTCGCGGCCTGCGGATCGGCGTCGCGGACCACGGTGAGCAGCTGCTCCCGAGCGGTCTGGACCTGGGCGGGAAGGCTCGGTGCGGTCATCACGCTCGTTTCGCGTAGACGGTGACGATGGGCGCGCGCAGCAGCCGCTCGCCCTCGGCGAAGCCGATCACCTCGGTCTCGGCGACCACGCCGTCGAGCGCCGGGTCGTCGGTCGGGATCGCGCCGCCGGCCTCGTGGCACGAGGGGTCGAAACGCTCGCCGTCGGGACGCAGCGCGGTCACGCCGATGTCGGCGAGGCCGTGCTCGAGCCGCTGCACCACGCCGCCGCTGCGGGCGCGGTCGAGGGCGTAGAGGCAGAGCTGGATGAGCGCCTGACGGTCGGCCAGCGCGCGTTCGAGATCACCGGGGGCAGCTACGACGTCCACATCCGTGTTCGACGCCGAGGTGCCGGTGGTGGTTCCGGTCCCTTCGTCGGCTTCGCGCTGCCGGAACCAGGCCATGCCCGTCACCCCCCTCGGTCCGCTGCGATGGGACCAGTCTGGAGCAGAGGGCGACCGGACGGCAGCGGAACGCGCGCGCAAACGCTTGCGCGTCGACCAGTGCCCAGGTCAGGCCAGGTCGCGGATCACCGACCGCATCGCTTGCTCCAGCGAAGGCACGTCTTCCGCGAAGCGCGACGACACGAGAATCTGGTCCTCCGCCGTGCGCAGCCAGACGCGGCCCGCCACTGAAATCTCGATCACCGACAGCCGGAACGGCCGCGCGCGCCGGCCGAGATCGACCTCCGTCTCGCGCACGAGCTGCCCCAGCCGGTCACCCGCCACGATCTGCCGGCGGTAGAACCCGGCGGCCCCTACCGCCGCGTGCAACGCGGGCCGCCGGGCCTCCGCGAAGTGGCGCGCGGCGGCCGGGGTGAAGTGCTGGATGGCGAGGTCGATCGCCGAGCCGTCGCCCGGCGCGGGCCGGCCGAAGCGGCCGCGCGGCGTCCGCACACCCGACTCTCCGCGCTGGCGCACGAACTCCAGGAGATCGGTCCACCAGTCGGCCCACTGCGCCTGCACGGCCGCGCGGTTGATCGCCGGCGGCACGCGCACGGGCACCGCGGGCTCCACCGGCGGCAGCAGTTGCCCTTCGGCGACGGACAACGCCAAAACGTCCCGGAGGTACAGAGCGATGTCGATCGCCTGCTCGCTCCCCCAGGACGCCCGCCACGAGGTGGTGTTCTCCAGCCGCACGAAATCCACCCTACGCGTGCGCGAGAGCATTCCTAAGGCATGCGGATCTGTTGCCAGATCAGGAAATAGGCGCGGTGCACCACGTGTGCCACGCGGCTCTGCGCGGGCGTCGCGCCGAACGAGGCGAACGAGCGCCACCAGCCCGCGCGTTCGAGCGCGTGCGCGGCGAGCTCGGGCCGCGCGGCGCCCGGCAGACCGAGCTGCGCGCCGAGGTCGGCGTTGCTGCCGACGCGCAGCACCTCTTCGGCGAGGTCCTCCGGCATGTCGACAGCGCCCGAAGCCACCAGCGTCAACGCTTCCAGCAGCCGCAACTGGTGCGCTTCCGGCTTCGCGAGCAGCACTTCGATCGCGTCGTGCACGCGCTGGCGCTCGCCCGCGTCACCCGAGGTGTGGGCCAGCGCGGTCACCGACGCGAGCGCCGCGGCGGCCTTGATGCCGTCGGCGCGCGCGGCGAACACCACCGCCAGGCGCCGGCGCACGGCGTCGAGGCCCGACGCGTCGAGCAGCACCCGCCGCAGCGCGCCCGCGGTGATCGCCGGCTCGGCGCGGATCGCGTCCACCGCGCGGCGGATGCCGTACAGATCGAGCTTCTCCAGCAGCCGCAGGCGCACGCCGGCCGGCACGTCGCACTCCCAGCTGGTGAAGAGGTCGGCCGAGATGAGCATGGTCTCGAGCACGTCGTCGTCGAGGTCCGCGAGCCGGCGCAGCGCGTCGGCGTCGGCCGAGGTGAAGCCGCCCGACTCGGCCGACTCGGCGATCAGGCCGATCACCGGCAGCACGTCGGCCACCCGCGGCTTGAGCGTGCTCGCCTGCTTCTCGGCGAGCAGCTTCGCCGCCAGCCACACGTCGCCGCCCGACCCCGCCACGGTCTCGGCGACGATCGTGTCCGCCTTGTTCAGCACGGCGATCGCGTTGACCGGGCCCGCCTCGCGGCTCGCGGTGGCGGCGGTGAACGCGGCGAGCGCCTGCTGGTCGTCGGCCCTCACGCCCTGGGTCACCACGTAGAGCACGGCTTCCGCGCCGGCCACGGCGTTGCGCGAGGTGTCGTCGAGGTTGTCCGAACCGGTGTCCTCCTGCGCCGCGCCCAGCAGCTGCTCCGTGCGCGAGACGGAGGCGGCGTCGAGCGAGCCGAGGCCCGGGGTGTCGATCACGGTCATGCCCTGCAGCACCGCGTTGGTGAGGTACGCCTCGAGGTGCGACACCTTCTTGATGTCCACGCCCAGCTCGGCCGGGATCGACCCGTCGGCGGCGAACGGCAGCACCTGCTTCGCGCCGTCAGTGAACACGACCTCGACGCGGTCCACCGTGCCGTACTGGAAGCGCGTGACCAGGCGGGTGCACTCACCGACGTCGGTGGGCGCGACCCGGCGCCCGATCAAGGCGTTGACCAGCGTGGACTTGCCCGACTTGATCCGCCCGGCCACGGCCACCTGCAGCGGCGCGGCGAGCCGGCGCTGCACCTCGGCGAACCCGGCGGCCGTGCGCGGCGAGACCTGCGTGGCGAGCCGCTGGCACAGCTGCGCGACCGACATCGACAGCGGGCCTGCGAGGCGACCCAGCTCCGTCACGGCCCTGGTCCCCTCTCGTCCGGCGTGCCCGCCCGGAAATCGTGCCATGCCGCAGCTACTTGAGTGCGACCGACAGTGCTACCGGAGGATGACGCGGCGTGCCCGGTCGCGGACATAATCTTGTCGGGTGCGACGGCTGAGCCTCTGGATGCGTGCCCACCCCATGGCGGGGGACACGTTGCTCGCCGCACTCCTGCTGTTCCTGGACCTGGTGCTCTACGTCGGCGGCAGCGTGGGCACCGAAAGCCACCCGCCGGCGTGGTTCATCGCGCTGCCGATCGACGTCGCCATGGTGGCGCCGCTCGTGTTCCGGCGGAAGAAGCCGCTGGCCTCGGCTTATGTCGTGTACTTCGTCGCCATCGCCCACGCGTCGCTGTCGCTCGGCTTCTCCTCCGTCGCGGCGCTGGCGATGAGCCTGTACTCGATCCTGGTCTACATCGGCCGCAAGCAGGGCCTGATCTACGTCGGCGCGCTCGTGCTGATGACCGCGGTCGAGATCGTTCTCGACCGGTCGACACCGTGGCTGGGCAACGCGCTGTTCACCGCCTTCGGCATCGCGCTGTGCTGGACGCTCGGCGAGTTCGTCGGCGCGCGCCGCGCGTACCAATTGGAGGTGGAAGCCCGCCTGCACCTGCTGGAGACCGAACGCGATCAGGCCACGCGCATCGCCGTGGCCGAGGAGCGCGGCCGCATCGCGCGCGAGCTGCACGACGTGGTGGCCCACTCCGTGAGCGTGATGGTGGTGCAGGCCGACGGCGCGGCCCTCGCGCTGCCGACCAACCCCGAGCTGGCCGGCCGGGCGCTGCAGACGATCTCCGAAACCGGCCGCGGCGCCCTCGGCGAGCTGCGCCGGCTGCTCGAGGTGCTGCGCGGCGACCACGGCGACGGCGAGCCCCGCGTGCCCCAGCCCGACGCGGGAGCGCTCGGCGAACTGGCCGAACGCATGCGCGGCGCCGGCATGACGGTGGACCTGCGGGTGGACGACGGCCTCACCGACCTGCCCGCCGGCGTGTCGCTCGGCGTCTACCGCATCGTGCAGGAATCGCTCACCAACACGCTCAAGCACGCCGGCACCGGCGCGCGGGCCGAGGTGCACGTGCGGCGCTGGAGCGAAGGCAAGAACGACACCGTGGAGGTGCTCGTGCGCGACGACGGCGCCGGGCGCGCGCGGCAGCTCGAACAGGTGACGGTGGGCGCCGGCGCGCCGTCGAAGAAGGCCCCGCGACTGCAGGTCGCGGGCGGGAACGGGCTGATCGGGATGCGCGAGCGCGCGAACGTCTACGGCGGAACGCTCGAGGTGGGCCCCGCGCCCGCCGGTGGGTGGCAGGTGCGGGCCGTGCTGCCCGTTAGGTTGGCGCCGTGATCCGAGTGGTGGTCGTGGACGACCAGGAACTGATGCGCGTCGGCTTCCGGATGGTGCTGGGCGCGCAAGCCGACATCGACGTGGTGGGTGAGGCCGGCGACGGCGCGCAGGCGATCCGGCTGGCCGAGGAGCTGCGGCCCGACGTGGTGCTCATGGACGTGCGCATGCCGGTGCTCGACGGCGTGGAGGCCACGAAGCAGATCGTGGCGGCCGGCACCGCGCGGGTGCTGGTGATGACCACCTTCGACCTCGACGAGTACGTGTACGCGGCCCTGCAGGGTGGCGCGTCCGGGTTCCTGCTCAAGGACACCCCGCCGGACCACCTCGTGTCCGCGCTGCGGTCGGTCGCGTCCGGCGAGGCCGTGGTGTCACCCTCCGTGACTCGCAGGTTGCTCGACCGCTTCGTGGGAGCCGGCGGCTCGCCGGTGCGCGACGCGAGCGAGCTCGACGTGCTGACCGACCGCGAACGCGAGGTCCTCGTGCTCATCGCGAAGGGCATGTCGAACCTCGAAATCGCTGAAACTCTTTTCCTCTCCGAGGCCACGGTGAAGACGCACGTGGGCCGTATCCTGGCGAAACTCGACTTGCGCGACCGCGTGCAGGCCGTGGTGCTGGCCTACGAGACGGGTCTCGCCCGTCCGGGTCTCGCCTGAGTTCTCGATCCATTTCGCGGGTCTTCGGACGCCGAAGTTCAGGGTCACCTCAGGGGTTTCACCGATCGCACATCAACCGTTTTGGCGGTTGGGTACTACTCAGGTCGGGTGACGAGTTCGACCCACAGGATGACGCGGAGACCGGTCCGGCTCGGTCAGGATATCTCCGGTAAGCGGCACACAAGCCGTAACAGAGGGAGCAGGGGATGATCGAGGCATCAGGTCTCACCAAGCGGTACGGGAGCACGCTGGCGGTGAACAACCTGTCGTTCAACGTGGCCGCGGGGAAGGTCACGGGCTTCCTGGGCCCGAACGGCGCCGGCAAGTCCACCACCATGCGCATGATCCTGGGGCTCGACAACCCCACCGGGGGCGAGGTCCGCATCGGGGGCAAGCGCTACCACGACCTGAAGGACCCGCTGCGCACGGTCGGCGCGCTGCTCGACGCGAAGTGGGTGCACCCCAACCGCTCGGCCCGCGCGCACCTGCAGTGGATGGCGAGGTCCAACCGCATCCCGGCGTCGCGAGTGGACGAAGTGCTCGACATCGTGGGTCTCACCACCGTCGCGAACAAGCGCGCCGGCGGGTTCTCGCTCGGCATGTCGCAGCGGCTGGGGATCGCGGGCGCGCTGCTGGGCGACCCGGAGGTGCTGCTCTTCGACGAGCCGGTGAACGGTCTCGACCCCGAGGGCATCCTCTGGATCCGCAAGTTCATGCACCGCCTGGCCGACGACGGCCGCACGGTGTTCGTGTCGAGCCACCTCCTCTCGGAGATGGCGCTGACCGCGAGCGAGCTCGTGGTGATCGGCAAGGGGCAGCTCATCGCGCAGTCCTCCACCGAGGAGTTCGTGGCGCGGGCCGCGGAGAACACCGTGAAGGTGCGCTCGCCGCAGCTGCCGGCCCTGCGCGAGGCCCTGGTGCGCGCCAGCGCCCAGGTGACCGACTCGGGCGAAGCGCTCATCGTGTCCGGAATGGACAGTGCCAAGATCGGTGAGCTGGCCGCCTCCGCGAGCATCGTGCTCCACGAGCTGAGCCCGCAGACCGGTTCGCTCGAGCAGGCCTTCATGCAGATCACCGGCGACTCCGTCGAGTACCACACCGGGCTCGAGGCCGAGGCGCAGCAAGCCCTCCAGCCCACCGCCCGCTGACCACTCGACTTTTCGCAAGGATTCCGGGGAAAGAACCATGACTCTGCTCGCGGTCGAACGCATCAAGCTCTTCACCACCCGCTCACCGTGGTGGTGCGCCCTCATCGCCATCGTCCTCACCGCCGGCTTCTCCGCGCTCGTGGCGGGCGCGGCGCCGAGCGAGGCGACCATCGACGTCGCCACGACCCAGTTCGGTTACCAGTTCGGCGTCGCCGTGATCATGGTGCTCGCCGCGCTGTCGGTGACCACCGAATACCGCTTCGGCACGATCCGCACCACGTTCCAGGCCGTGCCGGGCCGCACCTCCGTGCTCGTGGCCAAGGCCACGGTCGTCGCCCTGCTCTCGCTCGTGATCGGCGAGATCGGCGCGTTCGGCGCCTGGGCACTCGGGTACGCGATCCGGCCGTCGGACGCCCTGGCGCTCGACACCTCGGCCGAGTGGATCAACGTGGCCGGTGTCGGCGTGCTCTTCGCCCTCGCCGCGGTGATCGCGGTGGCGATCGGCATCCTGATCCGCCACAGCGCCGGCGCGATCGCGCTGCTGCTGATCTACGTGCTGGCCGTGGAAAGCCTCGTGCAGCTCATCCCGACCGTCGGCCCGAAGATCCACGAGTGGCTGCCGTTCAACGTCGCCGAGAAGTTCCTCCGCGGGGCCGGCGGCGCCACGCAGGGCCCGCCGCCTTCGGACGCGGTGCTCTCGCAGGGCTGGTCGCTGGCGTACTTCGCGGGCATCGCGATCGTGCTCCTGGCCATCGCGATCGGCGTCGCGAAGAAGCGCGACGCCTGACAAGACCCACCACAGGGACGTTCGGGCGGGACCGGCGGGGGCCGAACCGGCTGAACGGGGGAAATAGGGGATAGGAAGAAAGATCCGGGTCGCCAATTCGGGGGGCGACCCGGATCTTTTCGTTTTCCTGAGGTCACCCGGGCCTCGATGAGCCACCGCGAGACCACGCCGAGCAGCGACGACAACCGGTGGAGAAATCACGGCCGCAGCAGCGGAGCGAGGCGAGAGCACATTCGCGTTAATCTGCACGTGCAGATCGGGTGTCTGCGAGGCAAACGGATTAAGACGCCGTTAAGTGCTTGTGGCTTCTCTCACAGCGAGCGGACATACTGGTTGAGTCACCAGGATATTCGAGATCAAGAGCGTGCTCGTCCGTCTCAGCTCCCCGGAGGTGAACCTTGACGGTGGACGCTGGTCAGGGGCTCATGAGTCCCATTCCCACAGCCCGCAACGAAGCGGCGCTCAATGAACACCACGAAGCGCTGCGAACCAGCGCTGCCACACTTCAGGCTGCGACACTTCAAAAAAGCAGCGCGAACGCGCCTCAACCCCGGCTCGAACCGATGCTGGACCTCGAATGGTCGCAGGCGATCGAGCTGCCGCGGTTCGCGCAGCCGGCGATGCGGCCGGGAGATCTGCGTCAGGCGTGGGTGCACCGCGCGGCCGAAGATCTCGTGCTCGCGCTCTACCGCCGGGCCGGCAGCCTCGAAGGTCCGCTGCCCGCGCCGTGGTGGCTGCGCGCCGTCGCGGCCGGCTGGCTCGAGTCGCGGGCGCTCGGGTTCCGCATCGAAGACCGCATCCAGCAGCTGCTGTCCCGCCGGCCCGGCTGGGAGTTCGTGCCCTGGGCCGCCGACGGCGAATCGGGCTATTGGGAGTTCATGCCGTCGGAGCGCGGCAAGTCCGGGCATTCCATCCCGACCACCGTGCTGAACACCGACCGCCACCCCGGCTGGATCGACGTGCTGCCGGCCCACACGGGCCCGACACCACGCCCGATCCCGGTGTCCGGGCTCGCCGGACTGCGGGCTCGGCTCGGGGAGTTCGAAGCGGTCCGCTGACCCGCCCGTATCTTGTCCGGGTGGAGAACGAGGACCAGCCACGGCTGCGCAGCGTGGTCAGTTATGTCAATCGCGGCGGACGGATGACCGTCGGCCAGCAGCGCGCCTGGGACGAACTCTGGCCGCGGCTGGGCCGCACGGTCGCCGACCTGCCGGCCGGACCCGTCGATTTCACCGAGTGGTTCGGCCGCGAAGCGCCGGTGCTGCTGGAGATCGGCTCCGGCATGGGCGAAACGACGTCGCAGCTCGCGGCGGCCGCGCCCGAGCTCAACTACGTGGCCGCCGAGGTCTACGACCCGGGCCTGGGCCAGCTGATGCTGCGCGCGGAGAAGCTCGGCGTCGAGACCCTGCGCCTGATGCACGGCGACGCGGTGATCCTGCTGACCGAGCACGTGGAGCCCGGCGCGCTCGAAGGTGTGCGGCTGTTCTTCCCGGACCCGTGGCCGAAGAAGCGCCACCACAAACGCCGGATCGTGCAGCCGGAGTTCGTCGCGCTCGTCGCGTCGCGGCTGCGGCCCGGCGGCACGTTCCACCTGGCCACGGACTGGGAGAACTACGCCGAGCAGATGCTCGAGGTGTGTTCGGCCGAGCCCGGTCTGCGCAACCGCTTCGCGGACGAACCGGGCGGTTGGGCCCCGCGCCCGGAATGGCGGCCGCGCACGAAGTTCGAACAGCGCGCCGACGCCGAAGGCCGCGAATCACACGACCTCATTTTCGAGAAGCATTAAACTGTGTCGTTGCTTGCCGACCCGACCACAGCCACGGCGGGGACGGTCGCGAAGCGTGGTGACCTCCCGTTGGGTTCCCGCCTGCTTTTGGTCGGGTCGGCAAGGGTCGTAGAAAATCCGTAAGCAAAGGCCGCTGCCGTCGTGAAAAGGCCGCTGCCGGGGTCCCATCCCCGGCAGCGGCCTTTTCTCCCCTTTTTCACCCCCGGCGTCCGCCCGTCCCCGCGAAGGGCGGACCGCCCGCTACTCGTCGGCCAGTGGTTCCGCCTGCACGCGCCGCAGGGCGGGCGTGCAGATCGAGGCTCCGAGCAGCGCCACCCCGACGCCGAGCACGACCGGGGCGAAGATCCACGGGCTGAACACGACACTGCCTTCGTCGGCCGTGCTGAACAGCCCGATCCCGACGAGGATGCCGACCACGCCGGCCCCGATCGTCGCGACCAGCGCGGGCAGCGCCGTCTCCATCCGCAGCGCCCGCGACAGCACCTTCACGGGCGTGCCGGCCGCCATGAGGGCACCGAACGTGCGGCGCCGGTCCATGATCGAACCCGCCGTGGCGACGGCCGCACTGCAGCCGGCGAGCACCCCGGCGGCGATCAGCCCGATCACCGTCACCCGCCGCAGGTCCTGCAGCTGCGTCTGCTGGTCGTAGAGGTACTGGTCGCGGCTGCCGACCTCGGCGCCGGTCGCGGCCGAGGCCAGCGCCGTGCGCACGATCTCGCGGTCGGCCGGGGTCGTCGGCGCGATCACGGTGGCCGCGCCGAGCTTCACGCCGGCCGGCACCGCCGACGGGTCGAGCAGGTACGAGCCGCTCACGTCGTCGGCCATCCGGAACGTGCCCGTGGGCACCGCACCGAGCGGCTGGCCCGGATCACTGGGTTCCGGGTCGCCGACCACGCGGTACTGCGCGGCGTCCTGCTCGTACGGCGTGTACAGCCCGACGCCGGGCTTGCAGTCGGCCGCGGTGATCCCGAGCCGGGTCAGCCGGGCCGCGTCGGCGCAGGACATCACCAGGGCCCGCTGGTAGGAGCGCTGCTCGCCCGTGCCCTGCACCAGGTAGACCTGGCCCACGGAGATCGCGCGCTCCTGCTGGCCGTAGCGGGCCAGCGCGGCGTTGGCGTGGTCGAGGACGGCCGCGGCCTTGTCCGGGCTGCTGTCGGCGTAGAGCACCGAATCCGCGTACGTGCGCCCGCCACCGGCGAGGGATTCGAACGACGGCAGCAGCGTGAGCGCCATCGAACCGGTGAAGACCGCGAGCACGATGCCCGCCGTGGCGCGGTAGGCGCCCTTCGGGTCGTCGCGCAGCCGGCGTCCGGCCAGCAGCGCCGACGGTCCGCGCCAGCCGCGCACGAACGTGCCGCCGACCGCCGAGGTCACCCACGGCCCGACCACGACCGCCGAGCCGACCAGCAGCACCAGGCCGATCAGCACCATGCTGGGCCCGCCGTCGCCGGCGGAGGACACGGCGTAGAGGAAGAACAAGCCGGCCACCGGCAGCACCAGCAGCCGCCACCAGCGCAGCGGTTTCACGGTGTGGCCGCCCGTCGCGAAGAGCGGGTTGCGCAGCACGCGCCGCAGGCCGAGCACTCCGGCCAGCACCACGAGCGCCGGGATGGCGATCACGATGAACACCTCGAGCGCGATCGGCATCGTGAAGTCCGACGCCAGCCAGGTTCCGCCGCCCCACGGCACGAACGTCGCCAAGCCGTGCAGCGCCGGACTGATCCCCAGGCCGAGCAGGGCCCCGACGCCCGCGGACAGGATCGTTTCCCCGGCGACCATCGACGTCACCTGGCCCGGTGTGGCCCCGGCCAGCCGGATCGCGGCGAGCCGGCGTTCGCGCCGGGCCGCGGTGAGCCGTGCCGACGACGCGACGAGCACCAGGCTCGGCACCAGCAGCACGATGATGCCGACCCACGCCAGCAGTGTGAGCAGCGGATCCGCCTTCGCCTGCTGGTCGGGGAACGCGCTCACCGGCTGCGCGACGGCTTCGGTCGCGCGCTCGGCTTCGGTGGCCGTGAGCTCCTGCTGGCTGTGGCCGACGAGGGCCACGAGCTGTTCCGGGTACTTCAGCGCCTGGTCGCCGAGCGCGGCGACGGGCTTGCCGAAGCGATCACCGAGCTGGTTGGCCGGTGTGTTGTTCAGCAGCCGGCCCAGCGCCGGCGACACGAGCGTCTCGCCCGGGCCGGGCAGCTTCGAGATCCCGGCGGGCAGCTTCAGCCCGGCCGTGGACCCGGTCACCGCGAGGTCGACGCGGGTGATCTCCTGGCCGTTGAAGTAGTCCTTGGACCCGGTCACGAGCATGACCGGCGTGCCGTCGGTGTCGAAGTTGTAGTACGACTGCCAGATGCCGCGCTGTTCACGCACTTGCGTGGCGAACGGCAGCGCCGCGAGCAGCAGCACCAGGCCGGTCGCGACCGCGACCCCGACCGCGGTGAGGATCGCCGAGGTGCGCGTGCGCCGATCGACGCGCAGCACCCGCAGGGCGAGCTTGAGCGAGTTCATACCGCCAACCTCTTCTGCCCGGTCGCCGTGGCGATGAGGCCGTCGCGGATCGCCACGGTCTTCGGCATCGACTCGGCGAGCTCGCGGTCGTGCGTCACCACGATCACCGCGGCGCCGGACTCCTGCGCGGCACCGAGCAGCGCCTGCATGGTCTCGCGGCCGGTGCGCGTGTCGAGGGCGCCGGTGGGCTCGTCGGCGAAGATCACCTTCGGCCGGTGCGTGAGCGCGCGGGCGATGGCCACGCGCTGGGCCTCACCACCGGAGAGCTCACCCGGGCGGCGGGTTTCCTTGCCGGCCAGGCCGAGGCGGGCCAGCCACTCGCGGCCCGCGGCCACCGACTCGCGCCGGCCCTTGCCCGCGAGCAGCGACGGCAGCGCCACGTTCTCCTCGGCCGTCAGCTCCGACACGAGCATGCCGGACTGGAAGACGAACCCGAACTCCGTGCGCCGCAGCTCGCTGCGCTTCTTCTCGTTCAGGTTGTCGATGCGGCGGCCGAGGAGGTGGATCTCGCCGCCGTCGGCCCGCAGGATGCCGGCCAGCACGTGCAGCAGCGACGTCTTGCCGGACCCGGACGGCCCCACGATGGCCACCGCGTCGCCCGGCTGGATGTCGATGTCGATCCCGGCCAGCGCGTACTGCCCGCCGTAGCGCTTCACCAGCCCGCGCCCCGACAGCACCGGGCCGGAAGTCCACTGTGGATTGCTCATCCGGGTGCTTCTCCCCTTGTTTCTCGATGTGGCTGCTTCTCGATGTGCGTTGATCTTCGAGTTCGTCGGTGACCACCTTCACGGATCGGGCCCGGTGTCCACTTCGGGCAGACGGCCAGTCCGCCGAGCACCGGCATCGGCCGATCGGCCGATGCGGCTCGAACCACCTGGCCAAGGTGCGGGCGGCCCGAGATCCTCTACCGTTCGGTTGTGTCCCAAGCTTCACCGTCTTCCACCTTCTCCGCGCGTGTGACCGAGCTCGTGCGCCGCCTCGGCATGCCCGTGGTGGTGCTGCTCGCCGCGCTGCTGTTCGACCTCGTGTTCGTGACCGACGCGGCCCTCGACGACCACGGCCCGCGGTTCGTGGACTTCGCCTTGTTCCCCGGCATCTTCGCGATGGTGGGCTGCGCGATCTGGGCGCGCCGGCGGGCCGCCGTGGCCGCGCTGGTGGCGGCGTTCGCGCTGGTGGCCTTCACGATCTTCCAGCGCTACCTGCACACGCCGGCGTATTCGAGCGTGCTCGCGAACCTCTCCATCACCGACGTGGTGGCCGGCACCGAGATGACCTACTACGTCGCCCGCCGGGTGCGGCCCGGCGTCGCGTTCGCGACGATCTCGACGCTGGTGGTCGCCACGCTGATCGCGGTGTTCGGGCGCTACTCCTACGGCGACATCGCGTCGTCGACGATCGTGTCGGCCCTGCTGTTCGGCAGTGTGCTGCTCGTGGCGGCCGTGGTGATCGGCGTGGCGGGCCGCACGCGCTCGGACGGGCAGCGCGAACAACGCGAGCAGCGGCTGCGCAAGCTACGCCGCGTCAACTCGCTGGCCATGGGCCAGTGGCCCCTGATCGGCGCGCTCGCGATCGCGCTGCTCTTCGAATTCGGCTTCACCTACGACGGTGGCACGCGCGGGTTCCCGGTGCTGTTCTGCTCGCTCGGCGCGGCCGTGGTCGCAGTGCTCTCGCCGCGCCGCCCCGCCGAGGCGATCCTGGGCGTGGCCGGCTTGATCCTGCTCTCGTCGCTCGTCGTGCCGTTCCTGCACCTCGGCTACAACTACGAGCTCGTAGGTGGCATCGCGCCCACGCAGATGATCGCCGGCATCGGGGTGGTCGTGAACCTGGTGCGGGCGGTGCCGCTGGTGAAGGCGTGGCCGCGGATCGCCGTGCTGGCCGCGGTGGTCGCGGTCGGCGCGATCCTGAACACGCGCCCGGGCGGCTTCCGCCCGATGACCGACCCGCAGGAAATCGGCTCGCTCGCGCTGGCGGCCGCCCTGGTGCTCGGGATCTCCGTGGCCGTCGGGCTCTTCCTGCGCTCGCGCGATTCCGAGCGCACGCAGGTGATGAAGGCCGCGGTCACCGACGCCCAGACCACCGAGCGGATGGCGCTGGCCCGCGAGCTGCACGACGTGGTGGCCCACCACGTGACCGGCATCGTGGTGCAGGCGCAGGCCGCGCGGATGATGGGCGAGAAGAACCCGCAGCTGGCGCTGGAGGCCATGGGCCGCATCGAGGACGCGGGCACCGAAGCGCTCGCGGCGATGCGCCGGCTCGTGCGCAGCATGCGCGGCGACGCGCCCGCCGGCGCGAGTGACCTGAGTGAGCAAGCCACCACCGACCTGGTCGCCGACCTGCGCAAACTCGTCGACGGCGCCAACCACGGCATCAAGACCACGCTGATGCTCGACCTGCCGGCGAACCTGCCGCACGAGGTCGGCCGCTCGGCGCTGCGGCTCGTGCAGGAATCGCTCACCAACGTCGGCAAACACGCCGCCGGCGCGACCGAAGCACTGGTCCACGCCGAGGTGACCGGCCGCGAACTGCACCTGCAGGTGCGCGACGACGGCAGCGAGCAGGCTCGCCGACCGGCCGGCGGCTCGGGCGGCTACGGTCTGGTCGGCATGCGCGAGCGCGTCGCCCTGCTGCACGGCCGGCTCACGGCCGGGCGCGGGCCCGACGGCGGCTGGCGCGTGGAAGCGTGGCTGCCACTCGAGGCGAACGGGGATGACGGGTGATCCGGGTACTGATCGCGGACGACCAGGAGATGGTGCGGATGGGATTCCGCATGATCCTGGACGCGCAGGACGACATCGAGGTGGTGGCCGACGTCGCCGACGGCGTCTCGGCCGTGACCAAGGCGCGCGAGCTGCGTCCCGACGTCTGCCTGCTCGACATCCGCATGCCGGGCCTCGACGGCCTCGAAGTGACCCGCCAGCTGGCCGGCCCGGAGGTGGTCGACCCGCTGAAGGTGGTGGTCGTGACCACGTTCGACCTCGACGAGTACGTGCACACCGCGCTGCGCAACGGCGCCAGCGGCTTCCTGCTCAAGGACGCCGGCCCGGCGCTGCTGATCGAGGCCATCCGCGCCGCCGAACGCGGCGACGCGCTCGTGTCGCCGCAGATCACCGTGCGGCTGCTCAAGCACTTCGACGGCGCCAACGGGCACAAGCGCAGCGTGCCGCCGCCGTCCGAACCACTCACGGCGCGTGAGCTCGACGTGGTGAAGGCCGCCGCTCGTGGCCTCACGAACACGGAGATCGGGGCGGAGCTGTACCTGTCGCTCTCGACGGTGAAGACGCACCTGGCTTCGGTGCAGGGCAAGGTCGGGGCGCGCAACCGGGTGGAGATCGCCGCGTGGGCTTGGCGCAGCGGGGTTGTGGACTGAACCGGGTTCGCCTGATGCTGTGAAGGGCGCCTTGAGGGAGTGCGAGTCCCTCAAGGCGCCCTTCACGGATTCCGGGTCAGTGCTGAATTTCGTGCTGCCGCGGACTCAGAACAGCTGGCCGCGCGCGGCACCGCCGGGGAACGCGGCGTCGTGCAGGTTCGCGTAGTACGACAGCGGGTGGCGGGCGATGTCCTTCACCGTGGCGGCGTCGAGGCCGGTCGCGGTGCCGGACACGGCGAACACGCCGGCGGGCACGGTCGTGCCGATCAGGGGCACCACCACGGCGCCGTTCTTGCCGAAGGTGCCCTTGTGGATGTGGGCCAGCGTCGGCTGGAAACCGAACCACGCGAAGGAGAACTGCACCTGCGTGCCGGTGGGGCGGATGAAGGCGACGGCGTTGGCCTTCGGGTCACCGGCCTTCGGCTCGCCCGGAGCGGCCTTGACTTCCTGGCTGCCCGACATGAACGCGTGCAGGCCACCGCCCTGCAGCAGCTTCAGCATGTCGACCGAAGAACGCAGGGGAGTGAGCTGGCCGCGCACCGCGCCGCCGGGGAACTCCTTGGTGTGCAGGTTGAGGTAGAAGTTCGCGGGGTTCTTGCGCAGGCCGTCGGCCGTGGCCTGGTCGGTGATCGTGGCGGTGCCGGCGGCCGCGGTCACGGTGTCGGGCATCGCGGTGCCGAACAGCGGCACCTTCACGTCGCCGTTCACGCCGGCCTTGCCCTCGTGGATGTGGCCGAGGGTGGGGGCGCTGATGCCCTTCCACGAAAACGCGTAGGTGACCTTGTTGCCCTGCACCTCGATGATGCCGGTGGCGCTGCCCTTCGGGTCGCCGACGGCGGGCTTGCCAGCCACCGGGACCTCGTTGGCGCCGGTGAGCTTGGCCTGCAGGAAGATCGGCTTCTGCTGGGAGCGCTGGATGGCCGTCGACAGGCTGGCCGGCGCCTTGGCCGGGGTCGAGGCGCCCTGGCCGGACATGTCCATGCCCGGCATGTCCATCCCGGGCATGTCCATGTTCATGCCGGGCATGTCCGGCGTGGTCGGCGTGCCGGGCATGGGGCTGGCGGTGGCGGTGACCGCGCCGAGCAGGCCGAGGCCGGCGGTCAGCGCGGTGAGGGCCGCGATTCGAGCTCGCATGGGGTTTCGTCCTTTCACATCGGATTCGCGACGAGACACGGAATCCGGCACGGGGCGGTTCAGCGGAAAATCAGGCTGAACCGGTTCGGGGTGCGAGCCGTGTCTCGTCGCGAATTCGACGCAATCGCCCCCAGGAGTTCTCATGCGTGTCTCGATCGTCCTCGCCGGTGCCGTGCTGCTCGGCACCCTCGCCGCCTGCGGAAGCCCCTCGACCAGCGGATCCGCGTCCGCACCCGACGGCTCGGCCCCTTCCGCGCCGACGTCTTCGGACGACGTGAAAATCGGCGACTCGAGCCTCGGTCCCATTCTCACCGACGGCTCGGGTCGGACCCTTTATGCCTTCGCCGATGACATTTCGGGCACCAGCACGTGCGGCGCCGATTGTCTCGCCACGTGGCCCGCGCTGACCGGAGCGAAGGATTTCCACGCGGGCGCCGGCACCGACCAGAAACTGCTCACCGCGACCGAGCGGACGCCCGGCGTCGAGCAGGCCAAGTACGGGAAATGGCCGCTGTACTACTACGTCGGCGACCAGGGCCCGGGTGACGTCGACGGCCAGGGCGTGGACAACCTGTGGTTCGCGGTGGGTGCCGACGGCAAGCTGATCAAGAAGACACCCTGACCACAGCCGTCTGGGACGCCCGTACTATCTCGTCATGTCGTACCGTCTCCACGCGCCCGTCGTCCTGCCCGCCGATCCCGCCTGCTCGCTGCTGCGCGACGCCGTCGTGGACGTCGACGACAGCGGCCGGATCACGTTCGTGGGCCCGGTCGCCGAGGCACCCGAGTTCAGCGGCGAGGTGCGCCGGCTCGACGGGATCCTGATGCCCGGCCTGGTCAACGCCCACGCGCACAGCCCCATGACGCTGCTGCGCGGCATGGGCGGCGACCTGCCGCTGCTGCGGTGGCTGCGCGAGATCATCTGGCCGGCCGAGGCGAAGCTGCGGCCCGAGGACGTGCGCACCGGCATGCTGCTGGGCTCGGTCGAGATGCTGCGTCACGGCGTCACGACCAGCGCCGAGATGTACTTCGAGGGCGAGCAGCTCGTGGACGCGGTGCTCACCACCGGCGGGCGCGTGCTCGTGGCGCCGCCGGTGATCGAGCTGCCGGGGATGGACTGGCGCACGTCGCTGGCCGCCATCGACCGCTGGATCGACGCCGACGGCCTGCGCTTCGGCCCCGGCGACCGCGTCGAGCTCGGCTACGGCCCGCACTCGGCCTACATGCTCAACCCCGACGGCCTGCGCGCCACCGCGGAATCGGCGGCCGCGCGCGGCGCGCTGGTGCAGATCCACGTCGCCGAGGCCGCCGACGAGGACCGCGAGCAGCGCGCCGCGTACGGCTCGGTGCCCGCGCTGCTGGACTCGCTCGGCGTGTTCGCCGGCCGCACCCTCGCCGCGCACTCCATCCACCTTTCCGATGAGGACATCGCGCTCTTCGCCGCCCGCGGCGTCGGCATGGCCCACTGCCCCGGCTCGAACGCCAAGCTCGCGTCGGGCATCGCCCGCATCCGCGACCTGCGCGCGGCCGGCGTCGCCATCGGCCTCGGCACCGATGGCCCGGCGTCCAACGACGACCTCGACCTGTGGGAAGAACTCCAGCTCACGGCGATGCTCGCCCGCCTGGCCACCAACGACTCCACCGTGCTGAAGGCCGCCGACGTCCTCGTGATGGCCACCCGCGGCGGCGCCGACGCCCTCGGCCGCCCCGACATCGGCGCCCTCGAACCCGGCCGCTGGGCCGACCTGGTCCACCTCGACCTCGACGACCCGGCCTTCGCGGCCGGCCTGGACGTCCCGGACGAGCAACTCCTGTCCAACCTCGTGTGGGCCGCCGGCTCCCGCCGCGTGCGCGACGTGTGGGTCGCCGGCGACCAGGTCGTCACCGACGCCGAACCGACGCGCGTGGACCGGGCGAAGATCCAGGCCTCGGTCGCCGACACAGCGGCGCGGCTGCGCGCCTGACGCTGGCAGGCTGGGCCAGGCACGGCGGAACCGCAAGCGGCCCAAGGCGCATGGCTGCCTGCGAGACCTGGTTGCGACCGCTGTCGAACAGGCCCGAAGCCGAGGCCTCGGCCGCGCGGGTGATCGAGGTGGCGTGCGCGGATCGGAGCCGCGGATTTGGCGGCGTTCCGCGGCGAACCGCGCGAACGACGCGTACCCCAGGACCTCGGTCGCCGACACGGCGGCGCGGCTGCGCGCCTGACGCTCGTGCTCGGTCAGGCGCGCGGGCGAAACGCCGCGCGCGCCTGACGGATCGGGTCAGCGGGGCCGGAGGATCAGTTCCGTCAGGTGCGCCTCCGGGCTCGCGCTCACGGCGGTGACCACGGCGGTCGCGACGGAGTCGGGGCGGAGGAAGCGGGCGGGGTCGTACTCGCCGCCTTCGTGGGCGATCACGGCGCGCTGCATGTCGGTGTCGGTGCGGCCCGGGTAGACGGTGGTCACGCGCAGGTCGGGTTCTTCGTCGCGCAGGGCGTCGGCGAAGGCGCGGGCGGCGAACTTCGAGGCGGCGTAGGCGCCCCAGCCCGCGCGGGCCGTGCGGCCGGAGCCGGAGTTGATCACCACGACGTGACCCCTCGCGGCGCGCAGGGCGGGCAGCAGCAGGCGCGTGAGCTCGGCGACCGCGACGACGTTCACCTCGTAGTTCACGCGCCAGTCTTCGGCCGTGGCTTCGGCGATCGTGCCGAGGCGGGCGGCGCCGGCGGAGTGGACGAGCACGTCCAGACGCGAGATCTGCGCGGCGGCTTCCGCCAGGGCAGCGCTGTCGGTGAGGTCGATGCGCCACGGCGAAGCGCCCGGCAGGTCGGCGGCCACCTTCTCGAGCGCGGCCTCGTCACGGCCGCCGAGCAGGAGGCGGTGCGTGGGCGCGAGCTGGTGGGCGACGGCGGCGCCGATGCCACGCGAGGCACCGGTGACCAGGGCGAGCGGAAGATCGGTCATGCGATCCACCGTAAGCGTCAGCAGGACGCTGCCGCGCGGGGGTCGCGGTCGAATCGGATGCCCGTTCGGCTGACGGAGCCCGCGAAATTGTCGAGGAAGCGACCGAAGGTCAGCGGGCTGCGCGTCGAGGTGAGCACGTCCTGCTCGCCCTGGCAGCGCAGCGCCTGGCGCGCGGCCTCGATCTCAGCCGGCGTGAACACGTGCGGCTGCCCGTCGGTCGCCACGTCACCCGAGCCGGCGTCGGCGATCTCCCACGCGGCGGTGAGCCACTTCGAGTGCCCGGGCCGCCCGCCGGGGATCGACGTGGTGTGCGAGCCGAGGTCGCTGGCCAGGCCGTAGCCGTCGTGCACGCGGACGTCGAGCGACACCAGGTTGCTGATCGCGCCCATGCTGTCGGCCGCAAGCGTGACGTAGGGCCGGTCCGTGGGGAACGTGTACCAGCGCCGTTCCCCGTAGCTGTACACCAGCACGGCCGGCGCGCGCGTCGCATCGGTGACCTCCACGGCCACCCGCATCACCGGCTCACCCAGGAAATCCGACGCCATCACCGGGTGCTCGTGGCCGGTCACCCACGACCAGTACGCGCGCTCGTCGGTCACGCCGACGGCCGCGTGCTGGTTCGCGTACGGCACGCGCAGCCACCCCGCCGCGGCCACCGACCACACGGCGACACCCGCCAGCAGCGCGAACGTCCTGCGCGTCAACGGCAGCGCCATCACCGGCAGGAGCAGCGCGAACAACGCGGGCAGCAGCATCCGGCCGTGCATGAAATCACCGCCGACGCGCACCACGTACAAGGCCAGCAGCACCGCGCCGGCGATCGGCGTGAGCGTGAGGACCCGCGACTTCCGGCTCAGGAACCCCGCCACCGCGAGCACCGGGAGCAACAGCCACAGGTAGTACGGGTCGATGAGGTCGAGCAGGTACGCGAACCCGCGCGACCAGTTGCTCGTGCCCGCTTCCTTGGCCAGCGCGGTGTTCGGCACGAGCAGCCCGTAGTAGCCCATGCGGAACACCTGGTACGCCACCGGCAACGCGACCCCGACACCCAGCCAGCCGAACCCCGCCCGCACCCGCGGCCGGCGCAGCAGCACGAGCGCGGCGAACGCGACCACGCTGAACAACGCCAGATCCGGCCGCACCAGCACGCCGAGGCCGATCACGAACGCCGTGGCCTTCGGCGCCTTGCCCCGCACGAGCAGCCACCACGTGAGGCCGATCCACAACATCGCCAAGCCGGTTTCGAGCCCGGACGTCGCGAAATCGCGAAACGGCGGCAGCGCGCACACGACCAGCGCACCCGCCGGCACCACCGGGCCGTCGTAGAGGCGGCGCGCGCCGTCCATCGCGAAGAACAGCCCGCCGACAGCGCAGACCAGGCCCGTGATCACCGACAGCCACTCGAGCGCCGGCCCCGGGATCGTGCCGAGCCCGGCCAGCAGCCACGTCCACAGCGGGCTGGTGCTGGCCTCCACGCGCTCGCCGACGTTGAACACCGGCCCGTGACCGGCGAGGATCTGCCGCACCGTGCGCAGCACCAGCAGCCCGTCGTCCGACATCCAGCGCCGGCGCCACGCGAGGTACGCGTAGAGCGCCATGGTCGCGAAGGTCAGCCACGTGGTGGGGGATTTCAGCCACGGCGTGGACGCCGCCACGGATTTCGTGGTGGCGGTGGTGGCTGTGGTCATGGCCCCTCTCCCCGGCTGGCTTCACCCAGTCTCGCATCCGGGGGAACGCAGGGCTCGCGCCGCTGGTGGCAGCGCTTCCGGGCCGGGCTCAGGGCGTGGGCGTCGGGCTCGCTGAAGATGCCGGGGTTTCCGAAGGTGCCGGAGTCTCCGAAGGCGTGCCCGAAGGCGGCGGCGGAGCGCTCGGCGACGGTGAAGGGGCCGGCGGCGGAGGCGGAGGTGGCGGGGCCAGCCCGAGGTCCGCGTCGAGGTTGTCGTGCGTCGAGCCGCCGAGCGTGAACGCCGAGGTACAGCCCGTGGCCGGGTCGACGTCGGAGTCCTTCGTCGCGTCGCCCGCGGCCCGCTTGGTCACCGTGAGGCCGTCGGGCAGGTGCGCCACGTCGAAGCACACCTGGTAGGTGCCGTCCTTGCGCTTGTCGAACAGGT
Organism: Amycolatopsis rhabdoformis; assembly: GCF_035918295.1. Taxonomy (GTDB): domain Bacteria; phylum Actinomycetota; class Actinomycetes; order Mycobacteriales; family Pseudonocardiaceae; genus Amycolatopsis; species Amycolatopsis rhabdoformis. The sequence goes on from NZ_CP142149.1 coordinate 7,913,606, forward strand.
ACGAGCCGTCGGCCGCGGTTTTCGTGGTGGCCAGCGTGCCGCCGGCGCCGTCCTTGAGGGTCACGGCGAGGTCGGCGACGCCGGGCTCACCGTCGTCCTGCAGGCCGTTGCGGTCGGTGTCGCGCCACACGCGGTCGCCGATCTTGTCGATCAGCGGCAGCGGCGTGACCGTGATCGACGCGGTGGCCGCCTGGTCGGCGAGCGTGCCGCTGGGTGAGGTGACGCCGGTGATCCGCACCTTGTTCACGTGGCCGGTGTCGTTCTCGGCCAGGTTCGGGTGGTCGCACGTGACCGCGTTCGACTTGCCGGGCGCCAGGCCGAACGCGCCGGGCAGCGACGAGCACCACGAATCCACCAGCAGCACGCCGGTGAGCGCCTGCGAGCCGGAGTTCGTGACGGTGGTGCGGTAGTGCGCCGTGTCGCCGGCGGGGATCGTGGCCGACGCGCCCCACTCGCCGGTCTGCGGGTTCTGCACCTCTTCCTTCACCGTGTACGCGGCGAGCTGCAGGTTCACGCAGTCCCACATCACCCAGTTGCGGTTCGTGGTCGCGAAGAACACCACCGACGTGGTTCTGTCCGGCGCCGTCTGCGCCGGCAGGTCCTGGCGCGCGAGCTTGCCGTCGGACTGCACGTCGTGGGTCACGTTCTGCGACTTCTCGAGCAGCGTGCGACCGGCCGAATCCGTGAAGCGCAGGCCGGTGGACTGCGAGTTGGCGCGGTCGGCCAGCGCCGAGCCGACGGAACCCGTGGCGGCCGAGAGCGTGTAGATGCCACCGGGTGCCGCGGGCAGGGTCTGGCTGGCGGAGCTCACACGGCCGTCGGGCGTCTGGATCTGGGCGTTGACCCGGCCGTCGGACGCGTGCGCGGGGTCCGTGACGAGCTTCGGCACCTTGTCCGGCGGCGTGCTGCGCGGCACGGGCGCGGCCGGGGTGAACACGTACCCCGTCGGCGGGCCGCCCGGCGTCGAAGCCTGCTCGACGCTGGGGTTCGGCGCCACGCCACCGCACGCGGGCGGGTCCGCCGCGGGGGCCGACCCGGGCAGGACGACGACGAGCGCGCCCGCCAGCACCAGGGTGCAGGCCGACGCGCCCGCCGTCCGTCCGATCGCGACTCTTCCTGCCCGCCTCACAAGCCGAAGCTATTACTCCGCCCGGGTTCGGCGCAGCGAATGCCACTCCAAAGAGTTACCGCACGCCGATCCGGCCGGCGAGCCCGAAGCGGCCCTTGCGCCACACCGAAACGATCGCCGGCCGCGGCTGCGTGGTGCCGCCGTCGGGCCAGTGCGAAGACGGGTTCGCCGAGCTCGCCGCGTTCTCACCCGGGTGCTGCACGGCCACGAGCACCAGGTGGTCGGTCACGACCGGGCCGCACGTCTCGGCGCCCACCGGCACCGACAGGAACTGCTTCACGTGCCCACGCTCGGGCCCGGACACCGGCACGGAGAACAGGCCGTCGTTGGCGCCGAGCGTGTTGCCGTCGGTGGAGATCCAGAGGTTGCCGTGCGGGTCGAACGCCACGTTGTCCGGGCACGAGATCGGGCTGACCTGGCTCTTCGGGAAGCCACCGAAGTAGGTGTCGGCCGTGGCCGGGTCGCCGCACACGAGCAGCAGGCGCCAGGCGAACCGCGTCGACGCCGAGTCGCCGCGCGCCTCTTCCCACTCGAGCACGTGGCCGTTTTTGTTGGCCACGCGCGGGTTCGCCTCGTCGACGCCCGCCTTGCCGGCCGCGCCGCGGTCGGTGTTGTTGGTGAGCGCCGCGTAGATCCGGCCGTTCACGGGGTTGGGTTCGATGTCCTCGGGCCGGTCCATCTTCGTGGCGCCCGCCTTGTCGGCGGCCTGGCGCGTGAAGACGTACACCTCCTCGGCACTGAATCCGTCCACAAAGGACTTGTTCCCGCTGGCCAGCGGGAGCCACTCGCCGGCGCCGTCGAACTCGCCGTCGGTCGGGAGCTTGCCGGTGCCGTCGATCTCCGCCGCCGGGCTGTCGCCGGTGAACTTGGCGACGTAGAGCGTGCCGTCGTCGAGCAGCGCCGAGTTGTGCCGGCGGGCCAGCGCCGACGTGCCCTTCTTGTACTTGCCCTTCGACACGAACTTGTAGATGTACTCGAACCGCTCGTCGTCACCGGAGTACACGGCGACGCGGCCGTCGGCGGTGATCTTCACGTTCGCGGCTTCGTGCTTGAAGCGGCCGAGCGCGGTGTGCTTGATCGGCGTGGAGTGCGGGTCGTTCGGGTCGATCTCCACGACCCAGCCGAAGCGGTTGGGCTCGTTGGGCTCGCGCGCCACGTCCCAGCGCTTGTCGAAGCGCTCCCACTTGCGCGTGCTCTCGCCAGTGCCGATCACGTACCGCTTGAGCCGCGCGGCCTGCACCGGATCGGTCACCTGTTCGGCGTGGGCGAAGTACTGGTGGAAGTTCTCCTCGCCCGACAGCACGGTGCCCCACGGCGTGACGCCGCCGGAACAGTTGTTCTGCGTGCCGCGCACGCGCTTGCCCGAAGGGTCGGCCGAGGTCTTCAGGTACTTCGACCCGGCCGCGGGGCCGCGGACCTCGAAAACCGTGTCGAGCGTGATCCGGCGGTTGAGCGGGCTCGCCATGGTGCGCAGGCCGCCGCCGATCGGGTCGCGCAAGGTCTGCACCACGGACAGGCCGTGGGCGGCCCAGGCGATCTTCACCTGCTCCTCGGTCGGGTTCGCCGGGTCGTACTGGTCGGCCGGGAACAGGTGCACCTCGGTGGTGTACTCGTGGTTGACCACGAGCAAGTTGCGCAGCCCCAGGGAATCCTGCGGGATCAGGCCCACGAAGTCGTTGTTGTAGCCGAACTGCTCGGCCTGCGCGGCCGCGGTCTGCTTGCGGAAGTCGAACTTCGGCGCACCCGGCACCACGGCGTCGCCCCAGCGGATCACCACGTGCTGGTCGTAGCCCTCGGGGATGCTCACGCGGTCGAGCTTGTTGGGCGCCACGGCGTCGAAGTCGGTGCCGGGCACCGGACGCGGGTGGTTGCCGGGGTGGTTGCCGTGGTTGCCGTGCGACGGTGTCGCCGCCGCCGTGCCGGACAGCGCGGCGAACCCGCCGGCCGCCGCGGCCATCACGGCACCGGCCTTGAACACACCGCGCCGCGAGACGCTCTTCGCGACGTCGCCGAAGTACTCGTTGCCCGAGGGGTTCGGCGCTTCGTGCGAGCACGCGTTGCCGCAACGGTATTCGCAGGTCAGGGGAGAACGGCCGCCGGGGTGAGTGGCGAACAGGGGCAGCAGCCGCCCGCGTTCCGTGGACACAGGGCCTCCAGGTCACTTCAGTAGGGGAACGAAGCGACCGTATGCGGCCAAACCCGACCAAAACGGACGACAAGGTGAACAGCAGGTGTATTCGCTCGAGATGCGCGAAGGCCCCCGGACGGACAGTCCGGGGGCCAGTCACCTGAGACGCGTCAGAGCTCCTCTTCACCCACCAGCGCGGCTTCCTTCGGCACCGCGTGCGGGTCGGCCTTCTTCTCCCGCAACGACAACAGCGCCGCGGCGACGACGCACAGCGCGGCCGCGATCACGAACGGCCCCTGCTCCCAGCCCAGCCAATCGGCCACGTGGCCCACGAGCGTGGCCGCGACGGCGCCGCCGAGCCACCGGCAGAAGTTGTACCCCGCGCTGGCGACCGGACGCGGCGCGTCGCTGATCGACATCGCGGTGCCGGTGAACAGGGTGTTCAGCAGGCCCGAGACCAGCCCCGACAGCACGATCCCGACGACCACCACCGGCTTGCTCGGCACGGCCAGCACCAGCATCAGCACCGTGTAGCCGACCACGGCGAGCGCCGCGGCGTGCCGCTCGCCGAACCGCGCGGCGAGCTTCGGCGCCAGCGCCACGCCGGCCACCGCCACGCAGAGGCCCCAGCCGCAGAAGATCAGCCCGACCGCGATCGCGTTCCAGCCCAGCACGAACGGCGACCAGGCCAGCACCGCGAAGAACGCGGCCGTGTACAGCGCCGAAGCGACCGAAGTGCGCAGCAACCCGGGGTGCTTCAACGCGCGGATCGGGTCGAGCAGCTTGATCGGCTCACGCTTCTCGTGCGAATCGCTCTTCAGGAACACCGAGCACAACACGAGCGCGCCGGCCATCAGCACGGCCGTGCCCAGGAACGGGCCACGCCACGAGATCGTGCCGAGCAGCGCGCCCAGCAGCGGCCCCACCGACAAGCCGACACCCAAGGCTGCCTCGTACAGCAGGATCGCGCCGGACTGCCCGCCCGTGGCCGCGCCGACGATCACCGACAGCGCCGTGGCGATGAAGAACGCGTTGCCCAGGCCCCACACCGCACGCAGGCCCACGAGCTGCTCGATCGACCCGGCGGCGGCGCACAGCGCCGTCGCGGCGACGATCAGCGTGAGCCCGACCAGCACGGTGCGCTTGGCGCCGAAGCGCGCGGACATCGAGCCGGTGAACAGCATCGCGATCACCTGCACGCCGAGGTACGACGTGAACAGCAGCGTGACCTGCGACGGCGTCGCGTCCAGGCCCTTGGCGATCGACAGCAGGATCGGGTCGACCAGGCCGATGCCCATGAACGCGATGACCGCGGCGAACGCCGTGATCCACACTTGCTTGGGCTGGCCCTTGATCGCGTCCAGCAGGCTCGAGTGGTGCTCAGCGCTCATCGCGGATCAGTTCCTCCTCTGTTCGCTTTCCCGGTACGACGTGGAAATCGCGGATGAGCTTGCCGAGCGCGGGCAGGGCCGCGTCGATCGCGGCGCGCTCCTCGTCGGTCAGCTCCAGCAGCCGTTCGCGCATCTGCGCTTCGCGCGCCGCGACGAGCTCGGCGTAGAAGCCTTCGCCCGCCTCGGTGGCTTCGACCAGCACGGCCCGCCCGTCGTCCGGGTCGGGGCGCCGGATCACGAGCCCGAGCCGCTCCAGCCGCCCGACGACGTCGGTCATCGAGGGCATCCGCACGCCTTCGAGCTGCGCGAGGCGGCTCATCCGGCTGGGCCCGACACGAACCAGCTCGGACAGGACCGATCCCTGCGTGGGGGTCAGCACCTGCGAGGTCTCACGGCGCACCAGGTAGTAGAGCCGGAACACGACCGGCCAGAGGCGGTGCGCGAGATCCACGATTCCGGAAGTCACTTAGCCAGGCTAACAAATTTAGTTAGGGTAGCGAAGTAATTCGCCTCACATACTAGGCTGCCCGTATGGACGCGGTGATCTTCGACCTCGACGGCGTGCTGGTGGACTCGGAAAAGACCTGGGACGAGGTGCGCCGCGCGGCGGTCGCGGAGCACGGTGGTACCTGGTTACCCGAATCGACCAGAGCACAGCAAGGGATGAGCACCCCCGAGTGGGCCGCTTACCTCGTGAACACTCTCGGCGCGCGGCTGACGCCCGACGAGATCGCGCGGACGGTGATCGACCGGATGGCCGAGCGCTACGCCGCGGGCCCGCCCGTGATCGACGGCGCGCCCGACGTGGTCCGCGCCGTCGCCCGCCGCTACCCGGTGGCGATCGCGAGCTCGTCGCCGCCGGTGCTGATCCAAGCGTTCCTGCAGGCCTGCGACCTCACGTCGCTGGTGCCCGTGGCGGTGTCGAGCGAGGAAGTCGGCGCTGGAAAGCCCGCGCCCGACGTCTACCTGCGCGCAGCGAAGCTGCTCAACGTGCCGGCCGCGTCGAGTGCCGCGGTGGAGGACTCCACGAACGGGCTGAAGGCGGCCCTGGCGGCGGAAATGGCCGTGTACGCGGTGCCGAACCCGCACTTCCCGCCGGACCCGGCCGTACTGGAGCGGGCCACCACCGTGGTGCGCGACATCAACGAACTGCCCGCCGCACTGGGCCTGTAGACGCCGAGAAGGGCTCCCCGGAAACCGAGGAGCCCTTCTAGCGGCGAGTTCGTTCACCGAGGAGAAAGCGCGTCAGCGCTCCAGCTCGCCGCGGATGAACTTGTCGACCGCGTCGCGCGCGGTGGAGTCGTCGTACTGCTCCGGCGGCGACTTCATGAAGTAGGACGAAGCCGACAGGATCGGGCCGCCGATGCCACGGTCCTTCGCGATCTTCGCGGCACGCACGGCGTCGATGATGATGCCGGCGGAGTTGGGGGAGTCCCACACCTCGAGCTTGTACTCCAGGTTCAGCGGCACGTCGCCGAACGCGCGGCCCTCGAGGCGCACGTAGGCCCACTTGCGGTCGTCGAGCCACTGCACGTAGTCCGACGGTCCGATGTGGACGTTGCCCTTGCCGAGCTCGCGGTCGACCTGCGAGGTCACCGACTGCGTCTTCGAGATCTTCTTCGACTCGAGCCGCTCGAGCTCCTTCATGTTCAGGAAGTCCATGTTCCCGCCCACGTTGAGCTGCATCGTGCGGTCGAGCTGCACGCCGCGGTCTTCGAAGAGCTTCGCCAGCACGCGGTGCGTGATCGTGGCACCGACCTGCGACTTGATGTCGTCACCGACGATCGGCACCCCGGCGTCCTCGAACTTCTTGGCCCACACCGGGTCCGAAGCGATGAACACCGGCAGCGCGTTGACGAACGCGACGTTCGCGTCGATCGCGGCCTGCGCGTAGAACTTGTCAGCCTCTTCCGAGCCCACGGGCAGGTAGGAGACGAGCACGTCGACCTTCGCGTCGCGCAGCGCGCCGACGATGTCGACGGGCGCCTCGTCCGACTCCGAGATGGTCTCGCGGTAGAAGCGGCCGAGCCCGTCGTAGGTGTGGCCGCGCTGCACCGGCACGCCGAGCGGCGGCACGTCGGCGATCTTGATCGTGTTGTTCTCGCTCGAGAAGATCGCCTCGGACAGGTCGTGGCCGACCTTCTTGGCGTCGACGTCGAACGCGGCGACGAAGTCGATGTCGCTCACGTGGTACTCGCCGAACCGGACGTGCATCAAACCGGGCACGCGCGTGCCGGGATCCGCGTCGCGGTAGTACTGCACACCCTGGACCAGCGAGGAGGCGCAGTTGCCGACGCCCACGATGGCCACCCGAACGCGGCGGTTCTCGCCCATGCCGGTTTCTCCTTCAATCCGTTACTTCATCTGCAGGTCTGGCCGTGACGTTTCAGGACGCCGCGGCCCGCGCAGCGCACCCTCACTCCTGCGGGCCACGCTGCTCGGCTTGTTCGTGCGCGATCAGCTCGTTGAGCCAGCGCACCTCCCGCTCGCTCGACTCGAGCCCCAGCCGGTGCAGCTCGCGGGTGTAGCGGTCGATCCTCTCCTCGGCCCTGGACAGCGCCTCGCGCAAACCCTCGCGACGCTCTTCCACGCGACGCCGCCGGCCTTCCAGGATCCGCATCCTGACGTCGGCCGGTGTCCGCGAGAAGAACGCCAAGTGGACGCCGAATCCCTCGTCGTCCCAGGTCTGCGGACCCGCGTCGCCGAGCAGCTCGGCGAACCGCTCCTTGCCCTCGGCGGTGAGCTTGTAGACGCGGCGGCCGCGCCGGGACCAGGCCCGGTCGTCCGCCTCGTCGAGCTCCTCGACGAGGAAACCCGCTCGCAGCAACCGACGCAGGGTCGGGTACAGCGAGCCGTACGAGAACGCCCGGAACATCCCGAGCGTCTCGTGCAAACGCTTGCGCAGCACGTACCCGTGCATGGGTGCCTCGTGCAGCAACCCGAGGATCGCGAGTTCGAGCACACCGCACCCCCTCACGGGAACAAACCGCAGCGGCCGCCGTTGCCCCAGTGGTTACCGGGACGACCGCCTCCATGAACCTACTCGGCAACTATATCGCGCCGATACATCGAAGTGGCGGAAGTAACCCCCGGAAGCGGTCAGACCAGGGCGAACGTCACCAGAGAGTTATCGAATTTCCGGCGTGTCCGAATGGTCGCCCTGGGTACCCGCGCGCAGGGGGCACTGCACACACAGGAAGAGCCCGTACTCTGTTCCTCGTGCTTACCCAGCGGCAGGTCGTGGACTACGCCTTGCAGCGCCGTGCGCTGCTCGCCGGCGTCCGCTCCGGACGCGTCGGCGACCATGAGGTGTGCGACGCGACCCCGTACCTGCTTCGGGCGGCGAAGTTCCACGGCAGGCCCGATGATCGAGCCTGTCCGATGTGCCGCCGGACGCCGTTGACCCTCGTGTCCTGGGTCTACGGCGATGAGCTGAAGCACGTTTCGGGATCGGCGCGGACACCCGACGAACTGGCCCGCATGGCGGGGCTGTTCGGCGAGTTCACCGTCTACGACGTAGAGGTGTGCCGGACGTGCCACTGGAACCACCTGGTCCTGTCCTACGTCCTCGGCACGGGCGAGCCCCAGCCCACCCGGCCGCGGAGGACAGCGGGCCAGTGACGAGTACCAAAACCGCTGCAGAGCACAGGACGGCGCGCACCGGCTCTTCCCGAACGCTGGTGCCGGCAGTGCCGTTCTCGGAGGCCCATTCGTGACCGACGACCGCAACCGCTCCTGGCCCGGCCAGGAGCCAGATGCACCTCGCCGTGCCCAATGGCCGGAGGAAGAGCCGGGCCCCGCCTGGCCGGGTGAAGACGCGCCCCGCCGTCCGCAACGGCAGGCGCCTCCCGGCACTCGACGGGCCGCCCCTCGCGGCAACGCACCGCGGCCGCCTCGCGCGGCCGCCGGCGGCGGCGCCCCGGAATGGCCCAGCGGCGACGAGCCCCGGCGTGGTCCGGACCGGCGTGGTTCAGACCCGCGCGGTGCCGATCCGCGTGGTGCAGACCCGCGTGGGTCCGACCCCCAATGGCCCGCCGACGAACCACCTCGCCGGCCGCAGCGGCCTCCGCAGCGCCCGCAGCAGTCCCAGCGCGTGCCCAACGCCAACGGCCAGGGCGGGATGCCGCCGCGCCGGCAGGCCCCGCCGCCTCCGCCACCGCCCGGTGGCCGCCCGCCCGGCCCCGGCGGTCCGGGTGGTCCGACCGCGAGCCCGCCGCAGGGCTTCCGCCAGCCGGGCCCGCCCGGTCCCGGTGGTCCAGGCCGCACGGGCGCGGGTCCGGCCCGCCGTCCGCCGCAGAACCGGTCCGCGGTTCCGCCGGCCGCTCCGGCGTACCCGGACCGCGAACCGGAGCTGATGACGCACCAGGTGCACAACGGCACCGAGTTCGGCTACGACCCGTACGACGACCGTTATGACGACCAGTACGACAGCGCCGAGCACCCCCAGTACTCCGACGAGGACGACTTCGAGGACGAGGGCCCCGAACTCGACGAGAACGGCAAGCCGATCAAGCCGCCGCTCACGCCGAAACAGCGCAAGAAGCGACGCTGGAAGGTCATCCGGCGCATCGCGTACGCGTGTGTGGGGCTGTTCATCGTGGTACCGGCCGTCGCTTTCGTGATCACGTACTTCATGGTGAAGGTTCCTTCCCCGCAGGACGTGAAAGCGTTGCAGAGCCAGCCGATCACGTTCTTCTACGCCAACAACCAGGTGATGGGCCGCAGCGTGCCGCCGAGCGGCGACCGCGAACTGCTGCAGCCGAACCAGATCCCCGACGTGGTCAAGCACGCGGTGTACTCGGCCGAGGACAAGACGTTCGAGACCAACTCGGGCTTCGACATCAAGGGCATCCTCGGCGCGGTCTACAACCAGGTCACCGGTGGCACCGGTGGTGGTTCGACGATCTCGCAGCAGTACGTCAAGAAGGCCACGGAAAACGAAGCCCCGACGCTCACCCGCAAGTGGACCGAGCTCGCGAAGTCGTTCAAGCTCAACAACGAAGAGTCCAAATCGGACATCATCACGGGCTACCTGAACATCGTGTACTTCGGCCGCGGCGCCAACGGCATCGCGGCGGCCGCGAAGGCCTACTACGGCAAGGACGTGAGCCAGCTTTCCCCCTCGGAGGCGGCGCTGCTCGCCGGTCTGATCCAGCTGCCGAGCAAATCGGAGGACCCGGCCTACACCCAGCGGCGCTGGTCGTACGTGCTGGACCAGATGGTGGCCAACGGCTGGCTCTCGAAGGCCGACCGCGAAGCCGCGACCTTCCCCAAGCTGATCCCCAAGGGCACGCAGGCGAAGGAAAACGCGGGCACCCTGGACTACTTCATCCAGCAGCGCATCATGGACGAGCTCGAAGCCAAGGGCTACGACCAGGACAAGCTGTATTCGTCCGGCGCGAAGATCTACACCACGATCGACCCGGCCGCGCAGCAAGCGGCGGTGCAAGCCGTGCAGGACAACATGAAGGGGCAAACCGACCCCGACATCCTGGGAGCTCTGGTCGCCGTCGACCCGAGAACGGGTGGGGTCGTGGCCTACTACGGCGGCCCCAACACGATCAAGGACGACAACGGCAAGGACACCCTGGGCAACGACTGGGCGAACACCCCGCAGAACCCGGGCTCGTCCATGAAGCCGTACGACCTCACCGCGTTCCTCAAGATGGGCAAGGGCCTCGGCGAGATCTTCGACGGCACCAACAACCGTGAGCTCGGCGGCCGCATCGTGCGCAACGCGGGTGAGAGTGCCAGCTGCGGCAAGGAGTGCACGGTCAAGAAGGCCATGGAGGTCTCGGCCAACACCGTGTTCTACGACATGGTGCTGAACGTGACGAAGCCGGCGCCGGTGGCCGAAGCCGCGAAGGAAGCCGGCGTGCAGCCTGCTCCGAAGGGCAAGGCGAAGCTCGGCACCAACGACGCCAACATCGCGCTCGGCGGTGGTGAGACGTCGCTGACCCCGGAGGACCAGGCCGCGGGTTACGCGACCTTCGCCTCGGGCGGCATCTACCGCCCGCAGCACTTCGTCTCGAAGCTCACCAACTCCCAAGACGAGGTGCAGTTCGACGAGGCGACGGTGCAGGGCAAACCGGCGTTCGACCCCGACGAGCAGAAGAGCCAGCAGATCGCGGGCAACGTCACCGACGCGCTCCAGCCGGTCATCAAGGAATCCCACCTGAAGTGCCCGACCGGCCACGACTGCGCCGGCAAGACCGGTACGCAGCAGTTCGACCCGGGCAGCGCGAAGAACCTGCCGAAGGGTTACGCGGACCGCAACGCCCAGACCTGGATGGTGGGCTACACCTCCTCGATCTCGGCGGCGGTGTGGATCGGCGGTGACGGCAACAAGCCGCTGCACGACAAGAACAACAAGCCGATCTTCGGTGCCACGATCGCCGGCCCCGCGTGGCAGGACTTCATGGACACCTACCTCAAGGGCAAGCCCACGGAGAAGTTCCCGAAGGTCGACCCGATCGGCAAGGACGCCGACACGGTCACACCCACGAGCAGCAGCAGTCGCTCGGTGACCACCACGCCGAGCACCAGCTCGACCACGAGCACGCCGACCAGCACGTCGAGCTCGACCACGAGCGAGACGACCTCGTCGGAGACCACCACCACCACCAGCCGTCCCGGCGGGATCTTCGGCGGTGGCCCCGGCAACGGTGGCGGTCCCGGCCGCAACGGCGGCGGCGGTGACGGTGGTGGAGTCGAGGTGACCCCACCACCGAAACAGCCCGGCGGGTAGCGACCCGCGGTTCCTCGAAGAGGGCTCCTTTCCGGTTCAGGAGGGGAGCCCTTCTTCGTGAGTGAAGTCCGGCCGGCAGCTTCGCCGGCGCCCCGGAGTGACCCAGCCGACATCGCCCGGCCGAGCTACTGGGCGTACTTTTGTCCGGTTCAGCCCGCGCCGGGGCCGTTACGCAGAGATACCCACCACCGCTCGAGTGAACCCACCCCACCCGCGGTGCGTCCCTTTGGTGAGGGGATCTGCGCCCGCAGCACGCCCGCGTCCGAGAAGAGGATCCGCACGTGAACGACGACCGCAACCGCTCCTGGCCCGACCGGGATCCCGATCCGCGGCGTCAACCACCTCCTGCCGGCCGGCAGGGGCCACCACCGTGGGCCCGCAACCAGCCGCCGCAGGGCGGCGCACCTCGCACGCCGCCGCCGGGCAACCCCGCGCAGCCGGGTCCCCGCGTGCCCCCGAACCGGCCCGGCACCCCGCCGCCCGGCTTCCGGCAGCCGCCGCCCGGCGCGCGCCGGCCCGGCCCGCAGCCCGGGCCGCGTCGTGAGCCGGAGCTGATGACGCACCACGTGCACAACGGCACGGCCGACGACCGCTACGACGCGGGTTACGACTCGGGCGCACCGCTGGACCCCGACGACGTCTACCCCGACGAGCCGGAACTCGACAAGAAGGGCCGGCCGGTCCTCACGGCCGCGCAGAAGAAGAAGCGGCGCTGGAAGATCATCCGGCGCAGCGTCTACGCGTTCGTGGGCATCTTCATCGTGATCCCCGCGATCGCGTTCGTGATCACGTACTTCAGCGTCGACGTGCCTTCGCCGCAGAGCGTGGCGCAGGGCCAGAGCCAGGCCGTGACCTACCTCTACGCCGACGGCTCGCCGATGGGCAAGGACGTGCCGAGCGGCGGCAACCGGCAGATCCTCACGTCCGACCAGATTCCCGACATCATGAAGCACGCGGCGATCGCGACCGAGGACTCGTCGTTCGAGACCAACTCGGGCTTCGACGTCACGGGCATCCTGCGGGCCGTGTACAACCAGGTCACCGGCGGTACCGGCGGTGGCTCCACGATTTCCCAGCAGTACATCAAAAAGGCCACCGACAACGACGCGCCCACGCTCACCCGCAAGTGGACCGAGCTGGCGAAGTCGTTCAAGATGAACCAGACGTACTCGAAGCAGGACATCATCACCGCGTACCTGAACATCATCTACTTCGGGCGCGGTGCGTACGGCGTCGGCGCGGCGTCGCAGGCCTTCTTCCACAAGGACGTGAAGGACCTCAGCTTCTCCGAAGCCGCGCTGCTGGCCGGCCTCATCCAGCAGCCGGGCCGCTCGGAGAACGCGAAGGTGGCGCACGACCGCTGGAACACCGCGCTCGACCGCATGGTGGAGAACCACTACATCACCGCGGCCGACCGCAAGGCGGCGCAGTTCCCGACGCCGATCCCGCTGTCGGAGGACAAGAACGACTCGAGCGCGCCGTACCGCTTCATCTCCGACCAGGTGAAGGCCGAGCTCGCGGCGCACGGCATCTCGGACGACCAGTACTACTCCGGCGGCTACACGATCCAGACGACCATCGACAAGAAGGCGCAGGGCCTCGCCGAGCAGGCGGGTGCCGACGCGCTCGCGAACCAGTCGGACAAGCGGCTGCTCGACGCGCTCGTGGCCGTGGACCCGAAAACCGGTGGGGTGCTCGCGTACTACGGCGGGCCGACGACCATCGACGTGAACGGCCAGAAACAGGCGGCCCGCGACTGGGCCGACACCCCGCAGAACCCCGGTTCGTCGATGAAACCGTATGACCTCACGGCGTTCCTCAAAATGGGCAAGGGGATCAACTCGACCTTCGACGGCCGCAACAACCGCGAGTTCGACGGCCGCATCGTGCGCAACGCCGGTGACAGCGACAGCTGCTCGGAACAGTGCACCGTGGCCGAGGCCATGAAGATCTCGGCCAACACGGTCTTCTACGACATGGTCCTCAACGTCACCAAGCAGGGCCCGGTCGAGCAGGCCGCCGAGGAAGCCGGCGTAAAGACCAAGGACAACGGCGGCGGCAACTCGCAGATCGACATCTCCAACAACAACATCTCGCTCGGCGGTGGCGACACCAAGATCACGCCGGCCGACCAGGCGTCGGGTTACGCCACCTTCGCGGGCGACGGCCAGCAGCGCGACCGCCACTTCGTGCTGAAGGTGACGAACGCGCAGAACGAGGTCGCCTACGAAGCGCAGGCGCAGCCGGCCAAATCGGCGTTCGCGGACGGCGATGCCGAGCTGAGCAAGCAGATCGCGGGCAACGTGACCGAAGCGCTCAAACCCGTGATCGGCTTCTCGAAGCTGAAGTGCCCGACCGGCCACGAATGCGCCGGCAAGACCGGAACGCAGCAGCACACCAAGCGCGCGGGTGAGCCGGCTTCGGCCGCGAACGCCAACGCGCAGACCTGGATGGTCGGCTACACGTCCTCGGTCTCCGTGGCGGTGTGGGTCGGTGGCGACGGTGACCTCGACCTGCACGGCAAGGGCAGCACGCCGATCTTCGGTTCGACGATCGCCGGCCCGCTGTGGCAGAAGTTCATGACCGGCTACCTCGCGGGCAAGCCGGCCGACCACTTCTCGCAGGTCGACCTGATCGGCGCCGCGGCCCCGCCGACCGACCAGCCGAGCGACACGAACGTGCCGCCGGGGGACATCACGCCGACGAACGACCCGGGCGACCCCAACAACCCGGGCAACGGCAACGGCGACGGCAACAACCCCGTGAACCCCGGTGACCCCAACGGCCCGGGCAACGGCAACTTCCCGTCGTTCCCGACCCGGCCGACCAAGCCACCGCACCACCCGCCCTCAGGCGACCCGTCCGACACCCCGATCGACACCGGGGAACCGACGAACAACTGACCGGGGAGTCGCCACAAGAAAAGGCTCCCCCTGTCCGGAAATCCGGACGGGGGGAGCCTTTTTCCGCGCCCGCACAGGAAAGCGGGGGAGGCCGCGAGCTCGGCACTGGGGGTTACCGAGGTCGCGGCGAGCTAGTCGAGCGTGATCACGCGGCCGTCGGCGCCGGAGCGGTGGGCGGCTTCGATCACGCGCAGCGCGGCCACGGAACCCGCCGGGTCCACGGGGAACGCCGCTTCGCCGCGCAGGGCATCGCGCACCTGGGCGTAGAAGTCCTCGTAGCGGCCGACCTCGGTGGGCACGGTTTCGGTGTGGTCCGTGCCGTCGTCCACGCCGAGGGTGCCGGCGTCGGCCGCGGGCTCCACGCCCCACCCTTCGTCGCCGGGGCGCAGGCCGTCCTTGATCTGGGGTTCCTGCACGTCGAGGCCGTACTTGGTGAAGGCGGCGCGATCGCCGAGCACGCGGAAGCGCGGGTTGCGCGTGGCGGCCAAGGCCGAGGACCACAGGTGCGAGCGCACGCCGTTGGCGTGGTGCAGGGCCACGAACACGTCGTCGTCCACGTGCACGCCGGCGCGGCGCCGGTCGACCTCCGCGTAGACCTGCGTGACCGGGCCGAACAGCTGCAGGGCCTGGTCGACGATGTGCGCGCCGAGGTCGTAGAGCAGGCCGCCGGCCTCGGCCGGGTCGCCGTGCTCTCGCCAGTTGTCCTTGATCTTCGGCACCCAGCGGTCGTAGCGGGACTCGAAGCGGAACACGTCGCCGAGCCGGCCGGACTCGATCACCTTGCGCACGGTCAGGAAGTCGGAGTCCCAGCGGCGGTTCTGGAAGACGGTGAGGCCGACGCCCTTGGCCTTCGCCGCGGCCACGACCTGCTCGGCCTCGGCGGCGGTCGGCGCGAACGGCTTGTCGACCACCACGGGCAGGCCGAGTTCGATCGCGCGCAGCGCGAGCGGCACGTGGGTGCGGTTCGGCGTGCTCACCACCACCAGGTCGAGGTCACCCGCCTGGGCGAACAACGCGTCGGCGTCGGGCACGATCTCGGTGCCGGGGTAGTCGGTACGCGCCTGGGCGGCCCGTTCCGGGTTCGCCGTCACGATCGCCGCGGGCACCAGGCCCGGCGTCGCCGCCACCAGCGGCGCGTGGAACACGCGGCCGCCGATGCCGTACCCGAGGATGCCGACTCGCAAGTCATCAGCCATGCCGCCCATTAAACAACACTGTTGCGTAACTAGCCAGTTCTTCGGGAGGATCTCCGGATGGCCGAAACCGGAGTGAACCTGCGCGGGCTGCGCCGCCACAACAGAGCGCTGCTGCTCGGTCACATCCTGCGCGCCGGCGGGCTCAGCCGCGTGGAGCTGGCCGAGCGCTCGGGCCTCACGCAGCAGGCCGTGTCGAAGATCGTGGCCGAACTGCTCGAGACTCAGCTGCTCGACGTCGAACGGCAGGCCTCGGCCGGGGTCGGCAAGCCGCGCACGCAGCTGCGGATCCGGCCGTCGGCCAAGTGCGCCCTCGGCGCGCAGCTCGACCGCGACGGGTTCCTCGTGCTGCGCACGGGCCTGTCCGGAGAGGTCGAGGACACCGTGGAAGGACCGCTGCCGGTCGGCTTCACGCCGGAGCAGGCGGTGACCGCCGTGGTGGACGCGACGCGCAAGCTGCTCGCCGACGTCGATCCGGCGCGGGTGCTGGGCCTGGGCGTCGGCGCCGTGGGACCGCTCGACCGCCGCGAAGGCCGCGTGCGCGATGCCACGAACATGCCGGGCTGGCACGACGTGCCCCTTCGCGACCTCATCGCCGAACGCACCGGACTGCCGGTCACGCTCGACAAGAACACGAACTCGGCCGCGGTCGCCCACACCTGGCCCGACACGCCGGAGACCGCCACGGCCGTGGTGCTCGTGGGCACCGGCATCGGCGTCGGGCTGCTGGTCGACGGCAACGTGTACCGCGGCCCGCGCACCAACGCCGGTGAGTTCGGCCACACCACGATCGCCTACGACGGCCCGCGCTGCGCGTGCGGCCGCCGCGGCTGCGTGGAGATCATGCACCGCAGCGCGGCCACGCCGGCCGAGGCCGCGCGGCTGCTCGGGATCGGGCTCGCGGACCTCGTGCAGGTCCTTGACCTGGAACGCATCGTGCTGTTCGGCCGCACCGTGCGCGCGTCGCCCGACGTCTACCGCGACACGGTGGGGGCGCAGCTGCGCGAGCTGCTGCCGGTGCCGACCTGGCAGCGCATCGACGTGGAGCTGAGCGACCTCGGCGAGGAAGCCGTGGCCCTCGGTGGGGCATTCGAGGTGCTTGCCGGGTTCTACTCCGACCCTAAATGACAGGCGCCTGACCTGCGGCCAGATAGCATCCGCGACGTGCCCGACCAAGCCACCGCCGAAGAGCCGGACGCGGCTCCCCGCACGCTGACCCCAGCGGAGCGGATCGTGCCGAGCTGGAACGACCCGCTGGCCGCCGCGGCGACGAGACCGATCGGCGGGCCGCTGGGCGAACACGCCGCCGTGGGCCGGCACTGGTTCTGGTCGCCGCAGCGCGTGGGCCTGGGGCTGGCGGTTCTGGCGCTGGTGCTGTGCTGGTTCGGCAAGGCGTCGTGCATCCAGCAGTACCAGGACTCCAGCGGCGCCTCGCAGCTCGACTGGCGAGCGGGCCGCCCGTTCGTCGCGATGTGCTACTCGGACATCGTGCCGCTCTACAGCTCCGAGCGGCTCAACGACCCGAAGACCTTCCCGTACGTCTCGTCGTGGCAAGAAGACACGGCGACCGCGGAGAACCAGACCCGCTACATGGAGTACCCCGTGCTCACGGGCCTGTTCCAGTGGGTCAACGCGAAGCTCGCGGCGGGCTGGTACTCGGCCGCGAACTCCGGCTGGCTGCCCGGCGCGCTGCCGGTGGCGATCTACTTCAACATCTCCGCCTTCTGGCTCGCGCTCGCCTGGCTGGTCACGGTGTGGGCGACCGGGCGCACGATGAAACGCCGGCCGTGGGACGCCTTGCTGGTGGCGATCTCACCGCTGGTGCTGGTGCAGGCGTTCACGAACTTCGACGCCATCGCCACGGCGTTGACCGCCGCCGGCATCCTCGCGTGGTCGCGCAAACGGCCGGAGATCGCGGGCCTGCTGCTCGGGCTCGGGGCCGCGGCGAAGCTGTATCCGTTGCTGTTGCTGGGCGTGCTGTTCGTGCTGTGCCTGCGCGCGGGGAAGCTGCGCGCGTGGGGCAGAGCGGCGGGCATCACGGTGCTCACGTGGCTCGCGGTGAACGTGCCGTTCATCCTCATCGCGACGCACGGGTGGTGGGAGTTCTTCCGGCTCAACACCTTGCGGCCGATGGACCCGGACTCGCTCTACAACGTGATCTCCTACACCACCGGCTGGGCCGGCTTCGACGGCGTGCTCCAAAAAGGACAGACGCCGGCGATCCTCAACACCGTGATCGCCGTGCTGTTCCTGCTCTGCTGCGCCGGCATCGCGTACGTGGCGCTCACCGCGCCGCGGCGGCCGCGCTTCGGGCAGCTCGCGTTCCTGGTGGTGGCGGCGTTCCTGCTCACCAACAAGGTGTGGAGCCCGCAGTACTCGCTGTGGCTCGTGCCGCTGGCCGTGCTCGCGATCCCGCGCTGGCGGCTGCTGCTGGGCTGGATGGTGATCGACGCGCTGGTGTGGGCGCCGCGGATGTTCTACTACCTCGGCATCGACCACAAGGGACTGCCGGAAGGCTGGTTCCTCGGCACGGTGGTGGTGCGCGACCTCGCCGTGGTGGGCCTGTGCGTGCTGGTGATCCGCGAGATCTACCGGCCGCGCACCGACCTCGTCCGCCTGTCCGGCGACGACGACCCGGCCGGTGGCGTGCTGGAACGCGCGCGTGACCGGGTGAAGTTCGCGGGGTTCGGGAGGCACCGCAAGCCGGCACCTCCCGTTCCGACGTCCTAGGCGGTCTGCTTGCGCAGGTAGGCGATGTCCGCGGCCTGGCCCTCGCTCGGGGTCTCGACGACCACGGGCGCGCCGGCCTTGCGCACGACCTCGGCCAGCAGCTCGGGGTCGATCGTGCCCTCGCCGCCGACCACGTTGGCGTGGCGGTCGCGGTTCGAGCCGAACTCGTCGCGCGAGTTGTTGAGGTGCACCAGATCGATGCGGCCGGTGATGGCCATGACCTTCTCCACGGCGTCGGCCAGGTCCCAGCCGGCGGCGTAGGCGTGGCAGGTGTCGAGGCAGAACCCGGCGCCGAACTCGCCGACCTCGTCCCACAGCCGCGCGATCACGTCGAGCTCGCGGGTCATCGCGTTCTCGCCGCCGGCGGTGTTCTCGATGAGCACCGGCACGGCGAAGCCGCCCTTTTCCGCCTCGCGCTCGAAGAGCTTGCGCCAGTTGGTGAGGCCCTCGGCCACATCGTCACCGGCGCCGACGTGGCCGCCGTGCACGATGAGCCCCTTCGCGCCGATCGCGGCCGCGCCGTCGGCGTGCTGCGTCACGTTCTTGCGCGAGGGGATGCGGATGCGGTTGTTCAGCGACGCGACGTTGATCAGGTACGGCGCGTGGATGAACACCTCGACGGGCGACTCCTTGATCGCTTCCCCGTGGGGGTGCGGTTTCGGAGCCTTCCACCCCTGCGGGTCGGACAGGAAGAACTGGACGACGTCGGCTTCTCGCTCGGCGACGGCGGCCAGCGGATCGTCGTCGCGGACATGGGCGCCAATCTGCATGCAAGCACGCTACCCCCGGGTGAATCCGCACCTGACGCCCCAGTTGGTGACGCTCGTGGAGTACCGTGAGCGCGTTCCGTGATCCATGTTCGGGCAGACGGAGGGGTTTTTGCATGGGGAAGCACGCCGCCCGGATCACCACGTTGGGGATCGCCGTCGCGCTGCCGGTTCTCTCGGCCGCGCTCGCCCTCCCCGCCACGGCTTCCGCGGACCCGAGCCCCACGCTTGACGGCGACTGCGCGGCCACGCTGCAGAACGGCAAGTCCGGCAACGGCTTGTCGCTCGACGCGGGCGCGCCGCTCAACGCCCCCGGCCGGCTCACGGTCGGCCTCGACTCGAAGGCCAAGCAGGCCGACGGCCAGAACCCGCTCTTCACGCTGCCGGTCGGCGACGTCGTGCGCGGCCTGGGTGTCGGCGAGGTGCCGGTGGTCGGCGACGCGGCGACCAACACCGTGTGCCCGCTCGCGCAGAACACCGCCAACGCCACCGGGCACGCCACGCAGAGCCTGATCGGCGGCGTCACCAATCCGGCGCCGCCCGGCACCCCTCCCGGTGACAACCCGCCCGGCGACAACCCGCCGGGAACGCCTCCGGGAACACCTCCGGGAACACCTCCCGGCACTCCGCCTGGTGGCCCCGGTTCGCCCGGACAGCCCGGCGGTCCCGGCAGCAGCCTCGACCCGGTGATCACCGGCGCAGGTGACCTGTCCGGCCTCGACTCGATCGCGGGCATCTTCACCAACGCGGCCATGCTGCCCTCCGGGCTCGTGCAGGCGCCGCCGGTGATCACGCAGGTCATCCCCGGCCAGCTGCCGGCCGACCAGGTGCCGACCGTCGACGCGAAGAAGTCGGGCACCGCGGAAGCGCTGCCGGCCGTCACGCCGCCGGCGAAGCTGCCGATGCTCATCGCGGTGCTCGCGCTGGCCATCGTCGCGGCGGCGCTCGTGCGCGCGTGGCTGCGCCGCAAGACCGCCTGACGTTCACGGGCGGTGACCCGCTTCCACCCGAACGCCTGACATCGGTGGCCGAGCGGGCGTCACTCGTTCCCGTTACCGTCGTTGTCCAGGGAAGATGATTTCCCCGGATCTGCGAACCGACGGAGGCTCGATGGCGCACCGCACCCGCAGGGCCACCGCGGTCGGAGCCGCTGCCTTCGTGCTGGCCGGGTCGGCTGCGCTCGCCGCGCCGTCGACGGCTTCCGCTGCGCCGGCAACGCTGACCACCACGTGCGGGTCCACGATCACCGCTCATCCGGGGGACAAGGTCCAGATCAAGACGCTGCTCGGGCCGGTCGATCTCGGATTGGTCGGCAAGGTGTCCGGAGTGCTGACCGGGGCCGTCGACTCGGTTCTCGGAGCGCTCTGCAAGGTCACGGTGAACGTGGTCGACACCGTCGTCGCGCCGGTGCCCGTGGTGGGTGCGCCGGCCGCGGGGGCGCTGAACCAGACCGTCGCCGGGACCACGAACACGCTGCAGCAGGGCGTCGACTCGACGCAGCGCGCGCTGAGCGGTGGAGCGCCCGCGCAGCAGAACCCCGGCAGCCCGCAGCAGCCGCCGGCCACCGGTCCCGGCGCGCCGCAGGGCGGCAATCCCGCTGGTCAGACCCCGATTCCGCCGGTGAACAGCCCGCTGCTGCCGCTGTCGGGTGGCGGGGGCGGCGGTGGTCTCGGCTCGCTGTTCCCGGGTTTCGCGAACTTCTCGAACCTGCCGTTCAGCACGGGGTACGCGCCGATGCGCGACTACAGCGACATCCCGATGGCGATGGCCGGGCTGTTCTCGCCGTCGCCGGCGTTGCGCTACGGCAGCCAGATCCCGGGGTACGCGCCGCAGTACGGCCTGTCGAACCCGGGCCAGCCGTCGGCCGGCAACGCGAGCGTGCAGAACGCGGGCGAGGCGCAGGCGTTACCGCTTACCGGCGATGACCACACGAACGGGTTGGACTGGCCCGTGCTGGTGGCAGTTCTTGCACTCTCCGGAGTCAGCGCGGGCCTGGTGCGCACCTGGGTGCTCCGCCGAATGGCCGCTGCGAGTTAGACCGACTCACCAGTATCTTTTCGGGGTCCCGTTCGTTTTACCTGTCGCGATGGTCGACGCCCGAAGACCCTGGAGGACAACGCTCGTGCCGAAGAACACCACCTGGCTGAGAACCCGGCAGGCACTGAGCGTCACCGCATTGGCCGCCCTCGTGACGGGCGGCGCGTTCCTCGGCTCGGGCACCGCTTCGGCGGCCACGACGCTCGCGAACCAGTGCACGGGCTCAGTCAGCGGCAGCATGGGCGACACGGTCGCGTTGCCGGGCTCCTCCGTCAGCGCGCTGGCGAAGCAGGCCGCGGCGGCCAAGCAGCAGTCGCTGCTGTGGATCATCCCGCTCAACGGCGTGGACCCCAACGGCGTCGCGAACGCGCTGGCCGGTCAGACGCTCACCGTCGGCCAGGTGCCCAGCTCCTCGGGCGGCGCCATCGACGGCAAGACCATCGGCAGCGCCGTCGGGCAGGCGCTGCAGGGCAACGCGGCGCTCGGCTGGAGCGCAGACACGAAGAAGCAGGTGCTCGACGCGATCACCACCTCCGTCGCGTCGAACTGCGGGCTGACCACGCTGGCCACGAACTACTCGCCGCCGACCTCGTCCTCGTCGACGCCGCCGAGCAGCGCATCGCCGTCGACCTCGCCGACCACCACGAACCCGGACGGCAGCCCGCTCGCGAACCTCATCCCGGGGTCCACCGGCACCGCGCCGCAGCGCGACTACAACGGCATCCCCACGGCGACGCCCGGCACCGCCGTCGCCCCCGGCGTCCGCTACCCGGCCAACGGCACGCTGCCCGGCTCGGCCGTGCCCGAGACCGGTGGGCAAGACCCGCAGAGCCAGGGCCCGGACGTGCGCAACGCCGGCAACGCCGAGGCGCTCGCAACCTCCGGCGGCGCGTCCGACGTGCAGCTGCCGATGCTTCTCGCGGTGATCGTGCTGGCGGGTGTCACGGCCGGGCTGGTGCGCACCTGGGTGCTGCGCCGGGCCTCCTGACGGGCCTCCCGACAAGACTGTCGGTACCCCCAGGTACGCTTACCTGGACAAACCCTCCTGCCACGGACAGTCCGTGGCCGCGAGCCCATAGGAGGTGAGTGGTTGTGTCACGCCATTACGAGGTAATGGTCATCCTGGACCCCACGCTCGACGAGCGTACGGTCGCCCCCACGCTGGACAACTTCCTCAACGTGATCCGCACTTCGGGCGGAAGCGTCGAGAAGGTCGACGTCTGGGGCCGCCGTCGCCTGGCGTACGAGATCAAGAAGCACGCCGAGGGCATCTACGCGCTGCTCGACCTGAACTCCGACTCCGACGCGGTCAAGGAACTCGACCGTCAGCTGTCGCTGCAGGAGACCGTGCTGCGCACCAAGGTCATGCGCCGCGAGGTCAAGCGCGCCGCGGCCAAGCCCGTCGCCGCCAAGGCCTGAGCCGAAGGGACGTCCCCGTGGCTGGAGACACCGTCATCACGGTGATCGGAAACCTGACCTCCGACCCGGAACTGCGTTTCACCCCGTCCGGCGCGGCGGTCGCGAACTTCACGGTCGCGTCCACCCCGCGCACCCTCGACCGCCAGTCGGGCGAGTGGAAGGACGGCGAGGCGCTGTTCCTGCGCTGCAACATCTGGCGCCAGGCGGCGGAGAACGTCGCCGAGTCGCTGACTCGTGGCGCCCGGGTGGTCGTGCAGGGCCGGCTGAAGCAGCGGTCCTTCGAGACCAAGGAAGGCGAGAAGCGCACCGTCGTCGAGCTCGAGGTCGACGAGATCGGGCCCTCGCTGCGCTACGCCACGGCGAAGGTCAACAAGGTCAGCCGCGGTGGCGGCGGTGACTTCGGCGGCAGCGGCGGTGGCGGTGGCGGCGGCAACCGCGGAGGCGGCGGTGGCGGCGGCATGCCGGCCGACGACCCGTGGGGCTCTGCCCCGCCCGCGAGCGGTGGCGGCGGCGGCGGTTTCGCCGACGAACCCCCGTTCTGATCTCGTACTTTTACACCTCAAGATTTGAATCCAGGAGAAGACAGTGGCCAAGCCACCCATCCGTAAGCCCAAGAAGAAGGTCTGCGTTTTCTGCAAGGCCGAGAAGAAGGGCCGCCCGGAGCTGATCGACTACAAGGACACCAACCTGCTGCGGAAGTACATCTCCGACCGCGGCAAGATCCGTGCCCGTCGCGTCACCGGCAACTGCAGCCAGCACCAGCGTGACATCGCCATCGCGGTGAAGAACTCGCGCGAGATGGCGCTGCTTCCCTACACCTCGACTGCCCGCTGAGGAGGCTCGTCATGGCGAAGATCATTCTCACCACGGACGTGGCGAACCTCGGTGGCCCCGGCGACATCGTCGAGGTCAAGGACGGTTACGCCCGCAACTACCTGCTGCCCCGCGGCTACGCGATCGTGGCCAGCAAGGGTGCCGAGAAGAACGTGCGCACCATCCAGCGCGCACAGGAGTCCCGGCGCATCCGCGACCTCGACCACGCCAAGGAAATCAAGGCGACCCTCGAGGGCCTCGGCGCCATCCAGCTGATCGGCAAGGCCGCGGAGGGCTCGAAGAAGCTCTTCGGCTCCATCACGGCCTCCGAGATCGTCGACGCGATCAAGGCCGCCGGCGGCCCGCTCCTCGACAAGCGCGTCCTGGACCTGCGCGACCACATCAAAACGGTCGGCAAGCACTCCGTCCCGGCCCGCCTCCACCCCGACGTGAAGGTCGACGTCCGCCTCGAAGTAAAGGCGACGGCGGTCTGACCGTTCGGTTCTGATTTCACCGAAAGCGCCCCTCGGGTTTCGACCCGAGGGGCGCTTTTCGTCGTATTGGTGTTGCTCCTCGAGATCATTCGACCGCATTGAGTTAGCCTCCGAGTCGATCTTGCACACGGCTCGGGAGACTGAACATGCCGAAGATGGCCTCAGGCGTATCGCCGCCGGTTTCGCCACGCTTGGGCTGCTGGCCGCTTGCTCCGGCGGAACCACCGAGCCAGCCACTCCCGCGAACTCGAGTGCTCCCTCGGCTGTCGATCCGAGCCTCAAAGTCCCGGCACCACTTGCGACCGACCAGCTGCTGGACAGCCCTTGTGACGTCCTGACCGCGGCTGAAACCGCTCAGGTCGGTCTCGCGTACCCGGGCCGGAAGTCGACCGACGTGTTGACCAGCTGCCAGTGGACCTCGTCGGGGAGCAGGGAGAACTTCGTCGGCATCAGCGCACTGCCGCAGAACAAGGGCGGCATCAGCGACATCTACGACCAGAAGTCCAGCCAGGCCTACTTCCAGCCGGTGACCATCGACGGCTACCCCGGCGTCTTCGCCAGCAAGGCCGACGGCCGCCCGTCGGGCAACTGCGTGCTCTGGGTCGGAGCGACCGACCAGCTCGCGTTTTCGGTCAACCCCCAGATCGGTACCGGGCACAACAAGGCCAACCCGTGCGGACTCGCGCAGCAGATCGCGACCGTGGTGATCACCCATTTGAAAGCCCAGGACTAAGTCCCCCGAACGGCTGATCAAGCCCGGGACAAGATCAGCTCCGACCTGCGCATGAGGTCTCTCGAACGTGAGCGGGAACCAACGGCCGTGCGTTACCATCCAACCTGCTGATCTCGCCGTTTGGGGAGCGAGAAGTAGCCAAAGGGGGTCACGCCGATGTCCGATGTTCCACCCACTCCGCCGATCAAGGTCGGCAGTTACGGAACCGGCGGCGGTTACCAGTTCAATGACGACGAGGTCGACGGCGTCATCAACCAGTGGCAGGCCCTTGCCGACAACCTCAAGACCGACCTTGGGCGCGCCACGACGATCGCCCAGGTCAAGGCACCCGCTGACGAGTTCGCCAGTGGCGACTTCGTCAAAGGTGGCGCCAACCCGTCGGGACAGACGTTGCTGGACCAGCACCAACGCATGGTCGACTACGTCAACAATTTCATCACGGCGCTGAAGGCGGCGAAGAACAAGATCACCGTCGCGGAGCAGCACGCGCGCGACAACATCAAGACTGGAGCCTGAGTCCCGCATGATCTCCCGCACCGTTCGCATCGCCGCCGGAACCGTCGCTGCGCTGGCCGCTCTCACGGCGTGCAGCGGCGGGAGCGGAGGCGGTACCAGCCCTTCCTCAGCGGCGCCGGCGAGCAGCCCGGCAGCGGGGTCGGGACCGAGGGTGCCTGCGGCGCTGCCCACCGACGCGCTGCTGAGCGACCCATGCAGTGTCCTGACGGCGGACGGGGCGACGCAGGTCGGGCTCGCGTTGCCGGGCAAGAAGGACACCGGCAGCAGCCAGCTCACCGGGTGCATGTGGAAGTCGACCCGCAGCGATCAGAACTCCGTGTCGATCTACCCGTTGCCTCAGAACAAGGGCGGCATCAGCGACATCTACAGCCAGAAGGACCAGGACGTCTACTTCCAGCCGGTGTCGATCGACGGCTACCCCGGCGTGTTCGCCGACGTCCACGACGGCCGCCCGTCGGGCAGCTGCACGCTCTGGGTCGGGGTCACCGACCAGCTCGCGGTGTCCGTGATCTCGGCGATCGGCGTGGGCGACAACAAGAACAATCCGTGCGCGATTTCGCAGAAGTTCGGGACCGCCATGATCGGACAGCTCAAGGGCGCGGCGTGACCAAGCACCTGAACACCTCAGAAGGAGTGGCTCATCATGGGGAATGATGCCAACACCATGGGCAAGGAGCTCAAGGGAATGGCGATCGGCGCCGGGTACGGCGCCGCGATCGGATCCGTCGTTCCCGGTGTCGGAACCGCGGTGGGCGCCGGTGTCGGCGCGATCGCCGGTGGTCTGGTGGGCCTGTTCAGCGGTGGTCCCGAGGCGCAGCAGCAGTCGGCGGACCTGGGCGGCCGTTCGATCGACGCGTACTCGATCTACCAGAAGATCCACGCCGGTGACCCATCCTCGCTCGAGAACGGCTCGAAGGCCGCCGGCGAGCTCAAGAAGGTGCACACCGATCGCGTGGGCGAGATCGACGCCCTGAACACGAAGATGGACGCCGCCTGGCAAGGCGGCGGCGCGACGGCCGCCCAGGCCGGCGCCCACCCGCTCGGCATCTGGCTGGACGCCTCGGCCGGCAACCTCGGCAAGAGCGACATGTACCTGGGCAACCAGGTCGACTGCTTCCACACCGTCAAGTCGAAGGTGCAGGACCTCCCGAAGGATCCGCCGTCGGCCGGGTTCCTCGACGGGATCAACCCGCTGAGCGACAAAGACGACGAGATCAACCAGTACAACGACAATTCGAAGGCGAACGTCCAGGCCTACACGGCCTACTTCAACGCGTCGAACAGCAACGCCCAGCAGCTGCCGCAGTACAGCGCCTGGCAGGGCAACACCTTGTCCGACGGCGGGGGCGGCAACAACTTCGGCGGTGGCCCGGGCGGCGGCGGCAACTTCGGCGGTGGCGGCGGTCCCGGTGGCGGGGGCGGCAGCTTCAACCCGGCCAACATGCCCAAGTTCGACGCCAAGCCGACCGACTTCTCCACGGGCCACACCGGCGGCAACGACACGAACGACCCCAACGGGAACATCGGCACCGGCATCCCGACCGGCACCTACACCCCTCCCGGCTCCGACAGCACGAGCGCGCAGGGCTTCACGCCCTCGTCGTTCGACTCCAGCGGGTTCGGGCCCGGCGGGTCCGGCGGCTTCGGCCCGGGCGGTGGCGTCGGCAGCTTTGGCGCCGGTGGTGCCGGCGGCGGCTTCGGTGGTGGCGGCGCCGGTTCAGGTGCGGTCGCCGGCTTCGGGCCGGGTGCGTTCGGCGCCGGCGCGGGCTTCGGGCCGGGTGGCGCGGGTTCGGGTGCGGCCGCGGAAGGACTCGCCGGCGGTGCGGGTGCGCGCGGTGGTGCGATGGGTGCCGGCATGGGCACGGCGGGCAAGGCCGGTGCGTCCGGGATGGGCGGCATGGGTGCGGGCGGCGCCAAGGGCGGCAAGGGCACCGAAGACGAGGAACACCAGACCAAGTACCTCGTCGAGGAAGACGCCAATGAGCTCTTCGGCACCGACGAGCTGACCGCGCCACCCGTGATCGGTGAATGAGGCCCAACAACGTGATCACCCTTGACCGACCGACCAAGTTCACCCTCCCGACGCTGTTCAACCTGATCAAGCGCCGGGGCGGTGAGCCGCACCAGGTCATCGCGGACATGGCGGTCTTCCAGGACCCGGATGCCGAGCGGACGATCGACCAGGACGTGAACAAGGTCCTGACCGAGATCGGCCTGATGGGTCCGCGCGGCATGGACCGCGACCTGCTGGCGCTCATCGAATCGATCTGCCACCCGCAGATCGAGTACTACGGCTGGTTCGACGGGCAGTTCGAAGACGGCAGCCCCTCGAACTACGCCGTACTGGTCGGCAGTGGCAACGGCGGCGGGTTCGCGCTGCTCCGGGTCATCGGCGAGCAGACGGTCACGGTCACGCGGCAGCGGCCGGACCTGCTGCTGCCGACGTTCCTCGACCTGCTCCCCTTCGCTCAGGGCGCGTCCGGGCAGCCGCTCGTCACCAGCAAGTCCGAGTTCCAGAGTGGCCACGCTGCCGGCTCCGAGGACGTGTCGCAGCGGTCGATCATGCAGACCGGGCCCGGGCGGAACGAGGCGCTCGCGCCGCTCAAGGAGATTCAGCGGATCCTGAAGGCGCCGCGGACCGGGGCGGGGTCGTTGTACGTGGCGACGCGGACCGGTGGGGGACGGCGCCGGCGGATTCCGAAGCCGATCAACTTCGTGGACACCGCCGAGGGGCGGTGGCTGATGGAGGAGCGGCCCGGGCGGGACGACTCGCTCATCGTGTTCACGCCGGGCACGCCGAAGGCGATCGGTGACCGGATGAGGACCGCGCAGAGCGCGTTGGGCTGACCCGAGGCACTACTCCGGGTGGGGTTTCGACTGCGGCACGTTCAGGTGACCGCCAGGTGAACCCCACCCGGTTTTTGTGTTGCGGCCGGTCTACCTGCGCGTTCTCACTCAGCGGTTACGCAGAGCACCGAAATCGCCGACGCGGCCGGCGTCCGCGCTCGTTCAGCCCACCGTGTCAGGCCTCTACGCTCCGTAGCATTCATCCACAGGCAGGTGTGTACCCCCAGCCCCCGCGCCGGGGCGACACGCCGAACGACGCGGTGTGCGCGACACGCCGGACGAGTTTCGACAAAGTTCTCCACAGTCTCTACACAGGCCTTGACCTGCGGATTCGTCAAAGCTGATCAGGACTGTCCCCAACTTGTCCACAGCGTGGCGGCTACCTGTGATTGGTTGCCGCCAGTCGTCCACAAGTTATCCACAGGACGGTCAACACCCGGAATTGCGCTCCTCCGACCGGGGGATCTAGCGTGCCTCCTCGGCCAGCACTCACGGTGGCGCCCGGCGTGGCAGATCACCAGTGAGGGGGACGCCGGTCCATCATCAAGGAGGACCCGGCGGCGGGGCTGGGAAAGTCGGAGAGGATCCGGCATAATCGAACAGGTGTTCGCACGAAGAAGACTCGGACGGCACCGTTCGACACAGGACGTGACGAGTGGCAGGGGATGACCGCGGCTTCGGCCGCCGGTCGAGGAGGTGTCCGGGGCGGTGGCGCTCACCGACGACCGCGGTCCGATGTACGACTCGGACTCCGACCCGGGGCCGAGTGACCCAGGGGGTCCTGGCGGGTTCGACCGGCAGCCGCCGCAGGACATGGCGGCCGAGCAGTCGGTGCTGGGCGGCATGCTGCTGTCGAAAGACGCGATCGCCGACGTGATCGAGGCACTCGGGCCCGGCGACTTCTACCGGCCCGCGCACCAGGCCGTGTACGACTGCATCCTCGACCTCTACGGCCGCGGCGAACCCGCCGACCCGATCACCGTGTCGGCGGAGCTCGAGCGCCGCGGCGAGCTCGGGCGCGTCGGCGGCGCGCCGTACCTGCACACGCTCATCGCGACCGTGCCCACCGCGGCCAACGCCGGCTACTACGCCGAGATCGTCGCGGAGAAGGCGGTGCTGCGCCGGCTCGTGGAAGCGGGCACGCGCATCGTGCAGTACGGCTACGGTGCGGCGGCGGCCGACGGCGCGAACATCGACGAGGTCGTCGACCGCGCGCAGGCCGCCATCTACGACGTGACCGAGCGGCGCACCAGCGAGGACTACGTCGCCCTCGAAGACCTGCTGCAGCCGACCATGGACGAGATCGACGCGATCGCCTCGCGCGGTGGCCAGTCGCAGGGCATCCCGACCGGGTTCGCCGACTTCGACGAACTCACCAACGGCCTGCACCCCGGCCAGATGATCATCGTCGCGGCCCGCCCCGGTGTCGGTAAGTCGACGCTGGGCCTGGACTTCGTGCGGTCGGCGTCGATCCGCCACGGCCTGACCAGCGTCATCTTCTCGCTGGAAATGAGCCGCACCGAGATCGTGATGCGCATGCTCTCGGCCGAGGCCAAGATCCGCCTCGCCGACATGCGCGGTGGCAAGATGTCCGACGACGACTGGACGCGCCTGGCCCGCCGCATGAGCGAGGTCTCGGAAGCACCGCTGTTCGTCGACGACTCGCCCAACATGACGATGATGGAAATCCGCGCGAAGGCTCGGCGGCTCAAGCAGCGCCACGACCTCAAGCTCGTGGTCGTCGACTACCTCCAGCTGATGACCTCGGGCAAGCGCGTCGAATCGCGGCAGCAGGAAGTCTCGGAATTCTCGCGGCAGCTCAAGCTGCTCGCGAAGGAGATCGAAGTGCCCGTGATCGCGATCTCGCAGCTCAACCGTGGTCCGGAACAGCGCACGGACAAGAAGCCGATGCTGTCCGACCTCCGTGAGTCCGGCTCCCTGGAGCAGGACGCCGACATCGTCATCCTCATCAACCGCCCCGACGCGTGGGAACGCGACGACCCCCGCGCCGGCGAAGCCGACCTCATCCTGGCGAAGCACCGCGCCGGCCCGACCAGCACGATCGTGGTCGCGCACCAGCTGCACTACAGCCGCTTCGCCGACCTGGCGCACGACTGACGCGGCTCCGCTGAATGCGGTGAGGCGGGGCACTCGGTTCCCGATTCTGCCTCGAGTGGCTGCGTGACAGCGGTGGCGGTGGCGCCTGAGAAGGTTTCGCCGCAGTGGAAGCACAGGTCGACCGGTTCCACCGGTCGCAACGAACACCCTGCGCACCAACGCCTCGACGTCGCCTGGGCACCAGTGGATCAAGCTCGCCAAGGCTGACCCCGCTGACCGGCGCGATACCCCATGACACGAGCTGCAGCCGGCGGAGACGGCGTTCGCCGCGATGGCCGACATCGACCTCGACATCGTCGTGCCGGCGGTCGCCGCGGTGCACGCGTACGTGGTCGGCGCGGTGCGCCGCGAGATCACCGAACGCCAGGCCGAGCGGACTTCCGGGCTGGACAAGGAGCAGTGGCAGCCGAGCTACGGCCCTTATGAGGAGCGGACTTTCGCCACCGGCCGCCTTTCCCGCCCTGGCCACGGTCGTGCGCGATGGCCCGCACCCGGACGCCGACCGGATGATCCGCACCGGCCTCGACTTCCTCGTCGGCATCGAAGCCCGCATCTCCGCGCGCTGACTCAGCTCGGTCGCCAGGCGGCCATCTTCGTGTACTCCGCCCGCAGCGCCGGTGGCAGCGTCGCCGCCGCGGCACGGTCGTGCTCCGGCAGGTAGGTGAACATCTCCACGAAACCGACGGCGATCGCGTTCTCGAGCTTGGCGTCCTTCTTGAACTCGGCGTCGAGCACCGCGGCGACGGCGCCCGCCTGCGTGAACTGGTCCGGATCGGCGTCGCGATCGCGCCAAGCCTGCAGGTACCAGACGCCGAGGGCGTCGAGGTACAGGATCGGCAGCAGTTCGTGGTTGGCGGCGAGGTGCGAGGCGAGCAGCTCCGCCGCGTGGGGCGCCGCTTCGGCCGCGGCGCGTGCGACCCGCTGCTCCGAAGCCGAAGCGAACGACTTTTCCCCGCCGCTCACCGCGCCAGCCCTTCGTAGTTCGCGATGAAGCTCGTGAGCAACCGCGCGAACGCGGCCCGGTCCTCGTCGGGCCACGGCGCCATCGCCTCCGCGAACACGGTGCGGCGGAACGAGTGCAGCGCGTCCAGCCGGGCCCGGCCCACCGAGGTCAACGCCAGCACCGTGCGGCGGCCGTCCGCCTGATCGGCCTCCCGCTGCAGGTCGTCCTGCTCGACGGCCCGCGCGACCAGCCGGCTGGCTCGGGGCTGGTCCACCCCCAGCGCGGCGGCCAGCGACGTGACCGTGGCGGGCTCGTCGCGCTCGGCGAAATCCTCGACCACGTCGAGCAGCTCGATCACCGGATCGAGCGCCCGTTGCCCCCGATCCCGCGCCATCCGCGTGAGCGCGCGCCGCTGCTGGCTGCGGCGGATGGCGATCATGGCCCGCTCGACGTCGGCCACCGGGTCCGCCATGGCTGTCCTCTCACACAAAAGCATGTATCTTTACATGTACTTGCCACTCGACATAGGGAGTATCCATGAAACCGCTCGGCTACTGGCTGCGCCACAACCACGACCTGCTCGAAAAGGCGTTCGACGAGCCCCTCGCCGCCCTCGGCCTCACGCGGCGGCAGTGGCAGGTGCTCAACTCGCTCGCGATGGGAGCCCGAACCACGGCCGAAGTCGACGAAGCGCTGAAGCCATTCGTCGACCAGGAAGGCAGCATGGCCGGCCACCTCGATGAACTGCGCCGACGCGGCTGGCTCACGGACGACGACCGGCTCACCGGCCAAGGCCGCCAGGCCCACGCCGAGATCGAGGCGAAAGTAAGGCAGTTCCGCGCCCGGGCCACGGCCGGCATCGACGAGCAGGACTACCTGACCACCGTCCGCACCCTGGAACGCATGGCCGAAAACCTCGGCTGAGGAAATATCGCCGGCCCTCGAAACGTCGCGTACTCTAGTAGTTGAAGTTTCAAACACTTGGAGGCACGCATGGCCCGCACCCCGGTTCTCTACCTCAGCCACGGTGCGCCGCCGCTCGCGGACGACGTCACCTGGACGCGGCAGCTCGCGAGCTGGTCCGCGGACCTGCCCAAGCCCAAGGCGATCCTCGTCGTGTCGGCGCACTGGGAAGAGGCGCCGCTGACGCTCGGGGCGACCGAGACCGTGCCCCTCGTGTACGACTTCTGGGGCTTCCCCGACCGCTTCTACCAGGTGAAGTACGCCGCGCCCGGGGCGCCGGAGCTCGCGGCGAAGGTGCGCAAGCTGCTGAAGTCCACGACCCCCGTGCACGACGCGCCGGACCGCGGCCTCGACCACGGCGCGTACGTGCCGCTCGTGGAGATGTACCCCGACGCCGACGTGCCCGTGCTGCAGGTTTCGATGCCTTCGCTCGACCCGCAGGTGCTGTTCGACCTCGGCCGCAAGCTCGCGCCGCTGCGTGACGAAGGCGTGCTGATCATCGGGAGCGGCTTCTTCACTCACAACCTCAGCGCCATGCGCGAGACCGACGGCACCGACGGCACGCCGCCGCGGTGGTCCAGCGAGTTCGACCACTGGGGCGACGAAGTGATCCAGCACGGCGACGTCGACGCACTGCTCGACTTCCAGCACAAGGCACCGGCCGCCGCCGTGGCTCACCCGCGCATCGAGCACTTCGCGCCGCTGTTCGTCACGCTCGGCGCGGGCGAGACGGCCGGCCGCACCGTGATCGACGGGTTCTGGCACGGCCTCGCGAAGCGGTCGCTCGAATTTTCCTGACGCAGCAACAAGAAACGGGCCCGGAAGCTGGCTGCTTCCGGGCCCGTTTCGGGATTACTGCTTAACTGCTCACTTCTTGAAGAAGCCGGTCACCTTCGCGGCCAGCTGCTGGATCATCGCCAGGGGCGAGGAGTCCATGCCCGACAGCGCCGGGACCTGAGCCACCGGCAGCGCCGGCACGGCCGGGACGGCGGGCAGCGCGGGCAGACCAGCGGTCGGCAGCGCCGGGACACCCGACGTCGGCAGCGTGGCGGGCACGCCCGGCAGAGCCGGCAGCGACGTCACGGCGGGGAGCTGCTGCAGCGTCGGCAGGTTCGCCTTCACCGGGAGCTGAGCCGGCAGGGCCGGCAGCGCCGGCGCGTCGGCACGCTCGCCACCGAAGGGCAGACCCGGCAGGTGCACGCCGTTGCCCAGACCCGACATGGTGGGCAGGGAGGTGGCGCCCTTGAGCTGGCCCAGCTCGTTCAGGGCCGAGAGCCCGCTGACCGGCAGGTCGGCGCGCTCGGCACCCGGCAGCATCGCCATGGCGGGCAGGCCCGGGAGCGCACCGGCGTCCGGCAGCGCGGGCAGGCCCGGCAGCGCGGGCAGACCCGGCGTGGCGCCACCCGTCGGGAGCGAGGACAGCGCGGGCAGCGCCGGCAGCTGGCTGGCACCGAGCTCGTTGCCGAGCGGGGTGTCGATCGACGGCTCGGACACGACGGTGTTGTCGGTGCCCTCCGCGGTCGCGGTGCCCAGCAGCTCCAGCGGGACGCCGAAGACCGGGACGTTCACCGGCAGGTGGTGGTAGAAGTTGTAGCCCGAGAGGGCACTTCCGTCACCATCGGTGGTGGGGGTGCCGCCGTTGGTGGCGGTGATGTTGTTGTCACCGGTCGCGTGGGCGACACCGGCCGCGGAAACGGCGTTGGTCACCACGTGCGGGACGGCGCTCACGGGGATGTCGAGGATGTTGCCCGAGACCGAGCCCTCGACACCCGACGTGGTGTCGTCACCGGCAGCCGTCACGTCCTGCGTGTTCATGCTGTCGGCCGAGGACACGCCCGCCGCGGAAACCGAGTCCGCCACGACCGGGACGGCCGCCAGCGGGTCGGCACCGATGACGTTGCCCGCCACCGCGCCCGCGTTGCCGTTGGTCAGCGAGGAGCCGCCCGCGGTCGACGCGACGTCGTTCGAACCGGCCGCGTGGCCCAGCGCCGCACCCGCGACACCGATGCCCGACGGGTTCACCGCACCGGCGACCGGCGCCTTGATGATGTTGCCTGCGAGGCCGCCGTCCTTGCCGTCGGTGAGCGCGTTGCCACCGGCGGTCGAGTCGGTCAGGTTGTCGGCCTGGGCGGTGCCGATGCCGGCCACCGCGCCGCCGATCCCGTGGCCCTGGACGGGCAGCGAGACCGGAGCTTCGATGATGTTGCCCGCGCCGGCACCGCCGGTGCCCTTCGCGTGCGTGTCGGCGCCGGCACCCGAGGTGGTGTCACCGGTCGCGGTGCCGTGGCCCTGGCCCACGAACGCGCCACCGATGCCGAAGACCTGCACCGGGGCCGACACCGGGGCGGTGCCGAGGTTCGAGCTCAGGAAGCCGTTGTCGTCGTCGGTGTTGCCACCGCCGCCGCCCTGGACGACCTTGGTCTCGTGCGCGTCGCCCGAGCCCTGGCCGATGAACGAGCCACCCACGCCGAAGACCTCGGCGGGCACGCCCACCGGGACCTGGACGACGTTGCCCGAGCCCGAAGAGTCGTTGCCCTGGCTGCCGTCGTAGCCACCGGCCGTGACGGTCTTGGTCTCGTTCGACGTGCCCGACGCGTTGCCGATGTGGCTGCCACCGATGCCGTGCACCTCGGGAGCGCCCGCCACCTGGCTGTTGACGACGTTGCCGCCCAGCACGGTGTCGTTGCCGCGGGTGTAGCTGCCGTTGCCGGCGTTGGCGTCGGTGGTGTTGTCGCACGCGGCGTGCGCGTTGCCGATGTAGGTGCCGCCGACACCGCACACCTCGACGGGCAGGGCCACGGCCGGGTCGACCACGTTGCCCGCGCCCGCGGCCTGCTGGCCGGTGGTCTTGACGAAGCCGCCGGAGTCGACGGTGCTCGAGTGCGAGCTACCCACGGAACGCTCGGGCGACATGCCCGTGGTGGCGTTGCCGATCCAGGAGCCCGCCACGCTCGCGACGTTCGCGATCGGGCTGAGCTGCGCCGCCGCGGCGTTGCCGCCGAGGAACGACTGGTCACCGTCGGTCTCGAGGTAGGTCGGGGTGCCGGCCAGGCTGCCCGGCCGCGTGTCGCCGGCCTTCGCGTCGGCCGAGGAGCTGGAGGACGCGTCGGCGTCCGAACCCCACACGCCACCGGCGTTGCCGTTGAACTTCACCGGCAGGGCGATGGGCGCGCCCACCACGTTGCCGGTGCCCGCGCCGCCCTTGCCGTCGGTCAGCGCGGAGCCGCCCGAGGTGGCCGCGGTGTCGGCGGTGTACTGGCTGTAGCCGTTGCCCAGGATCCAGGACGCGGCGTTGCCGGTCACCTGCACCGGGGTGGCGAACTGGCCGGCGACGACGTTGCCGGAGAGGCCGGAGCCCTTGCCGGTGGTGTCGATGTTGCCGGTCTCGGTGGTGCTCTGGCTGGCCGAGCCGCCGTGCACCGCGCCGGACCCGCCCGCGAGGCCGACGCCGTTGCCGGCCAGCTGCACGGGGAGCGCCCAGTCGAGGGCGACGACGTTGCCCGCGAGCCCGGAGTTCTTGCCGGAGGTCGCGATGTCCTGGTTGTGCGAGTAGGTCTGCTCGTGCGACTTGCCGTCGACGTTCGCGTCACCCAGCACACCGACGGCGTTGTCGACGATCTGGATCGGCACGACGAGGTCGCCGGAGACCTTGTTGCCCTTGAGGGCGTCGTGGGTCGGCGTCAGCTGCCGCGGCGCGTCGGCCTTCGGCAGGCTGTCCGTCAGGTTGCTCGCCGCACCGCCGGGGCTCTTCGCCGAAGCGAGAGCGTCCTTCACGGCGGAGGTGACGGGCTTGGTGCTGACCTCACCCTGGTAACCAGGAACGTCCACCTGACCCAGCGGGGTGCCGATGGCGTTGTTGTCGACGTCGACCGGAACGGTGACGTTGAGGTCGAGCGGGGAGGCCGGGGTGTCAGGGTTGACGTTTTCGTCGGCCGAGGCGATGCCGGTGCCCAGCATCAACAACCCACCCGTGACCAACGCGGTCTGGAGTCCGCGCTTTGCCCAGGTCTGCATGGGGTTTTTCTCCTTCATTTCGGGTTCCCTTGCGGGCTTGTGGAGGTGCGCTTTTCGCTGTGATCAATTGAGGGAAAGCGCACCGTGTGAGAGGTGGTGCGAGGGCGAGCGCGAAAGTGCGCATCGCGAGAAAACCCGCGGGGTTCAGTCGGTGACGCGAAGCCGGCACGACGAAGGTGCTCGAGCTTCAGGGCGCGTCAACGACCCCGCGGGTGAGGTGAATCAGTCAGGAGTGACGCCGGGCATGGTGCCCGGGCTGAGCGGCGTGTGCCGCACACCGGCACGGGTCGAACCCGCCACGGCGTTGTCGACGGCAGCGGTGACCCAGGAGGGGACACCGAAGTTGAGGCCGTCGAGGTGACCACCGGGGGCGGTGTTGCCGCCGCCACCGGGGACAGTCGGGATGGAGGGGGGCGCCATCGGAAGCTGCGCCGGGGAGAACGGTGCGGGCAGGTTGCGGTGGTCGTCGCGAGACGGCACACCGGCTTCGTCGCCTGCCGCGAAGTCCTCGTGCGCGGAGCGGTCGAAGATCGCCCGCAGCGCGTCGGAGGTGGAAACCGCTGCGGCGCCGAGGTTCTGCGCCGTGTCACCGGTGGTGCCGGTGGCGGTCGAAACGGGTGCGGCCGGCTCGACCGGCGAACCCGGGAGTTCGGGGAGGTCGACCAGCGACCCCGTGTGCTGCGGGTCGAGCAGCTCCCACACCTTGCGGCCGAAGTCCTGCGCCTCGGGCGACGGGGCCGTGGCCTCGTCGATCACGCGGCGGGTGTCTTCGGGCTTGCGGGCGATGTGCTCGACCGCGCCGAGGGTGCGCTGCGCCGGGTGCAGCACGGCGTCTTCGCCGAGGTCGGCCACGGCGTCGCTGACGCGGCCGGACACCTCGTGGTCGGCCGTGGTGCGCACCTGGTCGCGGTGCGGGCCACCGATGTGGTCGCGCGGGTCGAGCGAGCAGATCGGCCGGTCGTGGCCCGGCTCGGACCACGTGGTGGCGTCCTGCTCGCACGCGGAGGCGTTCTGCACGGCGCCCGCGGCGGTGCCGGCGACGCTGCCGGCGAACTCCGAGACACCGCTCGTGACGTCGCCGAGGTTGGCCACGGTCGCGTCGGTGACCGGCGTGACGCTCGCGTTGACGTCGCCCGCCTGGATCGTGTCGGCCGAGGCGGCGGAGGAGGAGACGGCCCATGCGGCAGCGGTCGCGAAGACCGCGCCACCGAGGACGAACAGCGCACGCGACGCGAGACGGCCGACGCGCTTCGCGTCCCGCCCCTCGTTCGCCGCGTTCGTCACTCGTGCTTCTCCTCAACTCGAACCGCGTGGCTCGAAACGTGGTGAAATTCTTTCGGGCTTTTCGGCTTTCCGGAATCGTCGAAATTGCGTTCCGTATCGCCGGTGCGGAACCGAGAAAACCAGGAGGCGCACCCGTCACGCATCCTTGACACGCCTTGATGCCACCATCGTGTGAACAACACAGAGTGTGGTCCGATCTCACGCGCCGTGATCACCACTGGCGGAGCGGGGTTACTGCGGAGTCGGCTGTCAAGCACCACTTCGGGCGAACCGCGGGACGCCCCGCCGCGGTTGGGCCGTGAAATGTCGGGGTAGACCGATACGGTGAGCACCGTGAGCCAGCCACCACGCGGACGGCGCGACCCCTCCTTCCTCACCGAGAGCACCGACATCACCGGCCTTGTCCCGCGCGGACTGCGAGTGGCCGCGGCCTTGGGCTGGCGGTTCATCATCGTGATCGCCGCGCTCTACGCGGTGGTCTGGTTGATGGGCTACCTCGCCGCCGTGGTCATCCCGGTGTCGATCGCGCTGCTGCTCTCGGCACTGCTCGCCCCCGCCGTCGAAAAGCTCGTGCAGATCCGCTTCCCGCGCGGGCTCGCCACCGCGCTCGTGCTGATCGCCGGGCTGGCCGTGCTGGGCGGGCTGCTCACGTTCGTGATCACGCAGTTCTCCAGCGGCCTGCCGCAGCTGCAGGTGCAGCTGAACAACAGCCTCACGCAGATCAAGAACTGGCTCACCGACGGGCCGATCCACCTGCGCCAGGAACAGATCCAGGACTTCCTCAGCAACGCGATCGGCTTCATCCAGAACAACCAGGCCTCGCTCACGAACACCGCGCTCACCACGGCGGGCACCGTCGGCGAGATCCTCACCGGGTTCGTGCTCACGCTGTTCGTCACGATCTTCTTCCTGGCCGGCGGCAACCAGATCTGGACGTTCCTGGTGCGCGGCGTCCCCGTGCGCGTGCGCAAGCGCGTGGACGTGGCCGGGCGCCGCGGCTTCGCGTCGCTCGTCAGCTACATCCGCGCCACGGCGGCGGTGGCGGTGGTCGACGCCGTCGGCATCGGCATCGGGCTGTGGATCGTCGGGGTGCCACTGGTGATCCCGCTGGCCACGCTGGTGTTCCTCGGCGCGTTCATCCCGATCATCGGTGCGGTGATCGCGGGCGGTGTCGCGGTGCTGATCGCCTTGGTGACCAAGGGCTTCATCGGCGCGATCATCGTGCTGGCCATCGTGATCGGCGTGATGCAGCTGGAAAGCCACGTGCTGCAGCCGCTGCTGCTCGGGCGCGCCGTGCGGCTGCACCCGCTGGCCGTGGTGCTCGCGATCGCCACCGGCCTCGTCGCCGCGGGCATCGCCGGCGCGCTGCTGGCCGTGCCGCTGCTGGCCGTGCTCAACGCCGGCATCCGGTCGCTGCTCCACGAGCACAACCCTGATCCCGAGAGCGTCGACGTGCTCCACGACCAAGCGGCGCAGCCCAATGACGCCGAACCCGGCTCCGAGGACGCCGAAGTGCCGACTCGGGGCGACGACGAGGAGAAGTGACCACGCCGGTCACCCGCGACCCGGCGACGCCGCTGTGGCGTGGGGTCGTGGTGCTGCGGGTGGTCACGTGGGCGTTCGCCCTCGGCGTGGTCATCGCGCACCGCGGTGAGTTCCAGCGGCCGTGGCTGGCCTGGACCGTCGTCGGCGCGATGGGCGTGTGGACGCTGCTGTCGAGCATCGCGTACGCGCGTGAAGGCGGCCGGTGGCGGTGGCTCGTGGTGCTCGACGTGGTGCTCACGACCGGGCTGATGTTGTTGTCGCCCTTCATTCTTTCCGACACCCAGTACGCCGAGGCCGCACCGCTGATCACCACGGTGTGGGCCGCGGTGGGGCCGCTCGCCGCGGCCATCCGCTTCGGCGCGGGCCCCGGTGTCGTGGCGGGTCTCGTGGTCGCGGTGGGCACCGGCGTCGCGCGCGAGAGGCTCGACCTCGACGTGTTCCGCGACGGCGTGCTGCTGTGCGCGAGCAGCCTGCTGGTCGGCATGGCCGCCACCACAGCGCGGCGTTCGGCCGAAGCGCTCGCGCTGGCGTTGCGCACCGAAGCCGCCACGGCCGAACGGGAACGGCTCGCACGCTCGATCCACGACAGCGTGCTGCAGGTGCTCGCCCGCGTGCGCCGGCGTGGCCTGGAGGTGGGCGGCGAGGCGGCCGACCTGGCGCGGCTGGCGGGTGAGCAGGAGATCGCGCTGCGCGCGCTGGTGACCACCGAACCGTCGTGGGCGGCGAGCAACGGCACCGCGGACCTGCGTTCGGCGTTGCAGCTGCTGGCCACGCCCACCGTGCAGGTCGCCACTCCCGCGGGCACGGTGGACCTGCCGGCGCACGTGACTTCGGAGCTGGTGGCGGTCACGCGCGAGGCACTGTCCAATGTGGAGAAACACGCGGGACCCGACGCGCGGGCGTGGGTGCTGCTCGAAGACCTCGGCCACGAGGTCGTGGTGAGCGTCCGCGACGACGGCCCCGGCATTCCCGAGGGCCGGCTGGCGCGAGCGGAGGCGGACGGGCACCTGGGTGTGGTGGAGTCCATCCGGGGCCGAGTACGTGATCTCGGTGGCACCGCGACCCTGGACAGCGCGCCGGGCCGCGGCACGGAGTGGGAAGTGCGCGTGCCGCACACGACGGAGCCGAACAGGACGAGGGGCGGACGATGACGATCTCGGTGATGGTGGTCGACGACCACCCCATGTGGCGCGACGGCGTGGCCCGCGACCTGGGCGAAAACGGCTTCGACGTGCGCGCCACCGCGCCCGACGCGCCGGCCGCCGTGCGCATCGCGCGCACCGTGCGTCCCGACGTGGTGCTGATGGACCTCAACCTCGACGGCACCTCCGGTGTCGACGCGACCCGCGAGATCACCACCGAGCTGCCGGACACGCGCGTACTGGTGCTCTCGGCTTCCGGCGAGCACTCCGACGTGCTCGAGGCGGTGAAGGCCGGCGCCTCCGGGTACCTGGTGAAGTCGGCGTCGGTGACCGAGCTCGTGGACGCCGTGCGCCGCACCGCCGAGGGCGACCCGGTGTTCACGGCCGGTCTCGCGGGGCTGGTGCTGGGGGAGTATCGGCGGATGGCCGACACGCCGTCGTCGGCCTCGCCGCCACGGCTCACCGAGCGCGAGACGGACGTGCTGCGGCTGGTCGCGAAGGGCCTCACGGCGCGGCAGATCGCCGAGCGGCTGGTGCTGTCGCACCGGACCGTCGAGAACCACGTGCAGTCGACGTTGCGCAAGCTGCAGCTGCACAACCGCGTGGAGCTGGCGCGGTACGCGATCGAGCACGGGCTCGACGAGGACTGAGCCTTAGGAAACGCTGACCGCCGCCGTCTGCAGGGCGCCGGTGAGCTTCGCCTTCCCGAGGCGCCACGCCGGCTCGCCGGGGTGCCAGGCCGCGACGACACCGTCGTCGAGCACGAGGTCGCCGTGGTCGGTCCAGTCGAGTGACGAGTGCTTGAGGGTGCCGGTGGAGTACGGCATCGAAGGGGCCTGCTGCCAGGTCAGGTCGCCGAGGTCGAGCAGCCACACGTCGCGGGTCTGGATGTCGGTGCTGTGCCACGCGGGCGAGCCGAAGTCGACGGCCGCGAAGCCGCCTTCCCGGCTCGGCACGATCACCGGACTGCTCTGGACCACGGGCGGCTGGATCTTCTTGCGGCTGCCGTCACGCAGGTCGACCACGGTGAGGTCCGTGAGGCCGCCGAGGATCAGCCGGTCGCCGATCGCGGCGAGGATGCTCGGGGCCTGCTGCACGGTGCGTCCGGTGTCGGGGTCGATGAGCACGTCGACGGTTTCGGCGGTGCCGTTGTTCACCGTGATGAGCAGGCCGTGTGAGGTCTCCTCGCGCAGGTTCGTGGAGCAGCTGGCCACGCTGCCGCCGCCCAGCGTCTTGCCGGCGAGCGACACGTGCTCGAGCCGGCAACTGTCCGGCGCGTCCTGGCGGATGACCCACACGCTGTCGGCGTCGGCGCCCGGCGCGAGGCTCACGGCCTGGCCGAGCGGCACTGCGGTGGTGCCCGCGTAGACGTCGAAGGGCTGACAGGTCCTCTGGCACGGCGGCGACGTGAGGATCACCGGCGTGTGGCCCACGCGCTGCAGGCTCACCAGCCGGTCTCCGCCCGGCACGCCGGACACGGTGCCCTTCACGCCGGTGTCGGCGTCGAACACGGTGGGTGGCGAGGTGGCGAGCAGCAGCTGCACGTCGATCCCGCCGGTGGTGACCGACCCGGTGAGGCCATTCGGCGGCGGCCCGGTGGGCCTGGGCGTTGCCTTGGTGGTCGGGGCCGGTTGTGGCGCGGGGGCCCCACCCGTACACGCGGCCAGCAGCAAGCTCGCCGCAACGAGGGCGACGCCGGCGCGGAATACGGGTCTGTTCAGGGTTTTTCCCCGATCTGGCGAGGGAAACATGGTTCTACCATCGTTTGCATGGCCGAGGAAGAGACGACCGGCGCGGAGACCGCGACCGAGACGAAGCCGTTGACGGCACGCGACATCCGGGTGTCGGACGACGAGCGCGAGCACGTCGTCGCCGTGCTGCAGAAGGCGATCGGGCTGGGCATGCTCAACCTCGACGAGTTCACCGAGCGCACGGACAAGGCCCTGGCCTCCCGCACGCGCGGCGAGCTGAACGCCGTGCTCACCGACCTGCCGGGGCTCCTGCACCCGGGCTCGGCGCCCGCCCCGGCGGCCAGCTACGCGCCACCGGCCTACGCCCCCGGCCAGCGGCTGGAGCTCAACGCCAAGTACTCGTCCCTCCAACGCGGCGGCCCATGGCAGGTCCCGCCCGCGCTGGTCGTGCGCAACAAGTACGGCAGCACCAAACTCGACTTCACCGAGGCCCGCGTCTCCACCCCGGTGGTGGAGATCGAACTGGACTCCAAGTGGGGTTCGGTGGAGATCATCATCCCGCCCCACGCCGCGATCGACTACAACGCGATCACCGAGATCAAATTCGGCTCCCTCGACGACAAAACCGGCAGCAACGGCCGCGCCGGCAACCCCCGCTACGTCCTCACCGGCCGCGTCCACGGAGGCTCGCTGGTCATCCGCAACCCTCGGCGGGGCTTGTTCGGCTGACCAGCGACACGGTGCCGGACCCGGTTTTCCATCCGTCGGCCGGGTCCGGCTCCGTTTTTGTGCTGGGAGTTGGGGCGGGGTTGCGGATTCCACGCCACGGATTGGTGGGCGCCGTGGCTGCGGTCCTGTGCCGGCCACCTTCGGCTGCGGCCGGCTGACCGGAAACGGCGGAGCCGAGTCTCCAGTCGGCGCCCGGTCCCCGCGATCGCCATCCGCGCGCTGAAGTCGCATCCTGCGCAGGCGAGATCAGCCCCGCGTTGGCCGGGGTCCTGCGCAGGCAGCCTTCGGCGGGCCAAGCCTGACCGTGGCCGAGGATCGGCTCGTCGGCAGCGCCGGAGTCGAGTCTCCAGTCGGGACTGGCCCCGACTTTCGTCACCCGCGCGCTGAAGTCGCATCCTGCGCAGGCGGGCTTCGGCCAGCGCCGCCCTGGCTGGGGTCCCGTGCTGGCCACCTTCGGCGGGGTAAGCCTGACCGTGGCCGAGGATCGGCTGGTCGGCAGCGCCGGAGTCGAGTCTCCAGACGGGGCCGGTCCCGACTTTCGCCATCCGCGCGCTGACGTCGCATCCTGCGCAGGCGAGATCAGCCCCGCGTTGGCCGGGGTCCTGCGCAGGCAGCCTTCGGCGGGGCAAGCCTGACGGTGGCCGAGGAGCGGCTCGTCAGCAGCGCCGGAGTCGAGATTCCAGTCGGGGCCGGTCCCGACTTTCGTCACCCGCGCGCTGAAGTCGCATCCTGCGCAGGCGGGCTTCGGCCAGCGCCGCCCTGGCTGGGGTCCCGTGCCGGCCACCTTCGGCTGCGGCCGGCCTGACGGTGGCCGAGGAGCGGCTGGCCGGAGGTGCCTTAGCCGAGATTCCAGTCGGCGCCCGGTCCTGGCTGTCGCACCCACGCACTGGAACCACATGCCG
Source organism: Amycolatopsis rhabdoformis (assembly GCF_035918295.1). Classification (GTDB taxonomy): domain Bacteria; phylum Actinomycetota; class Actinomycetes; order Mycobacteriales; family Pseudonocardiaceae; genus Amycolatopsis; species Amycolatopsis rhabdoformis. The sequence goes on from NZ_CP142149.1 coordinate 7,956,785, forward strand.
CGCGGGCGGGATTCGCCCAGCCGCGCTGTGGCCGGTGCTCGGCGAACCTCGGGCGCCAGGCGATCTCCGCACGGCGGCCGACCTCGGCTTTGGTCGGGCACAGCGCACTTTGGCCAGGCCCGCACACCACCTCGGCTTCGGCAGCCAAGATCGGAGTCGGCGATCAGGTCGGCGTGCCGAACTGGTTTCCGTCCACGGCCCGACCCGAATCGGCTTCGGCTTGGGCGTGCGTGGCTGCGGTCGGCAATCGGATGGTTGGCGGTGCGGTGTCCGCCTTCGATCGCCAGGTCCGGCGTCGGTCAGTTGTACGCGTCACGACCGGACCGATGCCCTGCCGATTTCAGCTTCCGAAAGCAAGACTGGCGTGTCTCCAGCGAGCGGCCGGCCTGCTTTGGCCGGCTGCGCACGTCACCGCGGGACCGGAGTCGGCACCTGCCTCGGCTGGCAATGCCTGCGCCGGCCATCAGCAGGGTCGGGCCGAACCCGGCGTCCATTCGACAGCCGGGTCCCGTACCGCTTCCAGATCGCTGCTGCACGGCTCGTTGCGAACGCGAGCCGCTCGGCTGCGGCTTGACCGCGGCAGGCAGGTTGACCCGCGGAGCTGGGCTCTCTGACGGATTGGATCAGCCACACGCACCTTGACCCGCACCAGCGCCGGGCAAATCCTACGCCGCGATCAGCTCACCAGCGGTGCTGGACCCGGCCGCCATCCAGCGACCGGGTCCGCCTCCGTTGCTAGTCGACCGCCCGCGCCGCCGCCGGGTTCGCGCTGGCCAGGGCCCCTGCGGCGCGCGTCTCGGCTTCGGCCAGGGTGACCGTGGCCAGGGAAGCACCGACGGACCGCACGGCTGCCGCGTTCATGGACAGGCTCGTGAGGCCCAGACCGGCGAGCACGACGGCGAGCCGCGGGTCGGCGGCTGCCTCGCCGCAGACGCCGGCGGGTTTGCCCGTGGCCTTCGCGGCGTCGCCGATCAGCTTGAGCAGGCGGAGCAGCGCGGGTTGCCACGGGTCGTTCAGCTTCGCGACCGCGCCGAGCTGCCGGTCGGCCGCGAAGGTGTACTGGGCGAGGTCGTTGGTGCCGACCGAGACGAAGTCGACGACGTCGAGGATCTCCCGCGCGGACAGCGCCGCCGCCGGGATCTCGATCATCACGCCGGCGCGGGCGATTCCCGCGGCCCGCACGCGCTCGGCGAACCAGGCGGCTTCCTCGGCTGTGGCGACCATCGGGGCCATCACGGAGACCTCGGCGCCCGAATCGTCGGCCGCGCCCTTGATGGCTTCGAGCTGACGGTCGAGCACCTCGGGCCGGTCGAACGCCACGCGCAGGCCGCGCACGCCCAGCGCCGGGTTGGGCTCGGCGTCGGGGTTGAGGAAGGCGAGGGGTTTGTCGGCGCCGGCGTCGAGCGTCCGCACGATCACCGGCTTGCCGCGGAATGGCGCGAGGACCGCCGCGTACGCCTTGCGCTGCTCGTCGACGGAAGGTTCAGTCGGCGCGTCGAGGAAGCAGAACTCGGTGCGGAACAGGCCCACACCCTCCGCGCCGGCGTCGGCTGCGGCCTGGGCGTCGGCGGGGGAGCCGACGTTGCCGTAGACCTTGACGACGTGGCCGTCCTTGGTCGCGCCGGTGCCGTTCCACTCCGCCGGCCCCTGCGCGACAGCCGCGATCACCGGCTCGGCGGGGTCCGCCGGCTCGACCGCGCCGGTGTCACCGTCGACGGTGAGCGCCTTTGCGTCGAGATCCAGGATGCCCTTCACCGCCACGACGGCCGGAATCCCCAGCGCACGGGCCAGGATCGCGGTGTGACTCGTGGGCCCACCCTCCTCGGTGACCAGCGCGAGCACCTTCGCGGGATCCAGCCCAGCCGTGTCCGCGGGCGCCAGGTCCCGCGCCACGAGCACACTCGGCGTCGCCAACTCCGGCACTCCCGGCGGCGCGACCCCGAGCAACTCGGCCACGAGTCGGTCGCGCACATCGCGGACATCGCGCACCCGCTCCGCCATGTACCCGCCGGCCGCCGCCAGCGCCTCGGCGAAGCCCTCGGCCGCCTGGTACACCGCGCGCGCCGCCGGCAGATTCTGCTCAGTGATGAGCTTGCGCGCCTGCGCCGCCAACGCCGGATCAGCCGCCATCGCGGCCGTGGTGATCAGGATCGTGGCCGCCTCACCGGTCGCCGCCTCGGCCCGCGCCTCCAACCGCTGCGCCACCACCTCGGCCGCCGGCCCGATCCGCCCGGCCTCCGCCTCGGCATTCGCAGGCGCCGGCGCACTCGCCGGCTCCCCCAGAGCCTCCGCCACCCGCACGACGGGCCCCCTGGCCCGCCCCGGACTCACCGCAACCCCGCCCAGCCTCGCCGGCGTGCTCTCAGACATGGTCTAGACCATATCCCAGATCCACGCTCCCGGCTCGCGGTGTCGGCCACACTCGCCCGACCCCTGCCTTCTCGACCACCTGCGGTACCTCCTCGTCAGCCCCCGCTCTTCCGACTTTCCCACCCAACGTTGCCGCCCCTCACCCCCGCCGGACAAACCCCCACCCTCCTCGGGGGGCTGCCCTGTTCCAGTTTACCGAGGTCAGGGGGCCGAAAACGGGGAGCGGGGAATCTGTGGACAACTCGGGGTCGGCCGGGTCGGGTGTGGATAACTCCGGGCGAAGGCGGGATGCGGGGGTGGGACTGTGCTATCAGGCGGCACGGCTGGAGCGCGGGCTGAGGTGGGAATCAGGGAGCGGCGGCGAGTGGTGCGGTGCCGAGTCGCGCGGGTGCGGCGCTGCCGAGCACCCCGAGAAGACCCTCGGATTCGGCAAGGGGTGGGACGGGGGCTCGTCGCGACGTGGGCTCGGCCAGGAGCCGTCATTCGCGAGCCAGGGCAGTGCCACGGCTGTTACGTCGGAAGGCTCAACGACGCGAACGAACCGCCCGCCGAGACACGCAGGGGCTCAGACCAGGTCGAGCATCTGCCGCGGCGGTTCAGGAGGGTTCGGCAGCCGCCGGCGCGAGTCGGGAGGCTTCGGTAGGCGCGGTCGCGGGCCGGGAGCCTTCGACGGCCGTCGGGAGTCAGGAGACTTCGGCATCCGCGGGCGGGTCAGGACCGTTCGACGACCGCCGTGGGTCCGGCGGGATCGGCAGCCGCGGTCACGGGGCAGAAGAACCCGGCAGCCACCCGCGCGAGTCAGGATACTTCAGCCGCCACCGCAAGATAGGCGAGTTCGGCAGCCGTTGCCGCGGGTCAGAAGAGCCCGGCGGTCGCGGGTCAACAGAGTTCGACGGCCGTCGCGGTTCAGGTGAGTTCGGCAGCCGTGGGCACGAGTTGGAAAAGCTCGGCAGCGCTGTCGCAGTTCGGAGGAGTTCGGCAGCCGCCGCGCGTGAAGAGAGCTCGGCGGCGGTCGCCGTTCAGCCATCGCGAGTCAGACGAGTTCCGCAGCCGCCACAAGTCTGGAGGAGTAAGGAGGCGCCGCGAGTCCGGAGAGTTCAGCAGGCGCCGGCGCGAGTCAGAAGAGTTCGGCAGTCGTCGTGAGTACAGAGAGTTCGGCAGCCACCTCGAGGCCAGAACCCGGCAGCCACCGCGGGTCAAGAGAGTCCGGCGGCGGTCGCCGTTCAACAGACTTCGGCCGCCGCCGTGAGTCAGAAGACCTCGGCGGCCGTCGGATAAGAAGGCTGCGCACCCGCGCGCGTAACGCTCACCGCGGCCACCGCAGCGGCGCGGTGGGCCGCCTCGGTAAGGGAGAGACCGGAGGCGAGCGACGCCGCCAACGCCCCAGCGAAGGCGTCGCCCGCGCCGGTGGTGTCCAAGGCGCGGACGGTGGGTGAGGCAACCGACGTGGGGCCCTCCGGCGTGATGACCACAGCGCCACGCGCCCCCAGCGTCACGACCGCCGCGCGCGGGCCCAGGGCGAGCAGGCCAGTGAGGTCCGCAGAGGTAGAACCGAGCAAATACGCAGCCTCGTGCTCGTTCACCAGCAGCACGTCCACCGCCGACAGGGTCTCGGTCGGCAACAAAGCGGCCGGCGAGAGGTTGAGCAGCACCGTGGCCCCCGAGGCGGCCGCGCGGGAGACCGCGTGGGAGACCGTCGCCAGCGGGACCTCCAGCGAGAGGACGACCACGGACGCGCCGGAAAGCGCCGCGTCCGTGATGTCCGAAGGCGAGAGCGCCGAGTTGGCGCCCGGTGAGACCAGGATCGAGTTCTCGCCGTCGGGGGTCACCGTGATGTACGCGATGCCCGTCGGCCGGTCGACTGTGCGGAGGTGGTCCAGTGAAACGCCGGCACCCGTGAGGGAATCGCGCAGCAGGGTGCCGTAGGCGTCCGGGCCGACGGCGCCGAGGAGGGCCACGGAGGCACCCAGGCGGCCCGCGGCGACGGCCGTGTTCGCGCCCTTGCCGCCTGGTGAGAGCACTGTGTCGCCGCCGAGGACGGTTTCGCCGCCGGCCGGGCGGTGGTCGACGGGGACGACGAGGTCGGCGTTGGCGGATCCGATCACCAGCACGGCTGCGCACATGGGCGTCACTGTGCCACGGGGGTGTTCGGGCGCAGCTCACGCACCGTCCGTGCGCAAAAGTGAAGGTTTTTGTAACTTATTCGGCGCCCAGTGCGACAATCAGGCGAGCAGCGGCTGCCCGTCACTCGATCGGGGGATCCATGTCCCCCAGGCGTCACTTCTGACACGGGTTCCGCTCTTGTGGAGCGTCACTGTCCTTGAGCCAGTGGCGTTGCCCCGACCGGAAGCGCACCGGAGAGGGCATCGGGTCGCCGGCGCCGATCACGTAGCCCCCCGAGTGATCGGCGTCGGCGGCGCCCCGACCAGCGCGGCCACCGCCCGCGCGGCCGGCATCGAAACACCCTTCGCCAGCACGAAGTCACCGCCGTCGCGCCGGAACACGCGGACGACGCCCCCCACTTCGGCCGTCACGGCGGCGATCTCGGCCCGCCGCACCTCCGCACCGTTGTCGTAGCGGGGTGTCCACATCAGCCGGTCGCCGTCCACGGTGAACACACCGCGCGTGCCCCGGTGCCGGGTCCAGACCAGGGCGGCCGCGCACAACGCGACGGCGATCAGCCCCGGCACGGTGACCGGCAGCCACACCCGCGCGACGAGCACCGCCACCAGCAACACCACCGTGGCCCCGACCGCCACCTGCCGCTCGCCCGACGCCTTGCTCGCGCGCACCTTCACGCTCGCGCCGGCCTCCGTCGGCACGCGCTTCGCCGAGCCCCACCGCACGACCTTCGCCGCCGCGCGCTCCAGGCCGAAGCCGCCGCGCCGCACCTCGAGCGACGGCCACCGCACCAGCCCTGGCCGCACCGCTTCGACCGCGGCCGCGAACCGGTGGGCCTCGGCCGGTTCGAACAACGTCGACAGCACAAAACCTTCGCGCCCCCGCCGGCTGAACCGGCTCGCGAACCGCTGCTCGTCCACCGGCGCCAGGTACACCTCGACGCGATCGGGCTTCTCCACCAGCACCACCGCGCGGAACTCGGCCCACCGCAACACCAGCCGTGCCTCGCGCACAGGGAACCGCAGGCCTTCGGCGGCGACCTCGACGCTCAGCCGCTCCTTGCGCATCCCGCGCACCCCCACCGGGATGCACCCCAGCAGCACCAGCCCGACCAGCGCGATCACCGAGCCGGCGTACAGCCCGGCGACGCTCACCGTCATCAGCACACCGCCGAACCCGGCGATCAGCAGCCCGGGCACCAGGAACAGCAACGCGGCCAGCCGCACCTCGTCCGGCGGGACGGGCGCGGGGTAGGTGACCATGGTGACTTCACTCATCTCGGCACGAAGTGTGACAGAACGTGCGCGAGGTTTCCTCCGCACGCCCGCGCGTTTCCCCAGCTCACGGCGAACCGGCCCGTTCCGGGACCCGAAACGGCCGATCCGGCCGCGTTGTTACGGGAACGAGCGCGCCGACCACCTAGAATGTCCGGATGAGCAGCCCCACGCGAAGGGGCCGCGCGCGAGCGGCTACCGAGCAGGACATCCGCCGGACCGCCCGGAGACTGCTGGTCGAACAGGGTCCGGACGCCGTCACGCTCCGGGCGATCGCCCGGGAGCTGGGCATCACCGCGCCGGCCCTGTACCGCTACTACGAATCGCGCGACGACCTCGTCGAGAACCTGCGCCTCGACGTCTGCGCCGACCTCGCGGCCGAGCTCGCCGAGGACATCGCCGTGCTCCCCGACGACGGCATGGCGCAGCTCTTCGCCATCTGCAAGGGCTTCCGCCGGTGGGCGCTCACGCACACCAAGGAGTTCACGCTGGTGTTCGCGTCGCCCACGGGCGGCGTCGGCACCACGGCCGGCAGCGCGCTGCACCGCCTGGACGAGCCGTTCGGCCGCATCTTCCTCTCCGCCGCGGGCCAGGTCCTCGCCACGCACGACCTGGTGATGCCCCCGAACGACGTCGTGCCGCCCGAGCTGCGCGACGACCTCACCGCGTTCCAGAGCGAACTGCTCAGCGTGCTCGGCGAATCCGGCCGCGCGATCGCGCCCGAGAAGCTGGACCTCGGGCTCACGTACCTGATGATCCAGTTCTGGGCCCGCCTCTACGGCCACGTGACGCTCGAGGTGTTCGGCAACTACCCGATCCCCGTGTCGAAGCCGGACATCCTCTTCGAGGCCATCCTCACCGACCTGGCCCGCGACGTGGGGCTCTACTCGGGCTAGGTGTATTGCCCGGTGAGGTTGGGGACGCGGATGGGTGTCCGTTGAGAGCGGCACGTCGACGGTGGTGGTTGTAGGTGTGCAGCCGGTGTGACAGTGCTTGGCGACGTCATCGACGATGCAGCGGGTCAAGCGCAGTCTGCCGGTCGGGGTCAGAGGTGCGTTGGCGCGAGTACACGAGGGCCTCCGTTGGTCGGTGTAGAGCTCGCAATCCACACCGACCCCGGAGGCCCTCCCTCACGCCAAGATCACGTGTCGCCACGATCGCAACCTCCCAAGACAGAACAGCTAGGCCGCGTGCCCGCCGTCGACCGACAGGGTCGCGGCGGTGATGTACGCGCTCGCCGGCCCTGCGAGGTACGCCACGGCGTCGGCCACCTCCTCGGCCGTGCCGTAGCGCCCGGCCGCGGTGAGTGAGCGCTGGTCCTCGGCGAACGGACCGTCGGCCGGGTTCATGTCGGTGTCGGTCGGCCCCGGGTGCACCAGGTTCACCGTCACGCCGCGCGGCGCGAGCTCCCGCGCGAGCGCCTTCGTGAGACCGACCATCGCCGACTTGGTCATCGCGTACAGGACCATGCCCGCGCCGGGCACGCGATCGGTGACGCAGCTGCCGATGGTGACCACGCGCCCGCCCTCGCCGAGGTGCTCGGCCGCCGCCTGCGCCACCAGGAACGCGCCACGCACGTTCACGGCCAGCACCCGGTCGAGGTCTGCCAGCGCGGTCTCCGCGACCGGCGCCACCCACCCCACGCCCGCGTTGTTGACCAGCACGTCGAGCCGCCCGAACTCGGCGACCGTGGCCGCCACGGCCGCCCGCACGGCTTCGGCGTCCGCGCTGTCCGCCGCGATCGCGATCGCCCGGCGCCCGGTCGCCTTGATCTTGTCCACGACGTCGGCCGCGAGCGCCGCACCGCGCACGTACGTGATCGCGACGTCCGCGCCCTCCTGCGCCAGCCGCACCGCCGTCGCCGCGCCGATGCCCCGGCTGCCGCCGGTCACGAGCGCCACCTTGCCGTCGAGCTTCATCCCCAGATCTCCTTCGTGGAAGCCGATTTTGTTCACGCCTTCATCGAATCGGCCGGCGTTCGGGCGTGCTGGCGCGTTTCGGCCGTGGCGCTCGAAGGTGCCGTTTCGCACACGCGTGGACACGGGTTGTGACAAACTCACTGCGGATCTTGAACGGGGGAGGCCGGGTTGCTGCACGTCCAGGGGCTGGTGAAGGTCTACGACGGCCGCCGGGTGGTGGAGGACGTGTCGTTCGCGTTGCAGCCCGGCACGGTCACCGCGTTCCTCGGGCCCAACGGCGCCGGGAAGTCGACCACGCTGCGGATGGTCTGCGGCCTCACGCGGCCGACGGCGGGCACGGCGACGATCGCCGGGCGCCGCTTCGCGCAGTGGCCGAATCCCGGGCATGTGGCGGGCGTGCTGCTCGACGCGGCGGCCGTGCACCCCGGCCGCACCGGACGCCACCACCTCGTGAGCGGCGCGAAGCTGCTGCGGCTGCCCGCCTCGCGCGCCGACCAGGTGCTCGCGCAGGTGGGGCTGAGCGACGCGGCCAACCGCCGCATCGGCAAGTACAGCCTCGGCATGCGCCAGCGCCTCGGGCTCGCGCACGCGCTGCTCGCCGACCCGCCCGTGCTGATCCTCGACGAGCCCATCAACGGCCTCGACCCCGAAGGAATCCGCTCCACGCGCCAGCTTCTGCGCGGCTACGCCCAGCGCGGCGGCACCGTGCTGCTCTCCAGCCACGTACTGTCCGAAGTGGACCAGACGGCCGACCGCATCGTGATGATCGGCCACGGCCGCGTGGTCGCCGACGGGCCGCTCGCGAGCTTCGCCGGCCCGGCGCGGACGGTGGTGCGCACCAACGACGTGCCCAAACTCGGCACCGCGCTGCAACGCGCGGGTCTCGACGTGCGCCAGACCGGCCCCGACGCGCTGTCGGTCGCCGCGCCGACCGAGCGCGTCTCGGAGATCGCGTTCGCCGCGCAGGTGCGGGTGCTCGGGCTGGCCGAAGAACAGCAGAACCTGGAAGAGCTCTTCTTCCGCCTCACGGGAGGTCCGCGATGATCCCGATGCAGACGGCCGTGCCGCAGCAGCCCGCGTGGGCGGTGGGCGCCGAGAAGCGCGCGTCGTTCGGCACGCTGGTGGGTGTCGAGCTGCGCAAGATGAGTGCGACGGTCGCGGACAAGATCCTGATCATCGCCGCGCCGCTCGTGCTGGTCGTGCTGTCGATCATGTTCATGGTCGACTCTTCACGCCCTTACACGCTCGAACGGCAGCTGGGCTCGGTGTTCCTCACCGTGCGGCTCGCCGCGGTGCTGGTCGACCTCACGCTGGTCAAGCTCATCGCTGCCGAATGGCACTACCGCAGCGCGCAGCCGACGCTGCTGGTGCAGCCTTCGCGCCTGCGGTACGTGTTCGCGCAGGCCACCATCGCGATCGGCGCGTGGCTGCTGATCGGCGGCGTCCACGTGCTGATGACGTTCACCTTCCTCGCCGGCCGCCTCGACGCGCGTGATGCGCAGAACCTGCTCACGTTCCGCCCCGGCATGGTCGTCGCGGCGTGTCTCGTGGGCGCCTTCTGTATGACGCTGCTCGCGGTCACGGTCGGCTGGCTCATCCCCAACACCGCCGGCGCGATCACCACCTACGTGCTGGTGTCGCTGCTGTTCACGATCCTGCAGGGCAACATCGACCTCGCCGGCTGGGTCGACCCCATCGAACCCGCCCGCCAGCTCGGCGGCGTCTCCGAGCACGGGGTGATCGCGCTGGTCACGTCGCTGGTGCTGTGGGTCGGCTTGGCCGCCGTCGCCATCATTCGCGCGGGCAACCGGGAAGCCGCCTAGCCGGCCAGCGAACCGCCGCCGGGATCCACGATCTTGAGGTAGGTCTCGGCCAGTTGCTGCACGCCCGGGCAGGTCTTGTCGCCGATCTCGCGACCGTGCTCCGGGGTGTAGTCCCCGGGATCGCCGCCGGGCTTCACCGCCACCTGCAGCACCTGCGACGAACCCGTGTTCACCGAGTACACGCAGCCGTTGTTCTCCACCGTCGACACGGCGTAGTAGTGGTTGTCCTGCACCAACGAGCGGCGGAAATGCTGCAGCGTGTACGAGTAGGCGCCCCAGGTGCCGGTCCACGGGTCCGGCAGGCGATCCGTCGGGTTCATCGCACCGACCTCGACCTGCACGCCGTCCTGCCGGGTCACCACACACACCGAACCGTAGGGATCGAACAGCGTCGAACCGACGTCGAACGCACTCCTCAGCTGCGGGTTCTGCTCGAACTGCGCACAGCTGTTCGGGAACAGCGGCGCGCGGGTGGTGATCACCGGCAGCCGGTCGTAGGCGACGGAGTCGGCCGGCAACGCGGGTGCGGGCTTTCCCGGCGCCGGAGCAGGCGCGACGCCGCACCCCGCGACCGTGGATCCCGCCACGGCGAAACCCAGCGCGGCGAGCAAGGCGGTGATCGATCGACTACGCACGGCAAGCACGTTACCGGCCCGGGCACGAGACCCGGGCCGGAACGCGCGAATTCACCAGAACCGGCTCAGCACCGACTCAGCGCCGGATGAAAACCGATCCAGAACCGGCTCACAGCACGATGTTGACCAGCCGCCCCGGCACCACGATCACCTTGCGCGGCGTCTTGTCGCCCACCAGCGCGGCCACCTTCTCCTCCGCCAGCGCCGCGGCCTGGACCACATCGGACGCCGCGTCGGCCGGCACCGTGACGCGGGCGCGGACCTTGCCGTTGACCTGGATCGGGTACTCGACCGAGTCCTCCACCAGGTACTGCTCGTCGACGACCGGGAACGGGCCGTGCACCAGCGAGTCGACGTGGCCCATGCGCTGCCACAGCTCCTCGGCGACGTGCGGGGCCAGCGGCGCCAGCAGCAGCACCAGCGGTTCCGCCACCTCACGCGGCGTGCCCGCAGCCGAGCCGTACACCTTCGTCAGGTGGTTGTTCAGCTCGATCAGCTTCGCGCCCGCCGTGTTGAAGCGCATCTCCGCGTAGTCCTCGCGGACGCCGGCGATGGTTCGGTGCAGCAGCTTGCGGTCGGCCTCCGACGGGTCCTCGGCGGTCACGCGCAGTTCGCCCGACTGCTCGTCGATCAGCAGCCGCCACAGGCGCTGCAGGAACCGGTGCGCGCCCACGACGTCCTTGGTCGCCCAGGGGCGGGACATGTCCAGCGGACCCATGGACATCTCGTACATGCGGAAGGTGTCCGCACCATACGTATCGGACATCTCGTCAGGCGTGACGGCATTCTTCAGGCTCTTGCCCATCTTGCCGTACTCCTGCTTGACCTCCTGGTCCTGCCAGAAGAACTTGCCGTCGCGCTCCACGACCTCTTCGGCAGGCACGTGCACACCGCGCTCGTCGGTGTAGGCGTACGCCTCGATGTAGCCCTGGTTGAACAGCCGCCGGTACGGCTCCTTCGACGACACGTGGCCCAGGTCGAACAGCACCTTGTGCCAGAAGCGCGAATACAGCAGGTGCAGCACCGCGTGCTCCACCCCGCCGACGTACAGGTCCACGCCACCCGGGTCGTCCACGCCGTGCTCGGCCGGGCGCGGGCCCATCCAGTAGGCCTCGTTTTCCGGCGCGCAGAACACATCCGGGCTGTCCGGGTCGACGTAACGCAGCTGGTACCAGCACGAACCCGCCCACTGCGGCATCACGTTGGTGTCGCGGCGGTACTTCTTCGGCCCGTCGCCCAGGTCCAGCGTGACGTTGACCCACTCGGTCGCACGCGACAGCGGCGGCGACGGCTCGGAGTCGGCGTCTTCCGGGTCGAAGGTCTTCGGCTTGTAGTCGTCGACGTCCGGCAGCACCACGGGCAGCTGGTCCTCGGGCAGCGCGATCGGCATCCCGGTCTCGTCGTAGACGATCGGGAACGGCTCGCCCCAGTAGCGCTGGCGCGCGAACAGCCAGTCGCGCAGCTTGTACTGCACGGTGCCCTCGCCGGACCCGCGCTCTTCCAGCCACGCGATGATCGTCTTCTTCGCATCGGCCACGCCCATGCCGTCCAGCGACACGGTGTCGTTGGCCGAGTTGATCGCCGCGCCCTCGCCGGTGAACGCCTCGCCGTCGAAGCCCTCGCCCGGGTCGACCGTGCGGACGATCTCCAGCTCGAACTTCTTGGCGAAGTCGTAGTCACGCTGGTCCTGCGCCGGCACGGCCATGATCGCGCCGGTGCCGTAGCCCATCAGCACGTAGTCGCCGATGAAGACCGGGATTTCCTTGCCGTTGACCGGGTTCACGGCGTACGAACCGGTGAAGACGCCCGTCTTCTCCTTGTTCTCCTGCCGGTCCAGATCGGACTTGCGCGAGGTCGTCGCGCGGTACTCCGCGATCGCGTCGGCCGGGGTCTTCGCGCCGCCGGTCCAGATTTCGGGGTGCTCACCCGGCCACTCCGCCGGTGTCAGCTTCTCCACCAGAGGGTGTTCCGGCGCCAGCACCATGTAGGTGGCGCCGAACAGCGTGTCGGGCCGGGTCGTGAAGACCTCGATCTTCTCGTCGCCGGAAGCGCCGGCCACGAAGGCCACGCGCGCGCCCTGCGAGCGCCCGACCCAGTTGCGCTGCATGGACTTGACCTTCTCCGGCCAGTCCAGCAGGTCCAGGTCGTCGACCAGCCGGTCGGAGTACGCGGTGATCCGCATCATCCACTGGCGCAGGTTCTTGCGGAACACGGGGAAGTTGCCGCGGTCGCTGCGCCCGTCGGCGGTCACCTCTTCGTTGGCGACGACCGTGCCCAGGCCAGGGGCCCAGTTCACCGGCGCCTCGGAGATGTAGACCAGGCGGTGGTCGTCGATCACCTTGCGCTGCTCGACGTCGCTCAGCTCGCTCCACGGCCGGCCGTCGGGTGTCGGGCGCGCACCGTCGACCAGCGCCTTCACCAGGTGCTCGATCGGGCGCGCCTTGCCGGCTTCGTCGTCGTAGTAGGAGTTGAAGATCTGCAGGAAGATCCACTGGGTCCACTTGTAGTAGTCCGGGTCGATCGTCTCGATCGAGCGGCGCTCGTCGTGGCCCAGGCCCAGGCGCTTCAGCTGGCTGCGCATGGTGGCGATGTTCGCCTCGGTCGTGGTGCGCGGGTGCGTGCCCGTCTGCACCGCGTACTGCTCGGCCGGCAGCCCGAAGGCGTCGTAGCCCAGCGTGTGCAGCACGTTGCGGCCGATCATGCGGTGGTAGCGCGCGTAGACGTCCGTGCCGATGTAGCCCAGCGGGTGCCCGACGTGCAGGCCCGAGCCGGACGGGTACGGGAACATGTCCTGCACGAACAGCTTGTCCGACGGCACCGGCTCGCCCTCGACCGCCAGCGTGCCCGTGGGGTTCGGCGCGTGGTAGGTGCCGTGGTCGGACCAGTAGTCCTGCCAGCGGCGCTCGATCTGCCCTGCGAGCTCCGCGGTGTAGCGGTGCGGCGGGGTGTTCTCGGCGCCGGGAGCGCCGTCACCCGTGACCGGGGTGGGCGCCGTGGACTCTGTCATCGCCGTCTTCCTCCGTGAATCGGACCACTCCAGAAACAACTCGACCCCTCAGGCCCGAAGGCATGAGGGGTCGCCGCGCCGGCCGGGCCAGGGTTGGCCGAGTCAGCGCGGCAGGCCAAGGAGCAGCCGAGCCGTGTTCATGGGCTCAGTTTAACGTGCTGGTCAAAGCCGTTCCGACGGGACCGCCAAAGCGATGACCTGGGTCACCTGCGTGGCCGAGAAGTTGTTGTCGCTCACGAGCACCAGGCTGCGCTCGCCGTTCGGCAACGCCGGACCCCAGGTCATGCCCTCGATGTTGTCCACCGTGGACACCCCGAAGTCGGCGACGTCGAGCAGCAGCTTCTTCTTCACCGGCTTCACGTGCTTCGCATCCACCAGCGACTTCACGTTCAGCACGTTGGTCGCGCCCGACGTGTCGATCTCGTAGATCCGCACCTTGTTGCCCACGCCGGGCACGAACGCGCGCTCCATCATCAGGTAGCGCGTGGGGTCGATCGGGTCGACGGCCAGCATCGACGACACCCCGTTGCTGCCGAGCGCGGTGGGCGGCACCGACTGCGCGAACACCGGCTCCTGCGGGTACGCGTACTGCGCCAGCACCGGGCCGAAGCGCGACTGCAGCGTGAGCCGCGAAAGCGCGCCGGCCTCCGGGGTCGGCAGCGGGCCGTCCTGCAGCAGCGGGCCTTCGACCTCGCTGGCGACGACGCTGCCGAGACCCGCGTAGGTGAGGCCCTCGAGCACGAGGTTCTGGCGCGGCCCGGCGCCGGGTGTCATCTTCTCGTCGGCCGGGATCGGCAGGTCACGCACGTACTTGCCGGTGCGGCCGGCCTCGCGGATCGACGGGTCGATCAGCGTCGTGGCGGTGCGCTCGCCTTCCTGCGACCACAGGTAGTCGCCGGTCCACGGGTCCACGCGCAGCTCTTCGGGGTCCACGGTCCGCTCGTTCTGCGGCGCCGACTGGTCGTTCTGCGCCAGCGGCGGGTACGGCGTGCCGTCGGGCCGCAGCAACGGCTTGGTGCCGGTGAAGGTGACCGGGCCGAGGTGGTGGGCGTCGAGGGAGAACTTCGCCGTGTAGAAGCGGGCGGGGTTGATGGCGGAGCGGTCGTCGCAGATGAAGGCGTAACCCCCGGTCCGCGGGTCGAAGTCGATCGACGACAGGCCGCCGACGGTGGTGCCCTGGAACTGCAGGGCGTTGGGCACGATCTGTTCGCCGATCAACCGGATCGGCCGGTTCGGCGAATTCGGCGCGGCTTCGGCGGCCGGCGCGGCCAGCAGTGAGAGCGGCAGGGCGCCGACGAGGGCGGCGGTGAGCACACGGCGGCGCGTGGACGAAGACATGGCGTGTAGCACAACCGACGAGGGTATCCACCACGTTGCCGGGAGGTCACGCTTATCCTCAGGGGGTGTTCGCTATCGCGCTCGTTCCGATCGTGCTGGGTCTCGTCGTCGGCTGGGGTGGCTTCCTCGGCTTCCGCGAACGCCTGACCCGCGAAGGCGGTACCGGTGTCCGCACGGCGGCTTCGCTGCGCAGTGACGCCGCGTTCAAGCTGGCCAACCGCGTCGCGAGCGTGCCGACGCTCGCCGGCGGTGCCGTGGGGGTGCTCGCCGGGCTCGCCGGCATCGCCACCGGCACCACGGCCGGGATCATCGCCGCCGCGTTCGTCGGTGTGCTGGGAATGCTCGCGCTGGTCGTGGGTGGCGGGGTGCTCGGCGCCCGCGCCGCGCTGACCGTGCCGGCCCCGGCTCCGGCCGCCCCCGCGGGCTGCAGCGGCTGCGCGTGCGGCGCCGGCGGCTGCGGTGTGTTCCAGAAGGCCGACAGCTAGTTCCGCTGCAGGTCGCCCGGGTGGGTGGCCAGCAACGCGATGGGCACGCCCTGGCGGCGCAGCACCTGACCCCAGAGGTCGCGGTTGGGCGAGGCCAGGATGTCGCTCGGCAGCGCGGGCACGATCACCCAGTCGTCCCGCTCGATCTCGCCGGCCAGCTGGCCTGAGTCCCAGCCGGAGTAGCCGGCGAACACGCGCACGCCGCGCACCTTCGGCACCAGGGCTTCCGGGTCGGTGTCGAGGTCGACGAGCGCCACCGGCCCGCGCACGGCGATCACGCCCGGCACACTCGCCGCCGTCTCGCCCGTGCGCAGCGCAGCCAGGCACAGCGCCGTTTTCTTCTCCACCGGGCCGCCGACGAACACCGACTGCGGCTCGGCCACGTGGCCGCCCCAGTTGGGCAGCACGTCGTGCACCGGGACGTCGCTGGGCCGGTTCAGGACCACGCCGAGCGTGCCCTCGTCGCGGTGGTCGATGACGAACACGACGGTCCGTTTGAAGTTCGGGTCGAACATCGTGGGGGCGGCGACCAGGAGCGTTCCCGGTTCAACCTCGGCGTCCGCTGGCACGCCGCCAATCCTCCCACTTCCCGCCCCGAGAATTTCCGTCGGCACGGGAACACCAACCACTCGTGCCCCGTTGGGAACAGTAGGCCGGCGCACTCCGTGTCCCCCGGGCTCACTGAAGAACAGCCTTTGTGGAATACCAGTTCGGCTGGAGCCACACTGCGCCAAGCCGCCGAGAGGCGACCAAGTGCGCCGGCCGCCTCTCTCTTCGAGGCCGCGCTCAGCCGTGCCACGTCCGCGGCCGCAGCGGCAGCCCCGACATTCCTCCGTCCGGCGTTCGCACGGCCAGCACCTGGTTGAGGCCCAGCTCGTTGCCTTCGAACGCCAGCGCCGAGGCCGCCATGTACAGCCGCCACACGCGCGCCCGTCCCGGCCCGGCCAGCCGGACGGCGAGGTCCCACTGGGCTTCCAGGTTCACGACCCAGCGCCGCAGCGTGAGCGCGTAGTGCTCGCGCAGGGATTCCACGTCGCGCACCTCGAACCCGGCGCGTTCCAGCTGCGTCACGGTGGTGCCGATCGGCGCGAGCTCGCCGTCGGGGAACACGTACGCGTCGATGAAACCGTCGAGCTGGTACTCCGATTCGTCGATCAGCGGCCGGCGCGCGATCTGGTGGTTGAGCAGCTTGCCGCCGGGCCGCAGCAGCGCGTAGAGGTCGCGCGCGTACTCGAGGTAGCTCTGCGCGCCGACGTGTTCGGCCATGCCGATGGAGGAGATCGCGTCGTAGGGACCGTCGGCGACGTCCCGGTAGTCCTGCACGCGGATCTCGATCCGGTCGGTGAGCCCCGCTTCGGCCACGCGCTTGCGGGCGTAGGTGGCCTGCTCCTGCGACAGCGTGACACCGACGACGTGCACGCCGTGCTCGCGCGCCGCGTGCAGCGCCATCGAGCCCCAGCCGCAGCCGACGTCGAGCAGCCGCTGGCCTTCGCGCAGACCGAGCTTGGTGCACACGAGCTCGAGCTTGTCCCGCTGAGCCGTTTCGAGCGTGCCGTCTTCGGACCAGTACGCGCACGAGTAGACCATCGACGGGCCGAGCACGAGCTCGTAGAAGTCGTTGCCCACGTCGTAGTGGTGACTGATGGCCCGCTTGTCGCTGCGGCGCGTGTGCAGGTGCCGGCTGCGGCGCACTTCCTCGGGCGGCCGGGGCGGCGGCAGCGGCGGGCCGGCGAGCTTGATCAGTTCGCCGATCGCCGCGCGGACTCCAGGATCGCGCAGGGCGTGCAGCACACCGCCGCCTTCGCCGTCCTCGCGTTCCCAGATCAACCCCGCGATCGCCTGCAGCGCGGTGTAGAGGTCGCCTTCCAGGCCGAGGTCACCCGACACCCAGGCGCGCCCGAGCCCCAGCTCACCCGGCTTGAACAGCAGTCGGCGCAAGGCCCGGCGGTTGTGCAGCACGACCACAGGCGTGCCGGGAGGACCGGCCTGCGATCCGTCCCACGCCCGAATCTGCACCGGAAGCGGCGCGCCGAGCAGTTTCTCGGCGACACCCACCAGCCGCGTCGCGGCGCCAGTCATGGCCACACCTCCCAAAGCTCTCCTTCTTTCTTAACCGCTCACGCCCCCCGCCGCACTCCTTCGGCGGCGTCACAGCTTCGTAAAATGACGCCGTTCGCCTGGGCGAAGTGCGCTCATTAGGACCTTCTGAGGCCTTCGACCCGTGGCTACGCTGGCCCCGTGACGATCAGCGCGACGACGGAGCGGATCGGACCGAAGCTCCTGGTCCGGGATCGCGAGTTCCGCAGGCTGCTCTACACCCGGTTCGCCGCGCAGTGGGGCGACGGCGTGTACCGGGCGGGCCTCGCGGGCGCCGTGCTGTTCAACCCCGAACGCGCCGCCGATCCGCTGGCGATCGCCGAGGGCTTCGCGGTGCTGCTGCTGCCGTATTCGGTGGTGGGTCCGTTCGCGGGCGCGCTGCTCGACCGGTGGGACCGCCGCCGCGTGCTCGTGTTCGCGAACTTGCTGCGGGTGTTCGCCATCCTCGCGTCGGCCGCCGCCGTGGCCACGGGCCTCGGCGGACCCGGGCTGTTCTCCCTCGCGCTGCTGGCCGAAGGGCTGTCGCGCTTCATCGGCTCGGGGTTGTCGGCTTCGCTGCCCCACGTGGTGCCGGCGCCGAGTGTCGTGTCCGCCAACGCCTTCGCGACCACGCTCGGTTCGGCGCTGGCCGTGGTCGGCGGCGGGTGCGCGATCCTGCTGCGCGCGGTCTTCGGCGCGGACAACCTCGGCTCGGCCGAGACCACGGCGTTCGCCGCCCTGGGTGCACTGGTCTCGGCGCTGATCGCCCGGCGGTTCACGCGCGGGGTGCTCGGGCCGACGGTCGTCGACGAGCCGCAGAACCCGTTCGTCGCCGTGGCCCACGGTCTCGCCGACGGCGCCCGCCACGCCTGGCGCGCGCCGAGCGTCACCGCCGGGTTCATCGCGCTCTTCGCCCACCGCGCGGCCTACGGCATCTCGCTGCTGGTCACCGTGCTGCTGATGCGCAACTACTTCACCGACGACGGCGTCTTCCGCGCCGGCCTGCCCGGGCTCGGGCAGATGGCCGCGCTCGCCGGCGCCGGCATCCTCGTGGCCGGCCTGCTCACTGCCCGGCTGATCCGCGGCTTCGGCCGGCTGCGCGCGATCCTGGGCGCGCTGCTGGTGGCCGCGGTCGCGCAGTCGGCGCTCGGGTTGCCGATCGTGCTGCCGCTGGCGTTGCTGGCGTCGTTCCTCATCACGGGCGCGGGCCAGGTGCTCAAGCTGTGCGTCGATTCGTCGATCCAGCTCGACGTGGCCGACGAAGCGCGCGGCCGCGTGTTCGCCCTGTACGACACGCTGTTCAACATCACGCAGGTGGCCGCCGTGGCCATCGGCGCGGTGTTCATCCCGGACAACGGCTACTCGCCGGG
Source organism: Amycolatopsis rhabdoformis (assembly GCF_035918295.1). GTDB lineage: Bacteria > Actinomycetota > Actinomycetes > Mycobacteriales > Pseudonocardiaceae > Amycolatopsis > Amycolatopsis rhabdoformis. The sequence continues at coordinate 7,975,203 of NZ_CP142149.1, forward strand.
GCTGATGATCGCCGCCACCGTCTGCTACTTCCTCGGCGGCGCCGGCTACCTCGTCGCCCGCCGCCGCGCGGTGCCGGATCGGCCGAACTGATTCGCTGCCGCAAACCGTTGGGCCGAACGGGGTCAGTGATCGTCGCATTGGCATTAGAGTGACGCGTGACCCAGCCGGGTGAACCCCGGCGAGTGCAACCAACACGGGGGGCCACCGTGAGTACCGCAGGGGACGATCGCGCCCTGGAAGCCGCTCCTGCCGTGCTGACGTCGCCCGACGGGCTCGTCCGGGCCACGGTCGGCCCCGGTGGCACGCTCGGCCGGCTCGAGTTCGCCCCGGACACCTTCGCCCGCACCACGCCGGCGCAGCTCGCGTTCACCGTCCAGGCCTTGGTGCAGCAGCTCGCCGAGGCCCCGCTCACCGACGGCGCGCCGCAGCAGATGCCGGCCCCTCGGCCGACCCCGCGACGCGTGCGCCCCCGCACGGCGAGCCCGGCCAAGCCGCAGGGGACCGTGCCCCCGCGCAGCGCCACGCCGCAGCACCGTCGCCGCGGCTACTAGCGCCGCGCACCTGGATGTGCTGAAACCCGTGGAACCACCACTTTCCGAGTCCGACCAACACGGACTGCTCGTCGAGATCGGCCGGCTGATCCGCGCCCACCAGCCCGACGAAGGCGCCCCGGCCGGCATCGGCTTCGCCCAGGTCGGCGACCACACCGAGGTCCAGCCGCGCAACACCGAAGCCGGCCCCGAGCTGGTCGGCATGTTCCACGCGTTGCGCTCGGGCATGTACCGCCAGGGCCGCGGCACCTGGCTGCAGGCGCGGTTCGTGCTGGCGCCCGACGGTGAGTTCGACTTCGACTTCTTCGTCGACGGCGAACCCCAGTGGACGACCCTGCCCGACCCGAGCGCCTACCGCGACGAGCTCGAGACGTTCCCGCGCGAGGACGAGCACATCCCCGACTGGTGGCGGCTGCGCACCGGTCTGGCGCTCGGCGTGGTGTTCCGCCGCGCCCGCCCCGCCGACGTGGGGGAGGAGCGCGAGCCGCTGCCCGACGAGGAGCTGCCGCTCGTGCTGCAGTACCTCGAACGGGAACCGCTGGTCGGCGAAACGCACCGCACCGACGGCACGTGGCTGTGGCCCGAGACCGTGCCGCACCAGCTGCGCCGCCACGGCATCGCGCCCGAGCCGGAGCTGGTCGCGCACATCCGTGAGCTGGGGTTCCAGCCGCCGTACGTGGAGCACCTCGTGCGCCGCACGGCCGCGGCCGACCTGCTCGGCCGGCCGCGTCCCCGGCCCAGTGCGGAAGACGGGCAACGCACCGATGGCGACGTCGCCGCCGACCTGGAGACCGACCCCGACCCGGACCTGGCCGACGAGCAGCTGCTGGTGGTGCTCGTGCAGCGGCTCGGGTCGTTCGGCGTGTGGCCGCAGGCCTATCGCATCGGCGCCGTCGAGGCCGGGAAGTGGTGCCTGACCAGGGGCGACGACGGCTGGACGGTCACCTCGGCGTCCGGCGCCGGCCAGGTGTTCGAGCACCTCGCCGACGCGGCCCAGCAGCTGCTCGGCGCGCTGCTGCTGCACCCGGCGCGGCTCACCGGCGGGCGCGAGACTCCGCTCGAGACGGCGAAAGAGGTGGACGACTGGCCCATCCAGCCCGCCGCGGGTGATCCACCGCTCACCCTGCTCCGCAACAAGAGACTGACCCGCTTGCCCGAAGGTACGGTCGTCCTGCGCTTCGGGGAGGAACCGGGCAACCTCGTTCACCACGGCGAGGTACGGTTCGCCACGACGTCACTACCACTCGAACGGGAACGGGTGGCGCACACTTACCGCCTGCGACGGTCACTCTACGTGGTCACCGGAGTCACGGTGCCCTGGGCGAACCTGCCGGGCGGTGCGGTCGCGTACGTGATGCCCAAGCCGATCGCGGAGCACGAGTCCGACGGAAGCCTGGAGAGGATCGAGTAGGTGGAAGCGGCGGAAGCGATGGAGAAGGTCGTGAACTGGCTACGCGCGGTGCACGGCCCCCAGATCGCGGGTCCTGGCGGGCTGCGGGTCGACACCGACCGCGTGCTGCGCATCCCCGAAGGCTGGTCGATTCCGTACAACACCACCGCGTACCTCGACGACGGCCGGCCGGACAAGGAGCTCTTCCCGCCGCCGTCGGTCGTCGTGCGCGAGCCGGACGGTGAGCTGCGCCAGGCGCCGCCGAACCCAGGAGGGCTGAGCATCCCCGTGGCGTTCCCCGGCCAGGAGAGCTGGCGCGAAGTCGTGGACCCGGAGTACGTGAAGGCCGGATTCGGCGAGCTGGGGGTGCCGCTGCAGGCCGTGGCCGGCTGGGTGAAGGTGGACAACGAGGGCCGCCAGACCGGCGACGAGCGCGAGAACCCCGAGTACAAGGCCGGCCCGATCCGCCGCGGGTACCCGAAGCCGGAGAACACGCTGGAGACGCTGCTCGCGTTCGCCAGCGTCGGCTGGCTCACCCGCGAGCAGCTGCTGATCGGCCTGCTGCGCTGCGACGTGTACGTGCCGCTCGACCCCAAGACCGGCGCCACGGACCGCTTCTACTTCTCCGAAGAACGCAACGAGCTGCGCGTGTTCAGCGCGACGCGCCACTTCCCGCCGCGCGAGCACTGCTGGTGGCGCGTGGACCTCGCCACGCTGGCCGAGTTCGAGCACCCGCCGAACCTCGTGATCAACGGCGGCCCGGCGACGTTCGAGGACGTCGCCGGCGAGGACCTCACCGCCATCGCCAAGCGCTTCCCGCGCCACGAGCCCCGCATCGACCGGCACGGCCGCGGCCCCGAAGCCGAGGAAGACCTCGAACGGCTCACCCGCGACACCGCCACGCGCATGGGCCTGCCCGAGCCAGTCGCCCCGCCTCTGGTGGCCGCCGAAAACGCGCGGCGCCACGGCTTCGAGCTCACCGCCGAGGAGTGCCAGCGCACGGTGCTGGGCGAGTCGTGGCTGGCTCGGCTCGCGATGGACGAGCCGCCGCGCAGCAAGCCGAACGACTGGCGCGCCAACGGTCTCGTGCCGGGCTGGGACAACCTCGGCCGCGTGATCCCGCGGCTGGACACCTTCGGCAAGTACCCCGACCGCGACCTCGAGAACTTCCGCTACGGCTGGCAGCGCGTCGCCGGTGCGTACGTGGGCTTCGCGCTCGGCGAGGCGCTCGGCATGGCCGTGGACCGGATGCGGCTCGACGAGATCGTGACGCAGTTCGGGCCGGAGGGCGTGGCCGACCTGCCGGTCGCGTTCGACCAGCCCGGCCGCATCGGCTCGCTGACGCAGCGGCTGCTGTTCTACACCGAGGCCGTGATCCGCAGCCCGCACCGCGAGCAGCCGGAATCGCGGGACGTCGAGCAGCAGTTCCCCTCGGTGGTGCGCGGCGCGCTGATGCGCTGGCTGCACACGCAGGGCGCGCCGTACGACGACGCCGACGGCTGGCTCGTGAAGGTGCCCGAGCTGCACGTGCGCCGCACGGCCGACGACGCCGAGCTCAACGCCTACCACGCGCTGGTCACCGGATCGCCGCAGGCGCAGCCGCTGTCTGGCCCGACTTCGCTGATCGCCGCGCTGCCCGCCACGCTCATCGCCTCCGGCCCCGGCACGGGGTTCAGCGGCGGGGTGCGCCAGGCCGTGCGGGACCTCGTGGGCGTGACGCATCCGCTCGACGACGACCTGGCCGCGGCGACGTACCTGGCCTGGCTGTTCGAGCCGGTGCTCACGAAGGACGCCTTCAGCTACCCCGTGTGGAACCTGTCGCGCGAGATCCTGACCGACCACAACACCACGTTCGTGAGCGGTCCCGAGTGGGCGCCGGTGAAGGCCGTGGTGGCCGAGTCGGTGCCGTTCTTCGGCGAGCACGGCCTGCCCGACCTGCGCATGCCCGAGCTGATCGGCGACGGCCAGGGCACGCTTTCGGTGCTGGGCCGCGCTTTCGCCGCGCTGTCGGGCTTCGAGAACTATCCCGAGCAGGCGCTGCTGCGCGCCGTGAACCACTCCGGTCGCAGTGCGCTGACCGGGGCGATCACCGGCGCTCTGCTCGGCGCGCGCGTGGGCGTGCCCGGGCTGCCGCAGAAGTGGATCGAGCAGCTGGAGCTGCGCCACCTCGTCGAACAGGTCGTGACGGACGCGCTGTGGCACTTCGATCGCCGCTCGGCGCTGAGCTTCCTCGGCGAGGAATGGGTGCAGCGCTACCCGCGGCACTGATCGGCTGCGGGTTCGAAAAGATGGGGCCATGGAGGCACAGCGGCTGAGGGGTTGCCTGCTCGCGGGCGCCATCGGCGACGCGCTCGGCGCGAAGACGGAGTTCGATTCGATCGAGCGCATCCGGTCGCTCACCGGACCGGCGGGTATCACCGACTACATCCCTGCGTACGGCGGCGAAGGGCGCTTCACCGACGACACGCAGATGACGCTCTTCACGCTCGAAGCACTGATCCGCGCCCACGCGCAGCAGCGGCGGACCGGCAGCGCCGACGTGGTGCAGTCCGTGCAGCTGGCCTACCAGCGGTGGCTGCACACGCAGGGCGTGCCGTGGCCGCAGGCGCGCGGACCGCATTCCGCTCTCGCGGCGCCGGACGGCGAACTGGTGACGCACCACGAGCTGTTCAGCCGCCGCGCGCCCGGGCTCACGTGTTTCGGCGAGCTGGAGGAGTACGGCCGCTCGGGCGTGCGCGGCAGCGTCTCGCGGCAGGTGAACAACTCGAAGGGCTGCGGCGGCGTGATGCGCGTGGCGCCGGTCGCGCTGTGGTCCGACGATCCGGCCGAGGTGTTCCGGCTCGCAGCCGAGTCCGCGGCCCTGACCCACGGTCACCCGAGCGGGTATTTGTCGGCGGGCGCCTTCGCCGTGATCGTGCAGCGGCTGCTGGCCGGGGAACCGCTGCTCGACGCCGTCGCCGTGGCTCGCGGGCTGCTCGTTCAGCACCCCGGACACGAAGAGCAGGAGGCCGCGTTGGCGCAGGCCCTCGCGATGACCGGCCCGCCGACGCCGGAGCGGCTGGCCGAGCTGGGCGCGGGCAACGTCGGCGAGACGGCGCTGTCGATGTCGGTTTATGTCGCCCTGACCACCGAAGATCCGGACACGGCGCTGCTCGCGGCCGTGAACCACAGCGGTGACAGCGATTCCACCGGCTCGGTGTGCGGCAACCTCGTCGGCGCGATGTACGGCGAAGCGGCGCTGCGCGGCAGCTGGCTCGACCGGCTCGAACTGCGTGAGGTGATCACCGGCCTCGCCGACGACGCGCTCGCCGAGTTCGGCCCCGACTCACCGAGTGACGAGGGTTGGTTCACGCGTTACCCGGTCGACTAAGTTCTTTCCCGGTCACCGGGGGAATTGGGGAGGAACCTGACGTGCGCTACCGGGTAGAGGCGGGAGACCGCCCGGACGGCTTGTACGCGACGCTGGAGGACCGCACGTTCGCGGCCGAGCGCTCGACCACCGACGGCACGCTGCTGCTGTCCGTCGCTCCGGACGAGGAAGCGCCCGACGGCTTCGACCGCGAGCACGAGGGCCGGCCGGCTCGCATCGTGCTCGCCAACGAGGTGCCCGCGACGTTCACGCTGCGCACCTACTGCGAATACGAGGACGAGCTCTTCGAGGTCGCGCCCGGCGAGGGCAAGGAGCTCACGCTGCGCTGGACGCAGCACGACCCGGTGCGCGCCGCGCAGCTCGGCCTCACCGATTTCTCCACCACGGCCGAGGCCAAACGCGTCACGGGCCTGTGGCAGCTGCGCCGCGACCAGGGCGAAACCCGCCCCGACTTCGACGGCGACCACGGCGCCCTGCTGCGCGCGATCGGCCGCACGCTGCGCGCCGTGCCCGGCGGCTGGACGCGCGTGGCCGCGCAGTTCCGCCAGGTCGGCGACTACGCGGAGCTCGAGGTGCGGGCGGTCGGCGATGAAAACGGGCCGGTGTCCGTGTCACTGTCGGCGCCGCCGAAGCTGAGCGCCCTGTTCGCCCAGCTGCGCGCGGCGATGTACGCACCCGACGCCGGCACCTGGTTCCAGGGCACGTTCACCCTCGACACCGAAGCCCAGTTCGACTTCGACTTCGACTCCGACCACGAGCCCGCCTGGCGCGTGCCCCCGAACGACGGCGGCCGGCCCGCGCCCGAGTCCTACGCCGTGGAGCTAGCGCTGTACCCGCGGCCGCCGAAGGAACTTCCCGCCTGGCTCGCCGCGAAGGCCCACCAGCCCCTCGACGCCGGCTTCCGCCACGCCCGAGTGGTCGACGCCCACAACGAGAACGAGCGCCCCGTGGTCAACCGGCCGCCGGTGCCGCCGGACCAGCTGCGCGGCGTGCTGGATTACCTGTTCCGCGCGCCGCTGGTGTTCCACCGCCCGCAGCCGCAGCACGACATCTTCGCGCCCGGCGCCCCGCCCGACGTCCCGCAGGCCTTCCACACCGACGGCACCTGGGTGTGGCCCGCGGCCGTGCCGCACTACCTGCGCAAGTACGGCGTGCCGCCGGAACCCGAGCTGGTGGACCACATCCGCACCGCCGGCTTCCGACCGCCACTCGTGCGCGAACTCGTACGCGCCTGCGCCGAAGCCGAACTCCTCGGCACCCCCCGCCCCACCCGCTCGGAAACCGAACTCCCCGACGACAGCAGCCTCGCCGGCGCGCTGCGCGGCGACTCGACCGGCCTCGACCTGCACGCCGCCGAGACTCTGACGTTGCTGCAGCAGCGCCTGGTGGAACACGGCGTGCCGGCGAGCGCTTATCGCATCGGCGCTCGCGAAGTGCCGGTCGCTGATGTGTGGACCCTGCGTCGCGCCGAGAACGGCTGGGAGGTCTCGCGCCCGCCGGCCGTCGCGCCGGTGGCCTTTCCGCGACTGGCCGACGCGGCCCGGTTCCTGCTCGGCACCTTGCTCATGGTGCCGCCGCGCGCGGCCGACGAGTCGGACCAGCCGGCGGATTGGCCGATCCTCCCGCTGCGCGGCGAGCCGCCACTGAACTTCTACCGGGGCAAGCGAATGGTCGTGCTTCCGGCGGGGACCACGGTGGTGCGCTACGGGCCGGACGCCGGAAACCTCGTGCACCCGGCGGGGACGCGGTTCGTGGAGACGTCGCTGCCGGCCGAGCGGGAACGGGATCGGCACGAGTACCGGGTGCAGCGGACGTTGCGGGTGCTGACCGGGGTGATGGCGCCGTGGGGTCCGCAGCCGGGTGGGGCCGCGGCGTACCTGTTGCCGAGGCCGATTGCTCAGCATGTGGAGGCTGGGGCGTTGTCTCGGGTTTGAGAGACAAAACGGTGCGAGGTTCCACGTGGAACCTCGCACCGTTGGCAGCGTTTGCCCGTCAGCTCGCGGAAACCGCGGTGACCTCCGCCGTCGTGCCCTTCAGCGGGTAGCCGGTCGGCCAGCCGACGGTCACCGAGTCGCCGTGGCGGGACGGCAGGTTCAGGTTCACCACGTTCGGCTGGAAGGTGGCCGGGGCTGCGGAGGCCTGCAGGATGCGGGATTCCGCCGGGTGGCCGGGCTGCAGGTTGACCGGCGGGGCGGGCTGGGTGCTGTCCGGCGTGACGACCGTGCCGCTGCCGTCGCTTTCGCTGTGGCCGTTGCCCTTCGTGAAGGTGACCGCGGTGGGCGTGCCTTCGAGGCGGCAGTTGGTGGTGGGGCTGGCGGCCACGTAGTGGATCACGAAGGCTTCCTGGCCCGCGGCGCCCTCGGGGTCCGGGGTGACGGAGACGCGGACGTCGCCCGCGGTGCAGGGCGTGTCCGAGGGGTTCGCGCTGGCCGCGCCACCGGTGAGCAGCAGAGCGCCGGCCGCGAGCCCGCCGGCGATGGCGACCGAGGCGAGGGTCTTGAGCGTGGTCTTCATGGCATCTCCTTGGACATCCGGTGATCAATCCACCAACTTGATCTTTCACCGGTAAAGATGCGCACGACCCCCTTCGCGATGCGTCGACGTGTGATCACCCTCAGCGGCGCAACCCCGCGGCCACACCGCGCGTCCGCGCGCTCACCGAAAGCACCAAAAAATCAGAACGGCACCCACAACGTCACCCGCGTGCCGCTGCCCGGCGTCGACTCCACCAGCGCCGTGCCGCCGACCTCGCCGAGCCGCGCGTTGATCGACTGGCTGATGCCGAAGCCCGCCGGCCGCGAGTCGGGGCTGAAGCCCTGCCCGTGGTCGCGCGTGATCACCGCGATGCCGCCGTCGCGTTCTTCCACGCGCACCACGACCTTGTCGGTGCCCGAGTGCTTCATGGTGTTGCGCAAGGACTCCCGCACCGCGTCGCGCAACGCGATCTGCCGCACTTCGGTGAGCGTGTCCTCGTCGAGCTCGGCGATCACCAGCTGTGCACGAAGGCCGTCGCGCGCCATTTCCGCGGCCAGCGCCGCGAGCTTCTCGCCGAGTGGGCGCGAAGCCTCTTCGTCGCGCTGCGCGGCCGCGGTCTCGATGGTCTGGCGCAGCTCCATCGCCTGCGCGCGGGCCAGCCGCTGCACCTCCACGAGCCGGTCGGCCGATTCGCCGGTGCCGCCGAGGGAGATGGCCTCCAGCGTCTGCAGCACGGTGTCGTGCAGCATTCGGTGCTGCTGCGCGCGCTCGGCCAGCCGGCCGTTGCGGATGCCGTACGCCAGCGCGAGCCGCGTGCCAAGACCGAGCAGAATCAGCGCGCCGGTGCCGGTGAACAGCACGCCGAACATCGTCGGGTAGAGCGACCACGCCTGTGCGAAGTTCGCCGAGCCGCTGTTCAGAAAATCGGACAGCAGCCGCGCGGGCAGGCTCAGGGCCGCCAGCGCCAGGCCGGACGGGATGCCGATCGCCAGCGTGAGCAGCGCGATGTCACCGAGCAGGTGCTTGTCCGCCACACCGAGCGCGTCGTGGAACACCGAAGTCGGCTCGGTCAGGCCGATGACCAGCTGGAACGCCACCGTGATGATCAGGTCGACCACCAGCAGCCGCGCCGCTAGGTCGGGCCGGAACGGCGATTTGCGCAGCATCCAGAAGATGCCGAACGCACTCATCGCCATCGAGCACAACGCCACCAGCGCCACCGGCACGACGCCGGTCGACCCGTGCGCCGACACGAACGCGCCGAACGCCCCCGGCACCGCCACGATCCGGTAGGCCAGCGGCACCAGCACCACGTACCGGGCCGCGCGCAGCAGCAGGCCGTCGTTGTACCTGGCGTCGACCGCACCCGCCATGCGCGAGATCCGCTTGAACGCCCGCAGCGGTGTCGGGTCCGCGATCTCGTCGGTGAGCCCGGTCGTCGCCGTCGCGAGCGCGGGGGTGCCGCGCTTGAGCAGGGTGACGAGGAAGCTCGAGGTGCGGGGCGCGCGGCCGTCGGAATCCTCAGTTGCCTGCGCCGTCAATCGATCTCCCCGGTTCGGGGCGCGCCCCCTCAGGCAGCGCCCGGGGCAGCGAGTATTCCCGCTCCCCGGGCCGCGTTCCAGAGGCCAAAGGGGGATCTTGGTGGATTCGCGATCACGAATTCGACTCGTGTTTGCTCGAAAGCCCCCGGGACGACCGCCCGAGCCCCCGAGCCGGGCTCATTCGACGGGCGGAATGCCCTCCGACTCGGCCCATTTCCTCAGCTCGGCGACGGCCTCGTCGTGGTCCAGCGGACCGCGGTCGAGCCGCAGCTCCTTGAGGAACTTCCACGCCTTGCCCACCTGCGGGCCGGGCTTGAGGCCGAGCAGCCGCATGATCTCGTTGCCGTCGAGGTCGGGCCGGACCCGGTTGAGGTCCTCCTGCTCCTTCAGCGCCGCGATGCGCAGCTCGAGATCGTCGTACGTCGCCTGCAGCGCCGCCGCCTTCTTGCGGTTGCGCGTGGTCGAGTCGGCGCGCACGAGCTTGTGCAGCCGGGTCAGCAGGTCGCCGGCGTCGGTGACGTAGCGGCGCACGGCCGAATCCGTCCACTCGCCGTTGGCGTAGCCGTGGAACCGCAAGTGCAGGAACACGAGCTGCGAGACCTGCTCCACGATCTCCTTGGAGAACTTCAGCGCGCGCAAACGCTTGCGGGCCATCCGCGCACCCACCACCTCGTGGTGGTGGAAGCTCACGCCGCCGCCGGGGATGAACTCGCGCGTCTCCGGCTTGCCCACGTCGTGCAGCAGCGCGGCCAGGCGCAGCACCAGGTCGGGCTCCGACGCCGGCTCGTGCGAGGTCTCCAGCTCGATCGCCTGCGCCAGCACGGTGAGCGAGTGCTGGTACACGTCCTTGTGCTGGTGGTGCTCGTCGATCGCCAGGCGCATGCCCGGCAGCTCCGGGATCACGTAGTCGGCCAGGCCGGTGTCCACGAGCAGCTCCAGGCCCGGGCGCGGGTCGGGCGCCAGCATCAGCTTCGACAGCTCCGCCTGCACGCGCTCGGCCGTGATCCGCTCGATCTCGCTGGCCATCGACGTCATCGCCTCGACCACGCGCGGCGCGGCGGTGAAGCCGAGCTGCGCGGAGAAGCGGGCCGCGCGCAGCATGCGCAACGGGTCGTCGGCGAACGACTCCTGCGGCGTCGCCGGGGTGTCGAGCACTTTCAGCCGCAACGCGTCCATGCCGTCGTGCGGGTCGATGAACGTCTTGGAGACCAGGTCGATCGCCATCGCGTTCACCGTGAAGTCACGCCGCAGCAGATCGCCCTCGATGGTGTCGCCGAAGGTGACCTCGGGGTTGCGCCCGACGCGGTCGTAGCTGTCGGCGCGGAACGTGGTGATCTCGAGCGTGGTGCCCTTCTTGGTCACCCCGACCGTGCCGAACGCGATGCCGACGTCCCACACCGCGTCGCCCCAGTCGCTCACGATCTGCAGCACGCGGTCCGGCCTCGCGTCGGTGGTGAAGTCGAGGTCGGCCGAGAGCCTGCCGAGCAGCGCGTCGCGGACGCTGCCGCCCACCAGGTAAAGACTGTGGCCGGCTCGGGCGAACCGCTCCGCCAGCTCGTCGGCGAGAGGGGAGACACGCATCAGTTCCGTCACCGCGTTCTGCTGGGCGACCAGGTTGTTCACTTCGATCCCACCACGAGAGGTGTGCCATTACTACGGGCACCGTCGGACACGGACACGGAGAGCCAGCGTACCTGGGCAACCGTTTGCTCTAGCATCGCAGCATGCCTGGATCTGCCGGCCGCGCCGGAGCGCCGAAGCCGCGCCGCCGGCGCCGGCGGCAGCGGGGCAGGCGCCTGACCACGGTCGACGAGACGTCGGCCGGCGGACTGGTCGTGGACGCGGGGCGCGAACACGCGGTGCTGATCGGCCGCCTCGACCGGCACGGCAGACTGCTGTGGTCGTTGCCGAAGGGCCACATCGAGGACGGTGAGACGGTGGAGCAGACGGCGGTGCGCGAGGTGAAGGAAGAGACGGGCATCTCGGCGCAGGTCCTGCGCCCGCTGGGCACCATCGACTACTGGTTCGTGGCCGAACGACGCCGCGTGCACAAGACCGTGCACCACTTCCTGCTCGAGTCGACGGGTGGCGAGCTCTCCGACGAGGACGTCGAGGTCACCGAGGTCGCGTGGGTGCCGCTGGCCGAGCTGGAGACGACGCTGGCGTACGCGGACGAGCGCAAGCTGGTCCGCAAGGCCAAAGAACTTTTCGCGCACGACGAGCGCGCCTGAGAGGGAGCACCTGAGAGTGAAGCGGCCCGCCGCCTTCTTCCTGTCCCTGCTGGTCTTCGCAGTGGCTGCCCTGATCGGTGCGCCCGCGCAGGCCCAGGAACCCGCCAGCCCCGAGCCGCCGCGGCTGCGCTTGGACCTCAACCAGCTCAACCCGCGCGTGATCACCGCCGCCAGCACCACGCTCACCGTGTCGGGCACCGTGACCAACATCGGCGACCGCCGCATCACCAAGCCGCAGGTGCGGCTGCAGGTCGGCGACCGGCTGACCGGTGACCGCGAGCTGAAGGGGGTGCTGGCCGGCAACCTGATCCAGGACAGCCCGCTCACCGACTTCACCACGCTCACCGAGTCGCTGGAGCCGGGGCAGACCGCCAAGCTCGACGTGACCGTGCCGCTCGACGGCAAGAGCGCGCTGCAGCTCAGCCGGCCCGGGGTGTACCCGATGCTGGTCAACGTGAACGGCACGCCGGAGTTCGGCGGGCCCGCGCGGCTCGCGGCCGTGAGCCTGCTCATGCCGGTGCTGTCCGGGCCGGGCCACAGCGCGCCGCCGGGCAAGCACGCCGACGTGAGCGTGCTCTGGCCCATCACCGACAGCGCGCCCCACGTGCTGTCGTCGCCCTACGGCGGCCAGCTCACGCTCACCGACGACAGCCTCGCGGCCGAGCTGAGCCCCAACGGCCGGCTGCACTCGCTCGTCGCCGCCGCCCGCGCGGTGCAGCAGAGCGACCCGAGCGTCGGCAATTCCCTGTGCTTCGCGATCGATCCCGACCTGCTGCGCACGGTCGACGCGATGACCCACGGCTACGTCGTCGCCGGCGCCCCGGGCAAGGGCGGGCCGATCGCGGACGACTGGCTGCGGACGTTGCGCACGCTCGTGAACGGCCACTGCGTGATCGCCCTGCCCTACGCCGACGCCGACCTCACCACGCTCGGCAAGGTCCGCTCCGCCAACGGCACCCCGGACGCCGGTCTGATGACCACGGCGCTCAGCGGCGAGGCGACCATCAGCCAGGTGCTGCAGACGCAGCCGCGCCAGGGCGTGCTCTGGCCCGACGGCACCCCCGACGACCAGGCGCTCAGCGCGATGTCGGCGGCCGGCGTGCAGACCGTGCTCACCGATGGCTCGAAGCTGCAGGCCGACTCGCCCGTGACCAGCGCCGTGTCGCTGCCCGGCGGCCTGCGCGCGCAGCCGATCGACGGCGTCATCGCGAGCGCCATGGTCGGTTCGGCGCCGAACCCGCAGAACCCGACCACCGTGAGCGCCGCGACGCAGCCCGCGATCGCGAGCCAGAACGGGCTCGCCGCCATCGCGTTCGAAGCCGGCCTCGGCCGCGCGAGCACCGGCTCGTCGGCGAAGCTGCTCGTCGCGCCGCCGCGGCGCTGGGACGTGCCGGTGAACGAGCTCACCGGCTTCCTCCAGCACCTCGGCCAGCTCGTCGGCCCCGGCGGGGTCGCCACGAGCGCGCCGCTGTCCGAGCTGCTCGAGCAGGACGCGCAGGGCACGGCGTCGTTCGCCGCCGGCACCCACGACCAGCCGATCTCGGCGGGCGCGGACGTCACCGACACGCTGTCGGACCTCGACGGCCAGGCCGCCGGCCTGCTCTCGGCCATGCGGGTGGACACCATCCACCGCGTGCAGCCCGACGCCGTCGTCGCCCCGGTGCGCAACGCCCTCGTGCGCGGCGCGTCCACGGCGTTCCGCGCGCCTTCTGGCGCCACCGCGGGTGCCAACGCCGACGCCGAGCTGGCCGCGATCCGCGACCAGGTGACCGTGGAGCAGCCGCGGCAGACGATCGCGCTCGCGTCCGGCTCGTCGCCGCTGCCCGTGGCCGTGAGCAACGGCCTGCCGGTGGGCATCACCGCGCAGATCGCGCTCAAGAACGAGGTCGGCATCCGCCCCGAGCAGGTGCAGAACTGGTTCTTCCCGGCCAAGGGCGGCACCAACGAGCTGGTGCAGATCGAGGCCCTGCGCGCCGGGCGGCTCAGCGTCGATGTGTCCTTGACCACCCCCGCGGGCACTCAGCTCGGCACCACGGCGCGCTTCGAGCTGACCTCGACTGAGTACGGCCCGATCACGATCATCATCACCGTCGTCGCTGGTTGCGCGCTGCTCCTGCTGGCCTCGCGGCGGATCTACCGGCGGGTCAAGGAAGGCCGGGCCGCGCGGGCCGAATCGCGCTGAGTCCTCGGGGGACCGGGTGTGAGGGGCCGTTCCCGATTACCCTGGGTCGACCGCTGCCACAATGGCAGGGACTCTGGCACCGAGGATTGGGCGCGCGTTGGACAGAGAGCCGGGCTTACCACCCGAGCGTGCGAGTCGTCCTCGGCGCGACGGCGCGCCTCCCGTGCGCAGTGACAAGCCGCCCCGCGGCGAGCAGCCGCGCCGGGGGAGCCGGCGCCAGCCGCCGCCCCAGGGCCAGGTCCCGCCCGAACGTCGCCAGCAACCGCCGCCCGCCAACGGCCGCACGCGGCACCTGCCGGTGCCCGCCGAAGAGCGCCCGGCCGAGCGTCCGCAGCGTCGCGTCCCGCCGCCCGCGCCACAGGGCCAGCCACGGCAGCCCTCGCGCGCCCAGGCGACGCCGCCGCCACCCACGCGGGCTCAGGCAACGCCACCGCCGCCCACCCGCCGGCAACCTCTGCCGCCTCCGCCGCCGCAAGGCCGGCCGCCGCTGCCGCAGCCGTCTGGACCACCCGCCTCAGGCCCGCCGTCCGGACCACTGCCGCAGCCCGTCGGCCCGCCGTCGGCGCCGACGCCGCAGGTTTCCGCCCCCGTCTCCGGACCCCAGCCGCTGCCGCCCGCACCGCACCGCGGCCGCGGCCCGCGTCCCGGCACGCCGATCCGGCCGTGGCAGGAAGAGGCGCTGCGCGACCCCGAGGCCACCCGCTTCATCCCGCGCACCGCCGGCGTCCCGATGGCCGCTTCGCGCTGGCCGGTGGCCGACCCCGACTCGATGCGCCCGTACGACGCGCTGGCCACCCAGGTCATGCCGCGGATCGGCGACGCGCCACTGGTCCGGCCCACCGAACCGGGCTCCACCGGTGAGCAGCCGGCCACGCCGGCGAAGGCGCCGTCGATCGCGAAGGCCAGCGGCCGGATGGCGATCGCGTCGCTGATCTCCCGCATCACCGGCTTCCTGTGGAAGCTGCTGCTGGCCGCGGCGATCGGCACCGGCATCGCCAACGACTCGTTCAACGTCGCCAATACGATGCCGAACATCATCTTCGAGCTGCTCATCGGCGGTGTGCTCACGAGTGTCGTGGTGCCGCTGCTGGTGCGCTCGCAAGACGATCCCGACCACGGCGCGGCCTACGCCCAGCGGCTGCTCACCGTGGGCCTCACCCTGCTGTTGGTGGGCACGCTCGTCGCGGTGATCGCGGCGCCGGCCTTCACCTCGCTGTACGTGGATTCCTCCGGCCAGGCCAGCGCCGGTCTCACCACGGCGTTCGCCTACCTGCTGCTCCCCGAGATCTTCTTCTACGGCGTGTTCGCGCTGCTCTCGGCGATGCTGAACGCGAAGCAGATCTTCGCGCCCACGGCGTGGGCGCCGGTGATCAACAACCTCGTGGTCATCTTCACGATCCTGGTCGTGTGGGTGATGCCGGGCTCGATCGACACCGACCACCCGTCGATCACCGACCCCAAGGTGCTCACCCTGGGCCTCGGTGTGACCGGCGGCATCATCGCGCAGGCGATCATCCTCATCCCGCCGCTGCTGCGCTCGGGTTTCCGACCGAAGTGGCGCTGGGGCATCGACAAGCGGATGAAGGAGTTCGGCGGCCTGGCGCTGTGGGTCGTCGGCTACGTCGGCGTGAGCCAGATCGGCTACACGATCACCACCCGCGTGCTCACCAACGGCGCGCCCGGCGGTGTCACGGCTTACACGAACGCGTGGTTGCTGTTCCAGCTGCCCTACGGCGTCATCGGCGTCTCGCTGCTCACCGCGATCATGCCGCGGATGAGCCGCGCGGCCGCCGACGGCGACAACAAGAAGCTGATCGGCGACCTGTCCTACGCCTCGCGCATCTCCACCGTCACGCTGCTGCCGATCTCCGCGGTGATGACCATCGTCGGCTCGTCGATCGGCATCGCGCTGTTCACCTTCGGCAAGGGCTCGATCGAGGGAGCCACGCGGCTCGGCGAAGCGCTGGCGGTCTCGTCGTTCGCGCTGCTGCCGTACGCGCTGGTGATGCTCCAGATGCGCGTGTTCTACGCGATGAAGGACGCGCGCACGCCGACGTTGATCATGATCGTGATGACGCTGGTCAAGGTGCCGCTGCTGTACCTGTGCCCGGTGGTCCTGTCGGCCGACAACGTGGTGCTCGGCGTGATGATGGTCAACGCGCTCACCTACGTGGTCGGTGCGGTGCTCGGCCAGGTCTGGCTGTGGGTCACGCTCGGCAACCTGCGCAGCAAGCGGATCATCGGCGTGATCCTGTTCACCGTCGTCGCGTGTGTGCTCGGGGTGGCCGCCGCGTACGTCGTCGGGCTGATCGTGCCGTCCTCTTTGGGGCCGACTTTGCAGGCGTGGATCAAGCTCTTCCTGCAGGGGATCGTCGGCATCGGAGTGTCGTTCGGCGTGCTCATGGCCCTGAAGGTGGAGGAGCTGAGGCCGGCCACGTCGAGGATCACCCGATTGATCAAGCGCGGGTAACGATTGATTCACGACTGACGACGCTTCCTCCAGACCTGATCCGGGTACCCTCGGTGCGGGAGCGCGACGCGGGAGAGAGCGGTGGACACGAGACGGAGCGAACAGGCAGGGGAGGCCAACCGTGCGGGCATTCGTGCCCAGGGCGGTTCGCTGGCCCCGGGCCGGGTCGTCGGCGACGGCCGGTACCGCCTGCTCGCGCAGTTCGGGGTGGACGAACGAGCCGCCGCGCACTTGTGGCGGGCACGCGATGGACAGCTCAAGCGCGATGTCGCGCTGACGCTGCTGGTCGGTGATCCGGCGGATCCCGAAGCGGCGCGGCTTGCGCGGCGCACGCTCGAACGCGCGGCGCACGCGTCGAAGTTCGGCCACGGCGGGGTCGCGCGGGTGCTCGACGTGCTCAGCCTCGGCAGTGGGGTGACCTCCAACGAGGGACTTCTCGGCGTGGTCGTCGCGGAGTGGACCAAGGGCAGCGACCTGGTCGACCTCGTCGCGCAACGGCCGGTGGCACCCGCCGCGGCCGCGCGCATGGTCCAGGCCCTCGCCGAAGCCGTGGAACACGCGCACCAGAACGGTTTGGTCCTCGGTCTGGACCACCCGCAGCGCCTGCGGCTCACGCCGAGCGGCGCGTTGAAGCTGGCGTTCCCCGGCCCACTGCCGGACGCGACGCTGCGCGACGACGTGAAGGCCCTCGGCGCCGTGCTGTACCTCTTGCTCACCGGCCGCTGGGCGCTGCCGGGCGGGCCGCCCGCGATCCCCGCGGCGCCGCTCACCCCGCAGGGCCACGTGGTGCCGCCGCGCACGCTGGTGCCGGCCGTGCCGCCGGAGCTGTCTTCGCTGGCCGTCCGCACGATCGAGGACGGTGGCAACGGCGGTATCCGCACGAGCTCGGCCATCCTGCGCGTGCTCGATCAGGTCGCCGAGGCCGAGGAGCGCACGCAGCTGATCAAGACCGTCGGCGACGGCGCGCCCGCCGAGGCCGACGGCACGATCTGGACCACGAAGAAGCCGGTGAAGGACGTCGCGCGGCGGCGGAAGCTGGCGTTCGGCGTCACCGTGCTGGTGGTCGCCACCGTGCTGATCCTGGCGTGGGGCGGGCTGATGCTGATCAACCTGTTCCAGGGTGACTCGAAGGCGAGCGGTCCCACGATCAACGTCGCGGCGCCCACGTCGAGCGCGGCACCACCGGCGAACTCCGCCGCACCGCCGCCGTCGTCGCCGGCCGCGCCGAAGATCGGCCAGGCGGTGGACCCGAAGTCGGCCGCGATCTACAACCCGAAGGGCTCGGGCGACAACTCGAGCCGGGTGAAGAACGTGATCGACGGCGACCCGGGCACGGTCTGGCGCACCGACCAGTACCAGCAGCAGCTGCCCACGCTGAAGCCCGGCGTCGGCTTCGTGGTGTCGTTCGACGACCCCGTGAAGCTCGCGCAGGTGAAGATCGCCGCCGACAGCCCGGGCACGAAGATCGAGATCCGTTCGGCCGACAGCAAGAACCCGCAGCTGGACGACACGAAGGTGGTCGGGACCGGTGACCTCAAGGGCACCGACACCACGATCGACCTCTCGACGCCGACGGAGAGCCAGTACTTCGTCGTCTGGATCACCCAGCTCGGCGACGACAGCGAAGGCGGCTTCATCAGCGAGATCGGAGATGTGAGCTTCCTGCCTGCGGGGTGATCCACATCTCCCACTAAGTAGGCTCACCCGAGTGACGGCTGCAGCTCCCACGGATGCTGATCTGATAGCGGCGCACGCCGCCGGAGATCCGCATGCGTTCAGCGAACTCGTCCGGCGCCACCGTGATCGGCTGTGGGCGGTGGCCCTGCGGACACTGCGTGATCCGGAGGAAGCCGCCGACGCCTTGCAGGAGGCGTTCATCTCGGCTTTCCGCGCGGCGGGCAACTTCCGCGCCGAGTCCCAGGTGACCACGTGGCTGCACCGCATCGTCGTCAACGCCTGCCTCGACCGGATCCGCCGCCGCCAGGCGCGCCCGACCGTGCCGCTGCCCGAAACCGGCTTCAACGAGCCGGCCTCGCCGCGCGACTCGATGTCGGAGAAGGAGACGAGCCTGCTCGTGCGCGAGGCGCTGGAGCAGCTGCCCGAAGAGCAGCGCGCACCGATCCTGCTCGTCGACGTCGAGGGCTATTCCGTGGCCGAAACCGCGAAGCTGCTCGGCATCGCGGAGGGCACCGTGAAGAGCCGCTGCGCGCGAGGAAGGGGCAAACTCGCGAAGGTTCTGGGGCACCTGCGGAACCCGGATGCGAATGCGAACGTCCCAACTCACGAAAGCAAACGCAGGAGCGCCACTTCGGACGGGTCCCGGAGTGCCGGGCGAGCACACCGCTCGCCGGGGAACGGGGAGGCACGATGACGGACGAGAGTCGGGGGGTCGGCGGGACCGTCGGTCCGCCTTGGTCTGTCGACGTGCTGGCCGACCTCCACGCCGGAGTGCTCGACGAACACGAGGCCGCGCAGCTGTGGCCGCGGGTGCAGGCCGATCCCGAAGCGCGCGCGATCATCGAAGCTCTCGAGGCGACCACGGTGGATCTGGCCGCGCTGGCCCACGAGCCGGCACCGCCGATGCCGGCCGAGTTCGCCGCGCGGATCGACCAGGCGTTGGCCGCCGAAGCGGCGTCCCGGCAGGTCGCCCCCTTTCCGGCCGCGGCGGGTGCTCCGGCACCGGCTGAGCCCGGCGTGGCGCCCGTGGTGGACCTCGCGGCAGCACGGAAGCGGCGGAACAAGCGGCTCGGCTGGGGCGCGGGGATTCTGACGGCGGCCGCGGCGGCGATCGTGGCGTTGGCCATCACAGTGCCCGGCACGTCTTCGGAACCCGGCACCGCGGGCGTGGCGGCTCCGGCGCCGGCCGGTCCGTCGGTGGGCAGCGACGGCAGTGGCGCGGAAGCGCTGCTGGGTGGCGCCATGGGCGTGCGCGACTTCGGCCCGCTTCAGGACGAGCAGCGTCTCGACGCGTGTGTGAGCGCCGCCGGCCTGGACCCGAACGTGCGGCCCGAAGGCATCCGTCCGGTGACCGTGGACGGCAAGCCCGGGGTGCTCGTCATCTACACGACCGGGCAGCTCGCGCAGTTCCGGCTGGTCGCTTTCGGGGCCGACTGCGGGCCGGGTCACGCCAACGTGCTGTTCGACAAGGTCGTCGGCAAGAAATAACCGCTGGTCGGGGCGGGCGAGTAGCGGCCGTCACCGTCGGGAACACCGCCACCTACCATCGTGTTGAGACCAGAGCAAAGGTCACTACGAGCGGAGGTTCACGGGTGGCTGCCGAGGAAATCAGGAACCTGATCATCGTCGGGTCGGGTCCCGCCGGATACACGGCCGCGGTCTACGCGGCGCGCGCGCAGCTCGAACCGCTGGTGTTCGAGGGCACGCAGTTCGGTGGTGCGCTGATGACGACCACGGAGGTCGAGAACTTCCCGGGCTTCCGCGACGGCATCCAGGGCCCGGACCTGATGGAAGAGATGCGCAAGCAGGCCGAGCGCTTCGGCGCCGAGCTGCGCTCCGAAGACGTCGAGTCGGTCGAGCTGACCGGCGACGTCAAGTACGTGCACGCGAACGGCAAGCGGTACGCCGCGCGCGCGGTCATCCTCGCGATGGGCGCTGCGGCGCGCTACCTGAACGTGCCCGGTGAGCAGGACCTGCTCGGCCGTGGCGTGTCGGCGTGTGCGACCTGTGACGGGTTCTTCTTCCGCGACCACGACATCGCCGTGGCCGGTGGTGGCGACTCCGCGATGGAGGAGGCGACCTTCCTCACGAAGTTCGCCAAGTCGGTCACGATCGTGCACCGCCGCGACGAGTTCCGCGCGTCCAAGATCATGCTCGAGCGCGCCAAGGCGAACGACAAGATCAAGTGGCAGCTCAACACCCAGATCACCGGGGTCGAAGGCGACGGCAAGGTGCAGGGCCTGAAGGTCACCGACACCAAGACCGGCGACGAGAAGACGCTGGACGTGACCGGTTTCTTCGTCGCGATCGGCCACGACCCGCGCAGCGCTCTCGTGCGCGGCCAGGTCGATGTCGACGAGGACGGTTACGTGGTCACGCAGGGCCGCACGACCTACACGAACGTGCCGGGCGTGTTCGCTGCCGGTGACCTGGTGGACCGCACCTACCGGCAGGCCATCACGGCGGCGGGTTCGGGCTGCAGCGCGGCCATCGACGCGGAACGCTGGCTCGCGGAGCACGGTTCCGAGGAGGCCCACGAGGCGTCCGAGCTGGTCGGCGGCGGCTACGGCGTCGGCAACCACTGACTTTCGCTAGTTTTCGACCACTCGAAGGAGAAACCATGGGCAACAACACCGTGAAGGTGACCGACAAGTCGTTCGTGGACGACGTCCTGACCAGCGAGAAGCCGGTCCTGGTCGACTTCTGGGCGACGTGGTGCGGCCCTTGTAAGATGGTCGCCCCGGTGCTCGAGGAGATCGCGGCCGAGAACGGCGAGAAGATCACCGTCGCCAAGCTCGACATCGACGAGAACCCGAACACTGCGCGTGACTACCAGGTGATGTCCATCCCGACCCTGATCCTGTTCCAGGGTGGCAAGCCGGTGAAGCAGATCGTCGGCGCGAAGCCGAAGGCGGCTCTGCTCGCGGACCTGAAGGACGTGCTCTGACCGAGCCCCTGCTGTCCAGTTGCTGAGAACCCGGGCCTGCGAGAATCGCCTCGCAGCCCGGGTTCTCGCACGTTCGGGCGAAGTGTCCGTGGCCATGATCACGCAGGTGCACGTCTACGTCCATCCTGCGGTGGCTTGCGCTCGCCAGTGGCACACCGACCGGGCCTGCGCGCTCACCGAGAGTTCACAGGGCACAATAGGTGCCCTGGGCTTACCACCCACACAGGTTTCTGTTTCGCATCGAGCCGGTTTCGGTGCCTGAGGAAGAGCGAGGAGTGCATGCGGGTACTCCGCCGCGGTGACGCCGGTCCGGACGTCGCCGAGATCAGGTCGATCCTTGCCGGGATGGACCTGCTCCCGCCGGTGGCGGGGACCGACCAGTACGGCACCTTCGACGCCGCTGTCGAGCACGCCGTTCGGGCCTTCCAGCAGCGTCGTGGGCTGATCACCGATGGGGTGGTCGGCCCCGCGACGTTCCAGGCGTTGAAGGGTGCGAGCTTCCATCTGGGGAGCCGTCCGCTGCAGTACATGCTGTCCTCGCCCGTGCAGGGCGACGACGTCTTCGCGCTGCAGGAGCGCCTCACCGAGCTCGGCTTCGACGCCGGCCGCCCCGACGGCTACTTCGGCCCCCAGACCGAACGAGCCCTGCGCACGTTCCAGCGCGACATGCGCCTGGAGTCCGACGGCATCTGCGGCCCGGCCACCATCCGCGAGCTGCACCGCCTCTCCTCCCCGCGCGCCCGCGGCGGCCGCCCGGTGTTCCTGCGCGAGCAGGAGCAGGTCCGCCAGGCCGGCCCGCGCCTGCGCGGCAAGCGCATCGTCATCGACCCCGGCCACGGCGGCCAGGACCTCGGCGTCGTCGCCGGCGGCCTCCGCGAAGCCGACATCGCCTGGGACCTCGCCCGGCGCCTCGAAGGCCGCATGCAGGCCACCGGCATGGAAGCGCTCATTTCCAGGGGCCCCAACCACAGCCCCACGGACTTCGAACGCGCCCGCTTCGCCAACGACGCCGGCGCCGACCTGTTCCTGTCCCTGCACAGCGACAGCAACCCGTCCCCCCGCGCCCAGGGCATCGCCAGCTTCCACTTCGGCACCGGCAACGGCACCACCTCCACGGTCGGCGAACTCCTCGCCGGCTTCATCCAGCGCGAAGTCGTCGCCCGCACCGGCCTCCGCGACTGCCGCACCCACTACAAGACGTGGGAGATCTTCACCCGCACCCGCTGCCCGGCCGTCCGCGTGGAAATCGGCTACCTCACCAACCCGGACGACTCCCGCAAGCTCGCGGACCCCGCCTTCCGCGACATCGTCGCCGAGGGCATCCTCATCGCCGTCAAGCGCCTCTACCTCCTGGGCGAAGGCGACCAGCCCACGGGGACGTTCACGTTCGCCGATGTGCTGGCGCATGAGTTGGCTAAGGCTGAGTAGGTCTTTCGGCTTTCTGGCTTTGCTGAGGCCTGTTGGGTCGGTTGTTGTTGCGGCGTTGTCAGGCCGGGCTGTCTTCGGTCCGGCCCTGTCAGTTCGGTGGCATTCGCTGCTGCTTCGCTTCGATCCTCGCGTGCCGGTGCCCAGCCGGTTGTCCACCGCTGTCAGCGTCACCCACGGCCTACACGCACGGCTGTTGGGCCTAGCCCGCAATCGCTACGCGATCTGAGCCCCGCCCACTGCTCACCACCTCAGGTCACGTCTGGGTCCGACCTCCACCACCGGCGCGAGAACAGTCATCACAAAGCCCGTCAGCCGGGGCAGTGCGCATAGCACGTGGCCGAACGCGCCCAACCCACGGCTACGAGCCTGCCCTTGACCTCACCAACCAGCCGCCCACCACCTCAGACCACCCTCCGGGCCGGCCAGTACCACCCGAGCGAGGTCATTCACCGCTAAGCGCGTCAGCCGCCGGCAGCGCGCGTAGCGAGTGGCCGAACGCGCCCAACCCACGGCTTCGAGTCCTCGACCTCACCAACCAACCGCCACCTCAGACCGCGTCCAGGTCCGACCATGACCGCCCACGCGAGGTCACTCACCGCCAAACGCGTCAGCTGCTGGCAGCTTGCGTAGCTAGTGGCCGAATGCGCGCAGCTCCGAGCTCTCGACCTCACCGACCAGCCGCGCCCGCCACCTCAGGTCGCACTATGTCTGGCCATCGCCGCCAGCACCAGCATCGCCGCCAACGCCCGGTCACGCACGCCTAGGCGCGTCAGCTGCGGCAGCATGCATAGCTCGTGGCCGAACGCGCCCCGCAGCTCCGAGCTCTCAACCTCGCCGACCAGCCCCCACCACCTCAGACCGCCTCCAGGCCCGGCGTCACGGACCGCGCGGCCATTCACCGCCAAGCGCGTCAGCCGCGGCAGCGTCGCTCGAGGCCTAAATACACCCGGCCTGCAGCTTCAGGCTTCCGGCGTCGCCAACTAGCCACCCGCCTGGTCCCCTCCAGGTCCGGGCCATTCCCGACCGCGACGTCAATCACCGCCAAGCGCGTAAACCGCGGCGAGGTGCGCAGGTCCTCGCCGAACGGACCCAGTCCGCAGCTTCAGGCTTCCGATCTCGCTAGCTGGCCGCCCACCAGGCCGCCTCCAGTCCGGCCGCGGCCCCCTGCACAAGGTCGTTCACCGCTGAGCCTGCCCGCCTCGGCAACGTGCGCAGCTCCTGGACGAATGCGCCCGGCTCGCCGCTCCGAGCCCTTGACCTCACCGATCAGCCGCCCATCGCAAAGGGTCGCGTCCACGTCCGGCCATGACCTCGGCGTGAGGGCATTCACCACTAAGCCCGTCAGCCGGGGGCAGTGTGCATAACGAGTGGCCGAACGCAGCCAACCCACGGCTTCGAGTCCTCGACCTCACCGACCAGCCGCCGCCAACGCACACCGCCTCCAGGTCCGACCATGACCGCCCGCGCGAGGTCACTCACCGCCAAGTTCGTCAGTCGCGGCAGCGTGCACAGGTCCTGGCCGAACACGCCCGACCCGCGGCGCCGAGTCCTCAACCTCGCCGACCAGCCGCCCGCCACCTCAGGTCACCCCATGTCTGGCCATGGCCGCCTGCGCAGGTCACTGACCGCCAGCCTCGTCACCTGCAGCCAATGTGTGCAGCTCGCGGCCAACCGCGCTCAGCCCGCAGCTCAAGCCCCCGCCCTCATCGAACGCAGTCGCTCATCGGTGGACACCCCACTTGCGGCGAGCAGGTGCACCTCGTGGCGGGATGCGCTCAACCCCCTGCTCCGCAGCCTCGACCGCATCGACCGGTCGCTGCCTCAGAACCCCATCGAACCCGTCGGCGCCCCCATCCTGAGTGGCACCGGAAACGCTTTCCTGCCGGCTATGCCACTCCGCAGTCCACGATCCGCGCGCCAACCAGGGCAGCACCGCCGGTCATTGCGCGAGCCGTCGAACTGACCGCTGCCGATCCCGGGGATGCTTCGGAACCCGCAGCCAACCTTCAGCCGCCGCACGGATCACACATCGCAAGGCTGAGTTCTGCCACCTCACCGCCGGCACCGAAGTTCCGTCGGTTGATCGGCCGCAGCCAATCCTGCGACCCGGTCGAGCCGAATCACACTCGGCCGCACGGGATTTCGCCCCACTCCCTCGCCGCCGAGGCGCCCACTACGTCTGGCCCGCCGATCCACCGCTCGCCACCGAGGCGCCCCACTACCTCCGGCCACAGCCGATCCACCACCACACCACGACGTTCAGCCCGCCAACCCGACCCGCACCGCGGCACCCCCCGACGGGCCTACCCACAACCACCCTGAGTAGTCATCCCCAGACTCCACAACCGACCGCACTCACCGAGTCACCCGGCGCCCACCGCCGGCGCCTTGTGCACAACTTCGCCCCGGCGCGTGTCCTCAGCGGTGCACAGCCCGACCCAGGTGGAGTAGTCCACTGTCACCGCCACAACCGGAGCCCAGCAACCGTTTCGCCATCCCCACGGGCCGCCACAACCCATTGCGCCTGCCCCGCCGACGACACACCACACCTGGGGGCAGCCCCCGCCCACCTCGGGGGGCGTCCCCAGAACCAGTCTACTCATCCACAGGTTTTCCACGGCCTCTATCAGGGATCTGTGGATAACTCGGGGTTTCTTCCACAGTTGTGCACAGCTGGGTAAATCGGGTATTTCGGGCTCGGTAAAACCGTGGTATGCGGGCGTCGCGAAGATCTTTCGGGGGTCGCCGCCGGCGGGAGAGCGAGGGGGGCGTTCGGGAGTCAGGGGACGGACGGGCCGGGACGTGGTGGCACGAAGTTGACCTCGGACGATGCGGTGTGTGCAGCGACGGGGCGGCGATCCGGCGGACGGGTGACCCGTCCGGAGAGCGGAGGCGCGGCCGAGAGAAGGGCCTCAAGCAGTGAGGTGTGAAGCATCGGATGGGCAGCCGCTAGCCACAGAAAGTAACCATCCGAGACGAGCAGGCCAAGGGCTTGAGCCGGGGAAAGGGCACAACCAAAGGCACCGGATCAAGCCGGCGAGAGAACCCGACTCAAGCTCGCCCGAGGCTCGGTTCCGCCGTGGTGATGGTCACCTGGCCGAGCAGCCGTTCGAGCGCCGCCTCGACGTCTTCCTTCCAGGTGATGGCCGAGCGCAGCTCGAGGCGCAGGCGCGGCCACTTCGAGTGGGGCCGCACCGTCTTGAAGCCGACGCTCTGCAGGAACGCCGCGGGCAGCACGCACGTGTGGTTGCCCATCGGGTCGACCTCGTCGGGGATGGCGTTGCCGAAGGCTTCGATGGCGCGGACGCCGCGTTTGGTGAGGTCCTTGGCCACGGCCTGCACGAGCATGCGGCCGAGGCCGCCGCCGCGGAATTCGGGCAGGACCTGGAACGCGGTGAGCAGCACGGCGTCGGCGCTGGGCGGCGACGTGGGGAAGGCCAGGGAGCGCGGTACGGCGTTCGGCGGGGCGTAGAGCACGAAGCCGACCGGGAGCGTGTCGCTGTAGACGATGCGGCCGCAGGAGCCCCATTCCAGCAGCACGCTGGAGACCCAGGCTTCCTTCTCGACCTCGGTCGAGCCGAATTCCTCGGCTTGCGCCTTGAGATGCGGCGCGAGCTCCCAGTAGACGCACCGCCGGCAGCTCTTGGGCAGGTCTTCGAGGTTGTCGAGTGTGACGCCCACCACGCGACGCGACACCTGGAACCTCCCCGAATCCCTCACGACCGGCATCCGCTCCCCGCAAGAGCGCAGGAACGACCGGAAGAGCCACTCGAAGAATAGGACGATGTGATGAGCGCCGGAAGAGCGGGGACCAGGAAGAGGCCCTGGTTACACTCGATGGATCTACCCGCAGGTACCACCGAGCCCTCAGGTGTGTCGATGACCGAGAACCGCCCCGCCAAGCCGCAAGCCGGCCGCCACAATCTCGACCCTCACCTCGACCGGTACGCAGCGCGCACCGCCGGGATGACCGCTTCGGAGATCCGGGCGCTCTTCGCGGTGGCGAGCCGGCCCGAGGTCGTATCGCTGGCCGGTGGGATGCCGAACCTCGCCGCGCTGCCGTTGGACACGTTGTCGGCGCAGGTCGCGGAGATCATCGCCGACGAGGGTCTCGTGGCGTTGCAGTACGGGTCGGCCCATGGCATCCCGACGCTGCGTGACCAGATCTGCGAGATCATGGCGCTCGAAGGCATCAAGGCGCACCCGGACGACGTGGTGGTGACCGTCGGTTCGCAGATGGGCCTCGACATGGTCACGCGGCTGTTCTGCGACCCGGGTGACATCGTGATCGCCGAAGGCCCGTCGTACGTCGGCGCGCTGGGCTCCTTCGCGGCGTACCAGGCGAAGGTCGTGCACGTCGCGATGGACGACCAGGGCCTCGTTCCCGAGGGTCTGCGCGAGGCGCTGCGGCAGGCCGAGAAGTCGGGTCGGCGCGTCAAATTCCTTTACACCATCCCGAATTTCCACAACCCCGCCGGCGTCACGCTCGCGGTGGAGCGGCGCGCGGAGATCGTGGAGATCTGCCGCGAGCACGGTGTGCTGATCGTCGAGGACAACCCGTACGGGCTGCTCGGTTTCGACGGCCAGACGTACCCGGCGCTGCGCTCGATGGACCCCGACAACGTGGTGTACCTCGGCTCGTTCTCGAAGACGTTCGCCTCGGGTCTGCGTGTCGGCTGGGTGCTCGCGCCGCACGCCGTGCGCGAAAAGCTCGTGCTGGCGGCGGAATCCGCGACGCTGTGCCCGCCCACGTTCAACCAGATGATCGTCTCGCGTTACCTCGCGACGCACGATTGGAAGGGCCAGGTCAAGAAGTTCCGCGAAAACTACCGCGAGCGCCGCGACGCGATGCTCTCGGCGCTGAACCAGTACCTGCCGCCCGGCTGCTCGTGGACGATGCCCGAAGGCGGCTTCTACGTGTGGGTGACCGTGCCGGAAGGTGTTGACACCAAAGCGATGTTGCCGCGCGCCGTCACCGCGCGCGTCGCGTACGCGTCGGGCACCGGCTTCTACGCCGACGGTTACGGCTCGCGCCAGATGCGCCTGTCGTACTGCTACCCGACGCCCGAACGGATCCGCGAAGGCGTGCGCCGGCTCGCGGCGGTGCTGGAGTCCGAAATGGACCTCAGCCGCACCTTCGGTAGCGTGAAGGCACGCACCATTTCGGGGCCGGAAACCCCGTCGCCGGACACGGTCTGACCGGGTCCGCAGCAAAACCTAAGGAGTTCCCACGGTGGTCGACCGTACCGTTGCCGTGCTCGCTGGCGGGCTTTCCCACGAACGCGACGTCTCCCTCCGTTCGGGCCGCCGGCTTTCGGCCGCGCTGCGCTCCGAGGGGCTGACCGTCGAGGAGTGGGACACCGACGCCGGGCTGCTCGAACGCCTGCGCACGCAGCGTCCTGACGCCGTGGTCGTCGCGCTGCACGGCGGCGAGGGCGAGAACGGTTCGGTGCAGACCGTGCTGGAAATGCTGAACGTGCCGTTCGTCGGCACGTCGAGCATGGGCTGCCGCCGCGCGTGGGACAAGCCGACGGCGAAGGCGTTCGTGCAGCAGGCCGGATTCTCGACGCCGGACTGGATTGTGTTGCCGCACAGCACTTTCCGCGAGCTCGGCGCGCAGTCGGTGCTCGACGCGATGGTGGAGCGCCTCGGCCTGCCGATGATCCTCAAGCCGGACCAGGGCGGCTCCGCGCTCGGCACGCAGGTGGTGCGCGAGGCTTCGGAGCTGCCCGCGGCGATGGTCGGCTGCTTCGCGTACGGCGACACCGTGCTCGCCGAGCAGTTCGTCGACGGCGTCGAGGTGGCGGTGACGGTGGTCGAGGGTGAGAACGGAGCCGAGGCGCTGCCGGCCGTCGAGATCGTGCCGGAGAGCGGTGTGTACGACTACACCGCGCGCTACACGGCCGGCCTCACCGACTTCTTCACGCCCGCCCGGATTTCCGAGGAGGCGGCCAAAGCGGTCGGCGAGCTGGCCGTAGCGGCCCATCGCTGGCTCGGTCTGCGGGACATCTCACGCACCGACGCCGTGATCACCGCCGACGGCACGGTGCAGTTCCTCGAGGTGAACCTCTCGCCGGGGCTCACCGAGACGTCCACGGTGCCGATGGCCGTCGAAGCTGCCGGGAAGTCGCTCGGGTCGGTGTTCGCGGATCTGGTGGGGCGCGCCGTCGCGCGTTGATCACCGCGCCCGGTAGAGGTCGCGCAGCAGCGCGATCTCGGCGCCGTGGTGCAGCACTTCCTGGTTGACCCACCAGACGATCTCGAGCAGCGGCTCGTCCGGATCGCTGCCGTGCGGATAGGTGCACCGGCCGACGGTGTCGAGCGCCGCGTCGTCGAGACTCAGCAAGGTTTTCCGCCACGCGGCCGCGCTGGTTTCGAACGCGGCGATGGCTTTCTGCGCTTCGCCGGGTGACGCGTAGTCGTTCCGAGTGAGCGCGTGGCTGCCCGAGGTGTGGTCGGCGCGCAGGACCAGCATTTCGCTGAGGTGCGACAGACGCCAGCCGATCGTCGTGATCGGCGGCGGCCACGGGTGGGGGAACGGCGCCGAGTCGCGGCCCCACTCGCCGCGGCCGGAAAGCTGCGTCGCTCGCGCGCCCGGCCCGTCGGCGCGTCGGCGAACTGACCAACAGTGCGGCGCCGGCTCCCACGCGAGTTCGTCATCGGTCATCGGGGTGACGGCAACGGGAGTGCCGTCGCCGCTGTCGACCGCCGGACCGTGAAGGCGATCGGCGAGCCGTCCGGTCGCGAACTCGAACTGGCGGAGCAGCGGAGCGAGGCGCGGTGGGATCACGGTGACGCTCCCGAGTGGACGGACGAGAACCGTCACTTTCCCAGATTCGCCGCCGCGCGGCCGCCGAATTTCACGGCCGCCGCGGCGACCACGCAGAGTGCCGTTCGCGGCGGCGGTGAGCAATCATCACCGTGACGAAACGGCCCTGTGTGATCCCTAGTCGGATTCCTCTGTCTGATTCGCCGTTTTTTCGCCTGAGTTCGCGTCGATGATCGAGACGATGCGTTCGAGGTCGTCGACCGAGCCGAACTCGAGGACGATGCGTCCCTTGCGGCGACCGAGGTCCACCTTCACGCGGGTGTCGAAGCGATCGGAAAGCCGGTTGGCTAGATCCTGCAACCCAGGCGCCTGGATCGGCTTGCGGGGAGCGGGCTTCGGCTTGGCCGGCTTCTCGCTCTTCTTGAGCGTGACGGCTTCCTCGGTGGCACGCACCGACATGCCCTCGGCGACGATCCGGGCTGCCAGCTCTTCCTGGCTTTCCGGATCTTCGAGCGACAGCAACGCCCGCGCGTGGCCGGCCGAAAGCACGCCCGCGGCCACCCGCCGCTGCACCGCGAGGGGGAGCTTCAGGAGGCGGATCGTGTTGGTGATCACGGGGCGGCTGCGGCCGATGCGGCTGGCGAGCTCCTCGTGCGTCACCGCGAACTCGTCGAGCAACTGCTGGTACGCGGCCGCCTCTTCGAGCGGGTTGAGCTGGACGCGGTGGATGTTCTCCAGCAGCGCGTCGCGGAGCATGGACTCGTCGGCGGTCTGCCGGACGATCGCCGGGATCGCCTCGAGCTCAGCCTGCTGCGAAGCGCGCAGGCGCCGCTCGCCCATGACGAGCTCGTACTCGCCCTCGCCGAGTTCGCGAACGACGATGGGCTGCATGAGCCCGAACTCGCGGATGGAGTGTTCGAGTTCGGCGAGCGCTTCTTCGTCGAAGACCTGGCGGGGCTGCTTCGGGTTCGGCTTGACGGAGCTGACCGGGATCTCCCGGTAGACCGCGCCGGCGACCTCGCCGCCGACGGGGGTCGCCGCGCCGTTGGCCGCGAACCAGCCCTTCTCCTCACGCGCCGCTTTGTCCGCGGCCGTGCCGCCTTCGACGGGGGAGGGCGCCGGGCCGGCCGTGGTGGCCGGCCCGGTCGGGATCAGGGCCGCGAGCCCCCGCCCCAGCCCTCCTCTGCGCTCAGTCATGCGGTACTGCTCCTTCCTTCGGTCGCGCCACGCACCGCGATCTCCTTGGCGGCGTCGAGGTAGCTCATGGCGCCACGTGAACCGGGGTCGTAGGAGAGCACGGTCTGACCGTAGCCGGGCGCCTCCGAGACCTTCACACTGCGCGGGATGACGGTCTTCAGGACAGTGTCGCCGAAGTGGTTGCGGACCTCGTTCGTGACCTGGTCGGCGAGCTTGGTGCGGCCGTCGTACATCGTCAGCAGGATCGTGGAGACCCGGAGCTCGCGGTTGAGGTGCTGCTGCACGAGCTCGATGTTGCTCAGCAGCTGCCCGAGACCTTCCAGCGCGTAGTACTCGCACTGGATCGGGATGAGCACTTCCTGCGCGGCCACCATCGCGTTCACGGTGAGGAGGCCGAGCGACGGCGGGCAGTCGATGAAGACGTAGTCGACGCCGATCTGGTCGAGGATCTCGGACGAGAGCGCCTCCTTGAGCCGCGTCTCGCGGTTCGCCATGGAGACGAGCTCGATCTCCGCGCCGGCGAGGTCGATCGTCGCGGGCACGCAGAACAGGTTCGACGACTGCTCGCTGACGGCCGCCGCCTCCGCGAGCGACACCTCGCCGATGAGCACCTCGTAGATCGACGGCGTGCCGGAGCGGTGGTCGATGTCGAGCGCGGTGCTGGCGTTGCCCTGGGGGTCGAGGTCGATCACCAGAGTCTTCAGCCCGTGCACGGCAAGCGCCGCGGCGAGGTTCACGGCGCTCGTGGTCTTGCCGACGCCGCCCTTCTGGTTGGCGACCGTCAGCACGCGGCGATGGGTAGGGCGGGGGAGCGTGCCCTCCTTCGGATGCAGGACGCTCGCGGCGCGGACGGCTTCTTCGGCAATCGGCGTCCAGCCCAAGTCGTGGCCGGTGCTCGCAGGGTCGGACGGGCGGGGATTCACCGGTCTCGACACCTCCTCTTGATAGACGACTCGTTGGCGTTCGGACCGCGGTGTTTCACGTGGAACGCCGCGGCCGCACTCGTACGCTTAGCTCCGCCTGCCGCGAGGCCGGGACGGCTTCGGTGGCAGGCGGCGGATCATCACGACCGTGCTGGGGACCTCGAGTACTGCTTTCCCGCACTCGGCGAGTTCTGGATCGGCACCGCCGGCCTTCCGCACAGCCACGCGGTCCCGCTCGATTTCCTCTCCCGCACTGGCCCCCTTGAGCGCAACCAGGCGACCGTCGGGGCGAACCAGCGGAAGGCACCAGCCCGCGAGGCGAGCGAGAGGAGCAACAGCGCGAGCGGTGACGACGTCTGCGCCACCCAGCTGCTCACGCACAGACCGCTCCTCGGCGCGTCCACGCACGATGGTGATCGGGAGTTCCAGCTTCTCGGCGACCTCGGCCAGCCAATCGACCCGGCGGGCCATGGGTTCGAGGAGAACGATAGCGAGGTCCGGCCGAGCGATCGCCAGCGGCACACCCGGAAGCCCAGCCCCCGACCCGACGTCCACCACGCGCGCCCCGTCGGGAATCTGCTCCCCGATCACGGCCGAGTTCAGCACGTGCCGCTCCCAAAGCCGCTCCACTTCCCGCGGCCCGATCAGCCCCCGCTCAACCCCATGCGTCGCGAGCAACTCCACATACCCAGCCGCCCGATCGACCCGCTCCCCGAACACCTCCGCCGCCGCAGTCCGCACCATCGCGGTGGCGCCGTCCAAGCTCACGAAACCCACTCCTCGGTCCGCGCGTTTCACGTGAAACGCGCTCGCTCGATTGTCCCCGATGCCGCGCCCAAATCGCGCCGACAGACCGCAACTGTGGACAACTCCACTCGCGCAGCCGAGTATCCACAGGCATGTTCCACGTGAAACCGCGTCGGTGAGGGTTCACGGGGAGGGCGGCGGGCGGGCGGGGTTTCACGTGAAACGCCACGGTTGTAATTCGCTCCTTGTGAGCGGCTCGGACGGACGCGAGTGGCCGACGCCCAGCCGGTGCGGGTGGCCACTCCAAGCGGACCTCCTGCGGCGAGCCTGACGAGGATGAGCAATCAGGCGGGCAGGTTCAGGGGACTGCTGATGCGATCTCGCACAGGCGAGGAGATCGAGCGCCAGCCAAGCCTGGACGAGCCCGGCCCGCGGTCGCACGTTGGCCTGCGACCGCGGCGGGTGGATCGTGTCCGACACGCGAGCGCGCTGACCGGGCGCACGGATGACCCGCACGGCTTGAGCGGCTGGGTTCAGCGCTTCCTACGGGACGCCTCTACGAATAGGGCTCGGCAGCGGATCGTCGTGAGCCCGAGACTGGCCGACCACTCCGCAGCGCCTCGCTGAAGTAGCCAGCCGCACTCCGGATGCGGTCGATGAGGGTGGGCCGCAGCTGACGAAGAGTCGGGTGGCCAACCTCAGACACTGAGCTGCTGGGCTGAGGACATAGTTGGCCCTCCGCTGGTCGACGGTCAGCCGGCACGAAAGCGACTCCAGCCGAGCTGAGCCGCGAGGCGGTCACGGGGTTGCCGGCTCAGACTCGCGCGAGGCGCGGTCCGCGACACTCTGCGGCGCCGCGCGCGGGGATCGCTGGGCGCGGAGTTGCGACCACGAGAGACCCCTTAGCGAGTCCGCAGGCGGTGCCGCCAGCCATCGGGAAGCGAGACGAGAGGACACCTCAACAGAGCGACTGCGCCACAACCTCCTCAGCAACACGACACCTGCTGCCGTCCCAGTGGGCCGCGGCGGCACGTCATCACGAGGAGGCAGCGCGCAGCCACCACGACACAGCAGCCCAGACGTAAGCGGCACGGCACGCCTCGGGACAACCGAAGGCGCACGACGCTCGGGCTGCAGTCAGTGCGACGACTGCGGGCGCGGTCAGCGGACGACGAGCCGATGCAGTCGGCTATGCCAGCCACACGGCAAACTCGGGCTACCCGCTAACGCTGTTCCGGAACAGCCCCCTGGGCGCGGCAGCCCGCGAACGTGGCGGGTCCAACGGTGCCGTGAGAGCGGTGTCCACCCGAGGCTGCGACGACCGCGAACCCCGAAGGGCGAGGGCCGCGCAATCGGAACGGCAAGGCGACGGTCATCGAGAGCGCAGTGACCCCTCGACGCCAGGGCTTCGGCACAGACGGCCGTCCCGGCCGCGCGGCGCGACCGGTGAAGCGACGGCTAAACGCCGCCCCGGCGATCCGGCTCGGTGGATTCCGGCGGTACCGCGGATGCGGCGGCGCGGTGGATCCAGCGGCCCGGTGGGTCGGTGGGTCGGTGGGTCGGTGGCGGAGCGGAGCAGCGGCGCGGCGGCCCTGCGGCCCGAAGGCCCGGCGGCCCGGCGCGCGGCGGGTGCGGGGCTGGAGCAGCGCGGGGGTGGGGTGGCGCGATGGGCGGCGGGGCGGTCGGGCAGGGCGGTCGGGCGGCGGGGCGGTCGGGCGGTGGGGCGGTGGGGCGGTGGGGCGACCGTCGAACCAGACGCGACTACGCCGCGATCGCAGCGGCACGGCGAGTCCAGCGGGTGCACCATGCGCCGATCCGACCATTCGCTGGGAGCTGCAAACGGCGCGCCGGCGGGAACCACTGCGGGTGCAGGGTCGCGCGCGGGAGCGAGCCCTGCTGCACACACGGCGTGTGCATCGACTCGGCGAACGTGGCCAGAGCGGCACGTGCCGCCCCGCTCGCCGACGAAGCAACACGCCGGGTGCGGCGGCACGCCAGTACAGCCGCCGCGGGGCGCAGGAGCGAGCACAGCTGTGCGGGCGCAACAGCGCGGCTGGGCAACTGCGCTCGACATCGAGCAGCCCGGCCGGCATCACGGAGGTCGCAGAGCGGGTTCAGCGGCGTGCCAGCGCGGCGCGCGAAACCGCGCAGCAGCATGGCGGAGTTCGAGATAAGGGCGCTCCGGTTCAGCATCATGGAGGTCGCGGGAACAGCTGAGCGGGATGTTCGGCGATTGGACCAGCGAAGAGACCAAACGGGTACGGCAGCGCGGAGAGCGCAGCAGCAGCGCCAGCGACCGCGGGACGCCTGCGGTGGATCCGCGGCCGCATGGCGACCGCGGGGTTGCGGTCCGTTGGGGCCAAATGCGATGGCGTGAGGCGTTCAGCCGGCGCGGTGAGGGGCAGCACGGCAGGCGCAGCATGGCAGTCGGGGAACGGAGCTCTAGCTGACGAGGTGCGGCAGCACCCCGAACATTGTGGTTCGGCGGCAGCAGCCTCCCAAACACGGCGATGTGGCGGTGCAGCACCACCTCGAACACGGCGATGCGGCGTGCGCCAGCATCCCGAAGGCGGTGATGCGGCAGAGCGGCCAGTAGGTGTGAAGCGCATCCGTGCGAAGCACAGCTGGTGCAGTGCTGCGCGACAGTGCGGCAAGAGCGGCGGGTCTGTTGCGGCGACCTGGCAAACGAACTGGCAAGAGGACAGTGACGTGCCTGGGTCAGTGGGTGCCCAGCGCACCCGTGCGAAGCGCAGCTGGTGCGGTACACGCGATCGCGAGGCGAACGTGGGGGCCGGTAGTGCGCGAAAATGGCGGGCGGCGGGCGCTTAAGGAGTGGGGCAGTTGGGCAGGACTGCGACGCGCCTAGACGGGTGTCACAAGGCGCCGACGCGTAGCGCGGCTGGCCCGGCAAGTTCGGCGGATGCGACAGCGCGCCATGCGAAGGACGGCAGTGCCGTGGGGGCGGCACCGCGATGAGAGCGAAGTTCGGAGCCGCCGAAGCGCGGTGGGAGCGAAGTTCGGTGAGCGCCGAACCGCCGCGGGAACGAAGTTCGGTGAGCACCCAACCGCAGCGGGAACGAAGCACGATGGGAGCCGACGCGCGGTAGGTGTGGGGTTCGGTGAGTGCCGAAGCGCGGCAGAAACGAAGCGCGATGGGCGTCGAGCGCGGTGGGTATCTCAGCAGCAGGGGAATGAGCGGCATGAAGCGCGATGCAGGGTGGCGGGTGCGTCAGCTGAGCGAATTTGAGCCGGACCGAGAGCGGTAGCGAGGCACCGAGGCACCGAGGCACCGAGGCACCGAGGCACCGAGGCAGGCTGCCAGTGTGCCGGGGCGACCGAGAGGCCGGCAGGTCAAACGAGGGGCGGGGCAGCGCGGCACGCTGCCACAGCGCCTTAGAGGCAGGGCAGCTCAGCCGCCGAGAGTCAGAGCAGCCCAGAGGCAGCGGCCTAGAGACCGGAGGTCGAGAGGTCGAGAGGTCGAGAGGCGCTGCAGCCCAGAGGCCGCCCCAAGAGCAGAGGCAGAGACAAGGGGCAGAGACAAAGAAGCGGCCCACCGGAACATCCGGTGGGCCGCTTCTGCTCAGTACTCACTACTCACTACCGCGTAACACGCCCCCATCCACAACCACCCCGAAAGGCAGCCCCAAGGACAGGGGGAGAAGGCACTCAGCCCTCCGGGAAGATCACCACACGGCGCTTCGGGTCTTCGCCCTCGCTTTCACTGGTGACGCCGTCCACGGTGGCGACGGCGTCGTGGACGACCTTGCGTTCGAAGGGGCTCATGGGTTGCAGGCGGACGCGCTCGCCGTTGGACAGGACGGACTCGGCGGTGGAGCGGCCGAGTTCGCGGAGCTCTTCGCGGCGGTCGGCGCGCCAGCCGGCGATGTCGAGCATGAGGCGGCTGCGGGAGCCGGTTTCCTGCTGGACGGCGAGGCGGGTGAGTTCCTGAAGGGCCTCGAGCACGGTGCCGCGGGGGCCGACGAGCTTTTCGAGGTCCTCGCCGCCGTCGATGCTGATGATGGCGCGGCCGGCTTCGACGTCGAGGTCGATGTCGCCGTCGTAGTCGAGCAGGTCGAGCAGGCGCTCGAGGTAGTCGCCGGCGATGTCACCTTCCTGCACGAGCAAGTCGTCGCCGCCCTGCTTCTCCTCGGCAGCGTCACCGGCACCAGCACCGGCAGCGTCACCGGAAGCGGCGTCACCGGCAGCAGCATCGGCGCTGGAATCAGCGCCGGCCGTGGTCTCTTCGTCCTGATCGGCGTCGATCGTGTCGACCGTCTCCGACATCATTCGTCTCCTCTCCGAGCCGGCGGCGTCAGCGACGCTTCCGGCCCGACTTCCTGGTCGAGTCCTTGAGGAGTCCGGGAACCCCGGTTCCGTTCTCCTTGTTCGATCCGTTCTGGGCCGGCTGCTGCGCCGCCTCGGACGGGGTCGCCTTGGTGTCCGCCGCGTCGGCGGCAGCGGGCTTCTTGCCCTGCACGCCGCCGCCGGTGGTGGACGGGGAGTGCGTCTGTGCGAAGCCGTGCGCCGAACCCGCCTTGGCCACCTTGCCCTGCTGCTGGCCGTTGCCCGACGGGTTGTTCTTCTTCTGCTGCACCGGCTTCTGCCCGACCTTCGGAGCCGTGGGCTTCTGCCCCGGCTTCGGTCCGAGCGACGCGCGCTTCTCCGCGGCCTCCGCCTTGCGCGCGGCCTCTTCCTTGTCGATGCGCGTGTACACGAGCCGCTGCTGCATCAGCGTCCAGCCGTTGTTCGCCAGCCAGTAGAAGAGCAGGCCGAGCGGGAACAGGGCACCGAACACGAGCACACCGAGCGGGAAGATGTACATCGTCAGCTTGTTCATGATCGCGGTCTGCGGAGTGGCCGACGCGGTGTTCTGCCGGGCCACCGAGTGGCGCGCGGTGAGGTGCGTGGCGATCGACGCGATGATCATGAGGGGCAGCGCAACCGGCAGCACGCTCCAGTGGAACCCGACCGCACCGGTCTGGCCACCGGACACCACGCCGACGCCGTTGTAGACCGCTTCGCCGAGGTTGACACCGAAGAGCTTCGCGTTGACGTACGACGACACGTCGTGCTGGCTGAAGAAGTAGTTCTCGGTCTTCACGCCGCCGCCGGCGGGCTGGATCGTGAAGGCGCGCAGCACGTGGTTCAGGCCGATGAACACCGGGATCTGAAGAATCATCGGCAGGCAGCTGCCCAGCGGGTTGACGCCGTGCTCGCGCTGGAGCTTCTGCATCTCCTGCGCCTGGCGCTGCTTGTCGTTCGCGTACTTCTTCTGGAGCTTCTTCATCTCCGGCGCGAAGTCTTGCATCTTCTTCATCGACCGGACCTGGTTCACGAACGGCTTGAACATGATGCCGCGGACCGTGAACGTCAGGAAGATGATCGCGAGGATCCAGGAAATCGCCGATGCTTCCCCGAACGCGAACCCGAATACCTTGTGCCAACACCACAAGATGAAGGACACGGGGTAGTAGATGAAATCGAGCACTGAGCTACTCCTCGATCGGTGTTTCAGGCAGGTGGTGGCGCCACGAGAACTTCTCGGGTACCGGATCGCGGCCCGGCGGTGTCCACGGGCCGCACCGCCCCAGCCTGCGCAGCGCGAGGTAGGAGCCGCGGCCGGCACCGTGCCGGGTCAGGGCTTCGACTGCGTACGCGCTGCAGCTCGGGTAGAACCGGCAGGCCGGCGGCAGGAAAGGCGAGATCGCCTTGCGATAGAGCTTGATGGGGAGGAGCAGCACCCAGGCGACCGGTCCGGGACGGCGCTGGGCCGGGTCCTCGGTGACGTCGGTGCCGCCGTGGGTGTGCTCGGGAGTGGCTTGCATTGCCGTTACACCGCTGATCCGTGGTCGGGGGCCGCGTCCTGCTGACGCGGTTGCCGGGGAGCACCTTCCCCGGCGGTGCGGCGGGACGAGGTGAGTCCGAGCCGGCGCAACGCCGCATCGAGATCGGCGCCGAGCTCCGCGCTCGAAGCGGACGCCGCCGGAGGTAATGCCCGTACGACCAACGAGCTGCCCGGGGGCAGTGTTCCGAGCCGAGCCGAAACGAGATGACGCAGCTGCCGGGTCACCCGGTGGCGGACCACCGAATTGCCGACGGCCTTGCTCACCACAAAACCCGCCCTGGCCGCATCGGGTGCGGCCGCGGACGGGTCCGTGGTCAACGCGTGGACGACGAGGCGGCGCCTGCCTGCCCGGGAGCCCCGGCGGAGGACGACTCGGAAGTCTTCACTCCGACGTAGACGTGCGGCTACGGGCAGCACGGCGCGCCTCGACGAGCCGGATCAGGCGGACAGCGCGGCGCGGCCCTTGCGACGACGAGCCCCCAAGATGGCCCGGCCGGCACGGGTCCGCATGCGGAGGCGGAAACCGTGGGTCCGCGCGCGTCGGCGGTTGTTCGGCTGGAAGGTGCGCTTGCCCTTGCTCACTGCTACTCCTGTGTCTCGGCCGTCGGGCGACGGATTTTCGGCCGTCTACCGGCATGTCGTGCGGTCGCACGGCAGTCTCTGGTGTCTCCTACCAACGTGTGGCCTCGTCACGACGAGCGACGACATACGTGGGCACGCGAAACGCACCCGTCGCTTACGGGAGACCTTACGAGGGTACGCACCCCGGCCGGGAGCCGTGTAGGCACCCCCTCCGCCACGCTGTGCGACCAGCCCGCGACCTCGGGTTCCCGCACGCCACGGCACCGAATGGCAACACGCCGTACACCGTGAAATGCTTGCGCGCAACGATGCCTTGTGGCAGCGAGCGAGGCTTGTTAGCGTGCCTCTTCCGGGTCTCCGGTCGTGAGACGCGCGACGGTATCGCCACCGGGGTGTGGAGGCGCCCACGGCGAACGCCGAGCCCGCAGGTGGCGTGGCTGCGGGCAGCCGTACATTAGTGCACAGCTGTGGACAACTATGTGGATATTCGCTGTGCCCGCGCGCAGGTCGGTCCAAGATGACGTCCAGGGGAGTGTCACGCGGGCGTGCTTGGGGTTGAATCCGCCGTTCACGCCGACGAGGGGAGGGGAGCCAGACAGGTGTCCGAGCACCAGCACAATCTGGGCGTCATCTGGGAGCAGGTGGTGCGGGAGCTGTCCGACGGCACCCTCTCGCCGCAGCAACGGGCCTGGATGCGCGTGACGAGGCCCATCGGCCTGCTCGACGGCACCGCTCTCCTGGCGGCCCCCAGTGATTTCGCGAAGGAAGCGATCGAGCGCGCACTGCGCGGCGCGATCACCGACGCCCTGTCCCGTCGGCTCGGCCGCGCCGTGTCCCTCGCCGTGAAGGTCGACAGCGCCGAGGCCATCGCGCCCGCGCCGCGCTACGTGCCCTCACCCCCTCGGGTGGAAAACGGGCATCCCGACAACGGCCGAGTGGACACCAACGGTCACCTCGAGCCGGGTCACCTCGATTCGCACTTGAGCCCCTCGCACTTGAGCCCGTCGCACCTCGACGCCGGCCGCAGCGAGATCGGTCGGCCGGAAAACGGCGCCGTCGCCCCTTCGCGCGCGCCGATCGAAGGCGCCTCCATGGCCGCCGCGCGCGCCGCCCGGCCCGAGCCGCCGCGCCAGCGCCCCGTGCCGCAGCCGGCGCCGCTCGAGGAATCCGACGACCCGAACGAAGAGGTCGACGAAGAAGGCGAAGCGCTCGCCGCCGTGCACGAGATCTGGCCGACCTTCTCGGGCCAGCCGATCGCCGGGCAGCCCTACACCGCGCCCGCGCAGCCGCAGACGTCGAAGACGAAGCTGAACGAGAAGTACACCTTCGACACGTTCGTGATCGGCGCGTCCAACCGCTTCGCGCACGCGGCCGCGGTCGCCGTGGCCGAAGCGCCGGCCCGCGCGTACAACCCGCTGTTCATCTGGGGTGAGTCCGGGCTCGGCAAGACGCACCTGCTGCACGCCGTGGGCCACTACGCGCAACGGCTCTTCCCCGGCATGCGCGTGCGCTACGTCTCCACCGAAGAGTTCACCAACGACTTCATCAACTCGCTGCGCGACGACCGCAAGGTCGCCTTCCAGCGCCGCTACCGCGACATCGACATCCTGCTCGTGGACGACATCCAGTTCCTGGAGGGCAAGGAAGGTACGCAGGAAGAGTTCTTCCACACCTTCAACACCCTCCACAACGCGAACAAGCAGATCGTCGTCAGCTCCGACCGCCCGCCCAAGCGCCTCGAAACGCTGGAGGACCGGCTGCGGACGCGGTTCGAGTGGGGCCTGATCACCGACATCCAGCCGCCGGAACTCGAGACCCGCATCGCCATCCTGCGCAAGAAGGCCGCGCAGGACCGGCTGGCGGTGCCGGGTGAGGTGCTGGAGTTCAT
Source organism: Amycolatopsis rhabdoformis (assembly GCF_035918295.1). Taxonomy (GTDB): domain Bacteria; phylum Actinomycetota; class Actinomycetes; order Mycobacteriales; family Pseudonocardiaceae; genus Amycolatopsis; species Amycolatopsis rhabdoformis. Next base: position 8,015,417 of record NZ_CP142149.1, read on the forward strand.
CGCCTCGCGCGTGGAGGCGAACATCCGCGAGCTCGAGGGCGCGCTGATCCGCGTGACCGCGTTCGCGTCGCTCAACCAGCAGGCCGTGGACACCGCGCTCGCCGAGGTCGTGCTGCGCGACCTCATCCCCGATTCGCACGCGCCGGAGATCACCGCGCCGACGATCATGGGCGTCACGGCGGAGTTCTTCGACGTCACGCTCGACGACCTGTGCGGGCCCGGCAAGACGAAGGCGCTCGCCACAGCGCGGCAGATCGCGATGTACCTGTGCCGTGAGCTCACGGACATGTCGCTGCCGAAGATCGGGCAGACGTTCGGTGGCCGCGACCACACCACGGTGATGCACGCGGACAAGAAGATCCGCAAGGAGATGGCCGAGCGCCGGCGGATCTACGACCAGGTGCAGGAGCTCACGTCGCGGATCAAGCAGCGGGCTCGGCAGTAGCAGGTCCTTGAAAGGAGGGCGTCGCCTACGGGCGGCGCCCTCCTTTGTCTTTGCGGAGGCGTTCCGAGGCGCCTCTGAAGAAGTTCCCAGGCGCTCCCAGACGGCCTCACGCAGCCTCAGACGGCCTCAGACGGCTCGGCACCGCCAACGCGTCCGTCCACATCGACCCGACGGCCACAACCCCCGAGCGCTCGCTCCGTCACCCCCGACGAGCCCGCTTTCCTTTACCACACAACACCTTCCACCCCGCCACGGGTCCAACGTGGACGAAGCACGCGTGCACCGGCGAAGCACCGAAGCAGACGGCGTGTGCCGTGCCCCACGTACGCACGCGTACGCAGCCATCCCCAAACTCATTGATACACAAGGAGTTTTCCCCACCCTGTGGGCAGTTTGTGCACAACTCCAGCACATCGCAGAGCTGCGACGACGCCGAATCGCTCCACATCCCGCCCACACGGAATCCACAGACTTTCCACAGGGTTGTCCACGGGGATTCCACAGGTTGCCCACACTTGATCCACATCGAGCGCCCGTCACTCTCCAGGGCGATTCGGGGCCGTTCGGACACCCACAGAACCTGGGTACAACTCCCCTCACAGCTGGGGACAACCATGGGGACAACTGGCCCGAGATGTGGATGGATCGCACCCGGCCCGAAGTTGTCCACGGACGGCCCGAACCATCCACGGATCCACCACCAGGCTTCTCCACACCTCGCCGCGCCCTCCGACCTGCGCGAACGAGCTCTGTCCACACAACCCACAGCCCCTATTACTGCTACTGCTCTTAGATCTTTTGAAAGAAAGAACAAAACAAAAACAGGCGATGGACGAAGTTGGGGACAAGCCGTCGAGCCTGTCTCCTTGTCGACAAAGTCAAGGGGAGGCCGAGGTGACGGGACCCCCGGCGACGGCCTAACGTGGATGCCTGCACCTGGTCCGTTCCTGTGCGCCGATCCCGGCACGCCGAAACGGGCCGGCCCGGTGGGGACTCGGTCGCGGCGTACTGGCGCAGTACTCGTGAACCGCCAGCCGCCGACCCTTCACGAGCCGAGGGGCTCGGCTGTCGAAAGGATGCGCGCATGAAGATCCGCGTCGAGCGCGACGGGCTTGCCGACGCCGTCGCCTGGGTGGCCAGGAGCCTCCCGTCCCGGCCTCCGGTGCCGGTGCTGGGCGGTGTGCTGCTCGACGCGGGTTCGGACGGGGAGTCCGACGCGCTGACGGTGTCCGGGTTCGACTACGAGGTCTCGGCCACGGTGGGCGTCCCCGCGACGATCGCCGACGGCGGCCGCCTGCTCGTGTCCGGCCGCCTCCTCGCCGACATCACCAAGGCGCTGCCCGCGCAGCCGGTCGAGATCTCGGTCGACGGCGCCCGCGCCACGATCACGTGCGGCTCCGCGCGCTTCTCCCTGCCGACCATGCCGGTGGAGGACTACCCGCAGCTGCCGAGCCAGCCCGCGTTCGCGGGTGAGCTCACCGGCGACGTCTTCGGCCAGGCCGTGACCCAGGTCGTGACCGCCGCCGGCAAGGACGACACGCTCCCGATGCTCACCGGCATGCGCCTGGAGATCTCGGGCGAGACCCTCACGCTCGTGGCCACCGACCGCTTCCGCCTCGCCATGCGCGAGTTCACCTGGAAGCCGGCCGAAGGCCTGCCCGACGCCGCGGTGCTCGTGCCCGCGCGCACGCTCGCCGAAGCCGCGAAGACGCTCGGCGGCGGTGGCAGCACCGTGCGCCTCGCGCTCGCCAGCGGCGAAGGCCTGCTCGGCCTTTCGGGCAACGGCCGCTACACCACCACCCGCCTCCTCGACGCGGAGTTCCCGCCCTACCGGCAGCTGCTGCCGGCGACCCACACGTCGCGTGCCGTGATCGAGGTGTCGGCGCTCGCCGAGTCGATCAAGCGCGTGTCGCTGGTCGCCGAACGCGGCACGCAGGTGCGGCTGGAGTTCGCTGACGGGTCGCTGCGGCTTTCCGCCGGCGGCGACGACGAGGGCAGCGCCGAAGAAGAGCTGCAGGTCGACTACGAAGGCGAACCGGTCACCATCGCCTTCAACCCCGGCTACCTCGTCGACGGGCTCGGCGCGCTGCACAGCGACCGTGCCGAGCTCACGTTCACCACCCCGAACCGGCCGGCGCTCATCAAGCCCGCCGACGCCGAGGGCAACGTCGTCCCCGGTTATCTCTACCTGCTGATGCCGGTCCGCCTCCCGGGCTGACCGGTCTGCTTCGACCGCGGATTTCGTTACTACCTAAGGGGATCTCATGGTTCAGCTCGGTCTCGTGGGCCTGGGCAAGATGGGCTTCAACATGCGCGAGCGGCTGCGGGCCGCCGGGCACGAGGTCGTCGGTTACGACCGCAACCCGGCCGTGAGCGACTCCGAGTCGCTCGCCGACCTGGTGTCCAAACTGGACGCGCCGCGCATCGTCTGGATCATGGTCCCCGCCGGCGACCCGACGCGGGCGACCGTGGTGGAGCTGAGCCAGTCGCTCGCCGAGGGCGACCTCGTGATCGACGGCGGCAACTCGAAGTTCACCGACGACAAGCTCAACGCCGACCTGCTCGCGGCCAAGGGCATCGGCTACCTCGACTGCGGCGTGTCCGGCGGCATCTGGGGCAAGGACAACGGTTACGGCCTCATGGTCGGTGGCGCGGAGTCCGACGTCGCCCGGGCGATGCCGATCTTCGACACGCTGCGTCCGGAAGGCCCGCGTGAAGAGGGCTTCTCGCACGCCGGCATGGTCGGCGCGGGTCACTACGCGAAGATGATCCACAACGGCATCGAGTACGGCATCATGCAGGCCTACGCCGAGGGCTTCGAACTGCTCGAAGCGGCCCACGTGGTCGAGAACGTGCCCGCCGTGATCAAGGGCTGGCAGCGCGGCACCGTCGTGCGCTCGTGGCTGCTCGACCTGCTGGTGCGCGCGCTCGACGAAGACCCGGAGCTCGACGACCTCGAGGGTTACGTCGAAGACTCCGGCGAGGGTCGCTGGACGCTGGAGGAAGCCGTGAACAACGCAGTGCCGGCGCCGGTGCTCTCGGCCGCGCTGTTCGCGCGGTTCTCTTCGCGGCAGAAGGACTCGGCCGCGATGCGCGCCGTCGCCGCCCTGCGCAACCAGTTCGGTGGCCACGCCGTGAAGAAGGTCGGGAGCTAGCCTCCCCCGCTCGTGTATCTGCGACATCTCCAGGTCACCGACTTCCGGTCCTGGCCGCAGGCCGACCTCGCCCTCGAACCGGGGCCGGTCGTGCTCGTCGGCCAGAACGGCCGGGGGAAGACGAACCTGCTCGAAGCGATCGGCTACGTCGCGACCCTGGGTTCCCACCGGGTCGCGACGGACGCCCCGCTGATCCGGCACGGCTGTGAGCGCGCGCTCGTGCGCGTCGCCGTGGTCAACGACGACCGCGAGCTCACGGTCGAGCTCGAGATCACGGCCGGGCGGGCCAACCGCGCCCGCGTGAACCGGGGCGCGGTCGGCAAGCCGCGTGACGTGCTCGGCATCCTGCGCACGGTGCTGTTCTCCCCGGAGGACCTCGCGCTCGTGCGCGGCGACCCGAGCGAGCGTCGCCGGTTCATGGACGAGCTGCTCGTGTTGCGCGCGCCCAGGTACGCGGGCGTGCGCGCGGACTACGAGAAGGTGCTGAAGCAGCGCAACGCCCTGCTCAAGACCGCCGGCAAACGCCGGACCGGTCGCGAGGACCCGTACGCGCTGTCCACGCTCGACGTCTGGGACGACCACCTGTCGGTGGCCGGCGCCGCGCTGCTCGCGGCGCGGCTGAACCTCATCGCGGACCTCGGGCCGTACGCGGCGGAGGCGTACATGGGCGTCGCGCCGGATTCGCGGCCGGCGTCGATCGCGTACAAGTCTTCGCTCGGCGAAGCGCTGCCGCCCGGCTACGGCGTGGCCGGCGGGGAGCGGGCCGACACGGAAGTGCTGCGCGAGCTCCTGCTGAAGGGGCTGGCCGACGTGCGCAAGAACGAGCTGGAGCGGGGCATCAGCCTCGTCGGCCCGCACCGCGACGAGCTCGAGCTGATCCTGGGCGAGGCGCCGGCGAAGGGCTACGCGAGCCACGGCGAGTCGTGGTCGTTCGCACTGGCGCTGCGGCTCGGCAGCTACGAGCTCCTGCGTGGCGAAGCGGGTGAACCGGTGCTGCTGCTGGATGATGTGTTCGCCGAGCTCGACCGCAAACGGCGGGCGCGGCTCGCGGAGGTCGCCGCGGGTGCCGAGCAGGTGCTCATCACGGCGGCGGTGGACGAGGACGTACCGGCAGAGCTGGCGGGGAGCCGGTTCCTGGTGGCGGATGGCGAGGTCAACCGTGCCTGAATACTCGGCCCCAAGATCAAGTCGGCCACGGCGGGTGACCGCGGTCACAGAAGTTACCCACCGATCTGGGGACAAACCTGTGGACAGTGTGGATAAACCCGGGAATGGGTTATCGCCGCGCGTGACGAAACGGCCTGATAAGGGCCTTGACATCCCCCGAGCGGGGAATCACCCAGGTGAGAGCCCCGCTTCCGGTACCGAGCGTGACGTGTCCACTGGGCCGAACGGGAAGCCCTCCGGACGGGACCTGGCGCACGCCGCGCTCGAGGCCGCGAAAGCCAAGGCGAAGGAACGTGGTGCGCCGCCGAACCTGCGCCGCGGCCGGATCACGGGCGGCGGTGGCCAGAACCCGCGCCGTCGCCGCTGGTCAGGGCCCGGTGCCGACGCGCGTGACCCGCAGCCGCTCGGCCGGCTCGTGTCGCGGCTGGTCTCCGACAGCGGCTGGCAGGACACGATGACCAACGCGCGCGTGTTCGGGCAGTGGGCGCGCCTTGTCGGGGAAGACGTTGCCGAACACGCCCAGCCGGTGAGCCTGAAGGACGGCGAGCTGACCGTGCGCGCGAGCTCCACGGCGTGGGCCACGCAGCTGCGGCTGCTGCAGAGCAAGCTCATCGCGAAGATCGCCGCGGGGGTCGGCAACGGGGTCGTGAAACGCATGCGGATCCAGGGTCCGACGGCCCCGAGCTGGCGGAAAGGCCCGCGTGTCGTGCCCGGCCGCGGGCCGCGTGACACGTACGGCTGACTCGGGTTGCGCGTCGGCGGGTGAGTTCCCCGAGAACCGCTTGACAAGCCGCTCGCTACGAGATGACTCGCCTTCGAGCGATTTCGCGCGTCTGTGACGCAACGAGGGGTGTCCTTGCCGCATGCCAGCACGCGCGGGCAAGTACACTGGAGGAGTAGCGAGCGTCCGCTCGGGCGAGACGAGGAGAAACAACGCCGGTGACTGAGAACAAGAGCGAGTACAACGCGTCGTCCATCACCGTGCTCGAAGGTCTCGAAGCGGTCCGCAAGCGCCCCGGTATGTACATCGGCTCCACCGGTGAGCGCGGTCTCCACCACCTCGTCCAAGAGGTCGTGGACAACTCCGTGGACGAAGCGATGGCCGGATTCGCGACCAAGGTCGAGGTTACTCTCCTCGCCGACGGCGGGGTGCGGGTTCTCGACGACGGCCGCGGTATTCCGGTCGACATCCACCCCAAGGAGCAGAAGCCGACCCTCGAGGTCGTGCTCACCATCCTGCACGCGGGCGGCAAGTTCGACAGCGACTCGTACGCGGTGTCCGGCGGTCTCCACGGCGTCGGTGTCTCGGTGGTCAACGCGCTGTCCACGAAGCTCCTCGCGGAGATCAAGGTCGGCGGCCGCAGCTGGCGCCAGGAGTACACCGACCAGGTTCCCGGTCCGCTCGAGGACCTCGGCCCCGCCGAGGGCACCGGCACGATCATCACCTTCTGGGCCGACCCGAACATCTTCGAGACCACCACGTACAACTTCGAGACCATCTCACGCCGGCTGCAGGAGATGGCCTTCCTCAACAAGGGCCTCACCCTGTCGCTGCGCGACGAGCGCGTGGCCGACGAGGACACCGAGGAAGACGCCGAAGGCAAGCAGGCCCGCGTCAAGGAGAAGGTGTACTGCTACCCCGGCGGGTTGGAGGACTTCGTCCGCCACATCAACGGCAGCAAGGACCCGATCCACGAGAGCGTGATCTCCTTCGACGCCAAGGGCCCCGGCCTCGAGGTCGAGGTCGCGATGCAGTGGAACAACGGGTTCACGCCGTCGGTGTACACGTTCGCCAACACGATCAACACCCACGAGGGTGGCACCCACGAAGAGGGCTTCCGCGCGGCGCTCACGCGTGTGGTCAACGCGTACGCGCGCGAGAAGAAGCTGCTCAAGGAGAAGGACGCGAACCTCACGGGTGACGACGTGCGCGAGGGTCTCGCCGCGATCGTGTCGATCAAGCTGTCCGAGCCGCAGTTCGAAGGCCAGACGAAGACGAAGCTGGGCAACAGCGAAGCGAAGACGTTCGTGCAGCAGCAGTCCAACGAGTGGCTGGGCGACTGGTTCGAGCGCAACCCCAACGAGGCGAAGACGATCATCAACAAGTCGATCTCCTCGTCGCAGGCGCGCATGGCCGCGCGCAAGGCGCGGGACCTGGTGCGCCGCAAGGGCGCGCTGGAGATCGGCGGCCTGCCGGGCAAGCTCAAGGACTGCCGCTCCAACGACCCGGGCGAGTGCGAGCTCTACATCGTGGAGGGCGACTCGGCCGGCGGCTCGGCCAAGGAAGGCCGCGACTCGATGTACCAGGCGATCTTGCCCATCCGGGGCAAGATCATCAATGTGGAGAAGGCGCGCATCGACCGCGTCCTCAAGAACACCGAGGTCCAGTCGCTGATCACCGCGCTGGGCACCGGCATCCACGACGACTTCGACCTCTCGAAGCTGCGCTACCACAAGATCGTGCTGATGGCCGACGCCGACGTCGACGGCCAGCACATCACCACGCTGCTGCTCACCCTGCTGTTCCGCTTCATGACGCCGCTGATCGAGCACGGCCACGTGTTCCTCTCGCGGCCGCCGCTGTACAAGATCAAGTGGCCGCGGCAGGAGCCGGAGTACGCGTACTCCGACAAGGAGCGCGACGCCGTGATCCAGGCCGGTGTCGAGGCCGGCCGCCGGCTGCCGAAGGACGACGCGATCCAGCGCTACAAGGGTCTCGGCGAGATGAACGCCGAGGAGCTGTGGGAGACCACGATGGACCCGGCCAACCGGCTCCTCGGCCAGGTCACCCTCGACGACGCCGCGCAGGCCGACGAGCTGTTCTCCGTCCTGATGGGCGAGGACGTGGAGGCCCGGCGCTCGTTCATCACGCGCAACGCCAAGGACGTGCGCTTCCTGGACGTGTAGCCGTCCGCCCCGCCAGCCAGCCCTGACCTTTCTTTCTGCCGAGAAGGACCCATGACGGAAACCTTGCCGCCGGAACACGACCGCATCGAGCCGGTCGACATCCAGCAGGAGATGCAGCGTTCCTACATCGACTACGCCATGAGCGTGATCGTGTCGCGGGCGCTGCCGGACGTGCGCGACGGTCTCAAGCCGGTGCACCGCCGCGTGCTCTACTCGATGTTCGACTCCGGTTTCCGGCCGGATCGCGGGTACAACAAGTGCTCGCGCGTCGTCGGCGACGTCATGGGCAACTACCACCCGCACGGTGACTCGGCGATCTACGACGCGCTCGTGCGCCTGGCCCAGCCGTGGTCGATGCGCTACCCGCTCATCGACGGGCAGGGCAACTTCGGCTCGCCGGGCAACGACCCCGCCGCCGCCATGCGGTACACGGAGTCGCGCCTCGCGCCGCTGGCGATGCAGATGCTGGCGGACATCGAAGAAGACACCGTCGACTTCTCCGACAACTACGACGGCCGCACGCAGGAGCCCGACGTGCTGCCGGCGCGGTTCCCGAACCTGCTGGTCAACGGTGGTTCCGGCATCGCGGTCGGCATGGCGACCAACATCCCGCCGCACAACCTGCGCGAGGTCGCCGACGGTGTCGTGTGGGCACTGGAGAACTACGAAGCGACCGACGACGAGCTGCTGGCCGCGCTGCTCACGCGGGTCAAGGGCCCGGACTTCCCGACCAAGGCAATGATCCTCGGCACGTCCGGGATCGAGGACGCGTACCGCACGGGCCGCGGTTCCGTGCGCATGCGTGCGGTCGTCGAGGTGGAAGAGGACGCGAAGGGCCGCACGACGCTGGTCGTGTCCGAGCTGCCGTACCAGGTGAACCCGGACAACCTCGTCGAGAACATCGCGCACCTCGTGCGCGACGGCAAGCTCACGGGCATCGCCGACATCGCCGACGAGTCCAACAGCCGCTCGGGCATGCGGATCGTGGTCACGATCAAGCGCGACGCCGTGGCGAAGGTGGTGCTGAACAACCTGTTCAAGCACACCCAGCTCCAGCAGAACTTCGGCGTGAACATGCTGGCCCTGGTCGACGGCGTGCCGCGCACGCTGCGCCTGGACCAGATGATCCGGCACTACGTGAAGCACCAGGTCGAGGTCATCGTCCGGCGGACCAAGTTCCGCCTGCAGAAGGCCGAAGAGCGCGCGCACATCTTGCGCGGTCTGGTCAAGGCACTCGACCTGCTCGACGAGGTGATCGCCCTGATCCGGCGCTCGCCCTCGGCCGAAGAGGCCCGGCCGGCGCTGATGGAACTGCTGGACGTCGACGAGATCCAGGCCACCGCGATCCTCGACATGCAGCTGCGCCGCCTCGCCGCCCTCGAACGCCAGCGCATCATCGACACGCTGGCCGAGATCGAGCTGGAGATCGCGGACCTCAAGGACATCCTCGAGAAGCCGGAGCGCCAGCGCTCGATCATCCGTGAAGAGCTCATGGAGATCGTCGACAAGTACGGCGACGACCGTCGCACGAAGATCATCCCGTTCGACGGCGAGGTGTCGGTCGAGGACCTGATCGCGGTCGAGGACGTCGTCGTCACGATCACCCGCACCGGCTACGCGAAGCGCACGAAGACCGACCTGTACCGCTCGCAGAAGCGCGGCGGCAAGGGTGTGCAGGGCGCCACGCTGAAGCAGGACGACATCGTGCAGCACTTCTTCGTGTGCTCCACGCACGACTGGATCCTGTTCTTCACGAACAAGGGCCGCGTCTACCGCACCAAGGCCTACGACCTGCCCGAGGCCAACCGCAACGCGCGCGGCCAGCACGTGGCCAACCTCATGGCGTTCCAGCCCGACGAGCAGATCGCCCAGGTCATCGAGATCCCGAACTACGAGGTGGCGCCGTACCTGGTGCTCGCCACGCAGAAGGGGCTCGTGAAGAAGACCAAGCTCACCGACTTCGACTCCAACCGCGCGGGTGGCCTCATCGCCATCAACCTGCGCGAAGGCGACGAGCTCGTGGGCGCCGTGCTGGCGGCGGCGGAGGACGACCTGCTGCTCGTGTCGGCCGGCGGCCAGTCGATCCGCTTCCACGCCACCGACGAGGCGCTGCGTCCGATGGGCCGCCCGACGTCCGGTGTGCTCGGCATGCGGTTCAACGACGGCGACGAACTGCTCGGCATCAGCGTGGTCAAGCCCGACAAGTTCCTGCTGGTCGCGACCGACGGCGCGTACGGCAAGCGCACGCCGATCGAGGACTACCCGGTGCAGGGCCGCGGCGGCAAGGGTGTGCTGACCATCCAGCACGACTCGAAACGTGGCAGGCTGGTGGGCGCACTCATTGTCGACGAGGACGACGAGCTGTTCGCCATCACCTCGAGCGGTGGGGTCATCCGCACGCCGGCGCGCGACGTGCGCAAGGCCGGTCGCCAGACCAAGGGCGTGCGGCTGATGAATCTGGGAGACGGGACCACTCTTCTCGCGGTCGCACGCAACGCGGACGAGGGGTCGGACGTCGCCAATGGTGGCGAGGACTCTTCCGAAGCCGAGTCCGATGAAGTTTCGACGGATTCGGTCGACTCGGCGGAGGTGACCCCCGCCGCCGAAGGCGAGGCGACCACCGCGCCCGAGGAGACCACGGAAGAAGACGGCACGGCGCCGGAGCAGTGATCGGCGCCCCACGCACGGGTAAGGACTGACTCTTCGTGACACCATCCGAGAAGGCAGACGGCACGTCGTCGAGCCCACCCTGGCAGCGCACCGCCAAGGACGGCGGCGGCGACTCCGAGGCCACGGTCTCGACCGGAATCGCCACCGAGGATGTGGTCTACTCGGATCATGAGCAGGACGGACCGCGCGTGAGCGAGAGCGACTACCCCGCGGTGACCGGCACGGCCGCGCCCCGGCTCTTCGGAGCCGAGGGCGCGCCGCCGGCCGCGGCCGACGTGCCTCCGGCCGGCCGCACCCGCCCCACCCCGAGCGCGCTGCGTCGTCCGGGCCGCGGCCCGCGCCGGGCGTCGCTGCAGATCAAGCGCTTCGACCCGTGGTCGGTGCTGAAGCTGTCGCTCGTCCTCGGCGTGGCCATGTTCTTCGTGTGGCTCGTCGCGGTCGGCGTGCTCTACACGGTGCTCGACGGCATGGGCGTGTGGGACAAGCTCAACGGCACCTACTCGTCCCTGGTCGGCGGCGAAGGCGCCAACGCGTCCACCGAACCCCTCATCAGCGCCGGCCGCGTGTTCGGCATCGCGGCCATCCTCGGCGCGATCAACATCGTGCTCGTGTCCGCTCTGGCCACGGTCAGCGCCTTCATCTACAACGTGTCGGCGGACCTGGCCGGCGGCCTCGAAGTCACCCTGTCGGAAAGGGAGTAACCCGGTTGCAGGGCCCCTCCGGGGGTCCTGTAAAGTTCTCTCCGTTCGACGGGCCCATAGCTCAGGTGGTTAGAGCGCTTCGCTGATAACGAAGAGGTCCCAGGTTCAAGTCCTGGTGGGCCCACGCAGGTCAAAGGCCGGTTCGCATTCACGCGAACCGGCCTTTTGCATGACCGAGTGACTAACTGAGTGACTATGCACTCTCGGTGGTCGGGAAAATGGCGTCCATCGCTTTCGCGCCGTGCTGGATCACCGACCGGAGCTGGTGGCGGTAGACCAGCTCGGTCACCTTGGTCTCGGAGTGGCCGACCAGGCGTGAGATGTCCTCGATGCTGACCCCACTGTCCGAGAGCAGCGACACGAAGCTGTGGCGCAGCTCGCGCGGTGTCCAGTCCGCCGGGTTCAGGCCTGCCTTCTTCAGGATCCGGCGGAAGCCTCGCCGGACGTTCGCCGCGTCGAGCTGCGTGCCCACATCCGAAGCGAACACGATCCCGTTCTCCTGCCACCGATCACCGGCGATCCGTCGCTGAAGATCTTGGCGCCGTTGCTGGCGTTCCAGCGACGCGACGGCGCGTCCGGCGAGGGCGAGCGAGCGGCGCGACTTCCGGGTCTTGGTATCGCCGGTGGCGCGAACCGACCGCCAGACGTTGACGTGCGGAGGTTCCGGCGGCGTCGCATGCGGCCGTCCCGCCAAGTCCACCTCGTCCCACGCCAAGGGACGTGCTTCCTCCGTCCGGGCACCGGTGAGGAGCGACACGACGGTGTATTCGCCGTAGGTCGAGTGCTCGGCTTCGGCAGCGTTGAGCACCGCTTCTGCTTGCGTCAACGTCAGCGACTTCGACTTGCGTCCTTCGCGGCCGGCCGGGAGCTCGTCGCACAGCAACACCACGTTGCGAATGGCGTTGCCCTTGGTGCGCTTCGCGGTCCGGTTGATTGCACGGCGAAGGATCGCCCGGAGGTCCGCCAAGGTCCGGGTCGCCAGGACTTCGGCCTTCGCCTCAAGCCATGCGTCCACGTCATCCGCGGTCAGCTCGTTCACGTTCTTCGGATCCAGCAACAGGCGCGCGCCAAGAGAGGGGATGACGTGGATTTCCGCCAAGGTGGTCAGCTTGTCCACAGTCGCTTGATCACGCCCCTTGAGGCCGTGGCGTAGCCAATCCTGAACTGACTGTTCGACCGTCGGGCCGGTGCCGGCGATGGCTGTGTTGTCCTTCTTCCGGTCGACCAGCCGGCCAAGCGCCTCCCGAGCCTCGGTCTTGGTCTTCCCGCTGCCACGGCGGACGATCCGCTTCCCGTTCGCGCGGTAGCCGACCGTCAGCTCAGCGATCCACCGTTGCCGGGCCTCGGACCAGTAGAGCCCGCCGTCCCCGCGACTACGCCGTGCGGCCATAGCCGGTCACCTCCGCTTCGCTGATGAGCTGGTTGACGTACTGCTGGATTGAGACGGCTGGGATGAGCCGTGCCCGGCCTTCCTTCACGGAGAAGAGGCGACCGGCGCGCAACTGCTCGTAGATCACGGAGCGGCTCATTGAGAGCAGGCGCATGGCTTCCGGGATGCGGTAGAGGTGCCGGGCCGGCACGTCGAGCGGCAGGATCGTTGCGTCCATGAGGGTCCCTTTGCGTCGTGAAGCTGGGCGGGTGCGGGCCACGAACACGGGCGGTCTCCTCTCGTCGGCGAGTGACAGGTCGGTCGGGGTGTCACTCGGGGTGTCACAGGTGTTTGTGCTGGTCAGGGGCAGTTGAGTGACAGCGGTGACAGGTGTGACAGGTGCGGGGTGGTCACGGGTGTCACCGTGACGGCTGGGGTGTGACAGCTCCCGCGGGTGTCACACCTGCTGTCACACCTGTTTGTGCTGGTCAGAGCCCGGGAGTGACAGCGGTGACAGGTGTGACAGGGCGGGGGTGTCACCGCGGGGACTGCTGCCGGGGGCGCTGTATTCGCCGTTGGTGGCCTTGTGCAGCTGTCCGTCGTCGGCCATGCGCTTGCAGGTCTGGCGGACCGTGCTCGGGTTGAGCTCCAGGGCGTCGGCGATGGCCTTCGGGGTGAGCGGGCCGTGGTCGCGCAGCAGGCGCAGGATCGTGGCGCGGGTGTCGGCGACGAGGTGGTCGGTGGCGGGGCCGTCGAGCTTGGTCCAGGCACCGGCGTGGGCGTCGAAGGTCATGGCGTAGTCGGCTTCTTCGACGTCGCGGCCGGTCACGTGCAGCACCCCGTCTGCCTGTCCCCGGCCGCGCTCGAGAACCAACGTGGCGTCCATGGCGCCGGTCAGCCCGGCGGTGCCAGACACGAGGTTCTGCCAGTCGTCGGCGCCCTGTTTGCGGACGTGGTGGATGAGCAGGAACGGCACGCTGTACTCGTCGGCGAGGGCCTTGAAGCGGGCGCCGGCGGCGTAGTCGCCGCTGTAGGCGGATATGCCGGGGATGACCGCTCCGCGCATCTTCTCAAAGGTGTCGATGATGACCAGCCGCGCGGTGGGGTTCGCGTCGAGCCATTCCCTCAGCACCTGCTCGCCGCCGGCGGTCATGGTGGGGCAGGCGGTTTCGAGGGTGAGCAGCTTCGCGGGGCTTCCGCCGGCGGCGATCTGCTGGCGGCGGCGGCGCTGCAACCGACGCCCGGTGTCTTCGAGCGCGCAGTAGAGGACCGGGCCGCGTTCGACCTCGATCGAGCCGAGTGCGTTATCGCCGTTGGCGATGTCTGCTCCGAGTCCGAGGGAGAGCCATGACTTGCCCAGTTTCGGCGCGCCGGCCAGCAGGTTGACCCCTTCGGCGAGCAGGCCGGGAACGGCCCACTTCGGCGGCGGGAACTCCTCTCGCATCAGGTCCGCGTCGGTCCACCGGGTGCGGCGGGCGGGCGGTGTCGGCACGGCGGCCAGCGGCCGGGGCGTGGTCATGGTGATCTCCCTCAGGTTCGGATCAGGCTGCGATTAGCGCCTGTCGTGCAGCTGCGCGGCGGTGGTGGCGTCCGGACGCGGCGATGAGCGCGAAGCGGCGCCAGTGCATGGCCCAGCGGAAGCAGTTCGCGCAGTTCTTGTGCGAGCCGCCGATGCATTCGGGCAGTGCCGGTCGCTGTAGCCGGCGGGCGACAAACGACCACGCCATCGAGTCGTCGGACGCGGTGAGGTGTCCGTGCTCGCGCAGGCCGGTGAGTTTGAACCCGAACCCGTGCAGGCGTGTGAGCCCCACATCGTGGAGGGCTCGCAGGATCTGCCCGGCCTCTTCCATGCCCTGGCGGCGGCAGACCGATCCGACACCCACGAGCGGTTCGCGGGTGAGGTCGATGCCGGCGAGCTGCCGGTACAGCTCGGTGCAGTGCACGTAGTCGTCGGGGTGTTGGCCCTGCACGACGGCGATGATGTTCAGGTCCGGCGCAATCTCCCGCAGCTGCGCGACGTTGAGCACGGTCAATCGTTGGTGTAGTCGCACGATCTGCTGCTCGGTGAGCTTTCCGTCTGGGTCGAGGAAGCGGCGGGTGCCCACGTAGCGCTGCCCGTTGGCGACGCCGCCGTTGATGATGATCGATTCGCACATCCAGTCCTGCGGGGCGGCCCAGTCGAGCATGCCGATTTCGTCGCGGTAGCGGCGGACTCGCTCGACGTACTCGTGCGGCGGAATGGTCCACCGGCCGTGCTTTTTGAGCTGGGTGAACCCGCCGGAATCGCAGGCCCACCGCGCCACAGCCCGCGGCAGCCGCTTGTAGGTGCGCAACCGGGTGTCGGACACGAACAGCGGCACACCGGCTCTCGCCAGCCAGCCCGGTGCGGGCGCCCCGAGGTAGAACAACGGCGTCGTCATGCCGCCACCTGCCGCGGACGGTTGTGCCCGGCCCGGATCCCGGAGCGGATCGTGCTGCGGGCCTGGGTTTCGCTGTAGGCGCCGCATGCGATGTGCCGGCCGGCCGCGGTCATCAGCCGTGCGGTGACGTCGTCCTCGGGAAGCGAGCCGCCGGCGACGAGTTGCCCCAGGGCGAGCGCGGCGGCGTAGAGCGCCGCGTTGCGCTGCCCGGATGCGGCGTTGTGGACCTTCCCGGCTTCGGCTTTCACCGCGGCGTCGAGGTAGCGGCCTCGCCGGTCGCCCGCGGGCCGGACCGGCCATGCCGGCGCGGCCGGCAGCGGCTTCGGGGTGAGCCGCCGCACGAGCCACGCGGGCAGCGGCTCGATCGCGCCGTCGAACAGGAACCCGTAGCGGTCGATCCCGATCGGGGTTCCGGGGGCGACGACGTAGCCGCCCCAAGCGCGGGTGTCGATTTTCCAGCCGAGCCCGCGTTCGCTGTCGCCGGCGGTGTTTCGCAGTGTCACGTCCCCCGGAGCCCGGTAGTACAGGTGCAGGCCACCCGAGGGCGTGCGGACGGTCAGCGTGTTCCCGGGCAGGTCCTCGCTAAAGGCGTCGGCAAGCACAGCAAGCACGTCCTCCCCGCACGTGACGCCTTCCGCGGCCCACCGCTCGGGGACCTCATCGCCGGGCTTGGCGTTGTCGAGGTCGATCACGCACAGCCCGGACGGACCCGTGGCCACACCGATGCCGTAGGGGGCGTGCGACCACGCGGCCCGGATCTTCTCCGGGTCGGTGGTGGCGCGCTGCTCCCACGTGCGGTGCCCTTCGGCGCACCGGCCGGTGAGCGGGCAGTCGTCTTCGTTGTGCCCCGCGGGGCGCTTGGTGCCGGGGCGCAACGGGAACACGTGCCACCCGCGGGCCGCGGCGTCGAGCGCGGCGCTCAGAAGTTCGTTGTCCACAGTGGTCATCGGGTTCCCTTCGCGTCGGTGCGGGTGGGGAGGTCGACGCGTCGGGCGGCGTCGGTGATGATGCGGGGGTGGTCGAACGCGATCTGCCCGCGTTCGCGCAGCACCCATGCGAGCGGGAGCCAGCGCGCGATTCGCGCGTCGTCGCCGGCAGTCGGTGGCACGAGGGTGTGCAGCACGGTCCAGAACGCGCCGGTGACGTAGCGGCCCCGCGGGTCGCGGTTGGGCTGGTCATAGATCCCGACCTCACCGAACCGCTGGACCTGCAACCCGGTCTCTTCGTAGAACTCGCGCACCGCGGCCTCTCGGAAGGTCTCGCCGGGGTCGACGTGGCCGCCGGGCAGAGCCCAGTAGCCCTCGAACGGGTTCCAGCGGCGTTGGATGAGCAGCACGTGCCAGATGCCGGCGCGTTCGGCGAACGCGACGACGTCGCCGGTGAGGCGGGCCATTTCGACGGTGTCGTGGTTGTCGGCCATCACATCGGTTCCCTTCGGTGCGGTTGGTGTCACGTCCCCGTGCGGTGCGGGGGTTTTCACTGGCTGCTCTTGCCGTGGAAGGTCGGGCCGTACTGGATCCCGATCTGCTGCTCGACGTAGTCGGTGCCGCTGGCGGTGGTGCGCGAGTCGCCGGCGGCGTGCTCGCGCTCGGGCCGCGGGTCGGAGGTGGTGGTGTTGCTGGCGGGGCCGCGGAACGGGTCGAAGTCGCTGCCGGAGGTGAAGGTGGTCGGGCCGTGCATGACGCCGATCTGGGCGCCGACGGTCGCGCCTGGCGCGGCGTAGTTGGTGAAGCGCGTGCCGTCGGGCGCGGTGTAGTCGGTGACTCGCGGTTGGTCGCTGGTGGTCTGCTCGTGCTTCTGCGGCGAGCTGGTGTCGCTGTGCGGCTCGCGCCGCGGGGCCTGGTGGTTCTCGGGTGCCGGCGGCGGGGTGTCCGGTGTGGACGCCTTGGCGGCGCGGGCTTCCGGTGCCTTGAACGACTGCCAGAGCGCGCGGAACTCGTCCTGCTCGGACTGGTGGGCGTCCGGCTGGGGAGCCGGCGGCGGGGTCGTCGACCGCGGGTGCACGACCACGTCGGATTCCGAGCGTCGGCGGCGGGTGCCGCTGCCCTTGCGGGGCTGCCGACGGGTGGCGCTCTGCTTCGCCTTGGGCTTGGGGGTTTTCGCCACGGGCGGGGTGTTCGGCGTGGACGGCGCCGCCTTGGCGCCTGTCGCGTCCCCGTCCTCGTGGTGGGTGACCGCGCCGTCGCGCCCGCGGATGGTGACGTGGGTGGTGCCGGTGTGGTCGCCGCCCACGATGACGTGCGGGCCGCCGGCCGGGTCGGGGTCGGTGATCGATGCGCTGATGTGGCCGGTGTGGTTGCCACCGACCGCGACCCCGGTGATCGTGCCGCCGATGTGCTGGCGGGGGTGGGCGTCCTCGCCTGTCACGTCCCCCGCCTGATCTGCGGTGCTCCCCGCGGCGTCGTCGTACTCGTCGATGCGGGCTTTGTGGTCGTCGAAGTCCTGGGCGGCTTTGTCGAGGCGGGCTTTGGCGCTGGTGAAGGCGTCGTGGTCATCGGCGGCGATGGCGTTGTCGACGGCGCGGCGGGCTTCCTGCACGCGGTGGCGCAGCGTCGCGGCGAACGGGTCGTCGGTCACGTCCCTCAGCTGACCTGCGGTGTTGTCCGTGGGCTGCTCGGGAGTGGGCTGGTGGCTGTCCATGCGGGACTCCTGTTCGCTGCGGTGGGCGGTGTTGTGGGCGGTCAGGGCCTCTGTGGCTTCGGTGAGGCGGGCGTTGGCGCTGGTCACGGCGGCGGTGTCGCCGGCCGCGGTGGCCTCGGCGACGGCGCGGCGAGCGCGGGAGACGCGTTGGCGGATGGCGCCGTGGGCGCGGGTTCGGCTCGACCCGCCGGCGCAGCGGCGGCCACCTTCGGCGGATGCGCGACACATGCGGTTTTCCCTTCCGTGGCGTGAGGTGTGGTCGACACGAGCGGTGTTCGGCGAGTGCGTGCGGTCAGAGCCGGATGGTGGTGAGCCGCCCGGTGGTGATCAGTCGTGGCGCGAGGGTGGTGATGCGGTCCCAGTGGCGGCCGACCGCTGCGCGGGCCAGAGACCGCGCCTTGCCCTCCGACAACCGGGTGTCCAGACCGTTGCTGACGTGGCGGAAGTTGCGGATGTCATAGCCGGCGTTGCCGCGGCTGGCGTGACCACGGCGGTGGTGACGCAGCCAGCGGTCTTCGGCCTCGAACCCGCCCCAGCAGCCGATCGCGTAGCCGGCGAGGTTGTTTGGGTCCCACTCCACGGAGCAGTGGCCGTCGTCGCCGCTGTGCACGATCTCGGTGATCGTGAGTCCGGCGTCGGCCCAGACGGCGGCGTGCCCAAGCTCGTGCACGGCGATCCGGAGCTGGTGGGGGTCTTGCGGGTTGCGGCGGGGGCTGAACCATCCCATGTCGATGTCCTCTCGTCGGTGACGGTGTGTGACGGTTTTTGGCATGGATCGGCTGGCGCGAGCACTCGGTGTGGGTGTCGCGTGGCGGGTGAGATCGGGAGTGAGGTGCTGGATTTGGGGTTAGGTTCCTAACCCGGCGGGTGAGATCTCCCAGGTCGGTGCTGATCTGCGGAAAGTTAGGCGAGTGAGGTGGGTTAGGTCGGTCCCGCGGCCGGCGGTTTGCGGGTCTGTAGGCAAACCTCGCGGGGGTGGTGCCGACCTAACCCGGGCCGGTTCGGGCTACTCGTCCTCGTCGAGGTCGGCGGTTGCCGCGGCGACCAGGGCCTCACGGATCGTGACCGGGTCGATCGGCCACTTGTTGCCGGTGCTGGGCACCTTGACCCCGCGTGCGGCGAGCAGGGCGCGCAGCTTCACCCCGTCCAGACCGGCGTACTCGCGCCCGTCCAGCGCGGTGAGCAGCGGCGCGACCTTCGCCGCGGGCAGCGACTCGGTCACGTCCCTGAGCACCTCGTCAAGGTCGTCGAGCAGGTCCCGCGGCGCCGCGGCCTCGATCATGCTGGTCGGACGGCCGGCACCGGGGACGTGACCGCCCTTGAGCGCGGCGAGCGACCGCTCAATCAGCGGGCTGACCTGGTCGTTGTCCTTGGCGACGTTGAGGAAGTAGACCTGCACGATCTCCGAGCGCTCCCCGGACAGGCCCTTGCACACCGCGGTTCCCTTGTCGGTGCCCGGAATCAGCTCCGTGGCGCGGTGACCGGCGGCGTAGGCGCCCTGCCCGAGCAGCGCGTCGTTAGCGACGTGGTCGCCCACGGCGAACGCGATGCCGTTCGAGCAGTTGCGCGTCACGTCCCTGGGCATGCTGTCCTTCGTCGGCGCCTGAGTCGAGACGATCACGTGAATCGCGCGCTTGCGGCCCAGTCGCACGATGTCGACCAGAAGCTGAGCGATGTCCTTGCCGTAGACGGGGTGCTGGATGGCGACGTGCGCCTCTTCCAGCAGGCAGAAGATCGGGTGCAGCCCGACGCCCTTGGACGCGTATTCCCTGGTGACCGCGGGAATCTCGTACTTCACGAGCAGCTCGCCGCGGGCCTGGACTTCGGCGTGCAGCTCGCGCAGGTCCGCGAGGATTTGGGCGATCTTCTCGTCTTCGGCGCCCATCACGTAGCGGGAGCAGCGCGGCTCGAACACCTCGAAGTCGAAGTTCGCGTCCGGGACCCAAATGCGCAGCTCAGCCGTGGGGTCCAGCGCGGCGCCGGCCATGATGACCCGGGCCGCGGACGACTTGCCCTGACCGGGCATGCCACCGCAGATCGTGTTGCGCTCCAACAGCGGCGCGAGCATCGGCTCGCCGCGCAACGTCCGTCCGAACGGGACACCCTTGAACACGTCCACCGCGCCGTCGTCGAGCAGCGGGTACGCGCCGGCACCTTCGGCCAGAGCACCCTTGTCGGCCACCCACAGGTCCAAGATGCCCTCTTCGCTGCCGGTGGTGGGCCAGACCTCTTTGGACAGACGGTGCAGCCCGGTCGCGAGGTCCCCGCGGCGGCGCGCGATCTTCTCTGCCGTCACACCGGCCGGGAGGCGCACCACGGCGTGGGTGCCGCGCCCGTCCCGACGGGCCGGGGTGAGGTACTGCATGGGCAGGCCCTCTTTGAGGTAGTTCGTGATCTGCGGGATCCGCAGTGCGGCAAGGGCTTGCGCGATGGTGGTCTCGTCGATCGTGAGGTCGGCGTCCGCGCCGCGGTTGGTGGCCAGCCAGCCCGGCACCTTCCCGCGCTGCTTGCCCTCCCGGTACGCCCCGAGCACCACGCCGGCGGCGACCACCCACGGGGCCACGGCCACCAGCGGGGTCCAGGTCCAGGCGATCGCGGTGAAGATCCAGCGCAGCGCCCCGAACACGCCCCCGATGACCCCGGTGAACGCGCCGGCGCCCGAGACCTGCACGAGGATCCCGATGAGCAGCACCATGACCACCGCGGCGGCCAGGCCGATAACGCCGACCTTCATCAGCCGCTTCATCAGCTCCGGCAGTTCCATGATCCGACGGTGGCGAGCTTCCTTGACGGTTTCCATGCGTTCCAGCCACTCCTTCACCTGCTCGCGGTCGCCGACGGCTTCGGCGGCCTTGACCTGCCGGCGGTAGACGCCCATGGTCGAGGCGTCCCACGCCCGGCCGCGCCACGAGTCGAGCCCCGCCATCACGGTCATGCCGTGGCCGACCAGGGCCTTGGTGCGCTCGTGGCTGGCGACCTTCTTCGCGGTGCGGGCGACGACCACCGCGTCGTTGCGGTAGCCGGCCCACCGGGCCTGCGCCAACGCTTTCTGCGACATGCGCGCCTGGAACTCCTGCTCGGTGAGCACCTCGTCGGGCTCGATCACCTCGTCGGTGCGGGTCGGCAGGTGGTGCACGGTGGCCAGCTCGCCGCCGGCGACCGGGGTGGTGTTTTCGGTGTCCATGGTGGTGTCCTCCCGGGTCACTGGTGGTTGGCCTGGTACTCGTCGCGGAGCTTGCGGGCCCACTCCGCCTTGCAGCGGATGGTCTTGCGAATCGACTCCGCCGACTTCGGGTTGATCGCGACCTTCGGGTCGGCCAGCGCCGCGGTGAAGTCGGCCTGCGCCTGCTCGAACGTTCGCTGCTTCGGCGCACGGTGGGTCGAGCCCGTGGGGGTCGACTTGCCCTGGTCAGACGGCCGGTCGAGGGTCTGCACCGCCGCGTCGGCGATCGGGTCGTCCTCGACCCGGTCGGCGGGTCGGTCCTGCACCGCGAGCCACGCGGTCACCTCGTCGGCGAGCACGTCCCCCACGTAGTCGCTGGTCTCGATCGCGGCGACGAGGTGGGTCCGGCCGTGGTGGCGGGTGAGGGTGTAGCGGCCCGGCGCGAACACCAGCCGCGCGGCCCCGTCTCGGTCGATTTCGGCGACCGCGTGACGCACCGCGGCGGTGCGGACCCGGGCGATCTTGCGGGTGGCGTGGCGCTCGATCTTCGCGGCGTCGCGCTCGGCACGAGAGCGGCGCGGGGCGGCCACGGCGATCTGGTGGGCGATCACCCCGGCCACGGACACGATCCCCATGACCACCGCGACGTTCCAGCCGCGGCCGATGCCGTGCAGCACGTTGAGCGCCGCACCGGTGCCGGCGAACAGCCACACCCCCAGCTGCAACGTCCACACCGGGCGCTGCGGGTGGCAGTGCCGCGAGACCTCGACCGCGACCGCGAACGCCCACATGCCCAGCTCCGAGAGCGCCGGCAGCAACCCGCCGGTGAGCGTGCGGTAGACGCCCACGCCGTAGTCCGACATCGCCGGCACGGCCATGACCGCGGACACCACCGCGAGCAGGTAGATCGGCAGCCGCACGCGGTGCTCGGACAGCCACCCCGCGGCCGTGGCGAACCTCTTGGCGCGGGCGGCCTTGCGGTCGGCGCGGATCTTGTCGGCGCGCTGGTCGGCCGCGTCCTGGTCGGCCCGACGTTGCGTGGCTTGCGCGGCGGCGGCGGTCAGGGTCCGGTCGAGCTTGGCGGCGGCGTCGGCGCGGCGCTGTTCGGCGTCGGCGGCGCGGTTGGCGCGCCGGTTGTCGGCCCAGGTGCTCATCACGCACGCTCCCTGTTCTGGTCGTGGTCGCCGGCCGGGGCCGACGAGGTGGTCTGGTCGGTGTTTCCGTTGCTGTGGTTGGTGATCTGCCGCGGCGCGGGCCCGGCGGGCAGCTCGGTGCGGGTGCGGCGGGTGTGCAGCTCGTGCACGCCCCACGCCGCGGCCGTCGCCACGGAGGCCAGGGCGAGCCAGCCGGCGACCAGCCAGCCGAGCAGCAGCGGGGCGGCCACGGCGAGCAGTTCCGCGAAGTGCCAGGCGATCCAGGTGGTGGCGGCTTCGGTGCGGGTGCAGGTGTGTCGAGCGGTCATGACGGTCACCTCCGTTCAGCGGGGCGGGTAGATGCGGCCGGCGCGGGCCTTGGCGAGCAGAAGCGAGGTCTTCACCGCGCTCACGGCCAGCCAGATGCCGTAGGCGCCGGCGGGCAGCACCACCCACGCGGTCGGGAAGAACAGGACCAGGGCGACCAGCACCGCGACCTGCAAGGCGTGCCCGCGCAACGTGGCCAGCGCGTCCCACGCGACGGCTTCGCAGTAGGCCTGGTGCTGCCACTCCATCCACGTGCGGTTCTCGCGGCGGTTACGCATGGCGGGCCTCTTGGGTGCTCTCGTGGGGGAAGAACTGGTTGATGGGGCCGCGGGGCTCGCGGGAGGCCTGGGCGGTGGCGTAGCGGTCCAGCTCGCCCATGACGCCCTCCAGGACCCGGGCGAGCAGTACGATCGGGATCCGGACCAGGTGCAGCAGCAGGAACAGCAGGACCGTGACCGCGTGGCGGATCAGGGCGAGGGTCCCGTACCGGGATAAGACGTCGAAGGTGCTCACCGCTCCACCTCCACACCGCAGGCGCCGCACACGGCCTCGTCCCGCTCGCCGATGTCGGTCCTGCCGAGCAGGATCTCGACGGCGAACTCGCCGCAGGCCGGGCACTGCCGCAACGTGTGAGGGCAGTCGTTCCAGCTGTCGTGCTCGTCTTCGCACTCGTCGCAGTAGAAGCTCATCGCTGGTCACCGCCGTTCTGGCGGGCCACCCAGCGCTGGCACCAGGCCAGCACGTCGGCGGCCGGCGAGGTCCACGCGATGGTCGGGTCCGCGTCGAACTCGCGGGCCACCGCGACGGCGACGGCCTGGTTGCCGATGGTCAGGGGCAGGATGGTGATCGGTCCGGCGTGGCCGAAGTTCATCGCGCACCAGGCGTCGAGGCGGAAACGAATGCCGTGGTCGTCGGCTTCCACGATGGGCGTCACCGCGAGGTGGGTTGCGATCTGGACGAAGGGCCGCGCGAACGACACCGTGGCGTCGCCGACGGCGAGTTCGCAGGTCACCGACCTGGTGGCGTTGCCGTCGAACACGTAGCTGTCGAGCTTGAGGTAGTGGTTCATCGGTTTCACTCCTGGCGGTCGGCTTCGCGGCGGGCGCGGTCGAGTTCTTCCTGCTGGGACTGGACGAGGTCGTGGAACACGCCGGAGTCGCTCACGCAGCCACCCCGATCTGGTCGGCCATGGCGGTGTCCTCGCAGGTGCCGCACTGGCGGGTCGAGGTCGGCACGCAGTAGTCCTGGACCACTCCGCAGTCGACGCACACGCGGCGGGCGTCCATCGCGCGGGACAGCGCGACCAGCTGCGCCGGGGTCGCGGTGCGCTTGAGCGCGGCGCGCTCGACGGAGAACAGCTCCGCCACGGTCTCGTGAGCGAAGGGCTTGACGTGGCGGAACACGAGCAGTGCCACCGGGTCCTGCCCGTTGGGCCGCAACCCGGCCTCGCGCAGCTGCGCACGGGTGAGCAGGGTCGAGGGGGCCTCGCCCCAGCCGAAGACCGGCAGTCCGTCGCGGAACCCGCGGCACAGGCACACGTGGTGGGTCAGGCCGTCGAACACCATGGTCGAGATCTGGCGGCGGTTGCGGGGGTTCACCGGGCCACCTCCGAGAGGGTGGCGCGGATGACCTCGTCCAGGCCGACGCTGCGCAGCTGGTCGGCGACGTCGAGGTAGGTCAGGGCGCGGGTCCGCTTGACCGCGGCCGGGAGCTGGTCGTTGGCGAGCAGGAACGCGGCGTTGCGGGCGAGCGTGTCGGCCAGCTCCAGCAGCCGTCCGGAGATCTCGCGGGAGATCAGGCGGTTGAGCTCGTGGGGCGTGTAGGTGTAGGTCGTGGGTTCGGCCGGCTGGTCGGCGGCGGTGCGCTCGACCTGGGGCGTGGCTACCATCTGGGCGTCCTCCGTGCGGTCTTGCGGGTGGATGGTGAAACCCGGCGCGGCGTGCGCGTTCTTGGCGGAGTGAGCCGCCGCGTCGGGCCGGAAGATCAGGCGAGCCGTCATCGGGCTGGGAGTCCTCACTGCGAGAAGTGGTCGGCCGCGGTGCTCATCGCGAGCGCGGCCCGCTCGATCGCGGCCAGCACGTCACCGACGGCGCCCTTCGCGATCTGGGCGTGTTCCTGGGCCAGCGCCACCGCGCCGGTGGCTGTGCCGAGGTTGAGCCGGATGTTGTCCAGGTGCGTTCCGCCACCCACCAGCGCGGTGACCTGCTCCTGCAACGTCGTGATCTGCCGGTCGGCGTGCGCGAGGCGGTTGAGCGCGTGGTTGTCGTCCGCCATTGGGAGCAGGGCATCCCGAGGGATCGTGTCGATGAGGCCACGCAACTGAGCGGCCAGCGCGTTGATCGTCATCAGGCGGCCTCGCCCTCGACCAGGAACGCGCGAAACACCGCGGTCTTGCCCTGGCGCTGCGAGCCAGCGACCAGGTAGTTCGAGCGCAGCAGTTCGCGGCCGGCGCGGCGGCGGGCACGGCTGGCGCGGCGCTGGTCGGTGAAGTCGCAACGGAACGCGGCCTCAGCGGCGAACTCGTCCGCGGCCAGGTTGAGGTCAACCTGCTCGATCAGGGCGTCGATCGCGGCTTCGGTCAAGCCGTCCGGGTACACGCCATCGGCGGCAACCTCGTCGACGAACGCGCCGGCGGCGTCGAGCTGGGAGCGAAAGCGGTTGGTGCTCATTGGGTGGTCCTCTCGAACGAAGTTGCAGGTCAGAAGCGGGAACGAATTCAGAGCACGGCCTTGGCGAAGGTCACCAGGCCGCTGGCGACGTCGCCGACGAAGTGGGCGGACTCCACCGGCGCGGTGATGACCCGCCAGAGCACGAACGCGATCAGGGCCAGTCCGACCAACTTCGACTTGATCCCCGAACCACCCCCAAGCCCAAGGCTCCGGAGCTTCTTGTTCGTCATCGCCTGCTTGGCCATGTAGCCCTCCTCGGTGTCGTGTTCGTCGGAGTGACCCCGACCACCAAGAAGCTAACAGTGGAATGGTAACCAGGTCAACTGTTAGGTGCCACCTCGGCTGAAACTCAGCTCTGACCTGCAGGAACACTAGAGACACCTGATAGGTTCTGATATGGTTACCGTTCAGTTGACCCGAGGGCTCGCCGCCCGGCTAGGAGTGCGCATGTCTCGCCCGCGAAGCTCGGTGACCAGGTCTGAGCCGCTCGCCCAGCAGATCGCCCGGAATATCGAGAACGACATTCAGGCCGGCAGGCTTCGCCACGGCGAGCGGCTCGCGTCGTCACGCGAACTTGCGAAGGAGTGGGACGTCAGCGTCTTCACGATCAATGAGGCCATGGACTTACTCGCCAAGAAGGGGCTTGTCGTGAGCAAGGCTCGATCCGCTCGCACCGTGCACGCGCCCGACCAGGAGTATCGGCGCGAGGCGCGCACCTCGACGCCGCAGGTAGTCATGGTCGGCGGATATGCCGGCAGCGGAAAGACGGAGCTGGGCCGGGTGCTCGCCCGCGAGTCAGGATGGCCGATGCTCGACAAAGACTCATTGACGCGGTTTGTCGTCGAGGCTGCGTTGGAATTGCAGGGCGTTTCGCGGAATGACCGGGAGTCGGAGGTCTATCTGACGAAGATCAGGCCGGCTGAGTACGCGTCGTTACTCGAAGCGATGACGGAAAACGTACAGGTTGGAAATAGCGCTATCGTGACCGCGCCTTTTCTTAGGGAATTCGCGGACGAGTCTTGGTTGCGGCAGGCGGAGGCAACGTGCCGGAACCTTGGCGCGAACCTCACGATCGTGTGGGTTTACTGCGACGAGAAGACCATGCGCACGTATATCCGGCATCGTGATGCGCCGCGAGACAGCATGAAGCTCGCGAACTGGGAGAAGTACATGGAGGGTGTTAACGTCGACTTTCGGCCACCCGTTCCACATGTGGTCGTGGACAATTCTGTATCGGGTGGTCTTATCGTGGACCAGGCGCGAAGCCTTATCGCGAAGGTGACCGAAGAAGGGGGCGGCAGGAAGTGAGTGCTGCAAGGGTTCTTGTTAGCGGAGAAGCCGACGACGTGGTGGGGCGCGAGATTCTCGCCCGCCTCGACGGCGTGCAGGTCGTCGAGTACGACCCCAACGTAGGGCAGCTCAGCGGGGAGCAGCGTCGGGCCAATGTCCTTATTCCGCCGTACCGAAGCAGCCATCGACCAATTCGCCTACTGCCAGAGCTGCCCGACCTGGGGATGGTGCAGCTTCTCTCGGCGGGCGCCGACGAATGGGCGGGAGACGTGCCAGCGGAAATCGTTCTTTCGACGGCCCGTGGTGCACACGCCGGACCGGTGTCCGAATGGGTTCTGTCAGCCGTCCTAACTCAGTTCAGGCAGTGGCCCGCGCTCGTTCGATTTCAGGATGCGCACGTGTGGGCGCACCGAAGGTTCGACGCCGATACGCTCGCCGGGAAGCGGGCGTTGATCGTAGGTGCCGGCGCGATTGGCATGGCAGTCGCTCGCCGCTTGCAGGCATTCGACGTCGACTCGACGCTCGTCGGAAGCAAGGCACGTGATGACGTCCACGGCCCGGAGGACTTACCCGGGCTTGTTGTCGGGCACGCTCTCGTCGTGATCGCGGCGCCGCTGACGGAGCGGACCGTCAAGCTTGTCGACACAGCGTTTCTCGCGGCAATGGACGACGGAGCGTTGTTGGTAAACGCAGGCCGGGGCCGGATCGTCGATACGGATGCGTTGGTTGGGGAGCTGAAATCGGGCCGACTCCGTGCTGCTCTGGACGTCACCGACCCTGAGCCGCTTCCGGGTGACCACCCTCTGTGGACCTGCACTAATACGATCATCAGCCCGCACTCGGCTCGCACCGTGCCGGGAACCAATGCGTTGTGCTACCAAACCGCGGCAACGCAGATCGCGGCGTTCTTGAAGGGTGCGACACCTCCCAACGCCATCGCCGCTCGGAAGTGAGTCACTCAGGCAGCGTTGTCCACAGATGTCCGAACGCGGCGCCGGTGCTCGTGTCGGGGTGGGACAGTCGTGATCATGAGCGAATCGTGGACGTTGCGGCCGTTGCCTGAGTCTGAGCCGCCTGCGCGCCCGGTGCCGGCGGGCTCAGCCGTGTGGGAAGACGTCGAACTGGTGTGGTGGCCGGATGACCCAGCCTCGGCGGTTACGCACGCCAGCGGCGTGCTCGGGGGCGGGGAGGCGCCGGATTTGGCGCCCTGAGATCGCCGCTGGTGCCACAACGGCCGGACTCTGGTGTGCCTGGACCTGGGGATCGGTCCTGGACGGTTTCAGGCCGGGTTTCCGGCGCGGCGATCAGGCCATACGATCGAACATGTGGTCGAGTGGGCTGAGGTGGTGGAGCGGGAGGACCTGCCGTTTCGGTCCGCTCGTGCGCATGCGCGGTGCTTGAACGGGCATCTGCTTGAGGTGGCCGGGATGAACACCGGTCACCACCACGCGTTGCGGTTGTCGACGTGCACGTGCCTGCTGTGCAGCCGGTTCCGGATGCCGCGGCAGTCGTGGTTCGAGGTCGAGCACAAGCCGCTGGACGTGCCGGGGAAGACGGCGGCGATGTACGCGTCGTTCCCAGTCCGGCTGGTCGCCCGGCGCCCGCCGGTGCGCGGGGGCGTGGGGCGCATCGAGCTGAGCATCCGCGACGTGGTGGTCGGCTACGTCGCGGTGCAGCTGTGCGGCGTCGACCTGCGCGGGGTGCTCGTGCACGTCGCCGTGGCGGACGGATTCCGCCGGCGGGGGATCGGCGGCCTGATGCTGGACGCGGCGTTTGCCCGCGGGGTCGGCTACGCCTGGTCCACCGCGCCGGGCAGGTTCGACGATGTCGAGGTGAAGGCGTTCCGCGCGAGCCTCGACCTGCCCGTACCGGTGCAGGTCGGGGAGCCGTTCTACTGCTCGCACATGCGCGAAGCCCTGGGGGAAGGAATATGAAGGGGCTGGTGCGTCGTGCTGGTGGGCGAGGACTGGAAGCGGCAGTGCCCCGGCCGGACAAGCCTGCCGGGGCACTGAGCGTCTAGAAGCCTTGAATTCTCATGGGATCAACACCTGCTGTGTCTCGTCCCCACTGCGTAGTAGCAGGTCCTTGCCCTCTTCGGTGACCTTGCGATCCACCAAGGAGCCCAAGCTGACCAGACGGCGAAGGGCTTCGGTGACTGTCACCTGTTCTCTCTCAACAATGTGCTGTAGTGCCGCCTGAGTTGCTGGGCCAATGTTGACCGTCAGGCGCACGACGCTTGGACTGTCGACGCGAGCTCTCACGGCCCGACGCCTCGCCGGTGGATCTGCAGCACGTGTGGCGGCTTTCGGCTTGTCGGCCATGGGGAGCTCCTTGCCTGATTCGCTTGCACTTATCATTTTAGTCGTCTTATTGTCAAGTGTTCGCTTGCGCCGGTCACGAGTATGGCACGGCAGCGCAGCATAGTCACCCTGCTTACGTCGTATCTCATCAGGTACGTCGTGTCACACTCACATCGCGTTACCGCTGGATGTGACGGACACTCACATCGTCAACGTACGCGGGGCGCGGAAGGTGTCGGGGTGTGCGAGTACTCTTCCCGGAACCGCTCGCGCGAGGGAAGCACGGGCAAGGACGACCCCCAGGACGGTCCCCATGTGGAAGCCAGAGAACTGGCGCGGGCGGAAGCCTCCACCTCGGTGGGAGGAGGACGTGCCCCCTGCGGACGCAGAGGGTGAGGATCCGCTGCTCCTTGGGCATCTCCTGACGCCCCCGCTGCGCGACGCGCCGACGCGCCCGCACGAGGACGCGTGCCCGCACCTTCCGCAGCTCCAAAAGGCAGAGCGAGAGAACGCCGACCTCCGTCGTCGGCTGGCGAACGTCACGCGGCGCTATCACGACGTGCGTCAACGCGTCCTCGACCTTGAGCACTTCTGGGACGAGTTGATCTCCGCGCTCGCGGGCGCGGCCACGAAAGCCGGATTCCCGAAACACGACAAGCCCTCCGACGGGGCGCCCACCACGACTAAGATCATCTACCCCCGCACGGAGGACGAAACCGTGGAGAAGCGGACGAGGGCGAAGGAAGAGCCACGGTGACCCCACCGGATGCTGCCGACCACCCCAAGCCCGACGCCGTGATCACAGGTCACGAGGCGCCGGCCGACGAACGTGGCGAACTCGGGGAAGCGCTCGGCGACGAAGCTGAATGGGCGTTGGCGGCCGGGGAAGCCAACGTGATCCCGGACGACGCCGCCCAACTCTTCGCCAAGCCCGGAGACGAGTTCAGGCTCAAACCCGGACCCGGGCTTGAGCCTGACGACCACCTTCGGATCTCTATCCTGTGGATGTTGTTCGCCCTCGTGGTCTTCTCCATCTTCATGATCGCCCTCGGTATGGCCTGCAAGTGGTTCGACTCCGACTTCGGCAAGTCGATCCTGCAGGTCGTCGTTGGCCCCGTCATCGGTGCACTTGCCGCGGTTGTCGGATACCTCTTCGCGGAACGCAAGAAGGGCTAGCGCGCGACTGGAACGGATGGGAAGAGACTGGGGTCGCCCCGTCCGTTTCAGCCAGTAAATGCCCCGAAGCTGCGGAAACGCCCCACGTGAGACCGGGCCGGGGCGCATGATGGTGATCGTGGGTGGGGCGTTCGAGCGGGCAGCGAAGGTGGTGACTGCGCGGCGGGCGCGGGCCGCGCGGTGGCGGATGTTGGCGCAGGCGGTGCAGTGGCCGGTGCTTGGCGGGGTCGCGCTTGTCGCGTTGCTCGCGTGGGTGCTGTCGCAGTGGGCCGTGGTGCCGTGGCTGGTCGGGTTCGTCGTGCTGGTGGTGCTCGCTGCGATGCAGGTGCCGGCCAAGGTCGGCACGGTGTGGGCGGCCACGGCGGTGCTGGTGGTCGTCGATGTCGCGTTCGTCGGCTGGTACGTGGACCCGTGGTGGTGGGCGGTGCTGGCCGGGTTGGTGCTCACCGGCGCCGGCGTGGCCGTCGCTCTACGGTTTCGGCTTCGGGAACGGCGACTCGAGAACCTCGGGGCGCTCGCCCTCGGGATCCTGCTGCTTGCGGGCGGCGTCGCCGGGCTGCTGCTCGACGCGGCGGCCGAACGCGTCGCGTCGGCGCGGGACCTGCAAGCCGCGCACGACGCGGCCGTGCCACGGATCCTGCCGCGCACCCCGAACGCCATGGTCGTGTTCCTCGTCGAGCGCTTGACCTACGTCGCGCAGCAACAACGCACCCGACCCGCCGACGCCGCGCCCACAGCGGCCGAAGCCAACTGGGTTGCCGACGCCTGTTTCGTGCTCGCGCCCGCCGCGCAACGCCAGCTCGCCCAAGCCCACGGCGGCCCGGACTGCCCGGCCGCGGTCGAGGCCCTCGCCCGGCAGGTGCGCGACCCGCTCGACTACGCCAACAACGTGTGGGTCCCCGGCGACGCCGTCACCACCGCACCCGACGGCCTGCACGTCGACGCCTGCCAGCTCGACTTCGGCTCGCTCACCGACGACACCCCCACCACCGCACCAGGCCCCCAGCTGGGCCGGCTCACCATGCGCCAACAGCAGGGCGCCAGTCAGCTCGTCGTCGACTACCAACCGTGCCCATGACGGAGGTGTGACAGTGGGGACATGTCGAAGGTGTCACACCTGTCACTCTGTCACTCTAGGGGATCTCACCTGCGGTTATTGGTGTGACAGGGGTGTGACAGCTAGGTGTGACAGCATTTCCCCACACTAACTCTATGTAACAGGTGTAACGAGAAAGCGGCTGGAACAGAGGGAGTGGCACGCCCCTCTGTTCCAGCCGCTCTTGAAGGGCTGATGAGTGACGAAGTGAGTGACAATCGGCAGGGAATGCGGCGGACACCGGCGGACGCTCACGGACGCTCGTGTGCCTGGTCGACGCCACGAAGCCGAGGTCAAAAACACGCGAATTTGCCCTGATAACGAAGAGGTCCCAGGTTCAAGTCCTGGTGGGCCCACCCGATCGCCCGATTGTGTTCGCGGAAAGCGCGAACATGGTCGGGTGTTTTTTATTTCTGGGGGCCGAGCCCCCAGACCCCACGGTGCGGAAGGTGACTGACCCAGCGTTGGTGGGTGCAGTTGCGAGGGTGAGTTCCGTTCCGTTGGTGGGTGACGGTGGGTGGTTGGGGCGTTACGGGGTTGTTGAGGTGTGGGGACGGGGCGGGGACACGGGGTTCCTAGCGTCGTGAGTCATGGTCGAAGTGAGGAAAGTCAGGGTTGCGGCGGTTGTGGTGGCCGTGGTCGGAGTGGCTGTCGGGGTGGTGGCGCCGGCTGGGGCGGCGGCGGAGGGGCTGAGGTGGGAGCCCTGCGTGAAGGTGGCGAACGGGTGGAGTGACCCGGGCGATGCCAGGTCCGAGTGCGCGATGTTGGCGGTGCCGATGGATTACGCGCAGCCGCAGGGGCGCAAGATCAACGTTGCGGTGAGCCGGCGGAAGGCGGCGGATCCCGCGAAGCGGCGCGGGGTGCTGGTGGCCAACCTTGGTGGGCCGGGGCTGGGCAACATCGAGGACCCCGGGGCATTCAGCACCATGGGGCTGGCGGCGGTCGCCGACGACTACGACGTGGTCGGGTTCGACATGCGGGGCACCGGCTACAGCGACAAGATCAACTGTGAGTGGCAGGACGGCCCGTCAGTGCCGGTCACGGCGTCGGCGAAGGAAAAGGCGAAGGCCGGCTTCGCCACGTACACCGAATTCAACAAGCGGTGCACCGCGATCGACCCGGCGTTCGTCAAGCAGCTGACCACCTCGAACACCGCGCGTGACCTGGATTCGCTGCGCGCCGCGCTCGGTGCGCCGAAGATCAGCTTCTACGGCGTTTCCTACGGCACCGCGATCGGTGCCGTGTACCGGTCGATGTTCGACAGTCACGTCGACCGGATGTGGCTGGATTCCGTGATGCCGCCGGTGATGGACCTGTCCACCATGGACGGTTCGAGAGACGCGGTCTCGGAGAAGCGGTTCGGCCAACTCGTCACGTGGCTGGCCCAGCACGATGCCGAATACCACTTCGGCACGACCGCGAATGCCGTCCACAGCGCACTTTTCACTCTGCGCGACCAACTCGTGCAGCACCCGCGGGTCATCGACGACACCACGGTGCTCGACGGCCAGTGGGCTCGCGGCCAGTTCGCCATGCCGGAGAACGCCTGGGCGGCGGCGGCCGATGACCTCGCCACCGTTCGCGACGGCGGTGTCCCGGCATCGGCGCACCCGGCGGCCGGCGCGCGCCAGCTGTTCGGCTTCGACGCGGATCCCCACGGGCTGAACAGCGTGCAGTACAACGCGATGTTCTGCAACGAAGGCACTGGCGGCCGCGATTTCGAGCAGGTGTGGAGCCAGGTGCAGGCCCACCAGCGCGAGTACCCGGCGACGGGTGGCGCATTCGAGATCGCCGGTTTCTGTGGTGGGTGGCCGTTTCCGGCGCAGCCGTGGAAGCCGGTGAAGGGGAGCAGCGCGTTCGAGGTGTCCGGGCACCTCGACGAAGCGGACACACCGTATGCGTGGGCGGTCGACACACAGAAGGCCGCCGGTGGCGCGCTGCTGACTGTCCTCGATGGACAGCACGCGTCGTTGGACAAGATTCCGTGTGGGCAGAAGGCGGTCGACTTTTTCCGGACGGGGCGGACGGTTTCCGGTAGCTGCAGGGGGATTCGGTGAAGCGGAAGGTGCTGAGTGCGGGGGTTGCGGTCGCGGCGGCCGTGGTCGGGGTGGTGGTCGCGGCGCCGGCGGCGAGTGCGGCGGCGGTGGATTTCGCGGGAGCGCTCAACGTGGGCGGGTGTTCGGGGTCGGTGGTGCGGATGCCGGCGTCGGTCGAGGACGACAAGGCGTTCGTGCTGACCAACGGGCACTGTTATGAGGGCCCGGGGCCGGTGCCGGGTGAGGTGTTGGTGGACGAGCCTTCGCAGCGGGTTGCGACCGTGCTCGACGCGGGCGGCAACGCGGCGGGTGTGGTGCAGGCGGTGCGGGCGGCGTACGTGACCATGACCGGCACGGACATCACGCTGTACCAGCTGGACAAGACGTACCGGCAGCTGCAGCGCGAGTTTCACGTGCGGCCGCTCACGGTGTCGGCGAAGCGGCCGACCGTGGGTACCGACATCCGCGTGGTTTCGGGCGGGCTGAAGAAGATCTTCTCCTGCACACTCGATCAGCTCACCTACCGCGTGCTCGAAACGGGGTACGTGACCAACGACGTGCTGCGGTACACCTCGGCGTGTCAGACCGGGCCGGGTTCGTCGGGCTCACCCGTGGTCGACGCCGCGACCGGCGAGGTGATCGGCATCAACAACACCAGCAACCGCGACGGCGGCCAATGCACGCTGAACAACCCGTGTGAAATGGACCGAGACGGCGTGATCGGTGTGCACAAGGGCATCGCGTACGGCACGGAGACGTACTGGCTCACCACGTGCGTCACCCGCGGCAACCGGCTCGACCTTCACCGGCCCGGCTGCCTGTTGCCGCAGCCGGCACCGTGACCCGCGCGCCGGACGGTGGCTCGCGGCCGCCGTCCGGCGCGCGACACTGGGTGCGTGTGGCTGGGCGAGGGGTGGGACAGCGTCGCGACGCTAGTGGACGCGCGGTGGGTCGAACGGCGGCCGCGGCGGGCCGAGGTGCGTGAGCTGCTGCTGCGCGAGACGCGCGTGATGCCGTGGCTCGCGCCGCTGCTGCCGGTGCGCGTGCCGGTGCCGGTGGTGTGGCAGGCGGAACCGCTGGTGGTGCGGCACGAACTCGTGGTCGGCGAGCAAGCCAACGTGCTCACGGCCGAGCACGGACGGACGATCGGTGCGCTTCTGCGGGCGCTGCACGCGGTGGACATCGACGAGGCCGGGGCACACGGCGTCGCGGCCACCGATCGGGCGGACGTGCTGGCGGAGTTCGCCGAGGTGGTCGTTCCGCGAGCCGGAGGCGCGGCGTTGCTCGACGAGATCCGCGGCTTCCCGGTCGACGCGGTGGTGCACGCGGACCTCGGGCCGGAGCACGTACTGGTGATCGAAGGCCAGGTCAGCGGCGTGATCGACTGGTCGGACCTGTGCGTCGACGACCGGGCGCGTGACCTGGCGTGGCCGATGTTCGGGGCGTCGGCGGCGTTCGCGCGCGGGGTGGCCGCGGCGTACGGCATGACGGAGGAACTGCACCGGCGGGCGTGGGCGTGGCACCGGCTGGCGCCGTGGTTCGAGGTGACTCACGGCGTCGCCACCGGGCAGCCCGACCTGGTCGACTCGGGTCTCGCCGGCGTGCGCGAGCGGCTCGCCGGACACAAATCAGCCCTGCCGGGAAGAGAAGGCCGGCAGGGCTGAACTTGTCTGCGATCGGCACGCGCACGGTCGCCTCTCGGCGAAAGGCACGACGCGGCTCCAGCCGAACGGTATTCCGCGAAGGCAAAGGTGCGAGCCCGGGGGACACGTTGGGCGCACCGATCAGTGAGTTCAACGGCGCACCCACCACGGCTATTCCGTCCGGCCTGTGACGTGGCTCGCCGGTGGTTCCACGTGGAACGAAGGTTGGCGCCGTCGGAACCGCCGGATCCGCCGGTGAGCCCGTGCAGTAGCATCGTGGGGTACGGAAGCAAGCTGGAAAAGGGGGCTTCGGATGAAGAAGCTGTTGGCACTCGCAGTCGTCGCGGGCGGCGTTCTGTTCGTCGTGAAGCGCAACAAGGCTGCCAAGGCCGAAGCGGACCTCTGGCGCCAGGCGACCGCCCCCTCGGGCCCGGTCTCCGCGAACGGCAGCACCCCGGCCAAGGCCGCGGACGCTTCCCGCAACTGACTCCACCCCGCGGCGGCCGGCGTGCCGCCGCGCCCGGGGCTGTAGCTCAATTGGTAGAGCACCGCCTTTGCAAGGCGGGGGTCAGGGGTTCGATTCCCCTCAGCTCCACCCGATCCAACGCCCGATGGGGGCCAGGTCAGGGGTAATTCCTCCGATTTGGCCCCCATCGCGTTAGGCGGCCGTTTCACCCGTCGTGTCTTCCGCGTGCCCCGTCGATGGGCGCGCCGGCGAGCCCGTTCCGCATTACCGCGGCCTGCCTGGTTCGTCCCGGGCAGTCCGCATCCTCCGCCGGCACGAGCCGGGCGCGAAACGACGTCGGGGGCATTCGCCAAGGCAGTGGCGAGACGGCGGAAACGGTTTCTACCAGTGCCTACCCTGAAAAACCGTCGTCGATCGTGACCTCCATGATTGCGACGTGACTGCAACCATCGGTGAGCGGCGGACGCGGACTTGGGCGCACCCGACAGCATGGCTCGTCTCAGGTTTGGCATGGCTGGTCTGCGTGGTGGCGACAGGATCCTCGCCGGCGACGATCGTGCTGTGGGTCGGCGCGATCGTGTTGGGCGTGGTCGCGCCGGGCGTCGCTGTGGTGCGTTCCTGCCGCCGTGAGCCTGTTGCCCTGATCGAGGACGTGGGCTGGGGTGCGCCGGTCGGGTGCGTGGTCGCGTTGCTCGGCTGGCTGGTGAGTGCGCTGCTCCCGTTTACCGTGCCGCCTTGGGTCTTCGGGCCCCTTGTCGTGCTCGTGGTGCTGGCGTTTCCCGCCTCTCGAGCCAGGGTGCTGGCCCGGCCGGCTCCTGGGTGGGGCGCGGCTCCCAACCTGGTCCTGGCCGGGGTCATGCTGGTGGTGGTCGCGTGGATGACGATGGATTTCCTGCGGCGGACACCGGCGAGTCCTGGTGCCGCGGGCAGCATCTACTACCCGGATTCGGTGTTCCAGCTCGCGGTGGTCGGCCAGTTGAGGCACGCGGTGAGCCTGACGTACCCCCTGGTGCACGGCGAGTCCTATTCCTACCAATGGTTCGCCCACGCGGTTCTGGCGCATCTCCTCGACGGCGGGGCTGATCCGTTCGATGTCGTGGTGCGATTGGCTCCGGTGACCGTCCTGCCGGCCGTGGTGCTGACGACCGCGGTGGTGGCTCGCGAGGTGGCGCGCCGTGTCTGGGCCGGGCCGATCGTCGCGATCCTGCTGGGTGTGGTGGGCACGACGGTGGCGACCTTGAGCGCCGAAGGCACGTCACTGTTCATGATCCAGACTTACTGGTGGGCGAGCCTCACGGCGGCGTTCGGGTGGCTGCCGACGGTCGCGGTTGCCGGGTGCGCGATCGCGTTGATCCGCGGCAGGGGAACAGGGACGACCGCTCCCGTGGCGCTCATGGTGCCGCTGGCTGTGCTGGCGGCCGGCGCGAAGCCCTCGAATCTGGCGGTGCTCGCGGGCGGGGCGGCGCTGGCCGTGGTGGGTGCGCTGGCACACCGCATGCCCGCGAAGCGTTCCTTGCTGGCGCTGGCGACACTGGCCGGGGTCCTGCTCCTGTCGCTCGTGACGATCTACAGCAGTGGCGACAATGGCCTCCACATCGACGTGCTGGGCGGATTCCGCCGCCGGGCCGCCCAGATGTTTCCGGGCCTGGCCGGAGCGCGGCCGGATGATCTCGCGATGACCTTGCCGCCGGTGCCGACGATCACGGTTGTGGCGGGCGTTGTCCTGGCGTTCGGTCCGGTGTTGGTCAGGCTGGTCGGCCTGGCGTGTGCGGGCCGTGCCGAGCGCCGCGATCCGGCGTGGTGGTTCATTCTCGGGACGGTGCTGGCCGGGGTCGGCGCGGTGGCGGTGTTGCGGCATCCGGGCGAGTCCGAGGCGTTCTTTTTGGTCTCCGCGTATCCGGTGGGGCTCATCGGGTCAGCGTGGGGAATGTCCGCGCTCTGGGAGCGTCACCGGGGCAGGATGCCGGCCCGGGCCGTCCTCATCGGTGGGGCACTCGGTGTCCTGGCGACAGTGTTGTCCGCGATGATCTTCCCCGCGTCAGTGCAAGCCAGCCTCGCCTCGCGGTTCGGTCACGCTCCCACGTCCGCCGACATGAGTCCGGTGCGGCAGGTCGCGCACTACCTGCTCCCGTTCGCCGTCACGGCCGCGATCCTGGCCGCCGTGGCGGCGCTCGCGTGGATCGGCCTTCGCGGCCGTGGCAGGGCCACGCTGTCCGTCGGAGCGGTCAGCGCACTGCTCGGCACGGGCCTGCTCAGCACCGGGATCTACCTGACGTCCGCCGCACCCACCTACAGCCAGGCGATGACCACGGCGGAGGTCAACCTGCGGATCACCGCGGACGAGATGGCGGCAGGGAAGTGGCTCGCCGAGCACTCCGACAGCGATGAGGTACTCGCGAGCACCCGCGTCTGCACCCAACTCCAACCGAGCATCTCGCTTCCCGACCCGTGCACCTCCAAGACCTTCACCCTGTCCGCTGTTTCCGGTCGAGACGAGTACGTCGGAGGTTGGGCGTACGGCTCGCGCAATCTCAACACCGCGTGGGAAACCACCACCGTGTGGAACGCCAGTCCGTTCTGGGATCCGGCGAAGCTGGCCAAGGAACAAGCCGCGTTCGCGGCGCCCACCCAACCTGGCCTCGACGAACTGTACGAAGCCGGCGTGCGATGGCTTATCGCGGACTCCCGCGGAGTTCCGGCCGATCACGCGACACTGGACGCTCTGGCCACCAGAAGCTGGACCAGCAGCACCGTCTCGATCTGGCACCTGGCGACGCCCGCGGTTCCTGGCCAGGAATGACCACTTCGAGTCTGCGTCCGTCCGTCGGTGCGCCTCCCGGGTCAGCGGCGGAATTCCAGCAAAGTCCGTTGTGCCGTCACGTCCGTGACGGCTTCGAGGATCAGGCCGTGCGCCGAGGCGAGGGTGCGGAGTTCGTCGAGGGTGCGTTCGCGGCCGCCGAAGATGGTGAGCATGGCGAGGGCGCTTTCGGTGTTCGCGCCGTGGTCGGCGAGGGGTTCGACGACGAGGACGCGGCTGGTGGGGGCCAGGGCGTCGGCGCAGCGGGCGAGGATGTGGTGGGCCTGCGGGTCGGGCCAGTCGTGGAGGATGTCGACGAGGACGTAGGCGTCGGCGCCGGGCGGTAGGGGGTCGAAGAAGCTGCCGGCGGTGACCTCGGTGCGCTCGTCGAGGCCGTGGGCGGCGAAGGTGCGGCGGGCGTCGGCGGCGGTCGGGGGCAGGTCGAGTAGGTGGCCGCGCAGTGTGGGGTGGGCGGTGAGGATGGCGGCGAGCACGTCGCCGCGGCCGCCACCGACGTCGACGATCTCCGGAAACCGTGACCAGTCGAAGCCGGCCACGAGCTGGGGGATCTGTTCGTTGAGGCGCAACGTCATCTGGCGGTCGAACGACTCCCGCAGCCGCGCGTTCGAGGCGAGGTCGGCCCAGAAGTCCTGGCCGTAGCGGCGCGGGTAGGCGGCTTCGCCGGTGGTGATGCTGTGGGCGAGCTCGATGAACGCCAGCTCGGCGCGGCCGCCGGCGGTGGTGAGGTCGAGGAGGGTCGCGGTGAAATCGTCGCGCAGGAGTTCGCCGTACGCGGTGGTGCGGTAGCCGGTGGGCGTGCGGTCGAAGATGCCGAGCGTCGTGAGGTGGTCGAGCAGGAGGCCGAGCGCGACGGGGTCCACGTGGAGTTCGGCGGCGAGTGCGTCGGCGGAGGCGTCTTCGTACAGGCGCGCGGGCAGGCCGAGGGTCACGGCGACTCGCAGCGCCATCGGGGTCGCGAGGCCGGCGAGGCGGCTCAGAGAATTCGGATCGGTCACGAAGATCTACTGTGCCGAGCAGGTCAAGCGAAAAAGAGGAGGACCGATGCGTCCCCACGTGCTGCTGAGCGTCGCGACGAGTGTCGACGGCGCGATCGACGACACGACGTCCGAGCGGCTGCTGCTGTCCAACGCCGAGGATTTCGACCGCGTCGACCAGGTGCGCGCGGAGTCGGACGCGATCCTGATCGGCGCGGGCACGATCCGCGCCGACAACCCGCGGCTGCTGGTCAACAGCCCGGCCCGGCGCGAGGACCGCGTGCGCGCCGGGAAGCCCGCGTATCCGCTGAAGGTGACCGTGACGGCGTCCGGTGAGGTGGATGCGGAGTGGAAGTTTTGGCACCACGGCGGGGAAAAGCTCGTCTACACCACGGACGCGGGTGCGGCGACCGTCCGCGAACGGCTCGGTGATCTCGCCGACGTCGTCGCGCTCGGCCAGGAGGTCGACTTCGGTGCGTTGCTCGACGATCTCGGCAGCCGCGGCGTGCGGCGGCTCATGGTCGAAGGCGGCGGGCAGATCCACACCGCGCTGCTTTCCCAGGACCTGGCCGACGAAATCCACCTCGCCATCGCGCCGCTCGTGGTCGGCGACGCCGCCGCGCCGCGCTTCCTCCTGCCCGCGCGGTATCCCGGCGGACGGATGCGGCTGGTGGAAACGCGGGCGATCGGCGACGTCGTGCTGATCCGCTACGCACCCAAGGACCGGTGAAAGGTCTCACGCAGCGCGGGTTCGAGCGGGGTGTCGCCGCACCAGGCGACGGCGGAGTCGGGGCGCAGCAGCACGGCCGGCAGCGTCGTGTCCGCCTTGGCGCGCACCAGGTCCACGTGCTCAGCCCAGCCCAGCGGCAGCTCGACGTTGCCCGTGAAATCGAGCAGCACGGCGCGGCCGGCGCGCAACAGCTCGGCGACGCGGGTCGGTCCGTCGGCCGTCACGAGGTCGAGGTCGGGCAGCCGCGCGGGATCGTCCAAACCGGACATCATCCCGGCGAGGTGGCGGTTGGTGTCGGGCAGGCGCATGAGGTCGGTGAAGATCTCGCGCAGGGCCGCGAGGTCCTCGGTCACGTTGGGCGTGGCGAAAACGCGCTGGGCCGACGTGTGGTGCAGCACGCGAGCGGCCTTCGGATGGCGTTCGGCGTGGTAGGTGTCGAGGAGGGGCTCGGCGGCGCCGGCCAGCGTCGCGGCGAGTTTCCAGCCGAGGTTGAAGGCGTCCTGCACGCCGATGTTGAGGCCTTGGCCGCCGAGCGGGCCGTGGATGTGGGCGGCGTCGCCGGCGAAGAAAACGCGGCCGTGGCGGTAGTTTTCGAGCTGACGGGTGGCGTCGCTGAAGCGTGAGCTGGTGAGGATTTCGGCCAGCGTGGTGGGTTCGCCGTACACGGCGGTGAGCGCCTCCTGCACGGCCTCGGCGGACAGGTCCGGCTCGCTGTCGTCGAGCTTGCCGAAGGTGAAGCGGTAGCGGTCGCCGCCGATCGGCACGAGCATGGCCCACGCGTCGGCGGTGGTTCGGGTCATGGTGCTCATGTGGCCGGCGCGCGTGGGCACCAGGTCGGACACGGCGGAGAGGCGCACGTCGGTGAGGATCGCGCGGTAGGTGCCGGGGCGGCCGGGGAACGGCACGTCGAGCAGCTTGCGCACGGTGCTGTGGGCGCCGTCGCAGGCCACCGCGTACCGGGCGCGCAGCTCGGTGGCGCCGGCGGTCACCGTGACGCCGGTGTCGTCCGAGCGGACCGCGGTCACGTCGTGGCCGCGCAGCACACGTGCGCCGCGGGCCGTCGCCGCTGCTTCGAGGACCTCCTCGATCCTCCACTGTGGAATGCCGATCGGAAACGGTTGCCTGGTCTGCCAAGGCGTGCAGTCGAGCGGCACCGGCAGCCCGGCGAAGTGCCCGCCGACGGCGGCGCGGTCGAACTTCCACTCGAGCATCGCGTCGAGCAGGCCGCGTGCGTCGAGCAGCTCCGAAGTGCGGGGCTGCAGCGTGCCGCCCTTCGTCTGCTCCATGCGTTCGGTCAGCTTCTCCACCACCACGACCTCGGCGCCGCCGAGGGCCAGCTCGTGCGCCAGCGTCAACCCGGTCGGGCCGGCTCCGATCACCACTACGTCCATGAAGTGCTCCCCAGTGCAGAAGTATACTGAGTGCAATATAGCTCCGAGTGCACCAAAGCGGTAGCCTTCGCCGGTGGACGAACAGACGGGCCTGCGGGAGCGGAAGAAGCAGCGCACGCGCGAGGCGATCTCGAACGCGGCCATCGACCTGTTCTTCGAGCACGGCTTCGACCAGGTGTCGATCTCGCAGGTCGCCGACGCCGCGGAGGTGTCGCGGCGCACGTTGTTCGCCTACTTCCCGGCGAAGGAAGACCTCGTGCTGCACCGCGTGGCCGACCACGAAACCGAGAGCGCGCGCGTGATCCGCGCCCACCCCGAGACGCCGCTTTCCGCGCTGCGCGAGCACTTCCTCGACGGCCTGCGCCGCCGCGATCCCGTTACGGGCCTGTGTGACATTCCCGAGGTCCTGGCGCTTTACCGGCTGATCCTGAGCACGCCGAGCCTGGTGCTGAGCATGCTGCGGTTCCGCGAAAGCGCCGAGCTGGCCGTGGCGGCCGAGCTCGGTGAGTCACCGGTCCTCTCGCCACTGGCGGCGCGACTGGCCGCCGCGCAGATCGCGTCGGTGCAGTGGCGGCTGTCGATGGAGAACCACTACCGCGTGGCCAACGGCGTCCGCGCCGACGACGCGTACCCCGGCGCCGTCGAGGCGGCCGAGCTGGCCTTCGACCTGCTGACGCACGGGCTGGGCACGCTCGATCAGCGCTGATCCCGGCGAACCCACAGGTCGTGCGGGGTGCGGCCGGCCCGGAAACCGCATGACGCAGCCAGCTCGGCGGCGCACGTGAAGCCGTGGCCGACCAGCTCGGGGGCGTGGGCGTCGCTGCCGAAGGAGAGCACGCGGCCGCCCTCGGCCGCCCACCAGAGCAGGATTTCGCGCGGTAGCGGCACCTTCGTGTTGAGCTCGAGCGCGCGGCCGCTGCCGGCCAGGGCGCGCAGGACCGTGCGGAACTCCTCTTCGAAGTCCGTGGCGACAAAGGGTTTTGTCGAGGGCCAGGTGCGCAGCGCGTAGTCGATGTGGGCGAGGATCTCGAAGTCGGCCGTCGACTCGACCAGGCCGAGCACCTCGCCGAGGTACGCGCGCAGCAGCTGGTCGGCGGGCCGGTCGGCGATCACGCTCAGCTCGTAGTGAGCGCCGTCTTCCGGCAGCGAATGCACCGACCCGAGCACGCGTTCGAAGCGGTGCGCGGCCAGCAACGCGTCGGCCTGCGGCCGGTGCCAATGCGGCTCACTGAGCTCGACGCCCGAGAAGATCCGCAGGTCAGGGAACCGTTCGCGGCACTCCTGCACGCACGCGAGGTACCCCTCGACGTCGAGCGCCGGCGGCTCCAGCACGCCGTCCGCACGCAGCCGCACGCGGAAGTGGTCAGGCAGGTGCGGGCGGATCGGCGGCGGGATGAGCCACGGCGTGAGGTCGGCGTGCTCGGTGAACGCCAGCGACGGCAGCCCGAGCTCGAGCGCGCGCTCGCACGAGCGGACCATCGAGCCCGTGACCGTGTCCCACGACCACTCGGTGTGGACGTGGCTGTCTGGTGGCAGCACGCCCCCAGGCTACGAGTTGGCGCGCAGCACCGAAATCGCGCGAACGGTGGCGTAGCCGCGCCATTCGAGCGAGGCCGCGGGGGAGAAGCTGGCGAAGTCGACCGTCCAGCCGCCGTCGTCGCGCTGCTGCGATCCGAGCCGTTCGAGCTCCGCGGCCACGGCGGCGGGGTCGAGGATCTTCCGCGCCGGGCCCGGCAGGGGTGCGAAGTCCAGTGGCCGCAGGACCTCGTCCGCGCCGCCGCCGGCGACGGAGAGGATGCCGGTGGCGGGCAGGAACTCGCCGAGGTGGTCGAGCAGTCCGTCGGCCTCCGGGTGGGTGGCGTGCGCGGCGTCGAGGAACCGGATGGCGAACGACAGCTCGATCGCGTGCGGCTGCGTTTCGACGCGGGCGATGGCGTCGAGGCAGGTCGACACCGCCGCGGTGAGCCACGGGTGTTCCGCCACCGCCGGATCGTGCGCCGCGACGCGCAGTGCCGTCGAAGCGACAAAAGCCGTGCTCTGCAGCGAGAACTTCGTGGGATCGGCGTCCGTCCAAAACGGAGCGCTGCCGGTACGGTCCGCCACGGGGAACGCGAACGGCAACCCACCACCCGGCAGCGCCACGGACTCCAGCCAGTCACACAGCTCGAGCGCCAACGGCGTCCGCGCCGGCGCGATGTCCTCGAACACCTCGAACGCGTGCAACGCCCCACCCGGCTGACTCTCCGGCGCGCGCAGGTCGGGCTCGAGGCCCCAGCCGTAGCCGCCGTCGGGATTCCGATACGCCGACACGGCCGAAAGCACCGCCTCCACGTCCCCCTTCCCGAACAACAACTCGAACCGGCGGCGGTCGAGCACCCGCCCGTGCGTGCCCAGGAACGACGCGGCGGCGTCGAGGTTCACAGTCATACGATCACCGTCGCACGCCGGCGCCGCGCGCGTCTTGAACAGTTCGGACACCCGGGGGGCTCGCTCATGACCGAAGACCTGATCCGCGCTCTACTGCGTGACCAGCATCCCGACCTCGCTTCACTCCCGCTCCACCTCGCGGCTACGGGCTGGGACAACCAACTCTGGCGGCTCGGCGCGGATCTCGCGGTGCGGCTGCCGTTTGCGACGGATCGGGCGTCGGACCTGCTGGTGAAGGAACATCGTTGGCTGCCTTCGCTGGGTGCCGCTCTCCCGCTGCCGGTTCCGACGCCGGTGCGGCTCGGCCTGCCGTCGGCGCGGTTTTCGAAGCACTGGACGGTGGTGACGTGGGTGCCGGGGTCGCCGGCGGACCGCTCGCCCATCACTCGCATCTCCTCGGCCGGCCCGTTGGCCGCTTTCCTCACCGCGCTGCACCGCCCGGCCCCCGCCGACGCCCCGACCAACCCCGACCGCGGCATCGCTCTAGCCGGTTTCGCACCGGCGCCACCCACCCCCGCCCTCCGCGCGATCTGGGCCGACGCCGTCGCCGCTCCCGCCTGGGCCGGCCCACCGGTCTGGCTCCACGGCGACCTGCACCCCGCCAACGTCCTCACCACCGACGGCACCCTCACCGGCGTGATCGACTTCGGCGAACTCTGCGCCGGCGACCCCGCCACCGACCTCGCCGCCGCCTGGCTCCTCCTCCCGGCCGCAGCGCCTTTCTTCGCCGCCTACTCCACAGACGCCGCCACGATCCGCCGCGCCCGCGGCTGGGCCCTGCTGACAGCACTGCGCATGGTGGCCATCGGCGAAGCCGGCCCACCCGGCGGCAAGCCGACGTGGGCCCCGGCGGGGCGGGCGGTGTTGGAGCGTTTGGCGCGGTGAGTCCCCGTCCGCACGGTCGGTTCCGTGCTTGGTGGCCCCTCTCAGCTCCGGCTGCCGGTTCGCTCGCGTCTAGCAGGTTTCGATCGCGGAGGCCACCGACTCGGCCGAGTTGTCCACATCCGACTCCTCGTCACCGCAGTTGTCCACAGATTCCTCCGACCCCGATTTTTGGCCCCCCACCTGGGTAAAATGGGACTGGGGACGCCCCCCTGAGGAGGGCGGGGGCTGTGTCGGCGGGGGCTGTGTCGGCGGGGGCTGTGTCGGCGGGGGCTGTGTCGGCGGGGGCTGTGTCGGCGGGGGCTGTGTCGGCGGGGGCTGTGGGGCTGGCTCGCGCCGGCGGTGTGGGTGGGCGCGGCCAGCCGACCGCGCGGGGCCGGTGGGTGCGCGGCAGCGGAGCTTCGTGGTCATCGGCGAAGCGGGGCCGGCCGGCAGAAGGGCTCGGGCGGCGGTGGCCGAGACGGAGCGGTTGGCACAGGTGAGTCAGGGCCAGAGGCGTTCGCGGGTCCAAGTCGCGCCTTCGCGGAGGTAGCGGAGGCGGAGGTGGCGGCGGTCGTGGGAGGCCTGCCAGAACTCGACCGTCGTGGGGGTGAGGAG
The DNA here is from genome assembly GCF_035918295.1 of Amycolatopsis rhabdoformis. GTDB lineage: Bacteria > Actinomycetota > Actinomycetes > Mycobacteriales > Pseudonocardiaceae > Amycolatopsis > Amycolatopsis rhabdoformis. The sequence goes on from NZ_CP142149.1 coordinate 8,060,009, forward strand.
GTAGCGCGTCCAGGTTTCGGGGGCGGTGTCGGGGTTGGCGGCGACCCAGAGGGCGGCGGCGTCGGCGGCTTCGGTGAGTTTGGCCGGGTCCGGGAGGGGCTCGGATTGGTGGCCGATGAAGGCTTCGATGCGGGAGGCCGTGGGGCGGTCGAGGAAGTCGGCCTTCGAGACGGCCGGCGGGGCCGGGGCGAAGGTGCCGCGGGCGCGGACCTGGCGGCCGCGGCCGGGCCAGAAGAAGGTGAGGGCCGCGTGGGGGTGCGCGGTGAGGTGGTGGCCCTTGGGGCTTTCCGAACTGGTGGCGATGGCCCAGCCGGCGGGGCCGACGTCCTTGAGGATCACCACGCGGGCGTCCGGGAAGCCTTGCTCGTCCACTGTGGACAGGGTGACGGCGTGGGGCGCGAGGACGTGTTCGCCGGCTTCGGTGAGCCAGGCCAGGAACAGGTCTTCCGGGGTTTCCGGGGCGGTGTCCGGGTCGAAGGTCGGAAGGTGCTCGGGGAACGACGGCCAGCCGCGCAGGGAAACCATGTCACCGACCGTACGGGGATGGCCCGGTGGCGGGTAGTGCGGCGGTCGGGGACCGGGTGGGCCGGCGGCCGGAGGTGGGGCTGTCGGCGGGCGGGAGTCGGGTGGGATTTGTTGGCCGGGGAAGCCGCCGGGGCCTGGACCGACGAGCCCGGGACCGTTGGTCAATCCGCCGTAAGAAGGCGGAACCTGGCGCAACTGCTCAAACGCCTCATCCGGCGAAGGAAAGCAGTACACCACCTTCTTGTTCATCGACCCCTGCAAAACCACATCCGAGAACTTCCCGCTCAACCACGTGTGCCGCGCGCCGACGCTCGGGTCGACGGCGACCAGCCGAGTCTCCCGCCCCAGGCGGACCGGGGTTTTCGCCGCGGCGGCCGCGGCGGCGTCCGGGTGGACGTGGCCGACGAGGCCCGCCAGGACGATCGAGGCGGCGGTGAAGCCGACGGCGCCCGAGGCGTTGGCGCGGTCGTGTTCTTCGGCCAGGGTGGCGAACTCCGAGAGGGTCCGGGCGTCGATCTCCGGGTAGGCGGCCGCGACGACGCAGTAGTTCATCTTGGTGAGCAGGAACGATTCGCTGAAGAAGCCGACCGTCGCGGTCACCGGTCCCAATCGGACGGTTCCGAGCCGGCCGCCGCGTTGGCGGAGGCGTTCGGTGACGACGTGCAGGTACTGATCCGGTGTGAGCATGCGTGACCCCCAAAGACCGCCCGGCGTCCATCGTTGCACGCCGGGCGGTCGAAAAAAGGGCAAAGCTCACAAAAAATCAGCCGGCAGCTGCCGGGACGGGGCGGGTGCGGCGGAACAGGTCGGGCAGGGACCAGTGGCCGCCGCCGGTGAAGGCGAGGAGGAGGAAGGCCCAGGCGAAGATGGCGGCCTGCTCGCCGCCGTTTTCGATGGGCAACACGGCTTTGCCGAAGTGCACGGTGAAGTAGGCGAAGGCCATGGAGCCGGAGCAGATCACGGCGGCGGGGCGGGTGGCGAGGCCGAGCGTGACGGCGGCGCCGCCGACGAGCTGGATCAGGGCGGCCCACCAGCCGGGCCACGAGCCGACGGCGGCGGCCGGGTGCCCCCAGAGGCCGAACACCGTGGAGGCGCCGTGGCAGAAGAAGAGGAAACCGAGCACTATGCGGAAGAGCGCGAGGACGTGGTCACGGCCTCTGTCGAAGAGTTTCACGGCTGTCGTCTCCCTGGCAGTCGGAAAATACGTGACTGTCAGGGTAGGTAAGCCAACCCTCAACGATAACCACATTGAGTGAAAGGTCGCTTACTCGGTGGTACTTGAACCGTTCGCTCTTCACTCTCGTGTGACTGGACATGATTGACTGTGCGCGCTATGCGACGAATCCTCGCTCTCGCGCCTGCCCTGGCGTTGCTCGCCGGCTGCAGTGTGTCGACCCCCATCGCGGGCACCCCGGAGCCCGCGCCGCCGACTTCCTCGACGACCAAACACGCGGCTGAGCCAGGCCTGCCGCCCGATCCGGAGCCGGCCCGGGAGGCGAAATGTCCGTACCTCTCGGCCGAGACGGTGCAGGACGCGAACGGCCAGCACGTGACGACCGTACGCGTGTCCGCCGACGAACCGCACCCGGCGTGCTTCTTCTACCGCCCCGACGGCGGCCTGCAGGTGACCGTGCAGGTGTACGTGGGGACCAAGGACATCGCGACGAAACTCGTGAACCGGGCCGCGCCCGTGGACTCGTCCAACCCGGCGAGCGACCCGGCGGGGTGGAAGGGCGGCTACCAGCCGGCCGGTGACGGAGTGGTGTACGCGGTCTCGAAGGGGGGAGACGCCGTCATCGTGACGAGTAACCAACAGCAGAGCATCAAAGCACGCACAGTGGCCAAGAAGGCTATCGCGGCCCTGAAGCTCTGAGTAGTGGCCTCCACACGGGTGAGTGAAGTTGATCTTGTATTACCCTGTGCCGCACGCGCGCGGCCAGGAGCACTCGCGCGGGCGGGTGCCCGTGCGGCACCACCAGCACTTCGCCATCTCGACGACAAGGACAAGATTCGTGGCTGACACCCTCAAGGAAATCCTGCTCGACTCCAGCCGTCGCCCGTCGGTCGTGACCGACCTCGAGGGCCTCGTGGACGCCGAGGTCTCCGACAAGGGCGGGGTCTCGGGCGCGGTCGTGAAGACCGGCTTCGCCGCCGTCAAGAAGATCAAGCCGGGCATCATCCCCTCGGCGGTCGACACCCTGCTGGACGACTTCGCCGTGGCGCTCGAGCCGTTCTACGGTGACTTCAAGGCCCAGGGCGGCAACGACTTCGGCGCCTACCTCACGAGCCGCTCCGACGCGGCCTCCGACGCTCTGCTGAGCGTCACCGACTCGCGCGCCGACCGCAGCAGCCGCGACAGCATCAAGAAGGTCTACTCGAAGCTGCGTCCGGGCGGCAAGAAGAACGTCGAGGAGGCCCTTCCCCGCCTCGGCCAGCTCATCGACAAGCACGCCGCGATGGCCTGATCTGCCTGAGTGACACCAAGAAGAGGGCCCCGGGACACACTCCCGGGGCCCTCTTCTCAATGGTTCAGTTCTTCTTCTCGGCAGGCGTGCTCGGCGCCTTACCGTTGCTCGCCGGAGACGGCTTGGTCTCCGCAGCGGGCTTCGCCGGCGGAGCCGGCGGGGTGGCCTTCGGCGGCGCCGGCGCGACCGGCGGCTCCTGCTGGCGCGACTTCAGCACCACGGCGGTGCCGACGGCGACGGCACCCAGGCCGAGCAGCCACGGCCAGCGGCGACGCTTGCGCGTGCCCTTGGCCGCCGACTTCGCCTCGACGAGCGCGGAGCGGAAGTCCTTCTTCGCGGCCTTGAAGTCCTTCTTGCCCCGGCGCTTCGACTCACCGGCGGACTTCGCGGCCTTGATCGCGGCCTTCTTCGCCTTGCGACCGGGCTTCTTCAGCTCGGCGATGCGGGCGAGAGCCTCCTTGCGAGCCGCGGCCGAGCTCTTCTTGAGCTCCTTGCGCGTGAGCTCGGTCTTCTTCGCGAGCTTCTTGCGTGCCCGGCGGCTCTGCTTCGCGAATTCTTCGGCACCGGCTTCGGCGGCCTTCGCGGCGGCCTCGGCGCCCGCCTTGCCCGCGTCGGCGGCTCGCTTGCGCAGGCCGACCGTGCCGGACTTCACCGACTCGCTCACCGAATCTGCGGCCCGGGTCATGGCCTTCACCTCATCAATCGTTTTGATATCGCTCTGTTGCCCGTAACCTATCGTGCCCTTTTTCGCGGCGTAACGCTGTGTCTTCCCCCATCGGGAAGCGGTGAAACCTCGGGAAATGCCCATTTTCCTGGGGTCTTGCCTCCCGGTTGCCCCGTGGCGAGCCCCCTGAACCCCCCAAATGTGCGAAGGGATGGCACGATGGCGGCGTGACTGAAAGCGCCCGCAAGGCCACCCTGCACACCAATCAGGGTGACATCCACGTGAACCTGCTCCCTGACCACGCGCCGAAGACGGTCGCGAACTTCGTGGGGCTCGCCGACGGCTCCAAGGAGTACACGCAGCCGAACGCGCAGGGCACGAACTCCGGCCCGTTCTACGACGGCTCGATCTTCCACCGGATCATCGACGGTTTCATGATCCAGGGTGGCGACCCGACCGGCACCGGCCGTGGCGGCCCCGGCTACAAGTTCGGCGACGAGTTCCACCCGGAATTGCAGTTCAACAAGCCCTACCTGCTGGCGATGGCGAACGCCGGGCCCGGCACCAACGGCTCGCAGTTCTTCATCACCGTCGCGCCGACCACCCACCTGAACTTCCGCCACACAATCTTCGGCGAGGTCGCGGACCAGGACTCCCGCAACGTCGTCGACGCCATCGCGCGCGCCGCGACCGGCCCGGCGGACAAGCCGCTGGCCGACATCGTGATCGAGAAGATCACCATCGAGGCGTAGGGCCGCCCCCGGGGGGATTTCGGTAGGTTGGAAGCATCGTGAACCAACCGCCGAATCCCCCCGCGTACCCGCCGGCCGCGCTTCCGGGTTGCTGGTGGCACCCGAACCGCCCGACCGGCCTGAGCTGTGCGCGGTGCGGGCGTCCGGCGTGCCCGGATTGCCTGCGTGAAGCCCCCGTCGGTTTCCAGTGCACCGACTGCGTGCACACGGGTTCGCAACAGCAGCGGCAGCAACACCGCGAGTACCAGAGCTCCGGCATGGGTCCGCGCACCATCGCGGGCGCCCGGCCGACGAAGTCCATCGTGGTCACCTCGACCCTGCTCGCCATCAACGTGCTGATCTACCTGATCACCGCGGTGCAGGCGAAGAGTCTCGACAACAGCACCTCACCGCTCAACTTCGACGGCGTCATGCAGCCCGCCGCAGCCCTCGTTCAGGGCGAGTGGTGGCGCATCTTCACCTCGGGCTTCGTGCACTTCGGGATCTTCCACATCGCCGCGAACATGTTCTCGCTGTGGATGATCGGCCGGGCGTTGGAGCAGGCCTTCGGCAAAATCCGCTATCTGGCGCTGTACTTCGTCGCGCTGTTCGGCGCTTCGGTCGCCGTGCTGCTCTTCGACAACCCGCTCCAGATTTCCGGCGGCGCCTCGGGCGCCCTGTTCGGGCTCCTGGGCTGCTACGCGGTCATCGTCGTGAAGCTCAAGCTCAACCCGTCGGGCCTGCTGATCACGCTGGCGATCAACGGGTACATCACCTTCGCGATCCCCGGCATCTCGATCCTCGCCCACGTCGGTGGGCTCATCACCGGCGCGCTGGTCGCCGTCGCGCTGCTCTACGCCCCGGAGCGCAACCGGGCGCGCTGGCAGGCGATCGGCATCGGGATCATCGTGGTGGCGCTGGTGGGCCTGGTGCTCTACCGCGCTGCCGCGTTGTCGGCGCTGGCCTGAACCGACCCTTGAACTAGCCTGCCTGACCCGCGGCCGTCCGTCGCCGAGCTCCTTCGCACCTGCCTACCCGGCAGACCCTGGCGGATCCGGCGGACACCCGGCGCCGACATCGTCTGCACGCGGTCCGTCCCGAGGTGTCGTATGTGCACGAACCCGCCGCTGTAGGAGATCTCGACGTCGCGCACCGCGCGGGTTTCGGTGCCATCGGCGTCGGCCAGCACGTAACCGTCGACGAGCTCCACCTCGTCGTCGCGCTGCCACGGCCCGGACGTCTAGTCGCGCGGCTCGAGCTCCACGGCCGGGAGGTCGAGGCCCGGGCGGGCGAGGTGGTTGGCGCAGTTGGAGAGCACGTTGAGCGCGGTGTGCGCCACGATCTCCATCAGCTCCACGTCGGTCACGCCGGCCAACCCACGCCGGAAGTCGCTGCTCAGGCGGTGGACCTGCTGATGGACGGCGCGGTCGTGACGGCGCTGCGCGAACGCTTGCCGGACGCCGCTCGCCGAGCGAATCCGGCCGCGGCGATCCTGCTGGCCGCCGCGCCGGTCGCCGGCTAGAGAGCGCTGCGCAGGGCCGTGAGCACGTCGAGGACGTCCCGCGGGTCTTCACCGAGGTCGACGCGGCCGAAGATGTAGAGCTCGTCTTCGTGTTCCAGTTCGAGCGTGACCCCGTCGCGGCCCAGCCGGCGTGTGGTGCGCACGCGAGTGGTGGTTTCGGCCCACGGCAGGCGGTGCGTGCCGCGGAGGGTGCGCGCGACCAGGCCCTCGGCGTCCGCGGACAAGCGTGGGCGCACCACCGACCAGTGCGTGGCGAACGCCCCGGTGGCCACGGTGACGACGCCCAAGAGCAGCGCGCCCTTGCCATCGCCGAAGACGCCGTCGAGCACCGCGCCGAGGAGCAGCAGGGCGGTCCCGACCCAGGTGAATACCACAAGGGTCGAACTCGGTGCCCACGAGGTGGGGTAGTTATCCACAGAGGTTATCCACACTGGGGATGAGTCACACCGGTGTAATTCGGTGTCAAGCCGCCAACCGGAGTAATGATCAGCGCCAGCGCATGGTCATGAGCAGGCCGACGATCATCGCCGCGAAACCGATGCCGAAGTTCCAGTTCCCGAGACTGGTCAGGAACGAAATCTTGTCGCCGGCGATGTAGTTCACGATGAGCCACAGCAGCCCGATGAGCATGAGGCCGAACATGACGATCTTGTAGAACAGGTTCGACGGGCCCGCGGCCTTGACCTTCACCGGCGTCCGGCGATCAACGGGCGGGGTGTACGCGGTCTTCTTGCGGACCTTGGACTTCGGCATCGTGTTCCTCGCGTGCTGTTCTGGCTCTGCCTGGTGACGGTGCCTGTTCGCGGGCATCCCGCTTCTCGGGTTGCGCAACCAGCGCCACGTGAACACGTTAACGTAAACGACGGCTCCAGAGCACCGGGCGGGAGCGGTCGGATTTCCGGACTGTGACAATAGCGCCACCGGCAGTTCCACCGGCGGTGTGAGAGGAGCTTGCGTGACGACGCAGGATTGGCCGGGTGAAGACGACCGCCGCCGCCCCGCACAAGGCCCCGACGGCCAGCGGCGACGCCAACCGCCACCCGGTGCCGAAGGCGCCGCGAGACCACGCAGGCAGCCGCCGGGGGACCCCACCCGCAGAGCGGCCCAGCCGCCGCGGCGCGTCGCCGGTGACCCGGCCGGCCGGCAGGCCGACCAGCGCAGATCACCCGATCAGACCAGGCAGCCGCGTCCCACTCAGCAGTACGGCGCCGAGTCCGGACGCGCGACGCCGCCCTCGGCGGACGGTGCTCGAGGGGACGGCTCGCGCACGGAGCGCATGAACTCGCCGCGGCCCTCCGGAACGCCGCCGCGCGGTACGGAACGCGTGAGCCCGCCCCCGGGAACGCCGCCGCGCGGCACTGCGCGGATGAACGTGCCGCCGCAGAACCCGGGAACCCCGCCTCGGGGTACCGGACGGCCGACGCAGCCGCCGCGTGACCCGCGCCGGTCGCGGCCCGTCGTGGCCGACCAGCCGACCGAGATCTTCGCCGCCGTCGAGGCCGGCGGTAACGCGACCGCGGTGAAGGAGAAGCCCGAGCCCGCGCCGCTGGGCAAGGGCGGGGTCGCGATCCGCACGGCCGGCGAGGTGCTCATCACCCTCGGCCTGGTCGTGCTGCTGTTCATGGTCTACGAGGTCTACGTGACCGACCTGTTCTCGGCCGAGAAGCAGTCGGCCGCGAGCGACCAGCTGCAGGGCGACTGGGCCAAGGACCGCACGCTGCACCCCGGCCTGGTCGACGGCAAGGCGTTCGCGCGCATCCACATCCCGGCGTTCGGCGCCGACTTCAACTTCACGATCCAGGAGGGCACCGGCGAGGATTCGCTCGCCATCGGCCCCGGCCACTACAAGGGCACCGCGCTGCCCGGCGAGCCCGGCAACTTCGGGGTCGCCGGCCACCGCGTGGGCAAGGGCGCGCCGTTCAACGACCTGGACAACCTCAGCTCCTGTGACCAGATCGTGATCGAGACGCAGACCGACTTCTACATCTACAAGGTCCTGCCCTACGACGACGAGATGTCCGGCTGGAGCAGCGGCAAGGGCGCGCAGCCCGAGTGCAAGGGCGTGTCGACGCTGCGCAACCCGAGCATCGCGGGTGGCGGCGCGTACGACCAGACGTTCGGCCGCAAGGTCGTGCTCCCGAGCCAGGGCGACGCCGTGAACCCGGTGCCGTACAAGCCGGCCGACACGCTGCCGAAGGCGCAGGAGGCGGCGCTGCTCACGCTCACCACGTGCCACCCGCAGTTCTCCGCGAAGCAGCGCCTGATCATCACGTCCGTGCTCACGCAGCAGGTGCCGAAGTCGCAGGTGGCCGACTACGGGAAGCTGCTGACCGAGATCGGCGGTGCTTCCTGATGTACGCCTGGATCTGGCGGCGCCTGCCGGGCCCGTTCGCGGCGAAGCTCACGATCGCGATCGTGCTGGTGCTCGCCATCGTCGCGCTGCTGATGTTCGTGGTGTTCCCGTGGCTCGACCCGCTGCTGCCGTTCAACGAAGTGTCGGTGGACAACTGAGGCACACCCGCTTCGGCGTCTTCCTCGTCTCCGGGCGGTTTCCGGGCCAGGAAGACGCCGAAGTGCTGCTCAGGACCGTGCGCGCGGCCGAGGCCGCCGAGGCGGCGGGGTTCGACGACGTGTGGCTCGCCGAGCACCACTTCCTGCCCTACGGCGTGTGCCCGTCGGCGATCACGCTCGCCGCGCACGTGCTCGGGCGCACCTCGCGCATCGCCGTCGGCACGGCGGTGAGCGTGCTGTCCACGACGCATCCGGTGGCGCTGGCCGAGCAGTGGTCGATGCTCGACGCGGTGTCAGGCGGCCGGCTGCGGCTCGGTGTGGGGCGCGGCGGGCCGTGGCAGGACCTGGAGGTGCTCGGCACCGGGCTCGACCGCTACGAGCGTGGCTTCGAGGAATCGCTGGACGTGCTGCTCGGCGCCGCTTCGGGCAAGGTGGCGGCGAAGGGTGAGCACTTCGCGTTCCGCGAGGTGCCGCTGGTGCCGGTGCCGCGGCGGCGACCGCAGGTGGTCGTGGCGGCCGGCGGGCCGAAGTCCGACGCCGTGCGCCTGGCCGCGGACCGCGGTTTGCCGATGCTGCTGGGCCTGCACGCCGGCGACGACGAGAAGGCCGCCACCGTCGCGGCGTACGGCGGGCGGGGCGAGCACGTGTCCACGGTGCTGTGCCAGCTCGGCGACAGCCGGGAGCAAGCGGTGGCCGCGGTGCGCAAGTCGTTGCCCGGCTGGCTTTCCGACGGCCTCGGCGCCCACGTGACCGTGGACGGCCGGCCCGGTCCTTCGCGCGATCCGCACGAGTACACCGAGCACCTGTGCGAAATCCACCCCGTCGGCGACGCCGGCCACGCCGTGGCCACGCTGGAAACGAGCCTCCGGCGCACCGGCGCCGCCCACGTGATCATGTTCGTGGAAGCGTCCGGTACGCCGGAGGGCACGATCGAGAACATCACGCGGATCGGCGCCGAAGTGCTGCCCGCGCTGAGAGTTTCAACCGCGCGGAACTAGCAGTCGCGCAGCTCCGGGCTCTGGTTGAGCAGCTGCCCGCGCACCGACACGAACGCCCGGTAGCGGTCACCGTCCAGTTCGGACGTGCGGAACACCGCGACCCGGTGGCAGTTCTGGAAAGCGAGCTTCACGCCGAAGTGGCGTTCGAGCCCGCCGCGGATGGCGTCGGAGGCCAGCGCGCGCAGCAGCTGCCCGCGGGCGGCCTCGCTCGGCGGCGGCGTCTCGTTGTCGGCGAAGCCTTCCGGCGTGCCGTCGGCCTCGGCGATCACGCCCGTGATCACTTCCCACGCGTACGGCAGCGACTCCCGCACGCAGGCCACGAACTCGGCGTCGGAGACCTCCCCGCGCTCGGCCTTTTCCAGCAGCGCGGGCGATACGTCCAAAGACAAGACAACCTCCATGGTGAGTGGTTCCCCCTCCTTGGCTACTCGCCTGCCGGAGGGGGCCACAAGAGAAAACGGTATTCATCACCACTTCGGTGGATCACTCCCACCGGAACAGCCGCACGGCCAGCGCCGTCCCGCCCAACGCGAACGCGGCCAGAGCGACGAACTGCAGCGGCTGAACGCCCGCGCCCACCCACGCGTCCTGCAGCGGCTGCGTGCCCGGCGGTACGTAGGCGCCGATCCGCTGGATCACCTCCGGCAGCAGCGGCCGAGGCAGGTACACGCCGCCGAGGAACATGATCGGGAAGAACGCGATCATCGCCAGCGCCCCCGCGGCCTTCGCGGTGCGCGCGACCGAAGCCGCGACGAGCCCGAGCGCGAACACCGACACCAGACCGAGCAGCAGCGTCACCACATACGCCGCCGGATGGAGCGGCAGCGGCACGGCGAACCCGACGCGTGCGGTCACCAGCATCAGCGCGACCCCGACGAGCGCCACCACGGCGTGGAGCACCAGCTGCGCCAGCAGCAGGTACGCCGGCGGTACGGGCGTGGTCGCGAGCCGGCGCAGCACGCCCTGCTCGCGGTAGGTCGCCACGGCCGCGGGGATCGACTGCAGGCCGAGCGTCGCGAGCGCGACCACCACGAGCGAGGGCACCCACAGGTCGATGAAGCGGTGCCCGCCGGTCACCTCGCTCGGCTCGCGCATGCCCGGGATCGAGCCGATGCCGACGAGCAGCGCCGTGGGCAGGACCAGGCCGAACAGCGCCCACATCGGCGTGCGCAGGAAGAGTTTCGCTTCGGTGGCCAGCAGTTTGGTGAACGTGTGCACGGTGCTCAGCTCCGTCCGGTGAGGGTGACGAACGCGTCGTCCAAAGTGGATTGTCCAGTGGTGGCACGGAGTTCGGCCGGGGTGCCGGTGGCGATGATCCGGCCGGCGTCGAACACGGCGACGCGGTCGCAGAGCCGTTCGGCCTCGTCCATGAAGTGGGTCACGAGCACCACCGTCACGCCGGAGTCGCGCACGCCGGTCACGAGCTGCCAGGTCTCGCGGCGCGAGTGCGGGTCGAGGCCGGTGGTGAGCTCGTCGAGGATCGCGATCTCGGGGTTGCCGACCAGCGCGAGCGCGATCGAGAGCCGCTGGCGCAGGCCGCCGGAAAGCTTGCCGAACGCCGTGGTCCGGTGTTCTTCGAGACGCAGCCGCCGCAGCAGCGAGCCGACGTCGGCCGGGTGCGGGTAGAAGGCGGCGAACAGCTCGAGCGCTTCGGCCACCCGCAGCTTTTCCGGCAGCCGCGCGTCCTGCAGCTGCACGCCGACGCGTTGGTGCAGCCGGGCCGCGTCCTTCGCCGGATCCAGGCCCAGTACGGAAATCGTGCCGGAATCCGGGGTGCGCAGTCCCTGCAGGCATTCGACGGTGGTGGTCTTGCCGGCGCCGTTGGTGCCGAGGATGCCGAAGATCTCGCCGCGCTCGACGGTGAACGAAACGCCGTCGACCGCGACCCGCTTGCCGTAGGTCTTGCGGAGCTCGGTGACTTCGATGAGTGGCATGCCGGAAACGCTAAAAGCGCTCCGCGTCCGGCAGAATGGTACTGAAACCCCAGCTCAGGTGGGGTTTCGTTGGGGTCAGGGTGGGGCTGGGCCCACCCCGGCAGGGGGGCTTCGGCCAGTGCGCGCGAGGCCTGGGTTCGGCCACACTACGAACTCGACGCGAGGGGAGGGGGCCGTGGTGGTTTCGATCCGACGAGCGTTCGCCCTCGCCGGGCTCGCGCTGCTGAGCTGGGCCGACGCGCTCGTGGAGCTCGTCGCGTTCCTGGTGCTGTGCGTCGGGCTGGTCTTCTTCTTCACCCCGGCCGTCGACTGGGCGCGCGGCCGCTCGGCGCGCACGCGGGAGCTCGTGAGCCGGTGGTGCGAGGTCGAGGTCGCGCCGCCGTACCGGCCGGCGCCGGCGGAGCCCGAACGCGAGTCCGACGGCTGGTTCCGCGACGGCAACCAGCTCTACAAACGGGCGTGGTGGATCCGCTGGAACCGACGTTTCACGTGGATCATGGAGGATCCGGCGACCTCTCGTGAGTTCGGCTGGCAGGTGCTCAACCCGGCGTTCGCCCTGGTCACGGCGCTGGTTTCGCTCGTCGCCGGCCGCCGCGCGCTGCGCTGGTACGGCCGCTGGACGCGCTACTGGCTCGGCCCGCGCCCGGTCGTCGCCCCGCGCAAACGCTGGCTGCACCGGCACGTCGAAGCGCTGGGTCACCAGCTCGGCATCCTCGCGCTGGGATTCGTGCACCTGGTCTTCTCGGTCTGGCAGCTCGTGGTGATCGTCGGTGCGGCCCCGATGGCCGCGCCGCTCGTGGTGGGCTGCCGCACGGTGTCCGACACCCTGCGCCGCGAGGCCGGCAACTGGACCGGCGTGCACATCGCGCGGCCGTACCTGCCGCCGCCGGGCCTGCCGGTGCCGCGGGCCGACGGGCTCTACCAGGTCGGCAAGCAGCTCTACGACGAACCGTGGTGGCCGGTGCAGCGCGCTCGCACGCAGTGGATCCTGCGCGACCGGGCCACCTGGCGCGATCTCGCGGGCGGCGCGCTGATCCCGCTGGTGTCGCTGGTGCTGACGCTGCCCACGGTGGTGTGCTTCGGCTGGGGCCTCACCGGGCTGGTGCTCCTGTGGGGCTGGCGGCCGTTCGTGGCGGCACCGGTCCAGTGGTACCCGCTGCCCGAGGTGTCGACGCACCTCGGCGCGCTCGCGCAGACCCCGCTCGCTCTCGTGCTGCTCGTCGCCGGCCTGGCGCCCGCCCCGTGGCTGGCCCGTCAGCAGGCCCGCTTCGTCCGCGTGTGGCTCGGGCCGACGGAGGCCACGCGGCTCGCGCAGCGCGTGGCGCGACTGGACCAGTCGCGCACCGACGTGACCGTGGCCCAGGCGGCCGAGCTGCGCCGCATCGAACGCGACCTACACGACGGCATCCAGTCGCGGCTCGTGGCGATGGGTCTGAAGCTCGGTGCGGTGGAGGCGTTGATCGACCACGATCCCGAGGCCGCGAAGCAGCTGGCGGCTGAGCTGCGCGCCGCGTCGGCCGAAGCGTTGACGGAGCTGCGGCTGCTCGTGCGCGGCATCCACCCGCCGGTGCTTTCCGAGCGTGGCCTCGTCGACGCCGTGCGCGCGGTCGCGCTCGACAGCCCGCTGAAGGTCGACGTGACGGCCGAGGTGCCGGCTCGGGTCGAGCAGCCGGCCGAGGCGTGTGCCTACTTCGCGGTGTGCGAGCTGCTCGGCAACGCCGCGAAACACGCTGGTGCGAAACGGGTTTCGATCGCGCTGACCTATGCCGAAGGCGTGCTGCGCGTGGTGGTGACCGACGACGGCCGCGGTGGCGCCGAAGCCGCGCGTGGCTCGGGTCTTCGCGGGATCGAGCGCCGGCTCGGGGCCTTCGACGGTACGTTGAGCCTCACCAGCCCGCCGGGCGGGCCGACCGAGGCGATCCTGGAGGTGCCGTGCCAGACCGTCCGCGCACCGTCATCGCCGAAGACCAGTACCTCCTCCGGGACGGCCTGACCCACCTGCTCACCGCCCACGGCTTCGACGTGGTGGCCGCGGTCGGCTCGGGTCCCGAACTCGCTGCGGCGCTGCGGGAGCACCGGCCGGACGTGTCCGTTGTGGACGTTCGCATGCCGCCGACGAACACCGACGAAGGCCTGCAGGTGGCGCTGGCCGCGCGGCGTGAGATGCCCGGCCTGCCGATTCTCGTGCTGTCCCAACACGTCGAGCAGCTCTACGCGCGCGAGCTGCTGGCCGACGGCACCGGCGCCGTCGGCTACCTGTTGAAGGACCGCGTGTTCAACGCCGAGCAGTTCGTGGACGCCGTGCGTCGCGTCGCCGACGGCGGCACGGCCATGGACCCCGAGGTGATCGCGAAACTGGTGGCGGGCAACGCCCACGACCCGCTCGCCGCGCTGACCCCGCGCGAACGCGAGGTGCTGGAACTCATGGCCGAGGGCTGTTCCAACGCCGCGATCGCCGCGCGCCTGCACTTCAGCGAGGGCGCGGTCGGCAAGCACACGGCCAACCTGTTCGCGAAGCTCGGCATCGCCGCGTCCGACGACACCAACCGCCGCGTGCTGGCCGTGCTCGCCTACCTCGGTGCCGGTTAGTCCGCCGGCCCGCTAGTCGCGCGAGACCCGGATCATCTCGTCGCGCTCCACGACCTTGATCCGCTCGCGGCCGTGCGGCTCACCCAGCGACTTCTCGTGCGCGTCGAGCCGGCCCCAGCCTTCCCACGTGGTGAACGGAATGCCGCGCCCGCTCAGGAAATCGAGGATCGCGTCGGGCGAGTCGTACTTCGGCCGCGTCAGTGTGTCGGCGTCGGCCAGCAGGCTCGCGACGGTTTCGGCCGCGTCGCCCTTCGTGTGGCCGATGAGGCCGATCGGACCGCGCTTGAACCAGCCGGTCACGTACACGCCGGGCAGCTGGTTCTCGTCGAGGTCGAGCACGCGCCCGGCCTGGTTCGGCACCACGCCGGCGACGTGGTCGAACGGGACCTCCGGCAGGTGCGAAGACAGGTAACCGACCGCGCGGTACACGGCCTGCACGTCCCAGTCGTGGAACTCGCCGGTGCCGCGCACGCCGCCTTCACCGTCGTATTCGGTGCGCTCGGTGCGCAGCCCGGTCACGCGGCCGTCTTCGCCGACGACTTCGGCCGGTGAGTGGAAGAAGTGCAGGTGCAGCCGCTTCGGGCGGGTGCCTTCGTCGCGGATCGCCCACTCCTGCAGCGTTTTCACGACCATGTCGGTCTGCTTCGAGGCGCGCAGCGCGGTGATGCTGGCTTCGTCGAACTCCATGTCCTCGGGGTGCACGATCACCTCGACGTTCGGCGAGTGGTCGAGTTCGCGCAGCTCCAGCGGCGTGAACTTCGCCTGCGCCGGGCCGCGGCGGCCGAACACGTGCACGTCGGTGACAGGGCTGGCCTTGAGCCCTTCGTAGACGTTGGCCGGGATGTCGGTGGTGAGCAGCTCGTCGGCCGTCTTGGCGAGGATGCGCGCGACGTCGAGGGCCACGTTGCCGACGCCGAGCACGGCGACGGAAGTGGCTTCCAGCGGCCAGGTGCGCGGCACGTCGGGGTGGCCGTCGTACCAGGACACGAAGTCGGCGGCGCCGTGGCTGCCGTCGAGGTCGGCGCCCGGGATGTCGAGCGGCCGGTCGGCCATCGCGCCGGTGGAGAAGATCACGGCGTCGTAGAACTCGCGCAGCTCGTCGAGCTTCACGTCGGTGCCGTAGTCGACGTTGCCGAGCAGCCGGATGTTCGGCCGGTCGAGCACCTTGTGCAGGGCGGTCACGATGCCCTTGATCCGCGGGTGGTCGGGCGCGACGCCGTAGCGGATGAGCCCGAACGGCGCTGGCATGCGCTCGAACAGGTCCACCTGCACGTCGGCGTCTGACTTGTCCAGGATGTCGGCGGCGTAGATACCGGCGGGGCCGGCGCCCACGACCGCTACGCGAAGGGATCGGCTCACCGAACCCACGGTAAGTTAGGGCTACCTAACTTTCACTGTGATCTGGCGTACGGTCCAGCAGGTGGGAGCAGCTAAGGTGACTGCATGCGCGTACTCGTCGTCGACAACTACGACAGCTTCGTCTACAACCTGGTGCAGTACCTGGCGCAGCTCGGTGCCGACTGCACGGTGTGGCGCAACGACGTGGTCGACCTCGAGCGGGTGCCCGAGTTCGACGCCGTGCTGGTCTCGCCCGGCCCGGGCACGCCCGAGCGCGCCGGTCAGAGCATCGAGGTCATCGCGAAGTGCGCCGAGTCGAGCACGCCGATGCTCGGGGTTTGCCTCGGCCACCAGGCCCTGGGCGTGCACTTCGGCGCCACCGTGGACCGCGCGCCGGAGCTGCTGCACGGCAAGACCAGCGAGGTCCGCCACGAGGGCAAGGGTGTGCTCGCCGGCCTGCCCGACGGCTTCACCGCCACCCGCTACCACTCGCTCACCGTGCTGCCCGAGACGATCCGCGACGAGATCTTCGAGATCACCGGCCGCACCGAATCCGGTGTGGTGATGGGCATGCGCCACCGCGAGCTGCCGCTGGAAGGCGTGCAGTTCCACCCCGAGTCCGTGCTCACCGAGGGCGGCCACCGAATGCTGGCCACCTGGCTGGCCTCGGCCGGGCACCCCGTGGACCCGAAGGTGGTCGACGAGCTGGAACGCGCCACGAAGGCGCTGCAGAAGGCCGCCGCTGCGTGACGACCCCGCTGATCCGGCTCAGCGGAGTCGGTAAGCGGTACGGCGGCGGCGAGCTGGTGCTCGACGGCGTCGACCTGACCGTGCCCGCCGGGCGCGTGCTCGGGATCCTCGGTGCCAACGGCTCCGGCAAGTCCACGCTGCTGCGCATCCTGGCGGGCGTTTCGCGCGCGAGCCTCGGCACGGTCGAGGGCACCCCGACGATCGGCTACCTGCCCGACCGCTTCCCCGGTGGCCAGCGGCTGAGCGCGCGCTCGTACCTGCGCCACCTGGCGCGCATCCGCGGTTCGGTCGACTTGTCGACCATCGACCCGCTGCTGGAGCGGCTCGCGCTGGTCGGCGGGCCCGACGCGCAGCTGCGCACGCTCTCGAAGGGTAACGCGCAGAAGGTCGGCCTCGCGCAGGCCGTGCTGGCGCGGCCCGAGCTGCTGATCCTCGACGAGCCGTGGTCGGGCCTCGACGTCGGCACGCACGCGGTGCTCGGCGAGCTGGTGGCCGAGACGCGGGCGCGCGGCGCGAGCGTGGTCTTCACCGACCACCGGCCGGCCGTGGTGCGCGAGCACGCCGACACCGTCCACGGCATCGACCACGGCCGCCTCACGGTGCAGGAAACGCGTGACGGGGCACCGGCCACACGGATCGTGCTCGCCGGCACCGGCACCGACTGGACGGCGGAACCCGGCGTGCGCCACGCGATCGCCGACGGACCGCACGTGGTGCTCACCGTCGACGCCACGAGCGCCGACGCCGTGCTGCTGCGCGCGCTTTCGGGCGGCTGGTCGGTGCGGGAGGTGGCGCCGTGCTCGCCGTGAGCCGCTACTACCTCGCGCTGCTGGGCCATTCGCAGCGCTACCTGCCG
The DNA here is from genome assembly GCF_035918295.1 of Amycolatopsis rhabdoformis. Classification (GTDB taxonomy): domain Bacteria; phylum Actinomycetota; class Actinomycetes; order Mycobacteriales; family Pseudonocardiaceae; genus Amycolatopsis; species Amycolatopsis rhabdoformis. The sequence continues at coordinate 8,076,892 of NZ_CP142149.1, forward strand.
GCGTTGCTGGCCTACCTCGCGCTGTCGGTGATCCTCTACTCCGACCCGAACTCGCCGGTGCTGCCGCTCTACGGCGTGAGCAGCGGCGCCCTGGTGGTGCTCGGCTGCTGGCTCACGATCGCGGTGCTCGACATCGAGGATCCGGTGCAGCGGCTCGTCACGCTCAGCCACGCGCGCAGCCGCCTGCGCACCATCGGCGGCGCGGTGCTCGCGGTGTTCGGCTGCCTGGTGGTGCTGATCGTGATCACGATCGTGTGGTCGGGCATCAGGACGTGGCAGCTGAACTGGCCGGCGTTCGGCGTCGGCCTGCTGAGCCTGCTGGCGAGCGGACTGCTCGGGATCGCGATCGGGCTGCCGTGCTCGCGCCTGCTCGTGGGGCGCATCGGCTGGACGGTGCTCGCGGCCGTGCTCGTGCTCGGGCTCGTGCTGCTGGGCAAGTGGGTGCCGCTGGTCCACCCGCTGATCACCGCGCTCACCAACGACGCGCCCTACGGCGGCGCGCTCGTGCTCGCCGCGGTGACGTCGGTGGTCGCGCTGGGCGTGAGCGCCGGCGCCGTCGGGTGGCTGGCGGGCCGGCGGGCCTGACTTCGGAGCGATCCCGGTGCACTCCGACGTGAAACTGCAAATTGCACATGGCAATTTTCCGTTCGGATCTTCCGGAGGTCACCCCCGGCACGCTAACGTTTTGCCTCCACCCACCCGGGTGACACCGGCCAGCAGCGAATACTGCTGCGGAGAGAGCCCGCGGCGTCGGGAAACGCTCCGGCGCCGCGGGTGGGTCCACCGGTCCACCGGCATTCGTCGGCGGCACGACGCGCCCGTGCCCCCGGCGGATGCCGGTGCCCGGCCGAAAACGATCGCTCGGAGTGATCTGCAAATTGCAGGTAGCAATGCAGGGTGCTGGTCTTCCTCCGGAGCGACGCGTCGGTTACCCTCGCGCCGTCTGTTCACCCGTGAGGGGAGAGTCGTGACGGCCGGTATCGCCGCGATCACCGTGGCCGGCTCGGATGCCGAGCTGCACCAGCTCGCTTCGTGGCTGCGCTCCGAAGACGAGCTTCGCGACCGCGTCCGGCTGGCCGAGAGATCCGTGGCGGGCGACGCGGCGGGGGACACCGTGGTCGTGATGGTGAGCAGCCGCTCGGTCGCCACGCTGTGCCGCTCCCTGTTCGGCTGGCTGCGCAAGGGCCGCGGTGACGAGCGCGTGCTGCTCACGCTGAAGCGGTCCGGGGCGGTGGAGGAGCTCGACGTCGACTGCGGGTCGGGCAGCGACGTGGACGCCGTGCTGGCGAGCGTTCGCGGCTTCCTGGAACAGGACTGACCGGAACAGCACCGACCCGAACAGCGCTGACCAGAACAGAACCGAAGTTCGACCCGGACTTCTCGGGAAAGCACAGGGCCCGCACGGAAAACCGTGCGGGCCCTGTCGCGTTTCAGCGGGTGATCAGTTCCGCCCCGGGGGAAGCCCGGCGGCAGACCACCGCTGCCGGGGTTGCCCGAGCTCGTCGGCGTGCCGCCGTCGTCCTGCTCCAGGATCGTGAGCGTGACGTTCTGCGTCGGCGAGATCGTCTGGCCCGCGCCCGGGTCGGACTTGATGACCGTGCCGGGCTGGCCGGCGCCGAAGTGCACCGACTGGACGGTGATGTTGCCCGACCAGCCCATCTGCTGCAGCGTCTGCGTCGCCTGGTCCTCGGTCTGCCCCTTGAGGTTCGGCATCGTGAAGCTCTGCGGACCCTTGGAAACCGACAGCGTGATCTTCGAACCCGGCTGGACCTGGCCGCCGTTCGGCTGCTGGTTCACCACCTGGTTCTTCGGCTGGTTCGAGTCCACATCCGTGCGGCTGACCGAGAACCCGAGGCCCTCGAGCTGCTTCTTGGCGTCGTTGTAGTCCTTGCCGGTCGTGTCCGGCACCTGCTTGAGGTTCACGGAGCCGCCGACGACGATGTTCACCGTCGAGTCCTGAGGCGCGGTCGAGTTCGGTGTCGGGTCCTGCCGGATGACCTTGCCGACGTCGTCCGGGTTGTCGACGTTCTCGTTCGTGGTGGTGCCCAGCTTCAGGTGGGCGTCCGTGAGCGCCTTCCCGGCGTCGTCCGCGGTCTTCCCGGTCAGGTCCGGCACCGTCGAGGTGTTCTGCTTGGCACCCACGTACAGCTGGATCTGCGTGGTGGTCGCGACGTTGTCGCCGACCCCCGGGTCGATCGAGATGACGTTGCCGACCTGGTCGTCGGTGCAGGTCAGGCCCTTGGGGTTGGTGCTGGGGTCCGGCGCGCCGCACACCACGTTCTTGTTCGGTGCGAACGACGAGAAGCCCGCGGTCTGCAGCTCTGTCTTCGCGAGCGACGCCTGGTGGCCCACCACGCCCGGGATCGTCGCGGTGGTGGCCTGGGAGCGGAACGCGCCGTTGAGCCACATGATCAGCAGGATCACGCCGGCCACGAGCAGCGCGGCCACGACGGCGAGGATCGTGCGGTTGCGGCGCTTGGCCTTCGGGTCCTCGTCCGGCTCCTCGGCGTACTCCTCGTAGCGCTGGGGCTGCCGGCGGTCCTGGTTCATGACCTGGGTGCGCTCGTCCTCCGACATCACCATCGGCGCGGACGGACGCTGGCCCGAGAGCGTGCGCACGAGGTCCGAGCGCATCTCGGCGGCCGACTGGTACCGGTTCGCCGGGCCCTTCGCCAGCGCCTTGAGCACCACGGCGTCGAGTTCGGGCGTCACCGCCGGGTTGACCGACGACGGCGGGTTCGGGTCTTCCCGCACGTGCTGGTAGGCCACGGCCACCGGCGAGTCACCGGTGAACGGCGGCTCGCCCGTGATGAGTTCGTAGAGCACACAACCGGCGGCGTACACGTCGGAGCGCGCGTCGACGGCTTCACCGCGCGCCTGCTCCGGCGAGAGGTACTGCGCGGTGCCGATCACGGCGGCGGTCTGCGTCATGGCCGACTGGCCGTCGTGCATCGCGCGAGCGATGCCGAAGTCCATCACCTTCACGGCGCCGTTTTTCGTGATCATCACGTTGGCGGGCTTCACGTCGCGGTGGACGATGCCGTGGCGGTGCGAGAAGTCGAGCGCGGCGCAGACGTCGGCCATGACCTCCATGGCCCGCTTCTGCGACATCGGGCCCTCGGTCTTCACGATGTCGCGAAGCGTCCGGCCCTCCACGTACTCCATGACGATGTAGGGCAGGTTGCCGAACTCGGTGTTGGCCTCACCGGTGTCGTAGACCGCCACGATCGCCGGGTGGTTCAGCGCCGCCGCGTTCTGCGCCTCGCGGCGGAAGCGTTCCTGGAACTGGGGATCGCGAGCGAGGTCGGCACGCAGGACCTTGATCGCGACTTCCCGGCCGAGACGCACGTCGAGTCCGTGGTGGACCTCGGACATGCCTCCGTAGCCGAGCGTCTCGCCCAGCTCGTACCGATTGGAGAGCAGTCTGGGTGTGCTCATCTCTGTGTGCCGTTCCATTCCGTCCAAGGTGTGCTCATGATGCCTTGCAGGCCCTGCTTGTCGCTCGCACCCGGCTCGGCGGGTCCGCCCGCGGTCGGTCCGGCGGGCCGGCCGGCCGGCTCGACCGGCGCCGGTCTGCCTGTGTCCACGCTTCTCGCCGGCTGTCCGTTGCCGCCGCCCACCACTTTGGCGATGACGAACGCCGCCGCCACGATCACGGCGACCACGATCACCGCGAGCAGCACCCACCAGCCCCACTGGCTCCTCCGCCGCGGCACGGGCGGGTGCCCGGCTTGCCGCACCGCGCCTGGTACCGGCGGGAAACCGGGGCTGGAACCGGGGCCGAGGGGCAGGTGGGGGTGTTCGCCGGGCTGGGCCAGGCCGGGCTGGGGCAGCCCCGGCGCCGGCGACGGCGGGACCTGGCCGGCCGCGTAGGCGGCGTTGACCACGCCGAGCGGCGTCGGCAGCGGGTGCCCGGCCCGGATGGCCGCGACGGCCGCGGCGAACTCGCCGCCGCTCGCGTAGCGCTGCCGGGGGTCCTTCACCAGCGTGGCTTCGATGACCGCGCGCGCACCCGGGGGCACGTCGGGCGGCAGCGGCGGCGGCACGTCGCGGATGTGCATCATCGCGACGCTCACCGAGTTCTCCGAGAGGAACGGCCGGTGGCCCGCGAGGCATTCGTACCCGCACACGGCGAGCGAGTACACGTCGCTGGCCGGCTCGGCGTCGTGGCCCAGCGCCTGCTCGGGCGCGATGTAGTGGGCCGTGCCCATGACCATGCCGTTGCGGGTCACCGGGGCGGCGTGCGCGGCCTTGGCCACGCCGAAGTCGGTGATCTTCACCTGCCCGGCCGGCGTCACGAGGATGTTGCCCGGCTTCACGTCGCGGTGCACCAGGCCCTGCTCGTGGGCGGCCTGCAGCGCGGTGCCGGCCTGCTCGAGGAGGTCGAGCGTGTAGTCGGCCGACAGGCGCCCGTGCTTGGCGAGGATGCCCGCGAGCGGGTCGCCTTCCACGAACTCCATGACCAGGTACGCGATCGGCAGCGCGTCTTCGGCGCTGCCGCCGTCGGACCCGGCGAAGGTCTCGCCGTAGTCGTGCACCGCGGCGATCCCGGCGTGGTTGAGCGACGCCGTCATCCGCGCCTCGGTGCGGAACCGGTGCAGGAACTCGGCGTCGCCCGAGAGCTCGGCCTTCAGTACCTTCACCGCGACGACCCGGTCGAGCCGGGTGTCACTCGCCTGCCAGACCTCGCCCATCCCGCCGACGGCGATCCGGTTCGTCAGCTTGTAGCGCTCGGCCAGCAGCTGACCCGAGGACAGCATCGGCTATCCACCCCCGAGACGAGCGGCGATGGCGGCGCGGCCGATCTCGGCGGCGACGGAGCCACCCGTCGCGGCGAGCCCGCGGTTGCCACCGTTCTCCACGATGACCGCCACGGCGATCTGCGGGTTGTCCGACGGCGCGAACGCGGTGTACCACGCGTGCGGCGGGGTGTTCTTCGAGTCCGTGCCGTGCTCCGCGGTGCCGGTCTTCGACGCGATCTTCAGCGCCGGGTCCTTGCCCTTGCCCGCGGTGAAGCTCTCCGACGCGATCATCATCTGCGTCATGATCTGGTCGTTCTCCGGCGAGAGCGCCGGCGTGCCGGTGAGCTGTTCCGGGTCCACGTCCTCGATCGTCGAGAGGTCCGGCGCCAGGATCGACTGCACGAGCTGCGGCTTCATCGCCATGCCGCCGTTGGCGACGGTGGCGGCGAGCAGGCAGTCCTGCAGCGGCGTGAGCCGCACGTCGCGCTGGCCGATGCCGCTCTGGTAGAGCGCGGCCTGCGAGTCGAGCGCGCCGACGGTGGAGGGCGCCACCTTCATCGGCACGGTCAGGTCGGTCTGGCCGATGCCGAAGTTGGCCGCCGTCGCCTTGATCTTGTCGGCGCCGAGCTGGCCCGCGAACGTCGCGAACGGCACGTTGCACGAGTGCGCCAGCGCGTCCTTGAACGTGTTGCCGGGGCAGGTCTCGCCGCCGTAGTTCTCGAGCGTGGTGTTGGTGCCCGGCAGCTTCACGTTGGGGTCGGTGCTCACCACGGTGTCGGGGCCGATGCCGTTCTGCAGCGCGGTGGACCCGGTCACGATCTTGAACGTGGACCCCGGCGGGTAGGTCTCCGAGATCGCCCGGTTCAGCATCGGGTTCTTCGGGTCCTTGGAGTAGTTGGCCCAGGCGGTGTTCTGGTCCTTGCCGTGCGAGGCCAGCGTGTTCGGGTCGTACGACGGCGTGGACACCATCGCCAGGATGCGGCCCGTCTTCGGGTCCATCGCCACCACGGCACCGGTGTAACCGTGCTGGGTCATCAGGTCGTACGCGGCCTTCTGCACCTTCGGGTCGATCGTGAGCTTCACGTTGCCGCCGCGCGGGTCGCGCCCGGTGACCATGTCCGACAGGCGGCGCACGAACAGCCGCGGATCGGAGCCGTTGAGCACGTCGTCCTCGGCGCGCTCGAGGCCGCCGGCGCCGTAGTTGATCGAGTAGAAGCCGGTGACCGGCGCGTACATCGGGCCGTCGGTGTAGGTGCGCGTGAACTTGAACTTGTCGCTCGAGGCCTTCACCCCGGCCAGCACCACGCCGTCGGGCGTGACGATCTGGCCGCGCTGGCGTGAGTACTCGTCGTAGAGCACCCGCTGGTTGCGCGGGTCGGTGCGGTAGTCGTCGGCCTTCACGACCTGGATGTAGGTGTCGTTGGCCAGCAGCAGCACGATCATCACGAGCATCGCCATGCCGACCTTGCGCAGCGGGGTGTTCACGCGGTCCTCCCGTCCGCGGCGGGGTTCGCCGCGCCAGAGGCGCCATTGCCGTTGCCGTTGTTGCCATTGCCGTTGCCACCGGCCGGCGGGCGCTGCACCAGCACGGTGTGCGCCTCGGCGATCGGGGCCTGCTGTTGCTGCGGCTTCGCGCGCTTCACCGGCTTGCGCGCGGCGTCGGAGATGCGCAGCAGCAGCGCCACCAGGATGTAGTTCGCGAGCAGCGACGAACCGCCCTGGGACAGGAACGGCGCCGTGATCCCGGTTTCCGGGATCAGCGCCGTGACGCCGCCGACGACCACGAAGATCTGCATCACCATCGTGAACGCGAGCCCGCCGCCGAGCAGCTTGCCGAACGTGTCGCGCACGGCCAGCGCACTGCGCATGCCGCGCATCGCGATGAGCAAGTACAGCATCAGCACGGCGGCGAGGCCGATGAAGCCCAGCTCCTCGCCGATCGACGCGGTGATGAAGTCGGTGCCCGCCGCGGGCACGATGTCCGGCCTGCCCGCGCCGAGACCGGTGCCGCCGACCCCGCCGGTGCCGAGGCCGAACAGGCCCTGCGCGAGCTGGTAGGAGCCGCCGAGCTCGTCGTAGCGCGGGCCCAGCGGGTTGATCCAGTTCTCCACGCGCTGCTGCACGTGCGTGAAGAGGTTGTAGGCGATGATGCAGCCGCCGATGAAGAACGTGAGCCCGACGACGACCCAGATCACGCGCTCGGTCGCCACGTAGAGCATGACCAGGATGATGCTGAAGTACAGCAGCGAAGTGCCGAGGTCCTTCTCGAACACGAGGATGCCGATGCTCGCCGCCGCGGCGATCAGGATCGGGCCCAGGTCCCGCGCGCGCGGGAGCTCCACGCCGAGGACCTTCTTGCCCGCCACCATGAACAAGTCGCGTTTGGACACCAGGAACGACGCGAAGAAGATCATCAGCAGGATCTTCGCGAACTCACCGGGCTGGATCGAGAAGAACGGCAGCTTGAGCCAGACCTTCGCGCCGTTGACCTCGGACAGGCTCGAGGGCAGCACCGCCGGCAGCGCCAGCGCCGCGATGCCGATCAGGCCGAACGTGTAGCCGTAGCGGGTGAGGGTGCGGTGGTCGTTGACCACGATCAGCACCACCACGAACAGCGCCAGCGAGATGACCGTGAACAGCACCTGCTTGGTCACTTCGGGGCTGTACTCGCTGCCCTTCTGCGCCGCCTGCTCGGCTTCGGCCAGGTCGAGGCGGTGGATCATCACCAGCCCGATGCCGTTGAGCAGCGCGACACACGGCAGCAGCACCGGGTCGGCGTACGGCGCCCAGCGGCGCACGGCGAGGTGCGCGGCGGTGAGCACCCCGAGGTAGGCGAGGCCCAGCCACAGGATCGAGAGCGTGAGCTCCTGCTCCTGGTTGGCCTCCACGAGCACGAGCGCGAGGGTGACGATGAACGCGGCGAACGCCAGCAGCAACAGCTCGGTGCCCCGGCGCTTGGGCAGCTCCCGGGGCGGATTGGTCGCGAACTGGGCCGACAACGGGTCGGCCAGGGGCTGACCCATCAGTTACCGCCTCCTGTCGGCGCCGTACTCGACGCCGAGCAGTCCCTCCCCGCAGGCTGGTTCGCCGACGAAGACGCGCCACCCGAAGGCGGCGGAACAGCGTTGCTCGAGGACGACGCCGGCGGGCCGCCGGGGGCCGTCGGCACGCCGGAAGTGGTGCCGGGGGTGACCGGCGGGCAGTCGGTGAGCTGCTTGCGCAGCCGCAGGAAGTCGTCGATGTACGTGCGCGCGTCGTCGAGGCTGTCGCGCTTCACGCCGTTCTGCACAGCGATGCGCGCGTCCTCCTGCAGAGCCGGCACGCGCAGCTTGTCGGTGCACAGCGTCCCCGGCGGGCACGAGCCCTGCTCGAAGGAGTGCAGCTGGATGCCCAGGATGCTGCCCGGCACCCCGCGGTAGATCACGACCTCCTGGTCGGGACCCTCGCCGACGTAATACTGGCTGAGCACGAAGTAGCGCGTGGCGATGGCGGCCGCGGCCAGCACGATCAGCACCACGACCGCGCCGACGAGCCACCGGAACCGCTTGCGGCGCTTGGCCTTCGGGTCTTCCTCGAACGCCTGCGGCTCCGGCCGCGGCTGAGGCGGCGGCTGCGTGAGCGCCCTGGCCCGCGCGGCCGGCGAATCGCCCTGGTGCTGCTCGTCGCTGCCGTCGCCGGCGGCGCCGCCCACGATCGGGGCGTCGTCACCGAAGTCGACGTCGACCACGTCGGCGATGATCACGGTGACGTTGTCCGTACCACCGCCCTTGAGGGCGAGCTCGATCATCCGGTCCGCGCAGTCCTGCGGGTCCGGGATGCGGATCGCCTCGGACATCGTCTCGTCGGAGACCATGCCGGACAGACCGTCGGAACAGATCAGGTACCGGTCACCGGGACGCGCTTCGCGCACGGTGAGACTCGGCTCGACCTCGTGCCCGGTGAGCGCCTTCAGCAGCAGCGACCGCTGCGGGTGCACCGCGGCCTCCTCGGCCGTGATGCGGCCCTGCTCCAGCAGCTCGTTGACGAAGCTGTCGTCGCGGGTGATCTGCGCGAACTGGCCACCGCGCAGCAGGTAGGCACGCGAGTCGCCGACGTGCACGACTCCGAGGCGGTTGCCCGCGAAGAGCACGGCCGTGAGCGTGGTGCCCATGCCGTCGAGATCGGGATCTTGCGAGACGAGCTCGGCGATCGCCGCGTTGCCGTTGGTCACGGCTTCACGGAGCTGACCGAGCAGGTCATCGCCCGGTTCGTCGTCGTCGAGCGGGGCGAGGGAGGCGATGACGACCTTGCTGGCCACCTCACCGGCCGCGTGACCGCCCATACCGTCGGCGAGCGCGAGGAGGCGAGGGCCGGCGTACACGGAGTCCTGGTTGTTCGAACGAACCAGGCCCCGGTCGCTGCGGGCCGCGTAGCGGAGGACGAGAGTCATGGGCGAAGCTCGATCACCGTCTTGCCGATCCGGATGGGGACTCCGAGCGGGACCCGGAGGGGTGCAGTGACCTTAGCCCGGTCGAGGTAGGTCCCGTTCGTCGAGCCCAGATCTTCCACGTACCAATCCTCCCCGCGCAGCGCGATGCGGGCGTGACGGGTCGACGCGTAGTCGTCGTCGAGCACCAGCGTCGAGTCGTCGGCCCGGCCGATCAGGATCGGCCGGCCGTCGAGCGCGATCCGGGTACCCGCCAGCGCCCCGTGGGTCACCAGGAGCTGCTGCGGGGCTTTGCTGCCCCGCGGCTTCTTCTCCTTGTTGCGACGGAACGAGGGCACCTGCACCCGCAGGCCGGACGCGGCGTAGAGATCCGAACGGACGACCCGCAGGGCGGCGAACACGAAGAGCCAGAGCAGCACGAGAAAGCCCACTCTGGTGAGTTGAACGACCAGCTCTGGCACTTGTTGTGTCCGCTCCCGACTCTGCCTGCAAGCCGCGGCGCGCGCGCACCGCGGATCCCCCCGCAAGACAATTCTGCGGGAACCCCGTCACCGGCCTCTGGTCAGCCCTGGGTTCGGAACACCAACGAAGAGTGACCCACCCGGATGACGTCCCCGTCGGCGAGCTGCCACGTCTGCACCGGAGTCCCGTTCACGGTCGTGCCGTTGGTGGACCCGATGTCGGCGAGCGTGGCGCTCTGGCCGTCCCAGGTGATCTCCAGGTGCCGGCGCGAAACACCGGTGTCGGGCAGGCGGAAGTCGGCGTCCTGGCCACGGCCCACCACGTTCCCGCCCTGCTTCAGCGAGTACGTGCGGTTCGAGCCGTCGTCCAGCTGCAGGCTCGCCGCGAGCTGACGTCCGGCCGCGGGCGCGCCGCCCTGGCCGTAGCCACCCTGCTGGGCGTACGGGTCGGCCGGGGCCTGGCCGTAACCGCCCTGCTGCTGGCCGTACGGGTCCGCCGCGGGCTGCTGGCCGTAGCCACCGCCCTGCTGGGGCTGGCCGTACTGGTCGTAGCCGCCCTGCTGGGGCTGGCCGTAACCCTGGTCGTAACCACCCTGCTGGTAGCCCTGGTCGTAGCCGGGCTGAGCGGCACCGCCGCCCTGTTGCGGCTGGCCGTACTGGTCGTAGCCGCCCTGCTGGGGCTGGCCGTAACCCTGGTCGTAACCACCCTGCTGGTAGCCCTGGTCGTAGCCGGGCTGAGCGGCACCGCCGCCCTGCTGGGGCTGGCCGTACTGGTCGTAGCCGGGCTGCTGGCCGTAACCCTGCTGCTCGTAACCGCCCTGCTGGCCATAGCCCTGGTCGTACCCGGGCTGCTGGCCACCCTGCTGTCCGTAGCCGTACTGGCCCTGCTGGCCGTACGGGTCACCCTGGTCGTATTGGCCGTATCCGGGGGGCTGGCTCATTGCTGGGTCTCCTGCGTTGCTGGGTCGTGCCGACCGTGACGAGCCACCGGGTCCACTCGCGTGGGCGTCGGGATCGACGGACGAACGGGTCTTGAACTGTCCAGTATGCAGCGCCTCGTTGCGCTCGAGTGATACGACGACGTCACCATAGGTCTCCCAGCCGTGCTCGGCGAGGTGTTCGCCCACAGCTTGTGCGAGAACCGCAGTGACCCGCTGCTCGTCACCGGCCATCCGATCGTGGTCAGCCTGCCCCAAGGACACGATGTAGTGATTCGGGGCGAGCTGCCGACCTCCTGCCAGCTCACGAACGTTTTCCTCGCCTTCCCGCTCGAGCGCCACCGCCACTTCCTGCGTGACGACGTTGCCACCGAACATGCGCGCGAAGGTGTTCCCCACGAGGTTCTCGAGACGCCTGTCGAAGCGCTCTACCCGACCCACCTGGGGTGACCTCCTCGCACGTGTGCTTCCGCACCGATCCTATCCGGGAGAGGAAGCCTCGACACGGCCCCCGCTGAAACCCGTGAAAACCGCCTGCTACGCTTTGCTGGCTGTCAGAGAGTGAAGCAACTCGGGCGAGTGGCGGAATGGCAGACGCGCACGGTTCAGGTCCGTGTGTCCGAAAGGACGTGAGGGTTCAACTCCCTCCTCGCCCACTTGTGTTCAGAGGCCCGGTCGCTAGCGCGACCGGGCCTCTTTCCCGTTTGGCGGAGGTCGTCCTTTTCCCGGGGGCCGAGCCCCCGGACCCCCACGGTGCGGTGGTGACGTGGGCTGCCCCGGTGAGTTTCGAGGTGGGGCCGGGCCCTCGGATCCCCGCGGTGTGGTTTAGACCCGTGGCTGTGAGCTGGGGTTATGAGGTTTGTCATGTGGGGGGCGTGGGGGATTCATGTCGTCTTCGTGAGGGCTGTGTCTGTGGGGGGTGGGGGGTGTGCCGCCAGGGTTGGGGCATGGGTAGGGAGACGGTTGTTGAGGTGGACGGGCTGAGGGTGGAGTACGGCTCCTTCGTCGCCGTTCAGGGGTTGAGCTTTTCGGTGCGGGCCGGTGAGGTCTTCGGGTTGCTGGGGACCAACGGCGCGGGCAAGACGTCGACGATGGATGTGCTGGAGGGGTACCGGAGGCCGAGTGCCGGCAGTGTGCGGGTGTTCGGGGTGGATCCGGCCAGTGAGCGCGAGAAGGTGGCGCCGCGGGTGGGGATCATGTTGCAGGAGGCCGGGTTCTTCGATGATCTGACGGTGGTCGAGTCCATTCGGGCGTGGCGGAGGTTCACGGCCGACGCGATGACGGTGGACGAGGCCGTGGAGCTGGTGGATCTGGGGAAGGTCGCTGGTACGCGGGTCGGGAAGTTGTCCGGGGGTGAGCGGCGGCGGCTGGATCTGGCGTTGGCGGTGTTGGGGCGGCCGGAGCTGTTGTTCCTGGACGAGCCGACGACCGGGTTGGATCCGCAGGCTCGGCGGCGGACGTGGCACGTGCTGGAGAACATGGTCGCCGGGGGGATGGCGATCCTGTTGACCACGCATTACATGGAAGAGGCGCAGTACCTGGCGAACCGCGTGGCGATCATGGATCGCGGGCGGATCATGCGCCACGGGTCGGTGGACGAGGTGATCGGGGCCGATCACGGGTCGACGGTCACGTTCGTGAGCGAGGTGGCGGTGCCGGTCGAGTTGGCCGGCGTTTCCGAGGACGGGCGCCACTACGAGCTCACCAGCCAGGACCCGCAGGCGGACCTGCACCGGCTGCTCGACTGGGCCTACCGGGCCGGCACGCGGCTCTCGGACCTCGAGGTGCGGCGCAACTCGCTGGAAGACGTCTTTCTCAAGGTGGCCGACGAAGCCGCCCTCGCTACGAGCGCGAAGGAGCGCTGATGACTGCCATGGCTCCCCCGTACGCGGGGCCGCGCCGCTCGCTCGGATTCTGGCGCTACTGCTGGTCCCAGTTCCTGCTGTCGCAGAAGGTGCATTGGCGCGATCTCGGATTCGCGCTCACCGGGGTGCTCATTCCGCTCGGGCTCGGCATCGGATTGCCCGCCAGCCAGCACGGCAAGGGCGCCATCGCGGGCGTCGACGGCGGGGTGTACCTGCTGCCGGGAATGATGGGCTTCGTCCTCGTCTGGATCGTCTACAACGTGGTGAACTCCGCCACGAGCCGGCGCGGAAAACTGATTTACAAACGCCTTCGCGGCACGCCGTTGCCGGACACCGCGATCATGACCGGGGAAGCGATGAGCGGTTCGGTCACGAGCATCGCGCAAGTGGTGGTGCTGCTCGTTTTCGGGCTCACGTACCTGGGCGCACCCGCACCGGCGAACCCGCTGTTGCTGCTGGTCGGCGTGGTGCTGGGGGCGTTCACGTTCGCGGTGCTGGCCATCGGGGTGTCGGGTCTGCTGCCCACCAGCGAAGTGTCGACCTGGATCGTGACGCCATTCCTGTTCCTCATGATGTTCGCGTCCGGAATCGTTTTCCCGCTGTCGGAAATGCCGCACTTCCTGCAGGTGCCGGTGCAGTACCTGCCGTCGAGTTCGGTCGTGGAAATCCTGCGCACCGCGTACCTCGGCCGCGACTTCGCGTCGAATCCGGCGACGGCGCAGCTTCCGCACCAAGTGGGATTCCTGGAGTCGTTCAGGGCGTGCGTCATGCCGCTGGGGCTACTGTGTGCCTGGATCGGCGTTTCCCTCGGCCTGGGCAAGCGCTTCTTCAAGTGGGACCCGAAGCGGTCGAGCTAGAGCAGGAGGAGACGTGGACCGGTGGAACCCCGGGACACTCGGCCGCGTCGTCGCGCTGCTGATCCTCGGGACCACCGTCGCGTTCACCGCCGAGGCCTTTTTCCTCTGGCTGAGCACCCACCCGTCGGCGATCGACGTGCTCTTCGCGGTGCTGGCGGTCGCGGGAGTGCTGGCCGGCCTCGGCCGGATCGTGTGGGCGGTCGTGCGGCGCGCGGCCGCCCGCGGCGAGCACCTGGTGGACGTGGCCATCGCCACGAGCCTGGCGTTCGCGTTGCTGCTGGCCTTCGGGCCGGCGTGGCTGGCGCTGCCGTCGCTGGTCGCCGGTGTTTCCGCGATCAGCCTCACCGGGCGCAAGCGCTGGATCTTCCCGCTGGTCGTGCTCGTGGTCACGGCGGGCTTGGCGCTCCTGATGCAGGTGCCGGCGTACGCGGTGGCGGAGGTGCTGCTGCGCTCGCTGGTCACGATCGTGGTGCTGGCGGGGATGGGGCTGCTCGTCACCTACGCGTCGGAAGTGCACGCCAACCGCGACGAGCTGGCCCGCATGGCCGTGGTCGAGGAGCGGCTGCGGTTCGCGCGCGACCTGCACGACGTGCTCGGCCGGGGTCTTTCGGTGGTGCGGCTCAAGGCCGAGCTGGGGGTGCGGTTCATGGACACCGATCCGGACGCCGCCCGCACGCAGCTGGTGCAGATCGCGGAGCTGGCCGGCGGATCCGTGTCCGAGCTGCGCAAGGTGATCGCCGGCTACCGGCAGCCGAGCCTCGCGGAGGAGCTGCGCGGCACGTCGTCGATCCTCAGCCTCGCCGGGGTGCGCGTGGTCGCCGACCCGGTGCCTGAGGGGTTGCCCGGCCCGGTGGCCGAGGTGATCGGCTCGGCCATCCGCGAAGGCGGCACCAACATCCTGCGCCACAGCGCCGCCGAGAACTGCCGCGTCGAGTTCGCCCGTGATCCTTCGTGCGTGCTCGTGCGCATCCGCAACGACCGTCCGCACGCCGGCGGCACCCGGGCCGGCCACGGCCTCACCGGCCTGGCCGAGCGCCTGGCCGCCGTGCGCGGCACGCTCGAGCACGGTGAGGTCGACGGCGACTTCGTGCTCACTGCCCGCGTGCCCCTTGACCTGCCGAGGAAGAGCTCATGACCCTGCGGATCGTGCTGGCCGAGGACCACGCGCTGCTGCGCGAATCCCTGCGCACGGTGTTCAGCCTCGCCGACGACATCGACGTGGTGGCGGCCGTGGACAACGGCGCCGACGCGCTGGAGACCATCCGCCGCGAGCGCCCCGACGGTGCCATGGTGGACATCGACATGCCGCGGATGTCCGGGCTCGAGGTGGCCGAGGCGGTGCGCGCGGAGGGGCTCGAGTGCGCGATGCTCGTGGTCACCAGCTACGGCAAACCTGGGTACCTGCACCGCGCGATGCGGGCCGGCGTGCGCGGGTTCGTCACCAAGAACATCTCGCCCGACGACCTGATCACCGCCGTGCGCAAGGTCTGCACCGGCGGCCGGCACGTGGACCCGGAGATCGCGGCCGACGCGCTGGCCGTGGGGGAGACGCCGCTCACCGAGCGTGAGCTGGACGTGCTGCGGCTCTCCGGTGCGGGACTGCGGCCGGCCGAGATCGGTGCGCGGTTGTCGCTGGCCGAGGGCACGGTGCGCAACTACCTCTCGAGCGCGCTCACCAAGCTGCAGGTGGACAACCGCGTGGCCGCGTACCGCGTCGCCGAGGAAGCGGGCTGGCTGTGACCGAGCTGGTGGAGCTGTACCGGGACCTGCATCGCCACCCCGAGCTGGCGGGCTCGGAGGAGCGCACGGCCGGTGTGCTGGCGCGTGAGCTGACCGACCTGGGTTTCACCGTGCGTAGCGGAATCGGTGGCCACGGGGTGGTCGCGGCGTTCGACAACGGCGCCGGGCCGAGCGTCGGGCTGCGAGCCGAGTTGGACGCGCTACCGCTCACGGAGCGTACTGGTTTGCCGTACGCGGCCGAGGGCTCGGCCATGCACGCGTGCGGCCACGATCTGCACCTGGCCGCCGTGGTCGGCGCCGCGCGGGAGCTCGTGGCCGCGCGTGCGGAGTGGCAGGGCCGGCTCCTGGTGTTCGGCCAGCCGGCCGAGGAGACGCTCGAAGGAGCGCTGGCGATGGTGACCGACGGCGTGCACGACGTGTTCGGCGCGCCGGACGCGTTGCTGGCCCAGCACGCGGTGCCCGGGCCGGTCGGGCGCGTGGGCCATTCGCCGGGGCAGATCACCGCGCCGTGTGCCGAGCTGGCGATCACCGTGCACGGCCGGGGCGGCCACGCCGCGGTGCCGCACCTCGCTGTGGACCCGGTGGTGCTGGCCGCGCACGTGGTGGTGCGCCTGCAGACGGTGGTGTCGCGCGAGACGAACCCGGCCGATCCGGTCGTGGTCACCGTCGGCTCGGTGCACGCGGGTGAGGCGGCGAACGTGATCCCCGATCGCGTCGAGCTCGGCGTGAGCGTGCGCGCGGCGTCCGACGGTGCGCTGGCCCGAGCGTTGACCTCGATCGAGCGGGTGTGCCGGGCCGAGGCCACCGCGTCGGGAGCGCCGGTGGAGCCGGAGGTCGTGACGGTGTGCTCGGCGCCGGCGACCGTGAACGATCGGCAGCTGGCGCTCGCCGTGCGAGCCGCGCACTTGGCCGCGCTCGGGCCGAACCTCGTCGGGTGGACGCCGCCGGTGGCCGCGGCCGAGGACTTCGGGCACCTGGCCGCGGTGAAGGGCGGCACGGTGCCGCTCTGCTACTGGACGCTCGGCGTCGGCGAGCAGGGGACCAACCACGCGCCCGACTTCGCGCCGGCTCCGGAGGCGCTCACGGCCGGCGTGCGGGCGTTGGTGCTCGCGGCCGAGGCCACGTTCGCTTCTCGGCGCTGAAGCGCTTTCGCTGAGGCGCCTCCCGTCGCTCCACTCTCGACCCTCCTGTGTCGACTCCTTCGCTGTCGGCGCCACCTCTGTCGGCGCCACCTCTGTCGGCGCCACCTCTGTCGGCGCCACCTCTGTCGGCGCCACCTCTGTCGGCGCCACCTCTGTCGGCGCCACCTCGGTCGACGTCACCTCTGTCGACTCCACCTCTTTCAACTCCACAGTGGAGCCGAAGCGCCTTCACGTTCGAGTGGCGGCCGCTTGAGGCAAGCACTCACTGTCACCTCTGGGTAGTCAACGGTGCACCCATAGTGCAGCGACCTTAAGAGAACCCTAGGAGAAGCCTAAGATAGCTGTCAGCTAACTACTCCAGACGGGTGACATCAGTGATTTACCCTCCTCTTGCACGCGGGGTTGGGTTTAGCGTTCCCCCTGTGCGAATCGCTCCGAGCGAATAGCACAAAACTGGGGAATCAAAAGCCTGGGGGGGCTTGCGTGATGAGAACTGTCATGGTTGCCGCTATCGTTGTTGTGTCCGTTTTGTTCGGTATTTCCGCTGCTGAGGCCAGTGTCCCGGCGCCCCCGAGATGCGTGCCCAGCACGCAGTTCGCGCACGTCGGCTTCGAGCTGGCGAAATGGGATTACGTCGGTGTCGACGGCGGGGAATACCTGTACCGGTACAGCTTCAACAGTCGCATCCTGGGTGTTGTCACCTGCAAACCCGAGGCGTGAATTCCATTCGCATTTACCAATCCGGCCAGAAGTAGGCGGATGCCAACGCAACGTCATTGCGTGCAGTGACAGGTTCCGCCGTGGCTGTGGCCGGATTGGTAAACAGCAGCACAGTTACCTTCCTGAAAGGAGGTGAAGGGAATGCAGGAAAACACGACCGCCGTGGACGCGGTGGAGGAGCTGCAGGTCGAGGAGCTGGTGGAAACCACCGCGGCCGGCACCGCCTTCTGCATCGGCAGCGCGGGCTGCCCGTCCAGCGCCGGCACGGCGTCCAGCTTCGGCTGATCAGTCCCACACCACTGATCCACAACCCTGAGGAGACGAGATGAACGAGTTCGACAACCAGGTCGAGCAGGCGTTCGCCGAGGACATCACGGTGGAGGAGCTCGGCGAGGTCGCCGGCGCGGGTACCACCAACACCGGCGGCACGATCAGCTCCACCACCTGCCCGGCGTGCATCGGCACCGCCTTCAGCTGGTCCTGAGAGGAAAACAGTCATGGAGATGCAGGAGTCGCAGGACTTCACCGAGGAACTGACCGTGGAAGAGCTGTCCGACGCCACCGGCGCCGGCTGGTGCGTGGGCTCGGCCGGCACGTTCGGCTGCCCGTCGAGCGCCGGTTCCTACGGCACCGTCAGCTCGCACTGACCCACTGAAGAACCGAAGAACTGAAGCACTGATCAGAGCAGGGAGGAAAAGCGATGAACGAGGAAATCTTCGAGCCGGCCACCACCGAGCTCACCATCGAGCAGCTCTCCGACGCGCAGGCCGGCAGCTTCTGCCTCGGCAGCGTGGGCACCGCGGGGTGCCCGAGCTCGGCGGGCACGGTCGGCACCGCGAGCTCGAGCTGACAATCCCCCAGGACATCCGCGGCGAAACGAACCTCTGAAGGGAGGTTGTCATGGAGAACGTTACCACGCAGGCCCTGCCCGTCGAGGAGCTCGTGATCGAGGAGCTGACCGAAGCCGGTGCCAGCAACTGCTTCGGAACGGCGGGCAGCATCGGCTGCCCGGTGTGCTTCGGCACGTACGGCTGCGCCACCTGAGTCGACTGAATTCAGGTGTGAGCGAGGCCGGCTATTCCACCCACATCGCGTGGTCGCCGTCGAAAATGATTCATGAATGGCGGCGACCACGCGGTGCGGAGAAACACGTGCTTGCGAAAGGACTGGGGGATGTCGGAAATCGTGCAGCGGTTGTGGCGGCACTTCGCCCGCCTCGAGCCGTTCGGAATGCAGGCTCCGGATTTCTTCGGGGAGCTGGTGGACCAGGCGCCGGTGGTGCGCTTCGACGGAATGTGGGTCATTTCCGGCTACGAGCTGGTGACTCGCCTCTGCACCCACCCCGGCTTCCCCATGGCGGCTCCCGTCTTCACCGACGTGGTCCACCGAGATAACCCACAGTTTGTTCGCTTCTTCGGCAGCACCATGTCGGTGCGGGCCGCCGAGGAGCACACGCGGCTACGCAGTGTGCTCACCGGGGCGTTTTCCGGCCGTCGCCTGGCTTCGCTGCGCGACCGGATCGACGAGGTCGTGGCCGAACTGCTGGCCGAACCCCTGCGTCGGGGCGAAGCCGAGTTCGTCTCCGAGCTCGCCACGCCGCTGCCCGCCGCGGTCACCGCCGTGCTGCTGGGTGTGCCGCGGGCCGACCGTGACCTGGTCACTCGGCGCGCCACCGGGATGATGAACCAGCTCGCCGCCGGTTTCCTCACCGAGAACCACCCCGAGGCCGGCCCCTCGATCACCGCCGCCGAGTTCGCCGAGCTGCGTGAGTACGTCGGCGGGCTGCTGGACCGGCGCCGCGCCGAGCCGGCCGAAGACCTGATCGGGCACCTCGCCCAGGCGCAGGAGGCGGGCAAGCTCTCCGCCGAAGAAGCCGTGGACATGGTGCTGCTGCTCTTCATGACCGGCCTCGACACCGTCACGGCCGCGCTGGCCAACACCCTCGTCGTGCTGTCGGAGCAGCCGGCCGTCGCCGCGGCGCTGGCCGCCGACCCGGGCTGCGCCGATCGCGTGTTCGCCGAGGCCATCCGCCTGCGCACACCGGTGGCGTTCGGCTCGCGCCAGGTGGCGCACGACCTTTCCGTGGGCAAGCTCGACTTCAAGGCCGGCGACACGGTGATCCTCGCCTTCGCCGCGGCCAACCTCGACCCGCGCAAGTTCGACGCCCCGCGCGAGTTCCGCTGGGACCGGCCGATGACCGGCAACGTCGCGTTCGGCCACGGCAGCTACTACTGCCTCGGCAGCGCGCTGGCCGCGATGACCGCGTCGTCGCTGCTCACCGCGGTGCACGATCGGCTGCCGACCCCGAGCCGGCCGCTGGCGGAGCTGCCCTGGCGCGCGTCGCTGGCTTTCCCGACACCGCGCGTGCTGCCGGTGACCTTCGCGCCCGCGCTGGCCGAAAGCGGTGCCCGGTGAGCATGCGCTACCGGTCTCGCGCCGGTGCCGAGTTCCGCCAGGTCGAGGAATCCGACTGTGGTGCCGCCTGCCTCGGCATCCTGCTCGCCGGATTCGGCAAGTACCTGTCGTGGCCGGAGCTTTCGCAGGCGTGCGGTGGTGGTCGCGACGGCATCAGCGCCGCGACGCTCGCCCGCCGCGGCCAGCAGTTCGGGCTCACCGTGAGCGCCAAGCGCGTCCGGCTTTCCGGCGCCGAAACCGATGTCGCGACCCTGCGAGGGCTGGCCGCGCCCGGGGTGGTGTTCGTGGACAACCGGCACTTCGCGGTGCTGGAACAGGTCGGCCGCGGCGGCAAGGTGCGGCTGCACGACCCCGCGGCGGGCCGGCACACGCTCACGCTCACCGAGTTCCGCGAGCGGTTTTCCGGGCTGTACCTGGGTTTCCGGCCCGCCGCGGGCTTCGAGCCGAGCGGTGCGCCGCAGCGCGTGCTGTCGCGAGCGCTGCGCTGGCTCGGCGCCGGGCTGCCGGTGGTCCTCGGCGCGGTGTTCGCCGGCGTGCTCACCGCCGGGCTGACCGTGGTCGCCGCGCTGCTGGCCCGTTCGCTGGTCACGGCGACCGCCGGCCCCGGTGCCACGTGGTGGCTGGCCGCGGTGGCGGTGGGTGTCGCGCTCGCGGGCTGGGCACAGCAGCGGCTCGTTTCGGCCGCGTTGCTGCGCACCTCGCTCACGCGTTCGACCGAGCTGGTCGCGCACCTGCTTCGCTTGCCTGGCAGCTACTTCCATCGCCGCTTCACCGGTGGCGTCGCGGCGCGCGTGCAGATCGCCGACACGATCGCGCAGCAGCTGACCACGATCGTGCTGCCGGTGGCGGTGAGCCTGGCCGCGGTCGTCGGGCTGCTGGTGGTGCTGGCCGTGCTGGCGCCGCCGGCCGCCGCGCTGTTGGTCGGGAGCACGGCGCTGACCGCGCTGGTCGTGCGCTTCGGCCGCCGGTCGGGCACCGAGCGGCAGTCGGCGTTGCTGGTGGAGCAGTCGGCGCGCGACGGGCTTTCGCTCAACGTGCTCTCGGCCATCGACACGGTGAAGGCCGAAGGCAGTGGACGCCAGGCGTTCGGTCGCTGGTCCCTGGCGCAGCGCAAGGTGCTGGCCGCGCAACGCCGGGCCGCGCTCGGCGAGCACGGCATCGGGCTGGTCGTCACGGCGCTGCACGCGCTGGGTTACGCCGGTTGTCTCGCGCTCACCGCCGTGCTCGCGCCCGGCGAGGTGATCACCGTGGCGGTGCTGGCCGGGGTGTGGCAGCTGCACGCGGGTGGCCTGGTCACGGGCCTGCACCGGATCGGCGGCCTGCGCAGCAGCTTCGCCGCGTACGACGACGTCGCCGGTGCCGAGACCGATCCGTCCGATGTGGACGAACCCGTGGCCGTGGGTCCGGGCCGGGTCACCGTGCGCGGGCTGCGCTACGGCTACGACACGAACACCGAGCCGCTGCTGGCCTCCCTCGACCTCGACGTGCCGCCGGGCGGGCGCATGACGCTGGTCGGCGCGAGCGGCTGCGGCAAGTCGACGCTGGCGAAGGTGCTGGCCGGGCTCGTGCGGCCGTGGTCGGGCGTGGCGCTGGTCGACGGGCGGCGCAGCGCCGACCTGCCGCCGTCGGTGCGGCCGTTCCTGGTCGGGTACGTGCCGCAGCGGCCGGCGTTCTTCGAAGGCACTGTGCGCGAAAACCTCGAGCTCGGCACTTCGCTGCCCGACGACGCGATCGCCGCGGCGCTCGACGACGCGCAGCTCACTGACACCATCTCCCTGCGCGGCGGCATCGACGCGGCGCAGGTCAGCCAGCAGGCCCGCAACTTCTCCGGCGGCGAACGCCAGCGGCTCGCTCTCGCCCGGGCGTTGGCCCGCAACCCGCGGGTGCTCGTGCTCGACGAGGCGACGTCCGCCGTCGAAACCGCGCTGGCCGCCCGCATCGACGCGGCGTTGCGCGCTCGCGGCACCACCACCGTGGTGGTGGCACACCGGCTTTCGGAAGTCCGCGGCGACGACACGGTGGTGCTGCTCGATGGCGGCCGCGTGTGCGTGTACGGCACGCACGACGACCTGCTCGCGCACGCCCGTGGCTACCGCGACCTCGCGGAGGTGGCGGGATGACCACGACTCTGCGGACCACCGGCGCGCCGACCGAGAAGGACCGGTCCTGGTTCGAGGAAACCGGCGCGACGATGGCGTCGCTGCGCCAGGCCACGACCGCGCGGACCAAGCCGAACGCCGACGTCGAGGAAGCCAAGCCGACCGTCGCGCCTGAGCGGCCCGCACCGGTCCCGCCGGTTCCGCCCAAGGCCGCGCTGCTGCCGCACGAAGGCAGCACCGGCCGTCGCCTCCTGTCCTTCGCCGTGCGCGGCCAGCGCACCCGCCTCGCGGTGAGCGCCGTGGTCGGGCTGCTGGCCACGGTGTTCGGTTTCATCGTGCCGCTGGCCGGCATGGTGCTCGCCATCGCGATCGCCGCCGGCAACCGGGCCGCGCTGCCGTGGCTGGCCGGCGCGCTGGTGGGGCTGCTGGCGTTGCAGCTGCTGACCACCGCGCTGGTGGAGCGCGGCCTGCTGACCCTGACCGACGGCGCGCAGGACCGGCTCGAGTCGGCCATCTGGCAGCGCCTGCTCAGCCTGCCGGCCACCTTCTTCCGCGACTACCCGCTGCGCCGCCTCATGGGGTTCTCCGGCGGCGTCGGCCAGCTGCGCGGGCTGCTCGGCAGCGGCGGCCTCACGGCGGCGCTGCACGCGGTGTTCGCGCTGGTGGCGATCGCGTTGCTGGCGCTGCTGGACCCGTGGCTCGCCGTGGCCGCGGTCGGGATCTTCGGGCTCGTGCTCGGCGCGATGCTGTGGCTTTCCGTGCGCCAGCAACGGCACGACACCGAGGTGCTGTCCGCGGTGGACGACGTGCAGGCCGCGGTGTACCCGGCGATGCTCGGCATCGACGACGTGCGGGCGTTCGGCGCGCAGTCCTATGTGGTCGGTCGCTGGCGCGAGGCGTTCCGCGCGCAGAAGCGCTCGGACGACGCGGGCCTGCGGTACGCGGAAGTCGCCAGTGCGCTGGCCGTGGCCTGCTACCCGGCGTTTCTCGCGGTGCTGCTGCCGATGGCGTCGGACCTGGGGTTCACCGGCCAGTGGACGGTGGTGATGGTCGCGATGACGCTCAACCTCACGCTGACCCGGCTGCAGAGCGCGCTGGTGGGCCTGTTCGCCATCGGCCCGGTGCACGCCCGGCTCGCGCCGGTGCTCACCACGCGGCCCGAGACGCCGGCGCGCCCGACCCCGCTGCCGGCCGCGCGCGGTGCGGTGGAGCTGTGCGACGTGAGCTTCCGCTATCCCGGCCAGACCCGTGACCTGCTCACGGACATCTCGCTGCGCATCGAGCCGGGGGAGTTCGTGGCGCTGATCGGCGCGTCGGGCGCGGGCAAGTCGACGCTGCTGCGGCTGATGCTCGGCCTCGATCGCACCGAGCGCGGCAGCGTGCTGGTCGACGGCGTCGACGTGAACAGCTGCGACGTCGACGAGCTGCGCACGCGCATCGGTTACGTCGCCCAGGACGCCACGCTCATGCGCGGCACGCTCGCCGAAGTGATCTGCGGTGCCGCGGCCGAGGTCGACCTCGATCTCGCGCAGCACGCGGCCGAGCAGGCGCAGCTCGCCGACGTGGTGAAGGCCCTGCCGATGGGCCTGCACACGCAGGTCACCGACGGCGAGAGCGGCCTGTCGGGTGGGCAGGTGCAACGGCTGCTGCTGGCCCGCGCGCTGGCCAAGCGGCCCGCGGTGCTGCTGCTCGACGAGGCCACGAGCGCACTCGATGCCGCCGCGCAGGAGCTCGTGCGCCGCGCGGTGGACGACCTGCGGCTGACCCGGGTGGTGGTGGCCCACCGGCTCTCCACCATCCGCTCGGCCGACCGGATCGCCGTGCTGGAGCACGGCCGCATCGCCGACATCGGCACCTTCGCCGAGCTGTCCGGCCAATCGACGGCTTTCGCCCGGCTGGTGGGCTCCGCCCGCCGGCTCGACTGAGGGGACGACATGACGAAGAGCATCAATCGGATCACCAGGTTCAACCGGTCGCTGCGGGTGCTGACGGTGCCCGGCGACGCGGTGTACCTCACGAGCGAGCGCACCACGCAGACCCGGCTCGCCGGCGCGCTGGTCGAGCAGCTGGCCCCGCTGCTCAGCGACGGGCAGCACAGCCGCGACGGCATCAAGCAGGCGCTGGCCGAGGCCGACCCGGCCCGCATCGACGTGGCGCTGGACCGCCTGCGCCGCAGCGGGTACGTGGTGGAGGTCGACCCCGAGGTCGACCCGCGCGTCGGCGGCTACTGGGAAGCGTCCGGTGTGGACGGTGACGACGCCGTGCGTCGCCTGGCCAGTGCCGATGTGCGGGTGCTCACCGCCGGCGACGTCGACCCGGCCGGGTTCACCGAAGCTCTCACGGCGCTCGGCACCGGCGTCACCACGGATCCCGACGCACCAGCCGGCTTCACCGTGGTGCTCACCGACGACTACCTGCGGCCCGAGCTCGCCGAGTGGGGCACGAAGTTCCACGCGGCCGGCACGCCATGGCTGCCGGTGAAGCCGGTCGGCAGCATGATCTGGGTCGGCCCGGTCTTCGAGCCCGGCGTCACCGGTTGCTACGAATGCCTGCGGGTGCGGCTGTCCAACAAGAACGTGCTGGCCAGCTACCTGCGCCAGCGCGGGGTGCTCGACAGCCCGGCGCTGGTCAACTCCGTGACCGGCACCGGCGTCACCCGCGAGCTGGCCCACCGCCTCGCCGCGCTGCACGTGGGCAAGTGGCTCACCGGCGCGTTCGCCGCAGGGCGCGCCGCGATGCCGCGGCCGCCCGGTGGCGTGGCCGCGCAGTACGGCACGCCGTGGCAGTCGGAGGTCATCACGCTCGACACGGTGAGCCTCACGCAGGAGCACCACCCGTTCCAGCGCCGGCCGCAGTGCCCGCTGTGCGGTGAGCCCGACCTGCAGGCCGAGCGCATGGCCGAGCCGGTGCGCATCACGTCGCGCCCGCGCCTGGCCAGCAGCGACGGTGGCTACCGCACGAGCCCGCCCGAGCAGTTCGTGGCGCGTTTCGAGCACCTGATCAGCCCGGTCACCGGCCCGATCAGCAACCTCGTGAAGGTGCCGCTGGAGGTCGAGGGCCTGCACACCTACACCGCGGGCCAGAACTTCGCGATCCCGATGGCCAACGCCAACGACCTGCGCGCCGGCCTGCGCAGCTGCAGCGCCGGCAAGGGCATGAGCGACGCGCAGGCCAAGGCGTCGGCCGTCGGCGAGGCGATCGAGCGCTACTCCGGCCTGTTCCACGGCGACGAGGCGCGCCGCACCGCGCGGCTGGCCGACCTCGACCCGGCGGAGGTGATCCACCCCAACGAGCTGCACCTCTACAGCGCCGACCAGTTCCGCGACCGCAAGGAGTGGAACTCGCGGCCGTCGCACTTCCACTGGGTGGCCGACGACCTCGACCCGCAGGCCGAGATCGAGTGGTCGCCGGTGTGGTCGCTCACCGAGCAGCGCACCAAGCTGTTCCCCACGTCCGGGCTGTACTTCGCTTACCACAACCCGAAAACCCCGTTCCAGGCCGGCGCGAACTCCAACGGCTGCGCGGCCGGTACGAGCCTGGAAGACGCGATCCTGCAGGGCTTCATGGAGCTGGTGGAGCGGGACACGGTGGCGATGTGGTGGTACCACCGCCTGAGCCGGCCCGAGATCGATCTGTCGACGTTCGACGTGCCGTACTTCGCGCAGTGGCAGCAGCGCTACGACGAGCTCGAACGCGACACCTGGGTGCTGGACCTGACCAACGACCTGGGCATCCCGTCCGTGGCCGCGGTTTCGGTGCGCCGCGACAAGCCCGCGCAGGACATCCTGTTCGCGCTCGGCGCGCACTTCGACGTCGAGGTGGCGATCGGCCGCGCGCTCTCGGAGATGAACCAGTTCCTGCCCGCCGTGATCGGGATGAAGGCCGACGGTTCGGGCAGCTACGCGTACAACGACCCGGACCAGCTGCACTGGTGGCGCAACGCGACGCTGGAGAACCAGCCGTACGTGCAACCGGCGGCGGGCCAGGTGCGCACCCGGGCCGACTTCGAGCGCTACGAAAGCACCGACGTGCGCGAGGACGTGCTGCGCGCCGAGCGGACCGTGGCCGAGCGCGGCATGGAAATGCTGGTGCTGGACCAGACGCGGGTGGACATCGGCCTGCCCGTGGTGCGGGTGCTGGTGCCGGGGATGCGGCACTTCTGGCCCCGTTTCGCGCCGGGCCGCCTCTTCGACGTGCCGCGCGAACTGGGCTGGATCGATGAAACGCCGTCCGAAGCCGACCTCAACCCGATTGCGATGTTCCTATGACCACGCTCGAACGCACCGCCGAGTCCACCGTCACCTTCCGCCGCGACGTCTCCTTGCTGACCAAGGACGACCAGGTCCTGCTCGGCCTGGCCGACCGCGCCGGCTACCGGCTCCGCGGCGTCGGCGCCCCGATGCTGGCCGCGCTGGAGCGGGTCCGCGCCGGGCTGCACACCGAGGACGAGCTGGCCGCCGAGTACCCGAAGTCGCCGGTCGCGACCGTGTTGACGAAGGTGGAACCCTTCCTGGCCACGGGGTTCCGGCTGCGCGGCGAGCGCGTGGCCGTGCTGGAGCGCACCGGCGTGACCGGGCTGCGGCCCGAGCTGCCGGAGCTGGCCGGCGCGTGGCTGCGGCTGGGCAAGTTCAGCCTGCTGCGCCGCCGCGCCGGTGAGCTGGTGCTGGAGTCGCCGCTGAGCAAGTACCGCGCGGTGCTGCTTGACGCCGGCCTGGCCGGTGCGGTGGCCGCGCTGGCCGTGGCGCAGCCGACGTCCGAAGTGGACACCGAGTGGTGGCCGGTGCTGGCCGCGCTGGCCGGCGCGGGTTTCCTCGACGTGGGCGCAGAAGGCGAGTTCCCCGTGGACTCCGACGACGTGCTGCGCCAGTGGGACGTGCACGACCTGTACTTCCACAGCCGCAGCCGGATCGGGCGCACCGACGAGGCGTTCGGCGGCCGGTTCCCGTACGTCGGCGAGATCGAGCCGCTGCCCGCCGTGGCACCGGCGCCGGAAGGCCCGCGCACGGACCTGTACCGGCCGGCGTTCGACACCGTGCGGGCTGCGGACCCGGGGCTGCAGGAGACGATCGAGGCGCGTCAATCCATCCGCGCCTACGGTGAGCAGCCGATCACGGCCGAGCAGCTCGGCGAGTTCCTCTACCGCACGGCGCGCGTGCGCGGCACTTACGGCCCGCGGCCCGAGGCGCGGATGCCGTACGAGGGTTCGAGCCGGCCGTACCCCTGCGGTGGCGCCGGGTACGAGCTCGAGCTTTACGTGACCGTGCGCCGGTGCGAGGGGCTGGCACCCGGCATCTACCACTACGACGCCGGTGACCACGTGCTGCGGCTGATCAACACCGAGGCCGAAGCGCGCGACGAGCTGCTGCGCGTGGCGACGCTCTCGACCGGCGGCCAGGCCGTGCCCGATGTGCTGGTGACCATGACGTCGCGCTTCCAGCGGCTGGCGTGGAAGTACCAGTCGATCGCGTACGCGGTCACGCTCAAGCACGCCGGCGCGCTGTACCAGACGATGTACCTGGTGGCCACGGCGATGGGCCTGGCCGGCTGCGGTCTGGGCAGCGGTGACGCGGACGCGGCGGCGCGCGCGTTCGGGCTCGACTACCTGAAGGAGTCGTCGGTCGGCGAGTTCATCCTGGGCAGTGCCCCGGCCGAGCTGCCGGCCCCGGTGAGCGGTGACGGTGCGCTGGACTGGCGCGCGGGCAACGACCCGGGCTGGCAGGCCGAAGCACTCGCTGCCCGGAGGCGGTGAGGTCGTGTCCACCCTGCCCGTGTCACAGCCGCCCGTGTCGCCGCTTTCCGGGTCACCGCTGCTCGTGTCCCGGATCTGCGGGCTGCCCGCCGGAGTGCTCGACGGTCTGCGTGCCCCGGAGACCGTCGCGCTGCTGGAGGAGGCCGAGTCCGCCGCCGCGCGCAAAACCGCGCTGCGCGAACCGGTCTGCGACGTGCTGCACGCGGTGATCGGCCGCGACGAGCTGTCGCGCGAGCAGCGGCGCGGGCTGATCCGGCTTCGTCGCAGCGTGTTCAACGACCGCGGCGACGAAGCCGGGCTCAGGCTCGCGCGGGAGGTGCTGGCCACGCCCGACGCCGATCGGCTCGGGGAGTGGCATCAGCTGCTGGTGCGTGAGCGTGAGCTGCTGGAGAAGGCGGCGCGGGCGCTCGGTGCGGAGCTGGCCTCGGCGCAGCACGCCGTGGCGTCGGCGCTGCGCAGCCCGCACGTGCTGGCGGGGCTCGCGCTGGCGAGCCCGGAGTTCGTCACGGCGTTCACCGACCGCGCTGACCTCGGCAAACCCGGTGGACGGCTCAGCCGGAGCGCGGTGTCCTACCTCGTGCGGACCACGCTGAAGCCGAGCCCGTTCGGCGCGCTGACCACGGTGGGCGTCGGGGATTTCGCCGGCGCGGCCGACCCCGGTGCGGGAAACCGGCTGGTGAGCTCTTCGCGCGTCGCCGCGCGGCTCGCGTACGCGGCGTTGGAAGACGACCCGGTGGTGGTGCCCAATGTGGACACTCGCCTCGTGGGCGCCGAGTGGCTGGCCGCGCTGCCGGTGCACCTGATGCGCCACGGCGTGTACTTCCGCGAGGACGAGGTCACGGCGCTGGCCGGGCCGGTGCCGCTCTCGCCGCGGCCGCGGCGGCTGCGCGAGCTGGCCGCCGAGCTGGGCTGCGCGGTCGACGACATTCGCCGGCTCGTGGACCAGGGGCTGCTGCTGGTGACCACACCGTGGCGGCTCGACGAGCCCCGGCACTTCAGCGCGTGGGGCCGGCCTTCGCTTGCCGAAGCCGAGAAGGTGGTGGCCGGCACGGAGAACGGCCGGCGCCGGGCCGACGCCGTGCTGGCGCTGCGCGGCCGGCTGCGCACCGTGCTCACCGAACGCGATCCGGCGCGCGCGGGCTGGCTCGACGGGCTGGGGCTGGTGCACGAGACCGTCGCGCACGGCCCGGAACCGGAAACCGCGCCGCCGGCGTGGGTGGCGGGTGAGCTCGATCGGCTCGACGGCCTGCTGCGCGCCACCGCGCGGCCGCGGGCCGGGTACTACGACCTGGTGCGGTTCTTCCTGCACCACTACGACGTCGGCGGGGTCGCCGACCTGGCCGAGTTCGCGTTCCGCGCGGCCCGTGACCTCGATCCGATGGTGTGGCTTTCGCGCTGCGCGGTGCCCGAGCCCGATGTGCGGGACATCGCCGGCCCGAGCGTCGGCCGGCCCGCGCACTCGGTGTTCTGGCAGGTCGCGGGCGACGCGCTGGTGGTCAACCAGGTGCACCCGGGGTACCTCGGCGCCGTCTCGCGGTGGGCCGGCGTGCCGGGGCTGGCCGAGCGGGTCGAAGCGGCCGTGACTTCGTTGCACGAGAAGCGGTTCCCGGGAGCGACGGTGTACCAGGTGACCGCGCACGCCGACTGGACCGACACCCAGCGCCCGGCCGTGCGCTCGGCGCCGTGGCTGGCCTGGGGTGCCGAACGGCCGGCGGCCGGGCCGGGTGGTGTGCCGATCGACGGCTTCCGCGTGCGCCACGACCTGGCCACGGGCACGTTGGAGGTGCTCGACCCGGCCGGCCGGCCCGCGGCGTTGAGCTACCTCGGCGCGGTGCCCGGGCACCTGCTGCGTGGGGTGGCGCGGGTGCTGCAACTGCTGTCGGATCCGTGGCTGTCGCTGGGTCCGTGGGCGCCGGTGCCGGCCGCGGGGTTCCGCGAACGCGTGACGAACGGGCGGCTGGTGTTGCGCCGCGCGAGCTGGACGCTGCCGGCGTCGGCGCTGCCCGCCCTCACCGGCGGACCCGATGTGGACTTCCTCCGCGCCGGCCGGATGTTCCTGGCCGAGCACGGGTTGCCCGAGCAGCTGTTCGTCCGCGGTCTGGCCGCGGGCGGGGTGCCGCAGGGCAAGCCGCAATGGCTCAGCTTCGCCCACCCGCTCGCGGCGTGGACGGCGTTGAAAGGCCTGGCCGGCGCGGAGGAGCTCGAACTCACCGAGGCACTGCCGGCCGCGGGATCGGCGGCGGCGCGCGTGACCGAATTCCTCACGGTGGTGACCCATGCTTGACACCCTCTTGCGGCCCGACTGGCGCTACTGGCGCGTGTACGTGCCGGACCTCCCGTCGGTGACCCGGCTGCTCAACGACGTGGTGCGGCCGGTCGTCGCCGACCACCGCGACTCGGTGCGGCGCTGGTTTTTCCTGCAGTACATGGATATGTCGGGGCTGCAGCTGCGCGTGCGGCTGCGGGCCGAGCCGGCGTCGGCCGCCGTGGTGGAAGCTGAGCTCGACCGCCGCTTCGCCGAGCGCGCCGCGGAGGTCGTGAAGCGCTGGTACGAGCCGGAGCTGGCGAAGTTCCGCGGCTCGGACGGGGTGGAGTTCGCCGAACGCGTGGCCCACCTCGGCAGCGACACGGCGTTGCAACTGCTGCCGGGCCGCGCCTCGGCGCACCGCATCACGCAGGCCGCGGCCCACACCGCCGCGATCGTGGAGGGCTTGCCGGCCGACCAGCGCGTGAGCTTTCTGCACCAGTACGCCTGGTACTGGTCGGGCCGCGGCGCCCGCACCGTCGCCTGGCGCCCGGCCGCCGCCACAGCCCACCCGGACGACCCGGCGGCCGTGCGTCAGGCGGGCCGGCTCGCCGACAGCGTGGCCGGCGCGCTGGCCACCGACCACGTCGGCAAACCGCTGCTGACCTACGCCGAGCGCTTCTGGACCGAGTACCGCGAATCCGCGCGGCGCGTTTCGCCCTACCGCGCGGCTTTCCAGCACGTCCACCTCATGAACAACCGCCTCGGCGCAGTTCCCGGAGAGGAGGCTCAAATCGCGCGGTTGTTGTGGGTGCGACGATTGCGTAGCATCAGTAATTGAAACCCGCCGATCCGGCGGCGAATCGAGAACACCGAATCGGAATAACAACAGTTGGGGAGAAATACCATGGACTCAGGCTCCAGCGGCGCCGCCTCCGGCATCGGCGACCCGGACGACGACCACCCGAACCCTGTCGGAGACGCTGTGGTCAGCGGCGTGCGCTCCGTCCTCGGCAAACTCGGTCCAGCCGGCAAGAAAGCCGCGGACCAGTTGCCGAAGAAAAAGGACAAGTAAAGTTCCAATTATTCCGGCACGGTGAGTGCGGAGGAATTCTCGGCACTTCGCGAAAACGCGCTGGACACTCGCACAAAAGAGGTGGCACGGAGAGCGATCCCGGTGATCGCTCTCCGTGCCGGTCAGAGATTGATGTCGCCGTGCACGTCGCGCAGCTGCACGACCTTCCCGCCTTCCGCGACGGTGCCCACGTGGTTCGTCACGCCGCCGCTTCGGGCGTCCTGGTGCACTTCGAACTCGGTGCGCAAGGCGGCCGCGAAGGCCGGGTCCTCGCGGCCCGCCGCGTCGAGGCGTTCGGCCAGCGCCGTCACGGTCTCGGGCTTGTCCGGGGTGGCCGCCTCGAGTGTGGCCACGGCCTTCTTGTCGCTCGAGAACTTGCGCTTGACCAGCTCGTACAGCCCCTGCGCGGCCTTGGTGGCCAGTGCGGTCGCGACGGCGGTCAGGATCGGCTCGGGCATCCACTGCTCCTCGGGTCGGTCGGCCTGACCACCGTACTCACTTCGTGCGGGCCGCGATCCAATCCGCGATCACGTCCACGCGCGAGGTCGTTTCCGCGCTCGTGTGGGGGCAGTCGGGCCCGGTCGTCTCCACGGAGATGAGCTGGCCGCCGCTGCCGGAAGGCACGAAGTACGGCGCGCCCGAGTCGTACACGCACGCGCTGGTGGTGGGCGAAGGCGCGACGCCGTGCACGGCGACGGTGGTGCTGCCGACGGACGAGATCTGCACGGTGCCCTGCTGCAGCTTCGACGACGGCGAGGGGTTCTTCGCCGTATGGCTGCCCCAGCCGGCGAGCGTGAGGCGCTGGCCGGCGGCCGGGATCAGGCGGTTGACCACCAGCGGCGTGATGCCCGGCACCGCGCTGTCGAGCTGCACGAGGGCGACGTCGTTTTCCGCGGACTGCAGCACCTGCGTGGCCTTGCGGGTGATGCCCGCTTCCTTCGCTTCGTCGACCAGCCCGAGCGTGACGGTGGTCGGGTACGGCACCGGGCCGGACACGCGGTTGCGCTGCGCGTCGTGGAAGCAGTGACCGGTGGTGATCAGCCAGCTGGGCGCGACGAGCGCGCCCGAGCAGAAGCTGGTGTACGTGCTCCCGTCCGGACGCGGGATGCTCGCCATGGTGAGCTTGGCCGTGAAGCCGAACTGGCCGGCCGGTACGTCGGATCCGTCGGCGACGGCGCCGGCCGGGGTGGCGGTGACGGTGACGGTGAAGAGGGACAACAGGGCAGCTGCGAGAAGTGCGGCGCGGACGCGCATTCGTTCCCTTCGTCGGGCCACCGGCGGGGCGCCGATGATCGACCCTCAACGCTATCCAGCTACTTCCGCGTCAGGAATTCCCTTGTCGGGCGAAAGAAAACGGGCCCACGACCTGTGCGTGGGGCCCGTTGTCTGGTACTGGCGGCTACTGGCGGTCGGTCAGATCTGCGCGAGGATCCAGTCGGCCACCACGTCGACGCGGGAGGTCGTCTCCAGCTGCGCGTGGGGGCAGTCGGGGCCTTCGGACTCCACCGCCACGATGCGGCCGCCGTGGCCCGAGGCCACGAAGTACGGCGCGCCCGAGTCGTAGAGGCAGGCACTGGTGTCGGCGGCCGGCGCGACGCCGTGCACCCCCACCGTGGTGGCCGTGACCTCACCGATCGCGACCGTGCCCTGCTGCAGCTTCATCGACGGCGCGGCGTCCACCGAGCTCAGCGCGCCCCAGCCGGCGAGCGTGAGCTTCTGGCCGACGGCGGGCTCGGCGTGGCTGACCTTCAGCGGCGTGATGCCACGGACCGGCCGGTCGAGCTTCGCGAGCGCGATGTCGTTGGTGCCGGCCTGGATCACGTCGGTCACCTGGCGCGTGACACCGAGCTTGCCGCGCTGCACGGTGGTGCCCAGAAGCACCGAGGTCGAATACGGAACCGGGCCGGAGATCGGGTTGCGGTTCACGTCGTGGAAGCAGTGCCCCGCGGTGAGGATCCACTGCGGCGCCACGAGCGCGCCCGAGCAGCCGCTGTCGTAGTGCGTGCCGTCGGGCCGCGGGATGTTCGTCATCGTGAGCTTGGCGGCGAACTCGAACCGGCCCTGCGGAACGTCGGAACCGTTGGCGACGGCCGAAGCGGGCACGGCGGTGGCCAGCGCGGCTCCGAGCGTGAGCAGAGCCGCCGAAAGAATCGCGCGAACGCGCATGTCACTTACCCCCTGGTCAGTGCACCGGCCCCAGCCGGTGATCGGCGCAGCTTAGCGATGACCGGGGTTCACTCGAAAGTGTGCGGGCAACCGGGCTGCCCTCGGAGCCGGCCCGGTTGCCCGGAGATTCAGTTCACGCCGACGAGGTCGACCACGAAGATCAGCGTCTCGTTCGGCTTGATCACGCCGCCGGCGCCGCGTTCGCCGTACGCGAGGTGCGGCGGGATCACGAGCTGGCGACGGCCGCCGATCTTCATGCCGGCCACGCCCTGGTCCCAACCCGGGATGACCTGTCCGGCGCCGAGCGCGAAGCGCAGCGGCTCACCGCGGTCCCAGGAAGCGTCGAACTGCGCACCGGTGGAGTGCGAGACGCCGACGTAGTGCACGGTCACGGCCGTGCCGGGCTGGGCCTCCGTGCCGTCACCCACGGTGAGGTCGGTGATCTCCAGTTCGGCCGGCGGTGGCCCGTCCGGGCGGTCGATTTCGGGCTTTTCCAAGGTCATGGCGCTCACCGTACCTATCGGGCCTGAACTGCGCCGATCGGACTAGGCCCAACGAGGGGTTAAACGCGAAAAGTCTTCACACTTCATTTACCCGTCGGTAGCGTGCGCGGGGTCACCCCTGGGGGAACCTCGTGGACGGGAGCTCCGGCATGCGACGACGCATCCGCACCCTGACCGTTTCAGCGCTGGCCATCACGGTGGCGGGCCTGCTGTCGGCGGTCGGCGGTCCACCCGCCTCAGCCGCCTTGCCCGGCAACGACTACTGCGCCGGCCAGTGCAACGACATCCTGCCGCCGGGCGAAAACGGCAGCGCGACGCTCGCGGAAATCCTGGGCAACAAGGCTTTCGGCACACAGCCGGCGCACGCCGACGACCAGCTCGGCAAGTACGCCGACCTCGCCGGCGGCTACAAGACGCTGACCACCGACACCATCGGCAAGTTCTTCAACGACTCCTCCTTCGGGGTCCCCGCCGACCAGGTCGCGAGCACGCTGCAGCCGCGTTCGGACGTCACGATCACGCGGGACAAGGCCACCGGCGTGCCCCACATCCAGGGCACCACGCGCTCCGGCACCGAGTTCGGCGCCGGGTACGCGGCCGCGCAGGACCGCTTGTGGCTCATGGACATCATGCGCCGCGTCGGCCGCGGCCAACTCACCTCGTACGCCGGTGGCGCGCCCGCGAACCGCGAGCTGGAGCAGTCGTTCTTCGCCGCCGCTCCGTACACCGAGGCCGAGCTGCAGCAGCAGATCGAGGCGGCCGCCGCCAGCGGCCCGCGCGGCCAGCAGGGCCTGGCCGATTCGCAGGCGTACGTGGACGGGATCAACAAGTACATCACCGACTCCCACAACGGCCGCTACTTCCCGGGCGAATACGTGCTCACCGGCCACGTCGACGCGATCACCAACGCCGGCACCATCGAGCCGTTCAAGCTCACCGACCTCGTGGTGCTCGCGTCGGTGGTCGGCGCGCAGTTCGGCGCCGGTGGCGGCGGTGAGGTGCAGAACGCGGTCGCGAAGCTCGCGCTGCAGGAGAAGTACGGCGTGGCCAAGGGGGAGCAGGTGTGGCAGAGCCTGCGCTCGGCCGACGACCCCGAAGCCGTGAAGACGCTGCACGACGGCCAGACGTTCGACTACGGCATGACGCCGGCCGACCCGCAGGGGATGGCGTTGCCGGACAAGGGTTCGGTGACCCCGCAGCAGCTCGTGTACGACCAGTCCGGCTCGGCCGCCACGAACACGCCGGCGAAGGTCGACGTGAAGGCGCCGGCGGACCAGCAGGCCGCGAAGGGCATGTTCGACAACGGCGTGCTGCCGGGAGACATGCTGAGTGACAAGCACGGCATGTCCAACGCACTCGTGGTGTCCGGCAGCAAGACCGCGAGCGGCCACCCGGTCGCCGTGTTCGGCCCGCAGACCGGCTACTTCGCGCCGCAGCTGCTGCTCCTGCAGGAACTCCAGGGCCCGGGCATCAGCGCGCGCGGCGCGTCGTTCGCCGGCATCTCGATGTACGTGCTGCTCGGGCGCGGCCAGGACTACTCGTGGAGCGCCACGACCTCGGCGCAGGACATCATCGACACGTTCGCGCTGCCGCTGTGCGAGCCGAGCGGCAAGCCGGCCACGAAGGACTCGAACTACTACCTCTACCAGGGCCAGTGCCTGCCGATGGACACCGTGGAGCGCAAGAACTCCTGGTCGCCGACGGTGGCCGACGGCACCGCGGCCGGTTCGTACACGCTGCGCAGCTACCGCACGAAGTACGGCCCGGTGGTGAGCCGCGCGACGATCGGCGGCAAGCCGGTGGCGTACGCGTCGCTGCGGTCCTCCTACTTCCACGAGGTCGATTCGCTGATCGGGTTCCAGGAGTTCAACGACCCCGGCTTCGTGCACTCCGCGGCCGACTTCCAGCGGGCCGCGAACGACGTGAACTTCACCTTCAACTGGTTCTACGCCGACTCGAAGGACGTCGCCTACTTCAACTCCGGCGCCAACCCCGTCCGCAACTCCACTGTGGACCCGATGATGCCGGTGTGGGGCGACCGGGGTTACGACTGGCAGGGCTGGAATCCGGCCGGCAACACGGCGAACTACACGCCGGCCTCGCAGCACCCGCAGTCGGTGAACCAGGACTACTACGTGAGCTGGAACAACGCGCAGGCCAAGGGCTACGCCTCGGGCGGCGCGGACAAGTCGGCCGTGCACCGCGCCGACCTGCTCGACACGCGCGTGAAGGCGCTGATCAACAGCGGTACCAAGGTGACGCGCGTGAACCTCGCGCAGGCCATGGAAGACGCGGCGCTCGCCGACCTGCGGGCCGAAGAAGTGCTGCCGCTGCTGCTGCAGGTGCTCGACAAGACCCCGCTCACCGGCGCGGCGGCCGACGCCGAGAACAAGCTGAAGACGTGGCTGGCCCACGGGCACCAGCGCGTGGAATCGGCTCCGGGCAGCAAGACGTACAACGACGCCGACGCGATCCGGATCATGGAC
Source organism: Amycolatopsis rhabdoformis (assembly GCF_035918295.1). GTDB lineage: Bacteria > Actinomycetota > Actinomycetes > Mycobacteriales > Pseudonocardiaceae > Amycolatopsis > Amycolatopsis rhabdoformis. The sequence continues at coordinate 8,112,521 of NZ_CP142149.1, forward strand.
GCGTGGTGGCCGCTGCTCGTCACCGCGGAGTTCAAGCCCGCGATGGGCGACGACGCGTTCACCGCGATGACCAATGTGCTGCAGGTCAACGAAAGCCCGTCCGGGTTCCAGAACGAGCTGCCGGGCAAGCACGTCGGCCAGCCGCACCAGGGCTCGTCGTACCAGCACGGCTGGTGGGGCTACGTGAGCAAGGACATCCGCACGGTGCTGGGCCAGCCGGTGGCCGGGCCGCTGGGCAGCACGTTCTGCGGCGGCGGCGACCTCACGGCGTGCCGCACCGCGCTGGCCGACTCGCTCACGGCGGCCGCGGCCCAGCCCGCGAACACCGTGTACCCGGGTGACGCCGACTGCTCGGCCGGCGACCAGTGGTGCGCCGACACCGTGATCCAGCGTCCGCTCGGCGGGATCACGCACGGCAAGATCAGCACGCAGAACCGGCCGACGTTCCAGCAGGTGGTGGAGTACCCGGCGCACCGCGGCGACAACGTCAGCAACCTCGCCGCCGGCAAGCCGGTGAGCGCCACGAGCGCCGAGACGGGCCTGTTCGCCTCGCCTGCGTCGAACGCCGTGGACTCGAACGCGAAGACGCGGTGGGCCAGCGACTGGAGCGACAACCAGTCGATCACCGTCGACCTCGGTTCGGTGCAGCAGGTCGCGCGCGTGGTGCTGTCGTGGGAAGCGGCGTACGCGAAGGGTTACAAGATCCAGCTCTCGGCCGACGGTGAGAGCTGGCGCGACGCCGCGGTGGTGACCGACGGCAACGGCGGCGCGGACAACGTGGCGTTCACGCCGTCGGACGCCCGGTTCGTCCGGATGCAGGGCGTGCAGCGGGGGACCGGTTACGGCTACTCGCTGTACGAGTTCGAGGTGTACGCGCACTAGAAAGCGTGGTCGGCTCGCCGGCGCGGGTGAGCCGACCGCCACATCAAGGCGGCCTGGCCGCGATTGCGAACTACGGTGTCCGGTATGGACGACTGGACACCGCGCACCCTCGCGATCGCGGCCGGGCGGCCGCACGGCCCCGGCGAGCCCCTGACCACCCCGATCGTGGCCACGAGCACCTTCGAGGCCGGCGGCGATTTCGTCTACGCGCGCTCCGACGGCACGGACACCTGGCTCGCGCTCGAAGAGGCGGTCGGCGCGCTGGAAGGCGGGCACGCCACCAGCTTCGGCTCCGGCGTCGCGACGCTTTCGGCCGTGCTCGACACGCTGCCGGTGGGCTCGTCGGTGGCGGTGCCGACGTTCAGCTACGCCGTGACGCGCGGCGCGATGCACCACGCGGAGAAGATGGGCCGCATCAGCGTCACCGAGCTCGAACCCACCGACACGCAGGCGTGGCTCGACTGCGACGCCGACCTGCTGTGGCTCGAATCGCCGACGAATCCGACGCTCGACGTGATGGACATCGAGACCATCGCGCGCGGCTCGCGGGGCCGCGTGGCGGTGGACAACACGTTCGCGACGCCGCTGCACCAGCAGCCGCTGAAGCTGGGCGCGGACATCGTGGTGCACAGCGCGACGAAGCTCATCGGTGGCCACAGCGACCTGTTGCTCGGCATCACCGTCGCGGCCGACGAGACGATCGCGGCCGAACTGCGCGGCGCACGTACGCGGATCGGCTCGACGCCGGGCGCGCTCGAAGCGTTCCTCGCGCTGCGCGGCCTGCGCACGATGCCGGTGCGGCTCGCGGAGCAGACCAAAACGGCGGCACTGCTAGCTTCCCGCTTGGCGGAACACGCGGCCGTCACGAAGGTGCGTTACCCCGGTTTCGGGATGATGGTGTCGTTCGAGCTGGCCACGGCCGAAGCGGCCGACGCGGTGTGCGCGGCTGTGCGGCTGATCCGCCCGGCGACGAGCCTCGGCGGCGTGGAAAGCCTGGTGGAGCGGCGTGCGTGGCTGCCGGGCGAGGAGCGCGTGCCGGCCGGGTTGCTGCGCTTCAGCGTGGGTCTCGAGGACCCGGAAGACCTGTGGCGCGATCTGGTTACCGCGCTGGGCTAGATCCGGCCAACAATTCACCGGGGTGACTCGGCGCGACCGAAACTGTTACAGTAAAGGCACGGTCGCGCCGGGTTTCCCGGCTGTCGCGGGGGTGTTGACCCAGATCATCGCCCCAGCTCGTGGGTTCGTTACCAACGTTTACGGTGCTTTTAATCACCGGCGAAAACGTTTCGTGTTCACCCCTTTTCTCCGGCAGGATCAGCGGACGCGGTGGGGGTCACCGCGCTTTCTTCCAGGGGAGAACAACACGTGAAGAAGACCCTGGGCAGACTCGCGGGCGCCGTGCTCGCGGGCGCCCTGATCAGCCTCGCCGTCACGCCGACCGCCCTCGCGGACGACGAAACCGGCACCGTGCCGACGACCTCCGAGGTTTCGACACCGCCCACTTCGGACACTCCGGTCACCGACGCGCCCACTTCGGACACGCCGACCTCGGACACGCCGACCTCGGGCGCGCCGTCCTCTTCGGACGCTCCGCCGGCCACCAGCGGTCAGCCGACCGACTCGAGCCAGCCGGGCGAACCGAGCCACACCGGGCAGCCCAGTGACTCGTCGACCCCGACCACCTCGGGTTCCGAAGAGACCACCACGCCGGAAGAGCCGCCGTACGAGGACGACATCGCCTACGGTGTCGACTTCGACGGTGGCCAGGGCCTGTTCGTGATCGCCTGCGCCGCGGGCGAGCCGACCAACGTGTCCTCGAGCGACTTCGACCTGATCGAAGGCCCGCACCAGGACGAGACCGACGGCCGCTACTGGGGCTGGATCGTGCAGCGCCACGACGGCGTGTCGTTCGACGCCGGCAACGTGACCGCGACCTGGACCTGCGGCGGCGACCAGACCGGCGACCAGCCGGTGCCGCCGGCCGGTGGCGCGGGCGCGGGCTCGGCGGGCACCACCAACGGTGACGGCAGTTCGCAGGTCAAGTACGCGCCCAAGGGCGGCGTCGAGACCGGCTTCGGCGGCATGGCCGCTTGATGTCGAAAACTGCGCTGACCATTGCCAATCCGGCCACAGCCACGGCCGAATGGCTTCGCAGTAACGGTTACGTGCCGCGCAGGGGTCGGCCTACTTTTGGCCGGATTGGCAAGCACGGGCAGGGCGTCGCTGTTGCGGGCGCCCTGCTCCTTTCCCTCACCTTGAGCGGCTGTGGCTCCGACGCGGCCCCGGCCGCTTCTGCCGCTGCGCCGAAGCCGTCGACTTCGGTCCCGGTGACCAAGCCGTTCACCGGTCTTCGGCCCACCTCGGTGGAGATCCCGAAGATCGGCGCGAAGTCGTCGCTGATCACCGTGCTGCCCAACAAGGACGGGCAGATCTCGGTGCCGTCGGTGAAGACGCCGATGCAGGCCGCGTGGTACCGCCTCTCGCCCGTGCCGGGTGACATCGGCCCGGCCATCGTGCTGGGCCACGTCGACGGAAACCACCAGCCGGGCATCTTCTACAAGCTCAAGGACGTGAACCCCGGCGATGAGGTCGACATCGAACGCAGCGACGGCAAGAAGCTGAAGTTCGTGGTGGACCACAAGGACGAGGTCCCGAAGGACACGTTCCCCACGCAGGCGGTCTTCGGCAATACCGACAAGGCGCAGCTGCGCCTGATCACCTGCGGTGGCGTGTTCGACCACGCCGAGCACAGCTACAAGGACAACATCGTCGTGTACGCGAACCTCGTCTCCTGAGAAGTTCTGTTCGCGCGACTGACTACGCAGCCCGGTGCCACCAACGGCCGGGCTGCTGTCGTTTCCGGGGCCGCGCCCCCACCGGCTCGAGCCGGAACCACGCCAGATTCCCCGCCGGCTCGGGCACCCCGGTCGACACCACCACCGGCTCCCCGAGCCGCGTCGCGAGCCACCGCCCCATGCGCAACACCTCGTCGGGCTCGATGTGCGCCGCCACCACCCGCACCTGCCTGCGCGGGAAGTACTTCAGCACCTCATTCCACGCATCCGCCGGCAAGTCCGGCGCGATGTCGAGCACCACACTCGGCTGCGCATCCCCCGCGACCCCCCGCGAAAGCAACCAGGCACGGTCACTGATCCGCCCGCCGAAGTAGACGACCGTCGCGGTGCCGACGCGGAAGCTCGCCAATCCCGTCATGTCCCTCGCCTCCCCTTTGTCCCCGGGTCCCCGACCAACACGAGGACGCGAGGTGCGTGGTTCAGAGCAGCGGTCGCCGCTCTTCGGGCACCCTTCGCGCACCCTTCGCGCAATCGCCATCCTGCGATCCATCCACAGCCCTCGCCGTCGCGCCGAAGTAGTCCACGGTCTTCCCGGCGCACCGAAGTGGTCCACAATCGTCCCCGACGCGCCGAAGTTGTCCACAGTCCTCGCCGTCGCACCGAAGTTGTCCACAGATTCCGCGGACACCGATTTTTGGCCCCTCACCTCGGTAGAATGGGAACCGGGGACGCCCCCCTGAGGAGGGCGGGGCTGTGTTGTTTCCGCTCCGTGGCGAGGTTTGGCAGTCGGCCGGTCATCGTCGCGCTTGTCAGCCTCGCGAGGCGCACGCGAGAAAACACCGCACGTGGTTCAGAGCAGCGGCGTGAGCAGCGCTCGCTGCTCTTCCGGCACATACTCCGCGTAGTTGTCATACAGCGCCCGCCGCGCCAACCGCGCCGCCAGCTCGCCGTCCGACGCGCGCACGGCTTCCAGCACCTCGGCGTGATGCGTGAGCCAGGACTGCATCAACGCGGTCCGATCCCGGGCGTGCTCCAGCTTGTCCTCGATCAGCTCCAGCACCACGCCGCGCACGACCTCCGCGCTCACCACCAGCAGCGGATTCCGCGAAGCCCGCGCGATCGTCTCGTGGAACGCCACGTCCGCATGGCTGAACTCCGAGAACCCGACCTGAGCCCCCGCCCGCATCGCGGCCAACGCGGTGTCCAAAGCGGACAGATCCTCCGCCGTCCGCAGCTGCGCCGCCAGCAGGTGGGCCGAGCCGTCCAGCACCATCCGGAACTGCAGCAGCTCCGCCAGCCCCACGTGTTCGGCCCGCGCGAGCCGGTGCATCGAGCGTTGCAAAGCCACCGGTGACGCGGCCAGGACCTCGGGCCCGCGCGGATCGCCGGGCCGCGACCGGATCAATTCCGCCGCCTGCAGCACGCGCAACGCCTCGCGCACCGTGGAGCGGCCGACGCCGAACTGGGTCATGAGCTCGCGCTCGCCGGGCAGCCGTGTGCCCGGTTGGAGGCGGCCGCTGACCACGGCCTCCTCGATCTGCTCCACGATCCGCTCGTAGGCGCGGACCGGGGCCACCGGTTCGAACTTCATCCCTTGACCTCGGCGTCGGGTGGTGCCAACCTCAGGCGGTGCTCAGGCTACTGGTCTGACCAGTGTACTGGCTTAGTGTAGCGGCCGAAGGTCCGTCACAGGAGGCTGAATGAGAGCCCGGCTCCACCTCGCGGCGCTCGCGGTGCTGCTCGCGGCGTCCGCCTGCTCGGCCGGGTCCAGCGCGAGCGTGTCGAGTGGTCCGGACACGTTGTCGGTCGGGTTCACGGCCGAGCCGGCGAACTTCGACTTCACGCACGCCGACGGCGCGGCCATCCCGCAGGCCTTGCTCTACAACGTGTACGAGGGCCTGGTGAAGCTCGACGCGCAGGGCAAGATCGTGCCGCTGCTCGCCAAGTCGTGGACCGTGAGCCCGGATCGCAAGACGTACGACTTCCAGCTGCAGCCCGGCGTGACGTTCAGCAACGGCGCGCCGTTCACCGCGGCCGACGTGAAGTTCTCGCTGCTGCGCGTGAAAACCGACTGGACGATCTCGATCAAGTCGGCCATGGACGTGGTGGACCACGTCGACGTCGTCTCGCCCGACCACGCGCGGGTGGTGCTCTCGAAACCCAGCAACGGCTGGCTGTTCAGCCTCACCAGCCGCCTCGGCGCGATGTTCAGCCCGACCGGCGTGGCCGACCTGGCGAACAAGCCGGTGGGCACCGGGCCGTACGAGGTGGCCTCGCGCCGGCGCGGGGATTCCATCGTGCTGAAGGAAAATCCCGACTACTGGGGTCGCAAACCGGCGTACTCCACGGTGGTGCTCAAGTACATCGCCGATCCGACCGCGCTCAACAACGCGCTGCTCAGCAACGGCATCGACGTGATCTCCTCACTCACCTCGGCCGACTCGATCCCGCAGTTCCAGGGCGACGACCGGTTCACCGTGCTGCAGGGCACCACCAACAGCGAGGTCACGCTCGCCTTCAACAACCGGAAAGCGCCGCTGAACGACCCGCGCGTGCGCCAGGCCCTCACCTACGCGATCGACCGCAAAGCCGTGCTGGACCTCGTGTTCAACGGCCGCGGCACCTTGATCGGCAGCATGGTCCCGCCCACCGACCCGTGGTACGAGGATCTGTCGAACGTTTACCCGTACGACCCGGCGAAGGCGAAGCAACTGCTCGCGCAGGCCGGCGTGCAGAACCTCAACCTGCGCCTGCGGATCCCGAACCTGCCCTACGCCGTGTCGGCCGCGCAGGTGGTGCAGTCGGAGCTGGCCGAGGTCGGCGTGCGGACCACGATCGAGCCGCTCGACTTCCCGGCCGTGTGGCTCAAGCAGGTGTTCACCGACCACGACTACGACCTGTCGATCATCCAGCACGTGGAGGCCCGCGACATCACCACGTTCGGGAAACCCACGTACTACTGGGGTTACGACAGCAAGCGCGTGCAGCAGCTGCTGGCCGAGGCCGACAGCGGCACGCCGCAGCAGCAGGTCACCGACATGAAGCAGGTGGCGCGCCGGCTGAACACCGACGCGGCGGCCGACTGGCTGTTCCTCTACCCCAACGTGATCGTGGCGAAGAACAAGGTCACCGGGTTCGCGAAGAACCAGGTCAGCGAGTCGTTCGACCTCACCGGATTGAGGCCCGCATGACGGTGCGAGTGCTCCGGCGCGTGGCGATCCTCGTGGTGAGCCTGTTCGTCGCGTCGATCGTGGTGTTCCTGTTCATGGCCGTGCTGCCGGGTGATCCGGCACAGGTCGCGCTCGGCGTGAACGCGACGCCCGAGCTGCTGGCGAAGACCCGCGCGGAGTTCGGCATCGACCGCTCGCTGGTCACGCAGTACTTCAGCTGGATCGGTGGCGTGCTCCACGGCGACTTCGGTCGCTCCTACGTCACGCGGGAAGCCATCGGCCCGCAGCTGCTCGACCGGCTCGGCGTCACGTTGTGGCTGGTCGGCGCGGGCATGGTGGTGGCGCTGGTGATCGCGGTGCCGGTGGGCATGTTCGCGGCCGTGCGGCACCGCAAGCCCAGCGGGGCCACGGTTTCCGGGCTGTCGCAGATCGGCGTGGCGATCCCGGCGTTCCTGGCCGGCATCATCCTCGTGCAGATCTTCGCGGTGCAGCTGCGCTGGCTGCCGAGCGGCGGGTGGACGCCGCCGGACCAGAACGCGGGGGAGTTCGTGCGCGGCCTGATCCTGCCGGCGCTCTCGCTCGGGCTGGTGCAGGGCGCGGTGCTCACGCGCTACGTCCGCTCGGCCGTGCTCGACACGCTCGGCCAGGACTACCTGCGCACGGCCCGCTCGAAGGGCCTGCTGCCGGCGCAGGCGTTGCGGCGCCACGGGTTGCGCAACGCGTCGGTGCCGGTCGTCACGGTGCTCGGCCTGCAGTTGGCGACGCTGTTGATCGGCGCGGTGGTGGTGGAGCGCGTGTTCGTGCTGCCGGGGTTGGGCAGCATGCTGCTCGACGCCGTGTCGTCGCGCGATCTGCTCACGGTGCAGGGAATCGTGCTGGTGCTCGTGGCGGGGGTGCTGCTGGTGAACTTCGTGGTCGACGTGCTCTACACGGTGCTCGACCCGAGATTGCGGGGTTCGTGATGACCACGCTCACGCCGGTGCGCAACCGCAGCCTGGTGCTCGGCGCGGTCCTGGTCGCGCTCGTGGTGCTGGCCGCGCTGGTGTCGTTCGTGTGGACGCCGTACGACCCGGTGCAGGTCAACGCACCCGACAAGCTGCTGGGCTTCTCGCCCGAGCACCTGTTCGGCACCGACAAGTTCGGCCGCGACGTGTTCAGCCAGATCATGGTCGGCGCGCGCACCACCTTGTACGTCGGGGTGGTGGCCGTCGGCATCGCCGCGGTGCTCGGCACGCCGCTCGGGGTGCTGGCCGGCCTGGGCCCGCGGTGGCTCGGCGAGTTCGTGATGCGCGTGAACGACCTGGTGCTGGCGTTTCCCGCGCTGCTGCTGGCGATCATGTTCGGCGCGGTGTTCGGCGCCGACACGCTCACGGCGATGGTGGCCATCGGCATCGCGACCATCCCGTCGTTCGCGCGGATCGCGCGCTCGGGCACGTTGCAGGTGGGCAGCAGCGAGTTCGTGCTCGCGGCGCGCGCGGCCGGCCGCACGCGGGTGAGCATCGCGGTGCGCCACGTGCTGCCGAACATCTCGGGCCTGCTGATCGTGCAGGCGTCGGTGTCGTTCGCGATCGCCGTGCTGGCCGAGGCGGCGCTGTCGTTCCTGGGTTTCGGCACGCGGCCGCCGACCCCGTCGTGGGGCCGGATGCTGCAGGAATCCCAGGAGCTGCTCACGATCCACCCGCGGCTCGCGCTCGTGCCCGGCATCGCGATCGCGGTGGCGGTGCTCGGGTTCAACCTGCTCGGCGACGGTCTGCGAGACCGGCTCGACCCGCGATTGGCGGCCCGCGCATGACTCTTGCGGTGCACGGTCTCTGTGTCGGCGACCTGGTGCGGGACGTCTCGTTCGAGATCGGCGCGGGTGAACGCGTCGGGCTGATCGGCGAGTCGGGCTCCGGCAAATCGCTCACGGCGTTGTCGATCATGGGCCTGCTGCCCGACGAACTGCGGGCCACGGGCTCGGTGCGGCTCGACGGCCGGGAGCTGGTGGGCGCGCCGGAACGCGAGCTGTCGCGGTTGCGCGGCAACGGGTTGTCGATGGTGTTCCAGGAACCGATGACCGCGCTGAACCCGGCGATGCGCGTGGGGCGGCAGGTGACGGAACCGTTGCGCGTGCACGGCCGGCGTGGGCGGTCGGCCGAGGAAATGCTGGCGGCCGTCGGGCTGCCGGGCACCGCGCGCGCCTATCCGCACCAGCTTTCGGGCGGGCAGCGGCAGCGCGTGGTGCTGGCGATGGCGCTGGCCAACGAGCCGTCGCTGCTGATCTGCGACGAGCCGACCACGGCGCTGGACGTGACGGTGCAGGCGCAGATCCTGGCGTTGATCCGCGGTTCGCTGTCGGCGGAGGCCGCGCTGCTGTTCATCACGCACGACCTGGCCGTGGTGGCATCGGTGTGCGAGCGGGTGCTGGTGATGCTGGACGGGGAGATCGTGGAACGCGGTTCGACGCGGGACGTGTTGACCGCGCCTGAGCACGAGTACACCAAGGCATTGTTGGCAGCTTCGGACCTGGACGGAGCGGCTCGATGATCGAAGTCCGTGACCTGCACCGGAAGTACGCGCCCCGCGACGTCCACGCGTTGCGCGGCGTGAGCTTCGACGTCGAGGAAGGGCAGCGGTTCGGGATCGTCGGCGAGTCGGGCTCGGGCAAGTCCACGCTGGTGCGCCTGCTGGCCGCGCTGGATCGGCCGACGTCGGGCACGGTCTCGTTCGACGGCCGCCGGATCGACAACCTGCCCGAACGCCGGCTGGGCTTCCTGCGCTCGTCGATGCAGATCGTCTTCCAGGACCCGATGGGTTCCCTCGACCCGCGGATGCGCGTGCGGGACATCATCTCCGAGCCGCTGGGCCGGCGTTCGCCGTTGCGGGTGGCCGAGCTGCTGGAGGCCGTCGGCCTGCCCGCCGACGCGGCTGCCCGCTACCCGCACCAGTTCTCCGGCGGCCAGCGGCAGCGGATCTCCATCGCGCGAGCGCTGGCACCCAACCCGCGCGTGCTGCTGGCCGACGAGCCGGTGAGCGCGCTTGACGTGTCCGTGCGCAAGCAGATCCTCGACCTGCTCACGCGGCTGGTGGCGGAATTTTCGCTCACGCTGGTGTTCGTGTCGCACGACCTCGGCGTGGTGCGGCACGTGTGCGACCGCGTCGCGGTGATGCGGCGCGGGGAGATCGTGGAGCTGGGAGACGTGGAGGAGGTTTACGAGACACCGCGGCACGAGTACACCCGGGAACTGCTGGCGGCCGCACCCGACCTGCGCGCCGAGCTGGCCCGGCTGAGCGGAGGGAGTGCGGACGATGCCTGACTACCCCGAGGGGCTGCCGATCGGCGCCGGCTGGGTGTCCACAGCGGACACCGCGAACGTGGTTTTCCCCTGCGACGGCAGCGTGATCGGAGTGGCGCCGGTCGGCACTCCGGAGCTCGCCACGCGCGCCATCGACGAAGCCGTGGCGGTCGCGCGCGAAGTGGCGGCGCTGCCTTCGCGGGTGCGGCGGACGTTGCTGAATGACGTGGCCGCCGCGCTGCGCTCGCGGCGGGAGGAGTTCGAGCAGCTGCTCGTGCTCGAGACCGGAAAACCTCTGGTGGACTGCCAGGTGGAGGTCGCGCGCTCGATCGTCACGTGGGAAGCGGCGGCCGAAGAGGTGTCGCGGCTGCACGGCGAGACGGTGCCGCTGGACCTGCTGCCGTCCGGCGACGGGCTCGTCGGCTTCTGGAAACGCAAGCCGATCGGGGTGGTCGTCGGCATCGCCGGCTTCAACTACCCGGTGCTGCTGGCGTCGCACAAGATCGCGCCGGCCATCGCGGCCGGCTGTCCGGTGGTGGTGAAGCCCGCGCCGCAGACGCCGTTGGCCACGCTGTGGCTGGTGCACCTCGTGCGTTCGCTTTCACCGTTGCCGGCGATGGTGCAGCTGGTGACCGGTGACGCCGCGGTGGGCTCGGCCCTGGTCACCGATCGACGCCTCGGCGCGGTCTCGTTCACGGGCTCGGCCGCCGTCGGCCACCGCATCGCGCGGGACGCGGCGCCGACGAAAACGCTGCTGGAGCTGGGTTCCAACGCCGCTCTGGTGGTCGCGGAAGACGCCGACCTCGACGCGGCGGCCGATGCCGTGCTGCGCGGCGGGTTCTACGCGTCCGGCCAGGCCTGCATTTCGGTGCAGCGGGTGCTGGTGGTCGCTTCCGTCGCCGAGGAGTTCACGGCGAAGGTGCTGGCGCGCCTGGGCGAGGTGACCGTGGGTGATCCGCGCTCTCCGGAGACGCGCGTGGCGAAGCTGATCGACCAGCGCTCCACCGACCGCGTCGCCGAGTGGGTCGACAAAGCGACGGCGGCCGGCGCGCGCGTGCTGGCCGGTGGTGCGCTGCACGAAGGTGTGCTGGAACCGACGGTGCTGGGTGACGTGCCCGACGGCGTCGAATGCTGGGACGAGGAGATCTTCGGCCCGGTCGTCTGCCTGCGCACAGTGTCCGATGTGGACACCGCGTTCGCCGCGGTGAACGCCTCGCGCTACGGCTTGCACGCCAGCGTGTACAGCCGCTCGCTGAACACCGCGTTCCGCGCGCTCGACGAGCTCGAAGTCGGCGGTGTGGTCGTGAACGAGGTGCCCGGGTTCCGCTCCGACACCATGCCGTACGGCGGTGTGAAGGATTCCGGCATCGGCCGCGAAGGGCCGCGGTTCGCCGTGGAAGAACTGACCGTGACGAGGATGGCGGTGGTGCGCCCGTGACGTACGAAAACCTGTTCCGCCTCGACGGCCGCCGCGCCGTGGTGCTCGGCGGCGGCAGCGGCATCGGCCGGGAAGCCGCGCGGGCGCTGGCCGCGCACGGCGCGCACGTGATCTGCGCGGACCGTGACTTGGCGGCCGCGCGGGAGACCGGCGTGGCGGAGGCGTACGAGATCGACCTGCTCGAACCGGGGGCCGTCGAGCGCGCCGCCGCCGAGCTGGGTGAGCTCGATGCCGTGGTGCTCACCGCCGGCGTCAACGTGCGCAAACGCCTGCTGGACTACACGCGCGAGGAGTTCGATCGGGTCGTCGAGCTGAACCTCGGGGTCGCGTTCGAGGTGGTGCGCGCGTTCGGCGGGCCGATGGTGGCGCGCGGCCGGGGCAGCATCATCGGCTTCTCGTCGATCCGCGGCACCACCGTCGAGCCGGGCCAGGGCCCGTACGCGGCGACCAAAGCCGGTCTGGTGCAGCTCTTCCGCACGGCCGCCGCGGAGTTCGGGCCGGCGGGCGTGCGCGTGAACGCGATCGCGCCGGGTGTCGTCGAGACGCCGCTCACCGCGCAGATCAAGGGAAATCCCGACTGGTACGACGCTTACGCCACCAAGGGCGCCCTCGGCCGCTGGGCGCGCGCCGACGAGCTGGCCGGCGCCGTGGTGTACCTCGCGTCCGACGCGTCGACGTTCGTCACCGGGTCCGTGCTCGCCGTCGACGGGGGCTGGACCGCCGTCGACGGCCGGTTCGAACCCCCCGCTTCGTGATCCGGAGGTAACGATGGAGCTGGCCGATCTGACCGCGGTGGACCTGGTCGCAGGCTACCGCGCGGGCACGGTGTCGCCCGTCGAGGCGACCGAAGCCGTCCTCGCCCGCATCGACGCGCGCGAGCCACAGCTGCACGCCCTGTACGCCTACGACGCCGCTTCGGCCCGCGCGGCCGCGAAGGAGTCCGAAGCACGCTGGCAGGCCGGCGAACCGCTCGGTCCGATCGACGGCGTTCCCTTGACGCTGAAGGAAAACATCGCCACCCGCGGCACACCCGTACCGCTGGGCACGGCCGCCACATCGTTGTCCCCGGCCGCGGCCGACGCCCCGGCCGCCGCGCGCGCCCGCGAGTCCGGCGCTGTGCTGCTGGCCAAAACGACCATGCCCGACTACGGCATGCTCACCTCGGGCCTGTCCAGCTTCCACGAATCGGCCCGCAACCCCTGGGACTTCACCCGCACACCCGGCGGCTCGAGCGCCGGCGCCGCCGCGGCCGCCGCCGCGGGTTACGGCCCGCTCCACGTCGGCACCGACATCGGCGGCTCCATCCGCCTGCCCGCCGGCTGGTGCGGCCTCGTCGGCCTGAAGCCGAGCTTCGGCCGCGTGCCGGTGGACCCACCGTTCCTCGGCCGCGTCGCGGGCCCTCTGACCCGAACCGTCGCCGACGCCGCACTCCTGATGAGCGTCCTGTCGGCCCCCGACGCGCGTGATCACCTCAGCCTGCCACCGGCGTCGCTCGACTGGCCGAGCCTGGCGTCTTCGCTGCGCGGCCTGCGCGTCGGCCTGCAGCTGGACCCTGGCGTCGGCCTGGCCGTCTCCCCGGAGATCCGCGCCGCCGTCACCGCCGCGGCCTCGGCGTTCGCCGACGCGGGCGCCGAGGTGTCCCCGGTCGAGCCGTTCCTGACCCGCGAACTCCTCGACGGCCTCGACGTCTTCTGGAGCGTCCGCGCCTGGTCCGATCTGGCCGCGCTCCCGGAGGACCGCCGCGCCCGCGTGCTGCCCTACATCGCCACCTGGGCCGGAGCCGGCGCCGCCGTGTCCGGAGTGGACACCTACCGCGGCTTCGCCTGCATGGACCGGATCAGCGTCGCCGCCCTGGCCGCGACCGCCGCGTACGACCTCGTGCTGTCCCCGGTGTGCGCCGTCCCGCCCCCGCCGTTCGACCACGCCTCGCCGACGAACGACCCGCGCCGCACGTTCGAGCACATCTCGTTCACGGTGCCGTACAACATGTCCGGCCAGCCCGCGGTATCGGTGAACTGCGGCTACACCACCGACGGCCTGCCGATCGGCCTGCAGATCGCGGGCCCCCGCTTCGCCGACCTCGCGGTGCTTCGCGCAGCCGCGGCGTACGAACAGCTCCGGCCGGAGCAGCGTCCCTGGCCGGTGTGAGTCAGGCGCCGACCGCCTCCGCCATCGCCAGCACCGCCTGGGCCTGCTCCACGTGCAGGTTCTCGACCATCCGCCCGTCCACCGTCACCACGCCGCGCCCGGCGGCCCGCGCCTCGTCGAACGCCGTGATCACCCGGCGGGCGTGGTCGATCTCGTCGGCCGACGGCGCGAAGATCCGGTTGCAGGGCTCGACCTGCGCCGGGTGGATGAGGGTCTTGCCGTCGAAGCCGAAGTCGCGGGCCTGGCGGCATTCGGTTTCGAAGCCGGCGGCGTCGCGGACGTCGTTGTACACGCCGTCGAGGACGAGTTTGCCGGTGGCGCGAGCGGCGAGGACGGCGGCCGACAGGGCGGCCAGCAGGGGAGCGCGGCCCGGGACGAAGGAGGCGTGCAGTTCCTTCGCCAGGTCGTTCGTGCCCAGCACGAGCACGGTGAGCCGCTCGGACGCCGCCGCGATCTCCGCGGCGCGCAGGATCGCGATGGGCGTCTCCAGCATCGCCCAGATCTTCGTCGACGCGGGCGCGCCGCCGAGTTCCAGGGCGCGCTCGATGTTGTGCACCTCGGTCGCGGAGTTCACCTTCGGCACGACCACGGCGGCGGGGCCGGCGGCCGCGGCGGCGCGCAGGTCGGCGTCGTGCCATTCGGTGTCGAGACCGTTCACGCGGATGGCCACCTCGCGGGAGCCGTAGTCGCCCAGCGCGGCGCACACGCGGTCGCGCGCGGCTTCCTTCGCGTCCGGCGCCACGGCGTCCTCGAGGTCGAGGATCAGCGCGTCGGCCGGCAGGGACTTGGCCTTCTCGAGCGCGCGTTCGTTGGCTCCGGGCATGTAGAGCACCGAACGGCGCGGCCGGACCTGCGTCATCCTCGCTCCTCTCCTCGACAGTCGGATCACCCTAATCCGGGCCCGTGTGACACCGCTGCGGCGAAGGTCACCGCCAAGCGGGTGACCCCCTCCGACCTGCGGCGTCCACAGTGGAACCCGGTCCGGTTGCGCCGAATGGCGTAACGCGGTGGACCCGTTGCCACGGGCGCCTTCCGGGCTGCGGGTAGTCGTTCGTAGGCGCTCCGTCACGCCACTCACCTCCGGCTCACTCGGTTGGCCGCACCGTCGGGCCGAAGTCCACCGACCGCCTACCGACCGGTCACCGACCGCTGAGCGCCGCCGATCGCAGCCACTCGCGCAACGTGAAGACCCCGTGCCGCCGCACTGGTACTCAAGTCATGTGCCGGTTTTACGAGGCACGCAGGGGTACAGGTTGTTGAAGGAGGCGGAACTCGTGGCGGCTACACCTCAGAACACAGAGCGCTCGACGGTCGCCGGTGGCGCGAAGCGCAGCCGGTCGATGCCGAGCCGGGTGGTGCCGCCGATCGAGCTCCCCGCGAGCGTCGACGAGCTGGCGCGCAAGGCCGCGGCCCTTCTGGGCTGGAACGGCGTTGTGCTGCCCGAGGCGACCCTGCTCGGCCGCAAGGTCAGCATCGTCGCCCGGCTGCGCACCGACGTGCACGCGGAGCGGATCGCGATGGGTGTCGGTCCCGTCGCCGATCGCGCCACCGTCGACACCTGGACCTGGCCAGAGCTGGCTGCGACCGCACCCGCGCCGGCCGCCGAGATCATCGGCGTCCTCGCGGTCGCACGGCACTGGCGGACCGCGATGGCCTCCGCGGTTCCGTTCGCACGTTACGGCGAGGCCGCGATGGTTCTCCCATCGCCTGCCGTACTGACGGAAGACTACGTGGCGAACTGCCTGCCGCGCGCTCGCGCGTACGGGCTCGCCATCGCCGCCGCCGACCCCCACGCGCAGGTGGACCTCGACCTCGAGGGCCGCACCGAGCGCATCCTCCTCGCCGAGGACCCGGTGTCGCGCTGGGTCAACGAGATGGCGTACGACCAGCTGCTGCGCACCGCCGAAGTGCCCGCCGACGTCGACTGATCGACCTGCGCCGGGCCCGGCGGCGGACTACCGTCGGGATCATGCGAGTCGTCATTGCCGGTGGACACGGTCAGATCGCCCTTCGCCTCGAGAAGTTGCTGGCGGAGCGGGGTGATCAGCCCGTCGGGATCGTGCGCAATCCCGACCACGAAGGCGACCTGCTCGCCGCCGGAGCGGTGACCGTCGTGCTCGACCTGGAGCAGTCCGATGTGGACGCGGTCGCCAACGTGCTTCGCGGCGCCGACGCGGCGGTGTTCGCCGCGGGCGCCGGGCCGGGCAGCGGCCAGGACCGCAAGGACACCGTCGACCGCGCCGCCGCCGTGCTGTTCGCCGAAGCGGCCGAGCGCGCGGGCGTCCGCCGGTTCATCCAGATCGGCTCGATGGGCGCCGACTCCCCGGACGCACCGGGCCTCGACCCGGTTTTCCGCGCTTACCTCTACGCGAAGGCCGCGGCCGAGGAAGACCTGCGGGCGCGTGACCTCGACTGGACGATCCTGCGTCCCGGCGCGCTGACCAACGATTCCGGCACCGGCAACGTCAAGATCGCGCCCAAGACCGGCCGCGCCAAGGTGCCGCGCGAAGACGTCGCCGCCGCGGTGGTCGGGCTGCTCGACGCACCCGCCACCGCCGGCAGCACGCTCGAGCTGATCTCCGGCGAGCACACGATCGAAGAGGCGATCTCGGCGCTCTGACCTGCACGTCTAGGATCGGATCCGTACCCACCGGATCACAGAGACGGGGATTCCTTCCTTGCGGGACATCGCGGTTTTCAGCGGTAGCGCTCATCCCGAACTCGCGGCGGAGATCTGCGCCCACCTCGGCGTGCCGCTGCTGCCGACCCAGGTCGATCGCTTCGCCAACGACTGTCTCCAGGTGCAGCTGCAAGCCAACTGCCGCGAGCGCGACGTCTTCATCATCCAGCCGCTGGTGAAGCCGGTGCAGGAACACCTGGTGGAGCTGCTGCTGATGCTCGACGCCGCGCGCGGTGCGTCGGCGGCCCGCATCTCGGTGGTGATGCCGCACTACGCGTACGCGCGCTCGGACAAGAAGGACGCGCCGCGCATCTCCATCGGCGGCCGGCTCGTGGCCGACCTCATGGTCACCGCCGGCGCCGACCGCGTGCTCGCGATGACGCTGCACTCGCCGCAGGTCCACGGCTTCTTCTCGGTGCCGGTCGACCACCTGCACGCGCTGCACGAGCTGGCGCGCCACTTCCGGCAGTACGACCTGTCCAACGCCACCGTCGTCTCGCCCGACCTGGGCAACGCGAAGGAAGCCGCGCACTTCGCGCGGCTTCTCGGCGCGCGCGTCGCTTCAGGCACGAAGCAGCGCTACGCCGACGACCGCGTGGAGATCACGTCGGTGATCGGTGACATCGCCGGCCGCGACGTGATCGTGCTCGACGACGAGATCGCGCGCGGCAGCACCGTGCTCGAGCTGCTCGACCGGCTTCGCGAGCTGAAGCCGCGCACGATCCGCGTCGCCTGCACCCACGGGTTGTTCGCGGACAAGGCGATCGACCGGATCGGCAGCCAGGAAGACGTGCTGGAGATCGTCTGCACCAACACCGTGCCGGTCGCGGTGGAGGAGCGCAGCGAGAAGCTGAAGATCCTGTCGATCGCGCCGGCCATGGCCGAGGCGATGCGGCGGATCCACAACGGCGAGTCGGTGAGCTCGCTGTTCGAACCGGTCTAAACCATGCCGAGGACCCGGTCGAGGTACGTGTTCGTGAACGTCCCGGCCGGGTCACACGCCTTGCGCACGCGCAGGAAATCGTCGAAGTGCGGGTAGCGCGTGCGCAGGGCGTGGGAATCGAGGTCGTGCATCTTGCCCCAGTGCGGGCGGCCGCCGACCTGCCCGCAGATCGCCTCGAAGCCCGCGAAGTACTCGCGGTAGGGCATGCCGACGAACTGGTGGATGGCGATGTAGGCCGAGTCGCGGCCGTTCGCCGTGGAGAGCCAGATGTCGTCGGCGGCGGCCACGCGTACCTCCACCGGGAACATCACCGGGTTCTCGAGCCGCGGCACGAGCGCGCGCAGCTCGGCGAGCACGTCGTGCAGTGATTCACGTGGAACAGCGTATTCGGTCTCCACGAATCGCACGCCGCGATGCGTCACGAACACGCGGTGCGAGAGGTCGCTGTAGTCGCGCGCTGAAAGCACCTGTGCGGCGAACCCGCCGAGCGGCTGCACCAGCTTCGGCACGGCGCGGCCGAGCCGGCAAAGACCGCCGAACGCGATGTTCTCCGTGAACTCGTAGTCCACGAACTGCCGCACCTTCGAAAGCGGCTTGCGCGCGGTGCCCAGCGGCTGGCGGTTGTTGCGCTTGACCAGGGCGTTCTTGCCGTAGGGGAACCAGTAGAACTCGAAGTGGTCGCACGCGGCGGCGAACTCGTCGAAGCCCTCGAGCACCTGCTCCAGCGGCTCGGGCCGTTCCTGCGCGGCCAACACGAACGAGGGTTCACACTGCAGGGTGACGGTGGTGATCACGCCGAGGGCGCCGAGACCGACGCGGGCGGCGTTGAAAAGGTCCGGCCGTTCGTCGGCGGAGCAGCTCACCGCGGAGCCGTCGGCGAGCACGAGTTCGAGCCCGGTGATCTGCGTGGCGATGCCGCCGAAGCGCGCGCCGGTGCCGTGGGTGCCGGTGGAAATCGCGCCGGCGATGGTCTGTGCGTCGATGTCGCCGAGGTTCGTCATGGCGAGGCCGAGGGCGTCGAGTTCCGCGTTGAGCTGCTGGATCGTGGTGCCGGCGCGCACCGTCACGCGGTGGGTTTCGAGGTCGGCGCTTTCGATTCCGGTCCACCGCGTGAGGTCGAGCGCGTCGCTTTCCGCCACCGCGATCGCCGTGAACGAGTGCCCGCTGCCCCAGGGCCGCACGCGCCGGCCGGCGGCGCTGATGCCACGCACGACGTCGGCGACCTCGGCCGCGCTGCGGGGCTGGTGCACCCGCTGCGGGGAGGCCTTGGCGGTGCCGGCCCAGTTGCTCCACGGAGTCATGCGTGCACCTTGTCGTCGCTGAGCAGAGTGTCCTTACGTTAGATGGTGGAACAGTAAGTGAATGAGATTCGCGTTTCAAGCGTTGTTGTCGTACCGTAAGTCCGTGACCACCTCTCCGAACGGCTACGACCTCGCGACGAAGGACCTCGACCCGCCCTTCGCGATCGTCGACCTCGACGCGTTCGACGCGAACGCCGACGACCTGCTGCGGCGCGCCGCCGGGAAGCCGATCCGGGTGGTCAGCAAATCCGTGCGGTGCCGCTACCTGCTGGAACGCGTGCTTTCCCGCGACGGCTTCGAGGGCCTGATGTGCTACTCGCTCGCGGAGGCCGTGTGGCACGTGGAGCAGGGCACCACGCGCGACATCGTCGTGGCCTACCCGACCGCTGATCATGAAGCGCTGCGCCGCCTCGCCGCGTCGGAGGAGGCCCGCGCGGCCATCACGATCATGGTGGATTCGGCCGAGCACCTGGACCTCGTCGACGCCGCTCTCGGCCACGGCCACCCGGACATCCGCGTGTGCCTCGAACTCGACGCGTCGTGGCGCCCGCTGCCCGGCGTCCACGTCGGTACGCGCCGCTCGCCGGTGTTCACCGCGAAGCAGGCGGTGTCGTTGGCCCGCGAAATCGCCGCGCGCCCGGGCTTTGTCCTCAAAGGCCTGATGGCCTACGAAGGCCAGATCGCCGGCCTCGGCGATGCCGCCGGCAGCGGCGTGTCCAACTCCGTGATCAGCTGGATGCAACGCCGCTCGGCCGCCGAACTCTCCCGCCGCCGCGGCGCCGTGGTCCGCGCCGTGCGCGACCTCGCCGACCTGGACTTCGTCAACGGCGGCGGCACCGGCAGCATCGAAACCACCGGCGCGGAACCCGCCGTCACCGAGATCGCGGCGGGCTCAGGCCTCGTCGCCCCCACGCTGTTCGACGGCTACTCCCGCTTCCACCCACGCCCCGCCGCACTCTTCGCGCTGCCCGTGGTCCGCCGCCCCGCCCGCGACGTGGCCACGCTCTTCGCCGGCGGCTACATCGCCTCCGGCCCCGCGGGCGCCTCCCGCGTCCCCTCGCCCTACCTCCCGGCCGGCCTCAAACTCCTCGGCTTCGAAGGCGCCGGCGAAGTCCAAACCCCCGTCACCGGCCCCGCCGCCCGCGACCTACGCCTGGGCGACCGCGTCTGGCTCCGCCACGCCAAGGCCGGCGAACTCGCCGAACGCTTCGACGCCTACCACCTCCTGCGCGACCACCAACTCGACCGCACCGTCCCCACGTACCGCGGCGAACACAAAAACTTCGGCTGACCCCGCACCTTCACGCGGGCGCGGCTCGCTTTTGCGCCGCATCGCCTTCGTTTGGTGCTTTGTCTCCGCGCGATGCGACGCCCGCCTGCCTTGCTGCGACTCCACGTACCGTCTCATCTCGACCCGACAGCACACCTTCGCCGTGCGGCGCTGCCACGGATTCCGGTTCAGGCAGGCGCCGTCTCACCCTCGTTCCGCCGCCGCAACTCCCTTGCGCCACAACAACTCCCGCGCCCCAAGGCCCCTGCGCCCCGCCCCCTTCGCCGCCGAGACAAACCCCCGCCCTCTTTAAGCAGGGTTCCGGCAAAGCCGTTGTGGTGTTTAGGGGTGGATGCCGAGCTGGGTGAGGGCTCGGGTGGGGTTGCGGGTTGTGTGGCGGATTCCGGCGGCGATGGTGGTGTGTCCGGCGTGGCGAAGCGCGCTGGTGGTGAGGTTGCGGAGGCTGGCCATGACGCGGGGTGCCGGTGCGGGCGGGATGCGTCTTCGGTGAAGGTGACGTCACGCACCTGGGCTCTGTCCGCTCTCGCCCACTGAGCCAGGCACTGATCAGATCGTCGAGGACGTCGCCATCGAGGCGGCTGGTCACCCGGCGCACAGTCGCTTCGTCCGGGGCGACACACCGGCCCCGCCGCAGGTCGAGCCAGGCACCGAGCAGCGCCAGCGCTTGCTGCGGGGCGTCGGCCGCCCATCCCCGACCGCCGTGAACGAGCGTGCCCCGCCACCACCGCCACCGTGGCCAGCGCCAGGATCGACGCCACCGAATGCCGCACACCACGCCGGTCACGCGGATCTGGCCCATGACGCAGAAACGCACGCAGATCTGAGACCCGCGATCATGGGACTTCGACAATCACATGATCAACCAGAGACCGTGCCGCCCTGCAACCCGCCCCAAACGACTTTGCCGGAACCCCCGCCCACCACGGGGGACGCCCCGATTCCATTCTACCGGCCCAAAGGCGCGCGGAAGCCTAAACGGCCGAGTTGTCCACAGCAGACGCGAGTTGTGGATAACTCCTGTGGACAACACGAATTCCTTGCGGCTCCAGCAAGGGGAGCAGGCAAGCTGACCCCTGTGGAACACGCGGCGCACGACGATCCCGACGCAAACGACTTCGAAGCGGATGACCCCGGAGCAGACCACCCGGCGGCAACGTCAGCAGCACTCGGCGCAGCGACAGCCACCGCGACAGTCGGCCAGGAAGCTGCTGCGGCGGCCCGTCACCCCGCGATGGCAGACGACCCGCGAGAGGACCATTTGGCAGCCGAACCACTGGATCCCGCCGCAGTACCCACGCACGCGATCGGCGACGAGTCAGGAATCAGCCTCGCGGCAGTCGACCAGGCTGAAGACGATGCGGCGGCGGACCCTGCGGAAGCCGCGGCAGCACACACGTCCGCGATCGGGGACGTGCCAGAAAGTCATCCGGCGACAGCCGACCCGGCAGAAGACCATGTGGCGGCAGATCCGGTGGATTCCACGGCAGCACACGCCCCCACGTCAGCCGACCCGCCAAACTCCCTCACTCCGGCCAACCCACCCCTGGACCCGCCAGAAACTCCCGAAACACACAACCGGCCCGAAGACCCGCCGCTACACCCCTCCACAACCACCAACCCCACCCTCACCATCACCGACCTGGCCCACCAAACCGGCCTCACCGTCAAAGCCCTCCGCTACTACTCCGACATCGGCCTCGTCCCCACCGTCGGCCGCGACACCGCCGGCCGCCGCCAGTACCGCCAGGACGCGGTCGCCAGAGTTCGCCTGATCCGCACCCTCCGGGCGCTCGGCATCGCCATCCGCACCATCCGCGCCCTGCTCGACAAAGAAGCCGACCTGACCGAGGTGGCCCAGCAAGAAGCGAACCGAGTCAGCAACCAGATCCACGAACTCCAAACCCGCCACACGATCCTGCAGGCCATAGCCCACGGAGACGCCGGAGATCAGGAGCTCGACATCATGCAAGACCTCTCAGCAACCGCCAGAAAAGCCCTGGTCAACGACTTCCTCGAAGCCGTCTTCATCACCCAGACACCAGCGTCGCAGGGCCTCAAGCGCACCCTCACTCCCGAGCTGCCCGACGACCCGACCCCGGCCCAGCTAGCCGCCTGGACCGAGCTCACCGACCTCACCCAAGACCAGGACTTCCGCACCCTGCTCCGGAGCCAAGCCGAACAGCAACACGGACGAACCCCGGACGTCCTCGCCCGGATCGCCCAAGAAGCCACCACCGGTGACCCCACCGGACCGCAAGGCGCCGCAGCCGTCCGCAGGGTCAACCCGACGCGGCAGGACCTGGTCCGCATCACCCAGGCCACCGACCCCCGACGAGACCGTTACCTGCGCCTACTCGCCGAGATCAACGGCTGGGCCGCCCCCACCGACCTGGCGCCGAAGATGCGCTGGTTCGAAACTGCCGTGCGCCGTCACTCGCCGAATTTGCTGGCCAGGTAGCCCTTCACCACGTGCTTGGCCTCCGCCACGATCCGCTCGTCGCCTTGGGGGTCGCGGCGGAAGGCGAGCTTCAGCAGGGCGTCGGCGGTTTCGTTGGCGATCGCGATGGCGAAGCGCAGCTCGTCGGCCGGGCGGTCGACCTGGACGCGCAGGATGTCGACCAGCGAGTCGACGATCACGGAGTTGTTGTCGCGTTCCTCGTCGAGGAGCTGGACGTCGATGACGTCACCGAAGTGGACCTTCGAGAAGCCCGGCACCTCG
The DNA here is from genome assembly GCF_035918295.1 of Amycolatopsis rhabdoformis. GTDB lineage: Bacteria > Actinomycetota > Actinomycetes > Mycobacteriales > Pseudonocardiaceae > Amycolatopsis > Amycolatopsis rhabdoformis. The sequence goes on from NZ_CP142149.1 coordinate 8,135,163, forward strand.
CGGTGCATGCGCAGGTAGATGTCGAGCACGGAGTCGACGACGTTCCACCAGTGTTCGGGGTTGAGTTCCTTCAGCCGCTCGTTCACGGCGGCTACGAAGCGCTCCAGGTTCCGCTGGGTGAGCGCCTGCACGACGGCCCGCTTGTCGGGGAAGAACTGGTACAGCGAGCCGACCGCGACGTTGGCGCGTTTGGCGATCAGGGTGGTCGTCAACGCGTCGTAGCCGAGCTCGTCGATGAGCTGCGCGCTGGCGTCGAGCATCTGCTCGACGCGCTTGGCGCTGCGCTGCTGCACGGGCTTGCGCCTCAGCGGAGTGGTCTCCGCCTGGGTCTCGGACACTGTCGTTCCTCGGTCTTTCTCGCTGTTCATGCGCTCCCCGTCCCGCCGGCTGCGGCGGAACCACTCGTCTGATCTGGGACTTTAGCGCCCTTGTGGGCTTCCCCCTGGACGAGTGACGACCTAGCATATGAGAACTTTTCATGTTCACCCGACCGGGTGGCCGGATGAGAAAGGTGTGTTCCGCCGGTGGACTATCCGACCTTCCCGCCCGAATTCCTGTGGGGTGTCTCGACCTCGGCGTTCCAGATCGAAGGCGCCACGGCCGAAGCCGGCCGCGGACCGTCCGTCTGGGACACCTTCACCGCGACCGACGGCAAGATCGCGCGCGGTGAGGACGCCAAAGTAGCGGCGGACCACTATCACCGCTACTCCGAAGACATCGCCCTGATGGCGGAACTCGGCGTGGGCGCCTACCGGATGTCCATCGCCTGGCCGCGCATCCAGCCCACCGGCACCGGCAAGCCCAACGCCGAGGGCCTCGCCTTCTACGACAAGCTCATCGACGAGGTCTGCGCCGCCGGCATCGCCCCCGCGGTCACGCTCTACCACTGGGACACGCCCCAAGCGCTCGAAGACGCCGGCGGCTGGCTCAACCGCGACACCGCGCACCACTTCGCCGAGTACGCCGCCATCATCGGTGAGCGCTTCGCCGACCGGGTGAAGCTGTGGATCCCGCTCAACGAGCCCATGGTCATGTCGATCTACGGCTACGGCATCGGCGAGTACGCCCCCGGCCAGTTCCTCCTGCTCGACGCCCTGCCCACGGCCCACCACCAGAACCTCGCCCACGGCCTCGCCACGCAGGCGCTGCGGGCCGCCGGCGCCGACAACATCGGCACCGCCAACAACCACTCACCCATCTGGGCCGTCGACAACAACACCGACGAAGACGACAAGACCGAAGCCGCCAAAACCTGGCTCGACGCCCTGCTCAACCGCACCTTCGCCGACCCGCTCCTGCTCGGCACCTACCCCGAGCAGATCCACCCGCACCTACCCGAGGGCTTCGCGAACGACCTGCCCACGATCCACCAGCCACTCGACTTCTACGGCGTGAACTACTACGAACCCCAGGGCGTCGCGGCACCCGGCGAGGGGAATCCTCTTCCGTTCGAGCTGCGGCCGGTCGAGGGTTACCCGATGACGACCAACGACTCGCCGATCGTGCCCCAGGGCCTGCGCGAGCTGCTGGTGTCCTTCCAGGACCGCTACCGCGAGCACCTTCCACCGGTCTACCTCACCGAAAACGGCTGCAGCTTCGCCGACGAACCCGACGAGACCGGCCAGGTCCACGACCCCGAACGCATCGACTTCCTCGACGGCCACCTGCGGGCCCTGCGCGAAGCGATGAACGCCGGCGTGGACGTGCGCGGCTACTTCGTGTGGTCCCTGCTCGACAACTTCGAGTGGTCCAAGGGTTACGCACCCCGCTTCGGCCTCGTGCACGTGGACTACGAAACTCAGCGCCGTACGCCCAAGGACTCCTTCTCCTGGTACCGAAAGCTGGTCCGCCATGAGTGACACGACCACCAACCGGCTGCCGGAAGCGTTCGCCGAACCGGTCGTACGGGTGCGGCCGGGCTGGATGAGCCTGCTGTTCTTCGCGAACATCGCCATGTGGCTCGGCATCTACGCGCCGATCCAGGTCCTCCTGCCGCAGCAGGCCGAGCTGCTCGACAGCGTGAACAAGGAAACCGTGTTCGGCGTGGTCACGGGCGTCGGCGCGGCGGTGGCGCTGATCGCGAACCCGCTCGTCGGCCTGCTGTCCGACCGCACGGTGTCGCGCTTCGGCCGCCGCCACCCGTGGACGCTGCTCGGCGCGGTGCTCGGTGCGGGCGGGCTGGTGGTGCTGGCCGAGGCGCCCAACGTCGTGGTGATGACCATCGGCTGGTGCCTGGTGCAGGCCGGGCTCAACGGCATGCTCGGCGCCACGCTCATCTGCGGCGTCGCCGACCGGGTGCCGGTGGGTCAGCGGGCGCAGGTCGGCGGCCTGATCGGCATCGCGCAGATGCTCGGCACGGTGCTCGGCGCCGTGGTGGTCGTGGTGATGCTCGACCTGGCGGGTCTGCCGCTGGGGTACGCGGTGTGCGCGGTGATCGTGCTCGCCGGCGCCGGCGCGTTCGTGCTGCGGACGCCCGACGCGCGCCTGCCGCGGGAGTTCCGGCCGAGCACGAGGTTCCGGCGGTTCCTCAAGGACCTGTGGGTGTCGCCGCGCAAGCACCCGGACTTCGCGTGGGCCTGGGGCTGCCACTTCATGATCAACCTCGGCAACGCGTTCGGCACGCTCTTCCTGCTGTTCTTCCTCAAGGACTCGGTGCACTACCCGGATCCGGAAGACGGGCTGCTGATCATGATGGGCCTCTACGGCGTGGCGTTGGTGATCGGCGCGGTGCTGGCCGGGCACTTCTCCGACAAGTCCGGGCGCCGCAAGCCGTATGTGCTCGCGTCCTCGGCCGTGATGGCGATCGCCGCGCTGCTGCTCGTGGTGTGGCAGACCTGGACGGCAGCGCTGATCGCTTCGCCGCTGCTGGGCATCGGCTTCGGCGTGTACATGGCGGTGGCGCTCGCGATGCTCACGCAGGTGCTCCCGGTCGCCCAGAACCGGGCGAAGGACCTCGGCGTGGTGAACATCGCGGGTTCGCTGCCGCAGGTCGTGGCGCCCCTGCTCACGACGCTGATCCTCAAGTTCCTCGGCGGTTACCCGGCCCTGTTCGGGGCGGCGGCGCTGGCGACGGTTCTCGCGGGTGTGCTCGTCACGCGGGTGAAGGCCGTTCGTTAGACAGCGCGGCAAACAATCGGGAAGAACTTGTGGTAATCGGGCAATCCACTAATCGCGGGAAGTGGAACCGCGGGCCGGTGCCGGTCGGGGGAGGGGAGTGCAACGGCACCGGCCCGCGGAGTTTGTGGTCGTAGCCAGGGGGTTGGCCCGGCTGCGATGATCTTCAACCTAGCGGCGGATTTCGCCGTCCGCTAGAGCCCGCAGTGATAATTTTCGATTAATCGCGTCCGAGTCCGGGGTAACCGGGGCTGGTTCGTCTCGCTCGGGGGACGGACGAACCAGCCCGCGGCCGGGGCGAGGGTGCCGGTGCCGGGCCGACCGGGGCAGTCGGGTCCGGCGCTCGCTCGCCTGCTCGGGGATCAGGCCGTGACGGCCCGGGGGTTCACCAGCGCGTGGCGGCCGGTGGTTTCGGCGGGCGTGGCGCGCCGCGCCTGGTTCGGCACGCGCCGGCGAGTCGGGTGGGCTTCCTCCTGCGCGCGGACCGCGGTGCGGGCCTGCGGCGCGAGGCCGCCGGCGACCAGGTGCTCGTGGGCGACCTGCCACACCGAGCACGGCGCCTTGCAGCGGTGCCAGCGGGTGGAGCACGTGGGGCAGTCGCCGCGCTCGTCGGGCTCGTGGGCCTGCAGCATCGCCCGCCAGCCTTCGGTCAGGCGCGGCAGTTCGGAGCGGGCCACCGAGACGAGCGACTGTGCGTCGGCACGGTTCGCCAGGTCGGACAGCATGTCGAGGCGTTCCCAGACCGCGTTGCGGAGGACCTGCCCGAGTACCTGATCCATGGAGAGCTCACCGTTACCTTTCCGCCATTTTGGCGGCTTCGTTGAGCGCGGCCCTGAGCTGGCCGAGCTGACCGGACGTCAGGCGAGCGGTCTCACCGGGGGGCGAGACGACGACAACCTGGTCGTTTTCCACGAACACCGTCACCGCGCGCTCCCGGCTGATGAGGTCGCCGCACTGCACGCGCCACACCAGCTGACCGCCTTCGTAGTGACGAACACCCGCGGTGCGGGGGTCGGCCACGGCGGAGGGGGTGACCGGCCGGGTCGCGGTCGCGATTCCCGGCACGCCCGGGGCGGGCCGCAGAGGCCGCATCGCGGTCCCGGCATGTCCTCCTGCGAGCGAGTCAACGAACTCCACTGGCCCTCCACCGCTCTCTTCGTCCCGTGTGCACCTTGCGAGATGCACATCCGCGTCGTCGCTTGACCTACGCCGTACTGCTCCGGTCGGCCGGCGAATCCCGTCCGGCAGAAGAACTTCTGTCAGGGGGAGTGTGTCGCTTCCCGGTCTTCGTAGCTCTCCGTGATCGCTACCGGTGTGCGGGCGGTGACGGAGATCTGACAACTACAGTGAAGTGAAACCGAGTGCGATAGAAGGTCGAAACCGCGTCATAGCGGTGACCGGGCGGGGTTCCACGGTAAGCGGTCAGTGGAGTTCGGCCGGGCCGATCAGACACACTGTCTGCTCGTTTCCCATGCTTCTCTGGGTGTGCTTAGTCTGCTTCCGACGCCCAACGGACGGTGAGGGGTCGTTATGGACGCCAGTGCTGGCGACAAGGTTTCCGGTGGTTCCGGTGCTGATCCCCGCCAGGGCAGCCCGGTTCCCCCCGATGCCTGGGAACAGCCGGAAATGCGCTCTGCGCTGGCGGCCCGGGAGGTCAGCGCGGTGTACCGCCTGTTGCGCAAGCACGGGGTCTCACAGCGCCAGATCGCCGCGATGACCGGCCAGTCGCAGTCCGAGGTGTCGGAGATCCTCAAGGGACGCCAGGTCATGGCGTACGACGTGCTCACGAGAATCGCCGACGGCCTGGGTGTCCCCCGTGGATACATGGGTCTCGCGTACGACGAGACCACGGCGATACGGGTCGTCGGTTCGTCCGACGGCCGGCAGGCTGAGGAGGACGAGTCCGTGAAGCGACGGAGGTTCCTCGCGCACGCCGCCCAGGTCACGATGGGTGCGGCGGTGTTCGGTTCGGAATCCGGGACGTGGTCGGCGGCGCCGGCGCGCACCCCCGCGCCCGGGCGCATCGGCACGACCGACGTCCGCCAGGTCGAGGCCGCGACGCGCGCGTTGCGGGCCCTGGACTACCAGTACGGCGGCGGGTTCTGCCGCGACGCCGTGGTGGCGCAGCTGTCCTGGGGACAGCAGATGCTGGAGTCCAGCTCGACGGAAGCGGTGAAGCAGCGGCTGTTCGTCGCGCTCGCCGACCTGCACAGCCTCGCCGGGTGGACGTCGTTCGACACCGGCCTCATGGACTCCGCCCGCGGCCACTTCGCCAACGCGCTGGACCTGGCCAAACAGGGCGACAGCCACCCGCTCGTGGCCAACGTCCTCTACCGCATGGGCCGCGTCTACCTGCACAACGACGCCCCCAACGACGCGCTGAAGCTCTTCCAGCTCGGCCAGATCGCCGCGCAGGAATCGGGTTCCGAGCTCGCCGTCGCCGTGCTGTGCGCCAACGAGGCCTGGGCCTACGCGATGATGGGCAACGAGGACCAGGCCACGAAGCTGCTCGGCCGCAGCAAGGACGAGTTCGCGCGCGCCGACATCGTCAACGCCGAGTCCTGGGTGAAGTTCTTCAACGAGACCGACGTCTACGCGATGACCGGCACCGTGCACACCGTGCTGGCGCAGAAGAACCCCGAGCACACCAAGTACGCGATTCCGGCCCTGACCAGGGCCGTCGACTCCTACACCGAGGACATGGCGCGCAGCAAGACGTTCATGCTCAGCGCGCTGGCCACCAACCACCTGCTCGACGGCGACCTCGACCACGGCGCCAAGGTGGGCGGCAAGGCCATCGACTACGCCGAGAGCATCAAGTCGGAGCGCGTGAAGGACCGCCTGCGGCCGCTGCAGGTGGAGGCCGAGCGGCGGCGCAACAACGGTGACGCCCGTGACCTCGCCGACCGGCTCAAGATCTTCTACGCCGCCTGAGGTCGCCGCCGCCGACGGCGCGGCCGGGGCAGCGGGCGGGCCGGTCGACGGCCGGTTCACGCCCGAAAAGCTGAGTGAAGCGCTGGCCGAGACGTGTGCGTTGCTGGGCCTGAACCCGGCCGGCGCGCGGCTGCTGCGCTTCACCAACAACGCCGTGTATGCCCTGGCCACGGCCCCGGTCGTGGTCCGCATCGTCGGGTCCACGCGCCTGCGCCACCGCGTCGGCACGGTCGTGCGCGTGGCCGAGCACTTCGCCCGCCACCGCATCCCCGCGATTCGCCTGCTCGAGGGCGTCGACCAGCCGCTGCACGTGGGCCCGCACCTGGTCACCGCGTGGCACGAGGTCCCGTCCGTCGGCCGGCCCGCCACCCCCGCCGACCTGGCCGGACTGCTGCGCAGGGTCCACGCGCTGCCCCCGCCCGAAGGCCTCGCCGAGTGGGCGCCGTTCGACGCGGTGCGCGCCCGCGTGTCCGACGCCGAGGAGCTCGCCGACGGCGACCGCACGTTCCTGCTGGAGCGCTGCGCGCAGGTCGAGGCGCAGCTGGGCGAGCTCGACTTTCCGCTGGCCAGGGGCTTCGTCCACGGCGACGCTTACCCCGGCAACGTGATCGCCGGCCCCGACGGACCGGTGCTGTGCGACTTCGACTCCTCCTGCGTCGGCCCGCCCGAGTGGGACCTCACGCCGCTGGCCGTGGGCCGTGAGCGGTTCGGGGACCCGTCGAGCCGCTACGAGCAGTTCTCCCGCGCGTACGGCTTCGACGTCACGGCCTGGTCCGGCTTCGCCGTGCTGCGGGCCGTGCGCGAGCTGAAGCTCACCACCAGCGTGCTGCCGATCCTGCGCAGTCACCCGCAGGTGCGGCCCGAGCTGCACCGCCGCCTCGACGACCTCCGCCACGGCCGCACGAGCGCCGGCTGGTCGCGCTACCGCTGACCGGGACGAGTGGTCCACGCCACATTCATCTGCTGCTGCACGTGCATTCGACGACTGCAGGGGACCACTCGTCGCTTCCCGGAAGATCACCTGCGCGGTCCCCGCGCGAGTAGAAAGTTCGGCCCGACTGGTCGCCTCTAACGGAGGACTGCTACTCCCGTAGTGCAAATTGCAGCTACCGCGGGTGAGAACCAGCAGGTAACGAGCACGGAAACACCGGATTCGGGCGGGCCGGAGACACCGCGATGCCGCTCGGCTCAGGAAACGGCGACCGGTGCCCGCGTGAGCACGACCGCGAAACCGAACGCCAGGCCCATCACCGTGAGCTCGATCGTGGCCCACGAAACGAGCGCCGTGCGGTTGTGGCGCACGATCTGCGGCATCAGCCGCCAGCGCAGGTTGGCCGCGAGCAGCGCGATGGCGCCGGTGCAGGCGATCTTCAGCAGCACCAGCTGCCCGTACGGCGTGGTGAACACCCCGGCCCAGAAGCTGATGGTGGGGTTGGCCAGGATCTCGACGGCGCCGTTGAACACGCCGGTGACCGCCGAGATGATCAGGCACAGCGTGGCCAGCTTCGAGAACCGCGGCAGCGCGTGGGCCAGCAGCGTGCGGTTGGTGGCGAGCAGCACGATCATCGCGCCGAGGCCGCCGCACCAGGCGACGGCGCTCATCACGTGCAGCTCCATCGAGATCATCGTGTAGTCGTGCCACGACGAGTTCGACGCGTGGCCGGTCACCGGCAGCGGCAGCAGCGCGAACATGCCCACGCCCACGCGCACCTCGGCCGGCACCTTCTCGCCCTGGCGCAGCGCCAGGAACCCGAGGCCGGCGTGCAGCAGCGCCAGCACCGCCACGATCACCAGCGCCTTGCCGGCGCCGACCTCCGCGATGTACGCGCCGATGTCGCTCGCGGTCAGCGTGGACTTGCCGGGCTTGTACTCCGCCGTCTGCAGGATCAGCGCGACCACCGAGGTCGCCGACCAGATCAGCGCGGCGGCGACCGCGGCCGGGCGCGCCCGCCGCATGATCGGCTCGGTGAGCTTCGGCCGGTCGTAGCCGACCATCACCGAGAGCAGGCCGAGCCCGATCGTGGCGACCGCGGCCAGGTCCATCAGCACGCGCACGATCGGGATGGCGGCCGAGACCACCTCGCTGGGCTCGACGACCCCCGGCACGGGGGCGATCGTCGTCAGGGCGACGCCGATCAGCGCGCCCAGCAGGCCCGCGGTGACCACGCACACCAGCGTGGACCAGCGGACTGTGGAGGTGGTCTCGGCTCTCGTCACTGCTTCGTCTTCTCCTGGCTCGGCTCACGGCCGCTGCGCAGCGCGACGGTGAGGCCGATCGCGAGCAGCACCACCGCTCCGGCGATCCAGACCCAGATCGGGATCCCGGTCGAGCTCGACGCCGAGCTCGAGGCCTCCGAAGCGGGTGCCCCGGAGGCTTTGGCCGCGTCGACCTTCGCCGGCGTGCCGGTGCCCGCCTTGGTGAGCGTGAACGGGATCTCGCCCGAAACCGGGTGCCCGTCGGCCGACAGGATCCGGTAGCCGACCGTGTACTTGCCCGCCGGGCCGAGCGGCCGCAGCGGAGCGCTGATCACGTTGTTCTCCACGGTCACCGGGCCCTCGGCCCACTGGTTGCCGTCGGGTCCGGTCACCGCGATCTGGTTCACGTCGGCGTTCTGCACGTACTGGTCGAACGTGAGCGTGACCTTCGCCGGACCGGTCGTGACCGAAGCGCTGTCGGCCGGGTCGGAGCTGATCAGCACGTTGTGCGCCAGCGCCGGGGTGGCCGTGCCCAGCAGGGCCACCCCGGTGATCGCCAGCGCGAGGAGCGCTTTCCGCATCTACTTGGTTCCTCCGGTGTTTCCGGTGCGCCGCGAGCGCAGGACCGCGCCGCCGCCGATGCCGAGCCCGAGCGCGCCGACGATCAGCCCGGCGCCGCCGAGCCAGCGGGCCGTGGTGTCCGTGGACGCGGGGGCCGCGGCTTCGGCGTTGCTGGTGCTGGCCGTCATGCTCGCGTGGTCGCCGCCTTCGGTCTTGGCGGCGAGCTTGATGGTGGGCGCCGGGTGCTCCGGCTCTTCACCGCCGGGCGTCGCCGTCTGGTTCCACGACACCACCTTGCCACCCTCGTAGGTCTGGATGGCCGGGAACTCGAGCTGGTCGACGTTGCCGGGCAGCGGCCCGGCACTCACCTCGAACTCCTGGAACTGGTTCTGGCCGATCTTGGTGCCGGCCTCCGCGGTCCAGACGACCTTGGTCACGGCCTCGGTGATCTTGGTGCCCGACGCGGTGGTCACCGGCTGCGGGAGCGGCGACTTGGTGACCTGCGCGGTCCAGCCGGTCATCGGCTTGGTGCTCACGCTGCCGATGCCGTACTCCGGCTTGAAGTCCACCTCGAGCCCGATGGTGCCGAGCTTCGCGTCCTCGTTGGGAACGCGGAAGAAGATCGCGCCGTAACCGCCCTGGGTGGCCTGGGCGCCGTAGACGTTGGCGGTGACGTGGGCCGACGCGATGCCGGCGCCGAGCAGGCCGGTGATGCCGACGGTGGCGGCGAGCACGCCGGCGCGCTTGAAGACGTGATGGGACACAACTGCTCCTGAACAGGGGTGATCCGGTGGAGAGCTTTCGGGGCTCCACCGGTGCGGGAAAGGGAATCCGGGTTCAGGACAGGACGGGTGGCCCGCGCCGGCCGCGGACGCGCCGCAGCTCGACGTGGAGGATCGCCGCGGACCGGGTGGGTCGCGGCGGGAGCGCCACCGCCGCGCCGGAGGGCACGGGCAGTGGGGGCGTGAGGCGCGGCAGGACCGCGCGCACCACGTGCAGCACGGCGAGCAGCAACGCGTCGGCGCGCGCGAGCAGCAACGCGGTGATCAGGGTGGCCACGGCGTGCGTGGCCGTCATCGTCCAGCCGCTCGCCCAGCCGGCCACCGGGTGGGCGTCGTGGTCGGCGAGCGTGGTGAGCACGAGGTGCATCACGAGCTGGCCGGCGCCGAGCACGGCGACGGTGGCGAGGCGGCCGCGGGCCTTGTCGGCGAACGCGGTGGCCGTCCAGCCGAGCAGGCCGGTGAGCAGCACCGTGAGCGCCGGGTCGGGAAGTCCGCCGTCGGCGACGCCGTGTGCGGTCACCGCGAGTGACGCCGAGCTCGCTGCGAGCAGCCCGCCACGGGCAGCGGCGAGCGCGCCGCGGTGCCGGGTGCGGGTGCTCACCGAGGCAGCTTATCGGCACTCCGGCGCGTGAACGAGGACTTTCGGGCTGTGAGCAGCGTCTCGGTGAACGTTCAAGTAAATGCTGGTCGGAGCGTTGCGATCAGGTGACGACCGCTCGGCCGGGCCACTCGCTTCGGTTGCCGATCGTCTCAGGATGCGAAACGGTGGCCTGACCAACGGTGAGACGGGAGGTTTGGTCCGCTTTCGTTGTGGGTAGTCACCCTCCCGGTTGACGAGCTACTCCGAACGGGTGACGTCTGGGGCTCCTCACTAGCGGCAGGAGATCGAATACGCATGAACCTCTTCGAGTACATCTCGGACCGGTGGGATCGGCTGTGGCTACAGGCCTACCTGCACACGAGCATGGTCGTGCAGTGCACGATCCTCGCCGCGTTGCTCGGTGTGGCGATCGGCGTCGCGGTGTACCGCAGCCCCATCGGCTCGGCCGTCGCCACCGCGCTGGCCAGCACGATCCTGACCGTTCCGTCGTTCGCCCTCCTCGGGTTGCTGATCCCGCTCTCGGGCCTCGGTTCCACCACCTCCGTCATCGTCCTGGTGCTCTACGGCCTGCTGCCGATCGTGCGCAACACGATCGTCGGCCTCGCCGGGGTCGACCCGGCGGTGACCGACGCGGCGCGCGGCATCGGCATGAGCCGGTTCTCCGTGCTCACCCGCGTCGAGCTGAAGCTCGCGTGGCCGGCGATCCTCACCGGCATGCGCGTCGCGACGCAGATGCTGATGGGCATCGCGGTGATCGCGGCCTACGCGAAGGGCCCCGGCCTGGGGTCGGAGGTCTTCTCCGGCCTCACCAACGCGGGCAGTGCGAACTCGCTCAACCAGGCCCTCACGGGCACCGTCGGCGTCGTGATCCTCGCGCTCGTGCTCGACGCCATCTATGTCCTGATCAAGCGATTGACCGTAACGAGGGGGCTCCGTGGCTGAGCACGCTGCTGAAGACCACGCCGTCGAAGACCACGTCTCCGGCGCCGAGATCGAGCTGGACCACGTCACCAAGCGCTACTCGGGCACGCGCGCACCCGCCGTCGACGACTTCTCGATGATCGTGCCGGCGGGCAAGATCGTGGTGCTGGTCGGCCCGTCCGGCTGTGGCAAGACCACCACGATGCGGATGATCAACCGCCTGATCGAGCCGACGTCCGGGCGCATCACCATCGGTGGTGAAGACGCGCTGAAGCTCGACGTCGACACCCTGCGCCGGCGCATCGGCTACGCGATCCAGCAGGCCGGGTTGTTCCCGCACTTCACCGTGGCGCAGAACATCGGCGTGGTGCCGGGGCTGCTCGGCTGGGACAAGAAGAAGGTGAGCGCGCGCGTCGAGGAGATGATGGACCTCGTCGGGCTCGACCCGGCCGACTTCCGCGACCGCTTCCCGCGCCAGCTCTCCGGTGGTCAGCAGCAGCGCGTCGGCGTGGCCCGCGCGCTCGCGGCCGACCCGCCGGTGCTGCTGATGGACGAGCCGTTCGGCGCGGTGGACCCCATCACGCGCGGCAACCTGCAGGACGAGCTGCTGCGCCTGCAGACCGAGCTGCGCAAGACGATCGTGTTCGTCACGCACGACTTCGACGAGGCCGTGAAGCTCGGCGACAAGATCGCCGTGCTCGGCAACGAGTCGAAGATCCTGCAGTACGACACCCCGGACGCGATCCTCGCCAACCCGGCCGACGACACCGTCGCCGGCTTCGTCGGCGCGGGTGCTTCGCTCAAGCAGCTCACGCTGATGCGCGTGCGCGACGTCGAGCTGAAGCAGGACGCGCTCACCGCGGGCCTCGACGAGATCCCGTCGGAGATCGCGGCCAAGCTCGACCAGCAGCGCAAGCACTTCGTGCTGGTGCTCGACGCCCGCCGCCGGCCGCTGCGCTGGGTGCACCGGCGCGAGCTCACGGTGGCGTCGTCGCTGGCCACGGCCGGCAAGCCGCTGCGCGACATCGTGAGCCTGCAGTCGACGCTGCAGGACGCGCTGGAAGCCATGCTCGCCGAGGGCGGTTCGGTGCCGGTCACCGGTGCGCGCGGCGAGTTCGCCGGCACGATCGAGCTCGACACCGTGATCAACACGATCCAGCAGCTGCGTGACGAACACGCGGACGACCACGAGCCGGTCGGGGGTGTTTCGCAGTGACAGCCGTCGTCGAAGCGGGCTTCTCCACCGAATCCGGCTCCCGCGGTGCAGAGCGCTTCCGCCTGTTCGCCCAGCCCATCGCCGTGGTGCTGCTGGTGGCGATCACGCTCGGCATCGTGTTCGGCACCGGCATCACCGCCACCGAGGCGACCACGCTCAACGCGACCTCCCTGCTCACGGCGCTGCGCGACCACGTCGCCATGACGCTGGTCGTGGTGGTGCTCGTGGTGCTGTTGGCCGTGCCGCTCGGCGTCCTGGTCACGCGGCGGTGGGCGCGGTTCCTCGCGCCCGTGTTCCTCGCGATCGCCAACATCGGCCAGGCCGCGCCCGCGCTCGGTGTGCTGGTGCTGTGGTTCATCGTCACCGGCGCCGTCGGTGGCCTGTGGGTGGCGGCGCTGCCGCTGGCGTTCTACTCGTTGCTGCCCGTGCTGCGGAACACGATGGTGGGCCTGCAGCAGGTGGACCCGGCGCTGATCGACGCCGGGCGCGGCATCGGGATGTCCTCGTCGGCCGTGCTGTGGCGCGTGGAGTTCCCGCTGGCGATCCCGCTGATCCTGGCCGGCCTGCGCACGTCGCTGGTGCTGGCGGTGGGCACCGCGACGTTCGGCATGTTCGTGAACGCCGGCGGTTTCGGCCTGCTGATCGACACCGGCTACAAGCTCAACCTCACGAAGGTGCTGATCACGGGTTCGGTGCTGGCCGTCGCGCTCGCGCTGCTGGTCGACTGGCTGGGCGCGGTGGCGGAACAGTACTTCGGACCGAAGGGGCTGCGCTGATGAACGTCCTGAAGAAGGCGGGTGTCCTCGCCGGCGCCGCGCTGCTCGCCGGGACGCTCTCGGCGTGCGGGCTCGACCTCAACACGTCCGTGCCGTACTCGATCCAGCCCGGTTCCATCCAGCCGACGCCCGGCGTGCAGGGCGTGCGGGTGGTGGTGGGGTCGAAGGACTTCACCGAGAACATCATCCTGGGCTACATGGCGGAGATGGCGCTGAGCGCCGCCGGTGCCGACGTCGTGGACCTCACCGACATCAAGGGGTCGAACTCGTCGCGCCAGGCGCTGCTCAACGGGCAGACCGACGTCACGTGGGAGTACACCGGCACCGGCTGGATCAACTACCAGGGCAACGAGCTTCCGGTGCCCGGCGGTGAGCAGGCGCAGTACGACGCGACCGCGAAGGCCGACGCCGAGAAGAACGGCGTGACCTGGCTGAAGTACTCGCCGCTCAACGACCAGTACGCGTTCGCCACGACCCAGGAGTACGCGAAGAAGAACAACCTCAAGTCCACCTCGGACCTGGCGACGTTCCTCAAGTCGCACCCCGACCAGGCGCGCTTCTGCCTGGAGACGGAGTTCACCAGCCGCCAGGACGGCTTCCCGGCCGCGGTGAAGGCCTACGGCTTCCAGAACCCGAAGATCGAGAACTTCGGCATCGGCACGATCTACTCCGCCGTGGCCAACGGGACCTGTCCGATCGGCGAGGTGTTCACCACCGACGGCCGGATCTCCGGGCTCAACCTGCAGGTGCTCGAAGACGACAAGAAGGCGTTCCCGCAGTACAACGCCGCGGTGACGATGCGCACGGACTACCTCAACCAGCACCCCGCGATGCGGGGCCCGCTCGAGAAGGTGACCGCGGCGATCGACAACCAGCAGATGGTGCAGCTGTGCAAGCAGGTCGACGTCGACGGCAAGGACGCCGGTGTGGTGGCGCACCAGTGGATGATCGACAAGGGCTTCATCAAGTAGTAACCCCGGCCACACTCCGGGCCCGTGTGGAATGGCCGCTCGCTAAGGAATGCTAAGTTACTCAGGATTCCTTAGTCGAGCGGCCCGCGCGTCGGGCCGGGAGGAGGCGGAGGCGTTGCCGAAGCTTGAGATCATCCTGGCGAGCACTCGTCCGGGTCGCGTGGGCCTGCCGGTGGCGAAGTGGACGGAGACCGCGGCGGTCGCGCACGGCGGCTTCGACGTCGAGCTCGTCGACCTCGCCGAGGTCAACCTGCCCTTCTTCAACGAGCCGAAGCACCCGCGCCTGGGCCAGTACGAGCACCAGCACACGAAGGACTGGAGCGCGAAGGTGTCCGAAGCGGACGCGTTCGTGTTCGTGATGCCGGAGTACAACTACGGCTACAACGCCGAGCTGAAGAACGCCATCGACTACCTGCACAACGAGTGGAAGTACAAGGCCGTCGGCCTCGTCAGCTACGGCGGCGTCGCGGCGGGCACGCGCGCGGTGCAGCAGATCAAGCAGGTCGTGACCACGCTGCGCATGACGCCGGTGTTCGACGCGGTGTCGGTGCCGTTCGTGAACCAGTTCATCAGCGAGGCGGGCGAGTTCGTGCCCAACGAGATCGTGGAGACCTCCGCGAAGGCGATGTTCGACGAGCTCGTGCGCGTGACCGAGTCGCTGTCGCCGCTGCGGACGGGCAACTGAGGGAGTGACCGTGGACCGGCACGAGGAGGAAGTCCACCGCGTGTGCACGCGCTTCCACGCGGCGATCGAGCTCATCGGCACGCGCTGGACGGGCGCGATCCTGCGTGCGGTCTTCACCGGTCACCACCGCTACGCCCAGATCAGGGCCGCGGTGCCCGGCGTCAGCGACACGATGCTGGCGCAGCGGCTGCGGAAGCTGGAGGAGGAGGGCCTGCTGGACAAGCGGGTGCTCACCACCACGCCGCTGCAGGTGGAGTACCACCTCACGGCCAAGAGCCAGGACCTCGAGCCGGTGCTCGACGCCGTGATCGCGTGGTCGCACAAGTGGATCCCGCTGCCGGAGTGACGCGAGCGGTGTGGATGGTCGAGGTAGCCGGGCCGGTCACCACTTCAGGTGAGCGGCCCGGCTCGCGCTCAGACGCCGAGCCGGTGCAGCAGCTGTTCCTCCAGCGCGTCGAGTTCGGTCGCCACCGCCCGGTGCGCGGCCTTGCGCCGGGCGGCCGGCATCCGCTCGGCCGCGCGGACCGTGGCCGAGAGCTGTTCGAGGGTGCCCTGGGTGTCGGTCACGAACTGGGTGTCGGCTTCGGTGGCCTTGCTCGACTTCCGCAGCTCGGTCAGCCCCTGCACGAGCCCGGCGATCCGCGCGTGCAGCGCGGCGCCGCGGCCGGAGAACTCGCCGAGCTGGTCCACGGCGACGCCGAGCTTGCGCGCCTGGTAGCGGTCGTACAGCTCGCGGGCCGCGCCCGCCGCGCGCACCGCGTACGGCGCGACCACCGGGATCACGGCCGGCCCGATCACCTTGGCCACCGCGATCGCGTTCTTCGCCTTCTTCGGGGTGATCCGAGCTTCACCCGCGTCTTCTTTGGCCTTGCGCGCCATGGCCCACCTCCTGCTAAGCGTCGGGGTCGAACTTACTGGTCCGCGAGGGGGCGGGCATGTCGGCTCGCGCCACGGAGCGGCAGTTCTGTCGGGGTGGGCGGATAAGGTGATCGTCATGGGTAACGAGGTGCTGCTCGACGCCGGAGCGGTCAGTCGCTGCCGTCGCCGTGTGCACCTGGAGCACGATCCGGCGATGCGCGAGGTTCCGCTGCCGCCGCCGGATCCCACGGCGCAGCAGCGGATCGCCGACGCGACGGCGCACCGCGAGGCGATCCTGCGCCGGCTCATCGACGCGACGACCGAAAGCCTGGGCGAAGAAGCCACGTGGGTGCGCGTGCCGCGGGACCTGCCGGCGGCCGACCGCGTGCGGCTCACGGAAGAGGCGTTCGCAGCAGGCGCGCGGTTCATCTGGGGCCCGCTGCTGCAGGCCGACCCGATCGGCCACCGGCGCGGCGGCGTCGACCTGCTCGTGCGCACGGCGACCGGCTACGTGCCGGTGCTGGTGGCGCGCCACCGCATCACCGACCGCGGCCAGGGCGCCTCGACCACCGAGCTCACCGACCTCGACCCCGCGCACCGCACGCCCGACGAGACGCGCAAGGTGCGTTCGCAGCCGCGCGACCAGCTGCGGCTCGCGCACCTGCGGCGGATGCTGCAGACGTACGGGCGCGCCGAAACCGGCCGCGCCGTCGGCGGCGTGATCGGGCTCGACGCCGACGTGGTGGTGTGGCACGACCTCACGGCCGGCACCTGGCCCGGCGGTCGCAGCGCGCTCACGGAGTACGACGTGCGCTTCGCCGACCGCCTCGCCGTGGCCACCGCGGCGGCCACGGGCGACGAGCCGCTGGCCATGCCGTCGCGGGTGCTGGAGTGCCGGCGCTGCCCGTTCTGGCCCACGTGCGAGGTGGTGCTCACCGAAACTCGGGACGTGAGCCTCGTGGTGCGCGGTGAGGACGCCGGCGAGCTGCGCCGGGCTGGAGTGTCCACTGTGGACAAACTGGCCGCGCTCGACCCGGCCGCCGAGGCACCGCCGATGAACTGGACGGGCGGCACGTTCTCCGACGCGATCATGCTGGCCCGCGCGTGGCTGGCCGATCTCACCGTGGTGCGCCGCACGCCGCTGGTGGAGGTGCCGCGCGGCGACGTCGAGGTCGACGTCGACATGGAGAGCTTCGGCGATTCGGGCGCGTACCTGTGGGGCACGCTGCTCTCGGGCGCCGACATCGGCGTGGCGCAGGGCTACCGCGCGTTCGCCACCTGGGAGCCGCTGCCGACCACCGACGAGGCCCGCTCGTTCGCCGAGTTCTGGGCGTGGTTCACCGACGTGCGGGAGCGCACGCTCGCGGCCGGGCTCACCTTCCGGGCCTACTGCTACAACGCGCTGGCCGAGAACCGCTGGCTGTTCGGCTCCGTCGAGCGCTTCGGCGATCACCCGGGGATCCCGGCGAAGAAGGACGTGCAGTCCTTTGTGGATTCCGAGGAGTGGGTGGACCTGTTCCGCAGCGTCACCGACCAGTTCCTGTGCTCGCGCGGCAAGGGCCTCAAGGTGATCGCGCCCGTCGCGGGCTTCCAGTGGCGCGACGCGGAGGCCGGCGGCGAAGCGTCGATGCGCTGGTACCGCGACGCCGTGGGCATGGACGGCGAACTGCCCGACGACACGCAGCGCGAGCGGCTCCTGCAGTACAACGAGGACGACGTGCGGGCCACCCAGGCGTTACGCGAGTGGATGTCCGATCGGGCACAGGTCGAGGTCCCTTACATGCTGGACCTCTGATCACGGGCCGGCCCGGCGTACGTTGGCCTCATGATCGACTTGCCGCCGTTGGCGATCGAAGATTCCGAAGCGGAATCGGTGTACCGGCTCGAGACCGGCGCCCCTGAAGCCGCGCGTGAGGCGCTCGGCATCACGGCGACGCGCCTCGGTGGTGGGGTGGTGCTGTCGGTGCGCAACGACCCCACGCACTTCTGGAGCAAGGCACTGGGGTTCGGCCGCACCGAACCGGTCACGGCCGAACTGATCGCCGAGGTGTGCGCGTTCTACCGCGCGGCCGGCACCCGCCGGGCCACCTTGGCGCTGGCGCCTTCCGTGCTGCCCGAGGACTGGGCCGACATCTGCGCCCGTGAAGGACTCACCACGTCCACGTCGTGGGCCAAGCTCGTCGCGCCGGTGGCCGACGTGGTGGCGCGGGCCGACGATCCCGCGCGCAAGCAGGTGAACGGCATCCGGATCGCCCCGGTCGAACCCCGCGACGCGCACCGGTGGGCCTCGCGGATGCTCGGTGTCTTCGGCATGCCGGAGGAGCACCTCGTGGACGTGTTCGTGGCCGCGACCGCCGACCCGGCCTGCTATCCGTACGCCGGTTGGCTCGGCGACGACCTGGTCGGCACCGGGCTGCTCTACCGCATGGGCGACATCGGCCAGCTGTTCAGCGGCGCGGTCGCCGAGCACGCGCGCAACCGAGGTGGACAGACGGAGTTCATCGCCGTGCGCGCTCGTCTGGCGGCCGAGCTGGGCTGCCGCTGGCTCGTGGCCGAAACCGGCGCCGAGACCGACGGCGAGCACAACTCGTCGCTGCACAACCTGCTCAACCTCGGCTTCGAGGTGGCGTACGAGCGGCCGAACTGGACCTGGCGCGCGGCCGACTGATTTCGGTTCCGAGGCAACTTTCCGGCGCCTGGGGAGATCCATGGGGCGTCAAGTCGGAAAGGTGGTGGGTGTGCGCGGGTCGGCCGAGCGGTTCGAGGTCTTCGTCGAACAGCACTACGACGAGTTGTTCCGCTACGCCCTCGTGCTGACCGGTGACCGCCGCGAGGCCGAGGACGTGGTGCACGACGCGCTGCTGCGGCTGGTGAAGCACGTCGGCCGCGCGGACATCGACCACGAGCGCGCCTACGCGCGCCAAGCGCTGTTTCGCGTGTTCCTCGCCCGCCGCGATCGGCGCCGGCGTGAGCGGCTGGTGCCGGAAGCCGGCGCTGACGTCGCGGCGGTGGTCGACGCGTTCGCGGTGTCGGCCGGGCGCGCGGAGATGGCCGCGCTGCTGGTGCAGCTGCCGCCGCGCATGCGGGCGGTGCTCGCGGCGCGCTTCTACCTCGACCTCAGCGAGGCGGAAACCGCTCAGCTGCTGGGTTGTGGTGTCGGCACGGTGAAGTCGTCGACCGCGCGCGGGCTGGCGCGCCTGCGTGAGCTGTGGGAAGCCACGCACGCGCCGGCCGCGATCGGAAGGGGGCCGCGTTGAGGGAGTTCACGGACACTGTGCGCCGGGAGCTCGGCGGCACGGTGCTGGCGTCGCCGGAGCCGGGGGACGCGGCGCGGATGGCGCGGCGGGTGCTGGGCACTCGCGCCCGGCGCCGGCAGGGGCGGCTGGCCGGGGCGGTGGCCGTCGCGGTGGTGCTCGTGCTGGGGGTGGCTTCGGTGGTCACCACCGCGACGCCCGGGGCGCCGGAAGCTGTGGCCGTGACTCGCTGGCCGGCGCGCGGCGCGTTGGCGGACAACCTCGGCCTGGTGGAGCGGGCGCGCCAGGCGTGGGGCACGCGGGCCGCGCAGGTCGTGTACGCCGGGACCAGCGGCGAGGTGGGCACGGTGGTCGTGCTGAGTGACCCGCAGCCCGACGGAGGCGTGCGGCTGGCCTTCCTCACCGGCACGCCTGAGCTGCGGGTGCGGGCGCGGCTGGCCATTCCGGCGGATCAGGTGCTGCTGCCGGCGTTCGGTTTCGTGGCGGCCGAGCCGGGCCGCGCGCTGGGCGTGGTGGTCACCGCGCCGGACGTGACCACGGCGGCGTTCTCCGGCGTGACGCGGCCGGTCACCGTTCATCCCGCCGACGGGCTGGCGGCCGCGGTGCTCGCGCCGGCCGCGGCCGCGTGGAACACCTCGATCGGCACCGGCGATCCACAACACCCGGCCTTCGGCGTGCTGACCGGTTCGGCCGACGATCCCACCGTCTCGAGCGGGACGGTCGTGCGGGCCGCGGCCGCCGCGCAGTTCGTGGTTTCCGGTGTCCCGGGTGTCTCCGCCGGCGCCGTGAAGTCGGGCGATGTCGTGGTGACGCGGGCCGGGTTCGTCGCGGTGGTGACGCGCACGGCCGGCGACCTCGTGGTCGTGAACTCCACGCCGGTGGGCCTGCGCGCCACCACGGCGGCCGGGGTGCCCGTGACCCTGGGCGGTTCCAGCGGGCGGGTCGACGACCCGATCACCGTCACCGCCGCCGGCGCCGAGGTGCGTGACGGCGACCGGATCGTGCTGAGCGGCTTCGGCCGCTCGGCGGGGGTGGTCGAGCTGGGCACCGTGCACGCCGGCCGGCTGCAGCGGGCCGTTGCGGTGCCGGCCGACGGCGCCGAGGTGCTGCTGATCCACCGCTGACCCTGGTGATCACCAGGATCTCAGGGTTTTTCCCGGGGTTCCCTTCTCTCGCTCCGTGCGTATACTCGTTCACGAGTACTCGTAGACGAGGATGTGATTCGGGTGAAGCGACGCAAGGTCGGCAACATGCTGGGGCTGGCGGTGCTGTCGACGTTGCTGGAACGGCCGATGCATCCCTACGAGATGGCGTCCGTGCTGCAGGAACGCGGCAAGGACAACGACATGAAGATCAAGTGGGGCTCGCTCTACACCGTGGTCGGCAACCTCGAGAAGCACGGGTTCATCGCCGCGGTGGAGAGCGTGCGCGACGGCGGGCGGCCCGAGCGCACCGTGTACCAGCTCACCGACGCCGGCCGCGCGGAGCTCGAAGACTGGGTGGCCGAGCTGCTCGGCGAGCCGGACCTGGAGCCGACGAAGTTCCAGGCCGGGCTGTCGATCATGGCTTCGCTCGGGCCGGACGAGGTCGCGCAGCTGCTGTCGAAGCGGCTCACCGCGCTGGACAAGCGCCTCGGCGAGCGGGCGGCGGCGCTCGACGCGTCGCGGGCCGAGGTGCCGCGGATCTTCCTGGTGGAGAGCGAGTACGAGCTGGCCCTGCTGCGGGCGGAGGCCGAGTGGGTGCGCGGCCTGCGTGACGACCTGGCGGCCGGCGCGCTGCCCGGCATCACTGAATGGCGGCACTACCGCGAAACCGGCGAGCTGCCCGAAGACTTGACCGCTTTCGTCGAAGGCGGGCAGGAGTAACCGAAAGCCGGTCCCGGAGGCAGTGCTGGCACACCGCCGCCGGGACCGGGGAAACCGTCGAACCGATTCCGCGTGCGCGGATCCGATCCTCTGGCTGCACCTGCAGGATACGGGCTCCGCGCTTCCCGGACCGGTTCGGTCAACTACCGAACAGGAGACAGATCATGGGGAACGTCGAGGTCAAGCGGCACCGGACCAAGCTCGTGCCGGAGATGGAAGGGCCCGTCGCGCGGGCGTACGCGAAGGGCCGGGGCACCGCGCCGCAGCTGGCGTACTACCGCAAATCGGCGGCCGAGCTGGCGCAGCAGCTGCCGGCGGGTGCCGACGTGCTGGAGGTGGCGCCCGGGCCGGGGTTCCACGCGGTCGAGCTCGCGCGGCTCGGTTTCGCGGTGACTGGGCTGGACGTGAGCCGCACGTTCGTGGCGCTGGCGACCGACTACGCGCGGACGGAGGGGGTCGAGGCGCAGTTCGTGCACGGTGACGTGGCGAAGATGCCGTTCGCGGACGGGTCGTTCGATTTCCTGATCACGCAGGCGGCGTTCAAGAACTTCGCCGACCCGGTCGACGCGCTCGACGAGATGTGGCGCGTGCTGCGCCCGGGCGGCGTGGCCGTGGTGCAGGACCTGCGCAAGTCGGCCACGGCCGACGACATCGCGGCGGAGGTGCGCGGCATGAACCTCAGCACGGTGGGCGCGTTCACCACGAAGTGGACGCTCGGGCAGCTGCGCAAGCGCGCGTACACGCCGGAGCAGTTCGAGGTGCTGGCGCGGGAAAGCCGCTTCGGCTCGTGCCGCATCACCACGGACGGGATCGGGCTGGAAGCGCGGCTCACGAAGGCGTGAGCGCTGTGCGGTCTGGACCACCCGAGTGGTCCAGACCGCCCTTGCTCAGCGCGGGGCCATGCGCAGGGCGCCGTCCATGCGCACGACTTCGCCGTTGAGGTAGTCGTGGTCGATCAGCGAAAGGGCGAGCTGCGCGTACTCGTCCGGGCGCGCCAGGCGCTTCGGGAACGGCACGCCGGCGGCGAGGCCCGCGCGGAACTCGTCGCTCACCGTGGCGAGCATCGGGGTGTCGACGATGCCCGGCGCGATCGTGAGCACGCGGATGCCCTGCGACGCGAGGTCGCGCGCGGCCGGCAGCGTGAGGCCGACGACGCCGCCCTTCGACGACGAGTAGGCGACCTGCCCGATCTGGCCGTCGTAGGCGGCGACGGAGGCGGTGTTGATGATGACGCCGCGCGCGTCGTCGGTCAGCGGCTCGGTCTTGGCCATGGCCTCGGCCGCGATGGTGAGCACGTTGAAGGTGCCGATGAGGTTGATCTGCACGACCTTGGCGTAGAGCGCGAGGTCGTGGCGGCCCTTCTTCGACAGGATGCGGGCCGAGGGGCCGATGCCGGCGCAGTTCACCACCGTGCGCAGCGGCACGCCGGAGCCGGCGGCCGTGTCCACCGCGGTCTGGACCTGGTCGGGGTCGGTCACGTCGGCCTCGACGTAGGTGATGCCGTCGACCTGCTCGGCCTTCTCGATCGAGGCGGCGAGGTCGAGCGCGAAGACGCGCGCGCCCTTGGCGGCCAGCGCCTTGGCGGTGGCGCCGCCGAGGCCCGACGCTCCACCCGTGACGAGCGCTGCGGTGTCGGTGATCTGCATCTTCAGCCTTTCTGCTGCTCGTGGTGCGGCCCTGCACCATGACGACAGGTTAACGTTCGTTCGCTTGGCCGCCGGGTGTGCTGCCTCACGCGGGGCGTGTTCTTCACTTCTCGCGTGGAGTATTCGGCCCCGCCGTTTTCCGTTAGCGCCCGCTTCAACTCCGAATGTCACCTTCGGCATCATGAGCGCAGCTCGGATCGTGGTGGTGGGGACGGGGTACGTCGGATTGACCACGGGGGCATGTCTCGCGAGCCTGGGGCATCGCGTCACCTGCGTGGACGTGGACGAGGCGAAGGTCTCTCGCCTCGCCGCCGGCAGAGTGGACATTCTCGAACCGGGGCTGGCCGAACTGGTCACCGGTGGCATCACGAGCGGGCGCCTGTCGTTCGTCGTCGGCGCGCGCGAAGCCGTGCGTCACGCGGACGGGGTGTTCCTCTGCGTGCCGACGCCGATGGGCGCGGGTGGCTCCGCGGACCTGCGCGCGGTGGAGGCGGTGACCGCCGAGATCGGCGACGTGCTGCCCACCGGCTGCGCGCTGATCACCAAGTCGACCGTGCCGGTGGGCACGTCGAAGCGCATCCGCGCGATGCTCGGCCGCACCGACGTGCCGATCGTGTCCAACCCGGAGTTCCTGCGCGAAGGCACGGCGGTCTCCGATTTCCTGAACCCCGACCGCATCGTCGTCGGCTCGGACACCCCGGGCGCGGCCGACTGGGTCGGCGACCTCTACGCGGACCTCGGCGCCCCGGTGGTCGTCGCCGACGCAGCGAGCGCGGAGCTCGTGAAGTACGCGGCCAACTGCTTCCTCGCGCTCAAACTGTCCTATGTGAACTCGATCGCCGAGCTGTGCGAGCGCCTCGGCGCCGACATCGACCTCGTGACCGAGGGCATGGGCTACGACCGCCGCATCGGCCGCACCTTCCTCAAGCCCGGCCCGGGCTGGGGCGGCTCGTGCCTGCCGAAGGACACCAGCGCGCTCGTCAAGGTCGCCGAGTCCGTGAACTACGACTTCCGCATGCTGACGTCGGCGATCGACGAGAACATCGCCCAGCGCGATCGCATCGTCGCCAAGATCGCCGGCGCCTGCGGCGGCACCCTGGCCGGCGCGCGCATCGGCGTGCTGGGCCTCGCGTTCAAGGCCGGCACCAACGACCTGCGCGACTCACCGGCCCTGGCCGTGTCCTCCGTGCTCGGCGCGCTCGGCGCGGAAATCACGGCGTACGACCCGGCCGTTGATGGTGTCATCGACGGCATGACCGTGGTCGACGACCCGTACCAGGTCGCGAAGGACGCCGACGTGATCGTCGTCCTCACCGAATGGGCCGAATTCAAACACCTCGACTGGACCATCATGGCCGACGCCATGGAGGGCGACGACGTGGTCGACACCCGCAACCTCCTCGACCCCCGCACCGTGATCGACGCGGGCCTGTCTTGGCAGGGCGTTGGCCGCCCGCGCGCCGCCGGGCGAAAGCGCGTGACGGTTTCCTAGCTTCCGGCTTAGGATCACGGACGCGGCATCGCGTGTCGGTCACCGGCTGGGTGAGGCATGGAGGTGCCGAGATGCCTTGTGGAGGCATTGTTCCGTGAATTTTTCTGATCTTAGTTTTGATTCTGCGTCTGATTCTGGTTCGGTTTCGGTTTCCGTCGAACTCAACCACCTGATCGTCCCTTCCCGCGACAACCGCGAGTCGGCCGAATTCCTCGCCCACCTGCTCGGCTTGACGGTGGGCGAGGAATGGGGCCCCTTCATCCCGCTCCACCTGGCCAACGGCGTGCGCCTCGACTTCGCCACGGTCCCACCCGAAGACCTCCGGCTGCAGCACTACTGCTTTCTCATCCCGGAAACGGCGTTCGACGCCTTCTTCGCCCGCCTGCAGGAAACCGGCGTGCCCTACCACGCCGACCCGCCCGGCCGCCTCACCGGCGAAATCAACCACAACCACGGCGGCCGCGGCGTCTACTTCCTCGACCCGGGCGGCAACGGCCTGGAAGTGATCACGCAGCCCTATGAACCGGAGTTGCGCCGTCCGGCGAGCTGGTAGTCGGGAGCCGGGTCTCGCGGGACGGCAGCGCCGGATTGTGCGACAGCCGACTCAACGCCCCGCGACCCCAACCGTCCGCATATCCTCACGACTGCGAGACCCGGCCACCTGCACCACCACCGCACCACTGAGCAACACCACCGCGCCCACCACCTGCACCAGCCCCAGCGTCTCGCCGAGCCACAGCCAGGCCAGCCCGGCCGCGACCACCGGCTCCACCAGAGCCAGCACACTCGCCAAAGTCACCGGCAGATCGCGCAACGCGCGCAGCCCCGCCAGGTACGGCAGCACCGTGCCCGCCAAAGCCAGCCCCAGCAACGCAAGCCACACCGGCACGCCCGGCGTCACCGCGGCGTCCATCGGCCCGACTGTCCACGGTGGACTCACCACGCCCACCACCACGGCGCCGATCGTGAGCCCCACCGCCGTCACCCCGACCGGATCGTGGCGGCCGGCGCTGTGTTCGCCGAGCAGGAAATAGCCGGCGGAGCACACCGCGGCACCCACGCCGGCGGCGATGCCCAGCGCATCGAGCCCTCTGCCGTGCCAAACCTGCGCGACGAGCACCAGACCCGCCACGCCGAGTCCGGTCCCCACCCACACCAGCGCCGGCAGGCGTTCGCGTCGCACCAGCCGTACCCACAGCGCGACCAGTGCCGGCGCCAGGTTCACCAGCACCATCGCCACCCCGACCGGCACGCGGGCCACCGCCACGAAAAAGCACAGCTGCACCCCGGCCACGCCGAGCACGCCGTAGCCGAGCAGCAGCCACCCGTCCTCGCGGCGGAAGCGCAGCGCGCGCGGGCGCACCAGCGCGACGCCCGGCAGCAGCACGACCGCCGCGACCGCGATGCGCACGGACGTGACCGCGGCCGGCGTCCAGCCGGTGGCCATCACGGCCTTCGCCACCGGGCCGGAGCTCGCGAAGAGCACCCACGACGTGAGGCTCAACCCCGTCGCCCGCCTTCGCCCGGTCATGCCCCGCAGTGTCGCCGTTCGCCACGACGCCGGACGAACGATTTACGAAGCAACCGAAATTCACCCGACGGAAAACGCGGCCGCCGGACGACGATGTGGGTGTGACGGAACCGCGGGTGAGACCGGACCCGGCTTTCGCGCTGCTCGGGCTGTACGAGTCCGCGCTGCCGGAGGTCTACGGGTACCTGCTCGCGCGCTGTGGTGAGCGGGTGCTGGCCGAGGAGCTGACGTCCGAGACGTTCCTCGGCGCCGTGGCCGCGTGCCGCAGGTCCCAGGCGCCGCCGGTGAGCACGGCGTGGCTGATCGGGGTGGCGCGGCACAAGCTGGCCGACCACTGGCGCCGCAAGGCGCGGGAGGAGCGCGGGCTACGGCTGGTGCACGAGCCGGAGACCGCGCACGACCCGTGGGACACCGAGCTCGACGCGTTGCGAGCCCGCCAGGTGCTCGAGTCGCTCGGCGCGCACCACCGGGCCGTGCTCACGCTGCGTTACGTCGACGGCCTGCCGGTTGCCGAGGTCGCCGCCTGCCTGGAGCGCACGGTCACCGCGACGGAGGCGTTGCTGACCCGCGCCAAGGCCGCGTTCCGTCACCGCTACGAGGAGAAAGGGGGCCGCGATGACTGAGCCGTTCGACGCGCTCGCACTGCCCCCGGCGCCGGTCGACCCGGATCCGGCGTTCGCCGACGAGCTGCGGGACAACCTGCGGCGCCTCATCCTGAACGGAGCCGACGACATGACCACCACCGAAACCGAAACCGCCGCCGTCCGCGCCCTCGCGCCCTACCTCGTCGTCACCGACGCGCGGGCCGCGCTGGACTTCTACGTCGCCGTGTTCGGCGCGCGCCGCCGGTCCGACCCGATCGTGATGGACGACGGCCGCGTCGGGCACGCCGAGCTGGCCATCGGCGACAGCGTGCTGATGCTCGCGGAGGAGTTCCCCGAGCTGGGCAACGTCGTCGCGCCCGAAGGCGGGGCGTTGATCCGCATCGAGGTGGCCGACGTGCGCGAGTCGGCTCGCCGCGCCGAGGAGCTGGGTGGCGAGGTGGTGCGCCCGGTCGAGGACCGCGGCTACGGGCTCGCCGGGACGATCAAGGACCCGTACGGCCAGCGCTGGCTCGTCGCGCAGGCCGGGCACCCCGGCCGCACCGGCAAGTACGCCACCAACCCCACCCGCCACGGCGAAGCCATGTACTTCACCTTCCAGGTGCCGGAAGGCGACGCGGCGAAGGCGTTCTACGGCGGCGTGCTCGGCTGGCAGTTCTCGCCGGGCTCGGTCCCGGACGCCTGGGGCTTCGAGGGCCCCGGCCTGCAGGGCGGCCTCTGGGGTGGCCCGGGCCGGCAGGTCGGCTGGAAGCTGATGTACGCCGTCGACGACCTCACCGCCGCCCTCACCCGGGTGACTTCGCACGGCGGCACGGCCGGCGAAATCGAGCACCACCCGTACGGCACCACGGCCGACTGCGTCGACGACCAGGGCATCGAGTTCTGGCTCTGGCAGCAGCCACACGAGTGAGAAACCCCATGACCCCGGCGGCTCCCACGCCGCCGGGGCGCACACTCGAACCATGGCCGGGCACTGGACTCCGTGCAACGAAGCTGAGCTGACCGCCGGCTGGCGGCTGTGGCTGGAGCTCGGCTCCTGCACCTGGCCGGGCCCCGACTGGGACGGCACGCCCGCCGAAGCCGTCACCGGCCTCACCCGCCTGTTCCAGACGTGCAACGACATCCTCGAGTCCTACCGCCGCAGCGGCGGCCCCGACTCCGCCGGCATCATCGGCCTGGTCCGCTCCATGTTCCTCGCCGCCAACTGGACCCTCGAACTCTGGCGCGACGACACGGCCCCCCTCGACGCCGAACGCGCCGCCCTCCTCCACGGCGACCTCGCGGGCTTCGCCGAACACGCCGAGGCCGTCCGCACCCTCCTCGCCCACGGCGGCGGCTGGTCTTCACTCCCGACCTGACGCCGCTGGGTGGGGCCCGCGAACCACGAGCCCCACCCGACTGTCACCTCATCGAGGATCAGGCAGCTTCCTGGCCAACCCGACCACCACCAACGCCACCACAGCCAACACTCCGATCACCACCACAAACGCGCCTTCATACCCCACCGACCCCGTGCTCAACCCGGCGAACAGCGTCCCGAACACCGCCACCCCCAACGCCAGCGATGTCTGCTGCGTAGTGGTCATCACGCCACCACCGATCCCGGCCAGGTCGTGCGGCACCCGCGACAACACGACCCGGAAGAGGGTCGTCATGGCCATGCCGTTGCCGATGCCGATGAGCACCATCGCGGGCGCGAGCTGCCACACGGACAGCGACGGCCACGCCAGCCACGCCGAGCCCGCCAGTACCGCCAGGCCGAGCGCCAGGATGATCCCGCCGAAGGGCACCACCTTCCGGCCGAAGCGGGCGACCAGCCGGCTGCTGACCAGGGACGTGAGGAAGTACGCCACGGCCATCGGCGTGAGCACGAGGCCTGAGGCGAGCGGGCCGAGGTGCAGGCCTTCCTGCAGGGTCACGGCGTAGACGAACATGAAGGACCCGAAGCCGCAGAAGAACGGCACGGCCACGACCAGGCCGTGGCGCACGTTGGCGGTGCGCAGGAGCGCCGGCGGGAGCAGGGGCATGCCGCCGCGGGATTCCAGGCGCAGTTCGACGCGGGCGAAAGCCGCGACCGCGAACGGGAAGAGCGCCAGCGACACGATGGTCCACCACGGCCAGCCCAGCGCGGAGCCCTCCATGAGCGGCACGAGCAGCGTCAGGAGCGACGCGGCGAGCAGCGCGGTGCCCCAGCGGTCGACGCCGAGGGGGTTCGTGGCGCGGCTGTCGGGCACCGTGCGGCGCGCGACGAGGAGGCCGACGAGGCCGATCGGCACGTTGACCAGGAAGATCGGCCGCCAGCTCGTGCCCCACAGGTCGGCGGCCACGAGTGCGCCGCCGAGGAGCTGGCCGACGACGGTGGCGATGCCGCCGGTGGCGCCGTAGTAGCCGAGGGCGCGCGAGCGGTGCGCGCCGGACGTGCCGGCTTGGATGATCGACAGCACCTGTGGCAGCAGCATCGCCGACGCGGCGCCTTGGGCGGCGCGCGCGAGCACCAGCGTCGTCGCGTCCGGGGCGAGGCCGCAGATCAGCGACGTCAGCGTGAACAGCGCCAGGCCGAGCAGGAAGAGCCGGCGGCGGCCGAACGCGTCACCGAGCCGGCCGCCGAGCACCAGCAACACGGCGTAGGCGATGCCGTACGCGGCCACCACCAGCTCGAGCGTCGCGGTGGAGGCGTGCAGGTCGGCATTGATGGTGGGGAGGGCGACGTTGACGATGAAGAAGTCGATGATCGGCAGCGCCGCCCCCAGCAGCACGGTGACCAGGCCGGCGGAGGTGAGTGCCGGTCTGGTCGGCACACCGGTGGTGTGCACCGGTGCGGAGGTTGTCGTCGTCATGAGTACCAGGTTCCGACGCTCTTGAACCTGGTACCAGGTGCGCTCTTATCCTGGTAGTCGCACTACCTGGTACCCGTCAAGAACCTGTGCTCAACTGGAAGCATGACCAGCGCTGTCGAAGAACGGGCCGTCGAAGAACGCCTGCGCCGCGGCGAGCTCGGTGCGTTCCTGCGCAGCCGCCGGGCGCGCATCACACCCGAGCAGGTCGGCCTGCCCCTCGGCGGCCGCCGGCGCACGCCCGGCCTGCGTCGCGAAGAGGTCGCGCAGCTCGCCGGCGTCGGGGTCACCTGGTACACGTGGCTGGAGCAGGGCCGCGACATCAACGCGTCAGAACAGGTCCTTGGCGCGATTTCCCGCACGCTGCGGCTCGACCCGCACGAGCACTCGCACCTGTTCACCCTCGCCGGCGCGCCCGAGCCGCCCGCGGCGAGCGAGTGCAACGCCATCACGCCCTCGATGCGCAGGATGATGACCCAGCTCGAGCCGTTCCCGGTCGCCGTCCGCAACGCGCGCTGCGACCTGCTCGGCTACAACCGCGGCTACACCTGGCTGATGGGTGACGTCGACGCGATCCCGTTCGAAGACCGCAACACGCTGGTCCAGTGCCTGCTCAACCCCGACTGGCGCGGCCGGATGCTCGACTGGGACCAGAACGTGCCGCGCGTGGTCGCGTCGTTCCGCGCGGCGATGGCCGAGCACGTGGCCGAACCGTCGTGGAAAGCGCTGGTCAAGCGGCTGCGGGCCGAGTCGCCGCTGTTCGAGCAGCTGTGGAACCGCCACGACGTGAACCCCGACCCGATCCGCACCAAGTGCTACGACCACCCCGAGGTCGGGCTGCTGAAGTTCAACTTCACGTACCTGTACTTCGGCCGCCGCTCCGAGATCACCGTGTCCACCTACACCCCGGCCGACGAGCAGACCGCCGAGAAGCTGCCGCTGCTGTTCGACTAGAAGTGCACCAGCACCCGGCCGTCGTTGGCGGGATCGGTCTCCACGCGCCGGTAGAGCTTCTTCAGGTGCGGCTGGTTCAAGGTCGCCATTACCCGCCGCCTCAGCTTGCCCGAGCCCTTGCCGGAAATGATCTCGACGGTCTTGATCCGCTCCCTGGCCGCCCGGAAGATCGCGGTGCGCACGGCCGCGTCGATGTCCCGGTCGCTGCGGAAGATCGGGTGCAGGTCCACGGTGAGCATCTCCGGCATCGTCGGCTCCTCGGTCATTCAGGTACTGGGTCATTCGGTACCGCACGGGACGTAGCCAGGATGCCGCTTCCGGACGGACGCGCGCAGGCCGCGTGACCGGTAGTTTTCTGCAGCATGCAGGAGTGGTGGCGGGCGCGGAACCCGTGGTTCGGACGGGTGTTCCGGACCTTCGTGGTGCTCGTGTTCACGCTCGGCGCCACGAGTGCGGCCGGCCGCTGGCAACCGGGCGCCCACGCGCTGACCCCGGCCGGCGCCGCGTGGCTGGTCGCGACCGTGCTCACGTTGCTGGTCGTGCACCGCTACCCGCTGCCGGTGTTCGTGGTCACGGCCGCGTCGGCGTACGCGTTCTACGCCTCCAGCGAGCCCGGCGGGCCGGTGATCCTGGTGCCCACCATCGCGTTGTTCATGCTCACCCGCCGCCACGGCCCGGTGCTCGCGGGCTGGGTCGGCGCCGGCGTGCTCGTGGCCGGCTACGCGGCGCACGTGATCACCACGCGGTCGTTCGCGATCGCGGCTTCGGCCGGGGTGTTCGTGGTGTGGCTCGCGGCGGTGATCGGCATCGGCACGGCCGTGCGCTACCAGTTCGCGGCGCTGGCGGCTCGGCGCGAGCAGGTCGCGGAGCACCGCCACCGCCTGGCCGAGCAGGAACGGCTGCAGATCGCCCGCGAGGTGCACGACGTGGTGGCCCACAGCCTCGCGATGATCAACGTGCAGGCCGGCGTCGCCGCCCACGTCGCCGACCGGCGGCCTGAGCAGGCGAAAGAGGCGCTGCTGAACATCAAGGCCGCCAGCGCGTCGGCGCTCAACGACCTGCGCGCGACGCTCGCGGTGCTGCGCTCGGGCGAGGACAAGGCCCCCACGCCGAGCCTCGCGCAGCTGTCCGAGCTGCTCGACCACGCGCGCGCGGCGGGCCTCGAGGTACGCCTGCACGGCGACGCCGGTGAGGTCCCCGCGCCCGTGGCCGCCGCGACCTACCGGATCCTTCAGGAGTCGCTCACCAACGTCGTCCGTCACGCCACCGGCGCGCAGCACGTCGACGTCCACCTCGAACGGCACCCGGGCGCCCTCGTGCTCACCGTCCGCGACGACGGCCGCGCCACCACCGCCCCGACCCCCGGCCACGGCCTGCGCGGCATGACCGAACGCGCGGCGGCACTCGGCGGCACGGTGCGGGCGGACGTCACCGAAGGCGGTTTCGAAGTACGGGCCGAGCTGCCCGTGAAGGGGGAGTCATGACGATCACCGTGGTCCTGGCCGACGACCAGGCCCTGGTCCGCGCGGGTTTCCGCGTGCTGCTCGAGACCGAAGACGGCTTCACCGTCGTCGGCGAGGCCGGCGACGGTGCGCAAGCCGTGTCCCTCGCGCAGGAGCACCGGCCCGACATCGTGGTGATGGACGTGCGCATGCCCGGCACCGACGGCCTCGAAGCCACCCGCCGCATCACCGCCGACCCCGCCCTCGCCGACGTGAAGGTGCTGGTCCTGACCACCTTCGACGTCGACGAGTACGTGTACGAGGCCCTGCGCGCGGGCGCGAGCGGCTTCCTGCTCAAGGACACCGAACCGGTCGAGCTGCTGCGCGCCCTGCGCGTGATCGCCGCCGGCGAGGCCCTGCTGGCCCCGACCGTGACGCGCCGCCTGATCTCGGAATTCGTCGGCCGCCCCGAACACCGCCGCATCGACACCGCCGCCGTGAAGGCGATCACCGACCGCGAACGCGAGGTCCTCGGCCTCGTCGCCGGCGGCCTCTCCAACGACGAAATCGCCGCCCACCTGGTGATCTCCACCGCCACGGCCCGCACGCACGTGAGCCGGATCATGACCAAGATCGGCGCTCGGGACCGCGCTCAGCTCGTGGTGCTGGCCTACGAATCAGGCCTCGTCACCCCGCGGAAGCACTGAACCGCGAACTAGCCCGAAGGTGTGAGTTACGCCGTGTCGGTGAACGTCGTCCCACGTTCGGACGCCTTACCGGCAGAGCATCGCCTCACTCAGCGATGTGTTCGGCGGAAGGAGCTCCCATGGCGTGGGAGATCGTCGTGGTCGCCGCGCTGGCCGTGATCTTCCTGGTCAGGCTGGTACTGCAACTCCGACGGGGCTGACGGCCGCCGCCGCGGCGTGCTGTGCCGGGCACGGGGCTCGGCGGTGCGGTCGGAGCCCGGGTCCTGCGGCAGAGCAGGCCGGGGCCGGTGCGGCGGGACCGCGCGTGGGGTGATCAGGGTCTGCTCCGCGTCAGTCGGCGGCGGAGTCGGCGCACCCCTCGGCGGCGTCGGCGGCGGATTCGGAACGCCCCGCGGCGGAGGCGGCGGCTTGGGAATGCCCTTGGTCGGCGGGGGCGGCAGGCTGCCGTTCAACGAGCCGGAGACGGAACCCGCCGGCGCATCGCCCGCCAGGTGCCGAGGCCGGTCCACCTTGGGGATTTCGATCGTGATCTCGCTGGTGACCTGGATCGGCGTCGACTTCTCGCGCCGGTATGAGAGCTTGCGCGCCAGCGCGTGGCTCGGCCGCTCCACGAACCGGTAGCTCACCTCGACCACGCCGAACACCGCCGGAATCACGATCAGCAGCGCGATCGGCAACGGCACCGCCGGGCGCAGCAGCTGCAGCAGTACGAAGGACACGAGCATGTGCAGCAGGTAGATCGAGTAGCTGCGCTCGGACACGACGGTCCAGAACTTCCGCTGCTTGAGCTTCGGTTCCGCCATCATGCCCAGCAGGAACAGCACCACGGCGAACGCCATCGAGAGGTTGTAGGCCGTGTCCACGCGGCCGACGTTGATGATGTCGCCGAACACGTACAGGCTCCACGCCAGACCGCCGAACACGGCACCGGCCCACAGCGGGATCTTTTTCGACGTGGTGGCCCAGATGACCTGGCCGATGATCATGATCGGCAGGTAGGACACGTTCACCGCGAACAGGAAGTACCCGGCGCCGAGCTGCCGGCCGCTCAGCATCACCACGAAGATGAACGTGATCTCCACCGCGATGGCCAGCCACACCCACCGGCGCAGCACCGGAAGCAACAGCAGCAGGATCACGTAGAACAGGACCTCGACGATCATCGTCCAGGCCACCGGCACCAGCACCACCTGCGGGTTGATCAGGTAATTGACCAGCACGGAGTTGGTGAGCACGGTGAGCGGCGTCAGCTCCTGCGACTGCCCCGGCGTCGCGGGCGGATGCAGGTTCACCAAGATCAGCAGCGCGGTGAGCAGCACCACGAACACCATCGGCGCGTACACCCGGATCAGCCGGTTCACGGCGAACCGTCCGCTGCCCTGCCGCATCGCGATCGGGGTGACCACGAAACCGCTGACCAGGAAGAAGAACGGCACCGCGATCTCGCCGATGCCCTGCGTCGACATGTGCATCGGGTCGCTGGTGAACGTCTCGATGAAGTCGATGTAGGGCGCGTGCTCGCCCTTGGCCTTCACCCAGGGGTGTGCGATGTGGCTGTAGAAGACCAGCAGCGCACCGAGCCCGCGGCCGATGTCGATGAAGACGATCCGAGTTTTCTTTGCCGGTTCGGAGGGCGCGACTTCGGCCAACGCCCACCCCCCAGTTGATCGAACCGACTCAGTCCGCAAGGAGTGTAACTAAGAAACACCGCGTGATTTCCACGGATGGAAAATCACCCAGCTGACGCGGGCTCGGGGCGGAGCCACAGCGTCACAAAGTCCTTTTCGTTACGCCGTGCGACGCGAATCAGCTCCCGGTCACCCTGTGGGTAGGTGACCGGCCCTTCGTCACCAACCTCGATCGGCTGGTAGCCCAGCTCGCGGTAGCGGGCGAGCACCGCGTGCGGGTCGTCCCCGAGCTCCTCGATGGCGCTCGGGCAGAACTCGCACACGACGTGCGGGCGGTCGCGGCGCAGCACCTCGTCCAGCCCGGCCAGCGCCCGGTGATCGCGGCCCTGCAGGTCGAGCTTGATCAGCGTGATCTGCTGCTCGAGCACCTCGGGCACCTCGCCGAGCCGGACCGCCGGCACGTCGATACCCGGCCCGTCCTCGCTCACCCGGTTGTCGCCGCTGTTGTCGGCTTCCGGGTGGGCGAGCCGCACGGTGCCGGCGTGGTCCCAGGCGGCCACCGGCAGCACGGTGGTCAGCTCCACCGCGGCGGCGGGCAGGTTCACCTCGAGGTTGCGGCGCAGGTACTGGGCGTTGAGGGGATCGGCCTCGACGGCGATCACGCGGCTGACGTCCGGACAGGACCGCATCAGCCGCAGCGTGTGGTAGCCGACGTGCGCGCCGACGTCGAGGATGGCGCCGGGGTGGCGCGTCACGAGCTCGCACATGAGCTCGGCCTCGCTGTTCTCCCAGGACCGGTGGAACTGGATCCACGGGAGCATGACCTCGTCGACCGGCATCAGCAGCGCGCCGACATCGCTGACCACGACCTCGGCGTCGCGTGGGATCGGAACGTGCGAGAGCCGCGCGGCGTCGCGCAGCGCACCCAGGTCGACGGAGTTGCGCTGGATCGCCTCTTCGTCCTGGTCGAGGCGTTGGTCACGGGCCGAGAAGTCGGCGTGCACGTTCGCCGTGACCGACTCCAGCTCCCCGGTGAAGCTCTCCGACATCTTGCTGACGTCGGCCTCGATGTTGCGCACCGCCAGATCGAAGCCCGGCGTCTGGTCGCGCAGCTCCTCGACCGAAGTCTCCAGCACCCGCAGCCGGCTCTCGACCGAGGTCTTGAGCGTGTCCAGCTTGTCGTCGAACCGTCGGCTCAGCTCCGCCGCCCGCCGCGCGTCGTCGAGGCGCGCCTCCACGGACTCCAGGCGGGCCAGCAACCTGCTGGTGGTCTCTTCCGTGGCGTCGCGGAGCTCGCCCATGACCCGGCGTTGGTGCACGTCGTAGTGGTCGATGGCCCGCATCACTGCCTTGCGCATCGCGGGCGCCAGCGGCGTCCGCGAGGGCGCGCCCGGCTCCGGCCGCCACTGCAGCGCCGCGGCCGCGTTGCGCACCGGGGTCAGCGGGTGCTCGGGCTCCTGGGGCCGGTACGCCTGGCGCGAACGCCAGGTTTCGTACGCGCCGTGCAGCTCGCGGCGCATCCACTCGGCGGCGGTCGCCATGGACCGCGTGCGCAGCACCTGCTGGCGCGCCTTGCGGCCGCGCCGCTCGGCCTCGGCCGGATTGTCGGCGACCTCGCGCATGGCGGCCGCGGCCGCCTCGACGTCCGGATCCGCCCACAGCGTGGCCGGTTCGTACGGGTCGTTGCCCTTGCCCACCGGGACCAGCCGGTAGGGCACCGGCCAGCCGGTGGTCGAGTCGAGGAACTCGGTGGTGCTGGAGTAGTCCGTCGAGATCACCGGCAGAGCACGTGCCATCGCCTCGGCCACGGTCAGCCCGAAGCCCTCGCCCCGGTGCAGCGACACGTAACACGTGCTGCGGTCGTAGAGGTCGCTCAGTTCGGCCACCGACAGGTAGCGCTCGATCAGATCGATCCTCGGATCGGTCTGAGCCGCCGCGCGCAGCCGCTCTGCCTCGAACGGGCGCTGCTTCGCGTTGATGGTCTTGATCGTGAGCCGCACGTCGTCGCGGCCGGGGAAGGCCTGCTGGAACGCCTTGATGGTGCCCCAGGGGTTCTTGCGCTGCGCGATGCTGTTGTAGTCGAACGCGAACAGGAACCGGACCGGCTCACCGGCTTCGCGGGCGCGGCGGGTGGGTTCACCGGGATCGCGCACCGGTACCGGCACGGTCTTGACCGGGATCGGCGAGTGCTTGGCGATGGCGGTGCGGCAGAAGTCGCTGACCGTCCACACCTCGTCGACCAGAGCGAACGCCTCGTGCATCGAGGGGGGGAAGTCCTCGGTCTCCCACGCCCACAGGCCGATGCGGTAGCGGTCGTGCCCGACCTCGGGGTGCGTGCCGAGCACCACCCTCGTCTGGTCGGCGTTCACGGCGAGCACGCTCACCGGGAACCGCGGGTCACCGAGGCTCGCCGGCTGGTCGAGACCGGTGCGGTTCAGGATGCGTTCCTCGACGACCGACGCGATCGGGATCTCGGCGGCCTCGATCGCCTCGTGGACGATGCGGCCCATCTCGCCGACACCCAGCTCGGCGGTGAGGTAACCGAGCAGGTTCACGCCGAACTCGTCCACCGGCGGGCGGGCGGCCACCGGGTGGCCGGGCAGCGCCCACTCGGCGAGTTCGCCCTCGTTGATGCCCGAGGTCACGCACCAGGCGCGGAACTTCTCGGCGTCCTCACCCGTCGGGTGCGGGAAGGCGGAGCGGAGATCGACCCGGGACTCCCAGACGGCGAGCGCCGCGCGGTTCAGCCCCGATGCCGCTTGCGCCGAGTCCTCCGCGCCGGCCAGCCACTCGCGCAGGGCGAGGCCACCGTCTTCGCCGTAGGCGTGCGGCGGGAGGCGCTTCTTCTTGCGCTCGGCCTTGATCCAGGCATCGCGGAACACGCGCCGGGCCAGCTTGGGCAGCGGTGTGCCGTCGCCGAAACCGGCGAACCCGTAGGGCACCGCTTCCAGCGTCTCGGCGTAACCAGCCTCGCGCAGCGCCGCACCGTAAGCGTCGCACAGCTCGCGCAGCTCGGGGTTGGCCGAGAGCAGCACGCGCGGTTCGCGTGCGCAGTAGTAGCTCAGCAGCCACGGCGTCTCCGGCCGGTAACCGCTGAAGTGGAAGAACCGCAGCTTCGCCCCGCCCGCGGTCAGCCCGCCGTCGTCCTCACGGTCGATCGGGCGGTCGTGCAGGTTCCAGTACGCGACGTTGAAACCCGGGTCGGTGAGCACGTGGTGGCCGAAGAGCGCGGGCACGTTGTCCACCCAGCGCTGGTCGGTGAACAGCTGCCGGTCCGGTGCCACGATCGCGTCGTGCCTCAGCCGCTCGGCCCAGAAGTCGAGGAAGCCGCCGGAGCCGGGGCCGACCCCGATGAAGCCGAGGTTGAAGATCCCCGCGCCCATGATGACGGCCTCGTCGGGCTCCATCCCGTCGCGCGGCAGCGGGGACAGCACGTGCGGGGTGAGCACGATGCCGTGCTCCATCGCGAGATCCGCGATCTCCGGCATCGGCGCGAAGACCCTGATGTCCGGATCGAGGTAGATCGCCACGTCGTACTCGCGGCGCAGCTCGCGCAGCAGGTACGGCTTGACCGAGGTGGCCATCTCGGTGACCGAGTACGCCGTGGCCATGCGCAGGTAGTCGTCCGGGTCGATGCCGAACGCGTCGCGCCCGACGACCCGGTACCCGTCGCGCTCGTCCTCGTGGCCGTCGATGACCGCGATGACGAAGTCGTTTTCGGGGTGCTGGGCCAGGTAGGACCTGGCCAGGACACGAGCCGCCGGCAGGTAGTTGCGCGCGACGATGGTGCAAGCGGTGACGGTGCGCGCGTCAGCCATTGCTCGGCAGCGCCTTCAGCTGAGCAGCGAGGATCGAGTCGAAGTTCGTCTTCGCGGTCTGCAGGCTCCCCGGAGCGGTCACCTCGATCCGGACCACCACGTTGTCGTGCACGTAGTGGCCACGGATCTGCGCGGGGGTGCTGTCCTTCGCGTCGACCGAGGTCACGAACACACCGTCCGGGGCACCGTCGACGCGGGTGGCGTCGTTGCGGATCTGCGTGGCCAGCAGCTTGCTCGCCGCGCTCTGCGCCGCGGACGGGCTGCTCACCTTGGTCAGCATCACGATCACGCGGGCGCCACCGCCGAGGTCGTGCACCACGAACTTCACGTCGCTGGCCTGCGCGGCCTCGTACGTCGACAGCTCGTCGGAGGTGAGGTAGTTCAGCGCCGGGATCTGCGTGAAGTTCTTGATGCTGTCGTACTTCTCAGCGGCGCCCGGAAGGTCGGCGACCGCCATGGGGTCCGGCGGCTTCGGCGCGCTGGACGGCGCCTGCTGCGTCGGCTGGGCCGGCGGCTGCTCAGCCGTGCTGGTGCCACGGCCCCAGAGCCAGTAGGCGCCGAACGCGATCGCGGCCAGCACCACCACGGCGCCGACGATCGCGCCGATCTTCTTGCCGTTGCCGCCCTTGGGCTTCTCGGTGAAGAACTCCGGGCCCTGGCGGAAGGAGTCGTTGCCCGACGGGCCGAGTGGCGGCAGGTCGCCGCCGCCCCACGGCGGGCTCTGGTCGCTGTCGGCCGCGTTCCACGGGGTCTGCTGGGGGAAGCCGCCGGCGGGGGAGGCCGGCTGCTGGAACCCGCCGGGCGGGGAGTACTGCGCCTGCGGCGGCTGCTGCTGCGGCTGCACGTACTCGGTGCGCGCGGGGTCGCTGTGCTGCTGCATCTGCCACGGCTGCACGGCCTGGGTGCGCTCGGCGCTGGGGTCGGCGGGGGGTTGCTGCGGCGCCGGCTGCTGCGGGGCCTGCTGCTGCGGCATGCCTTGCGGCGGGCTCACCGGCGTGATGATCTGCGTCGAGTCCGCACTCGGGTTGGGCTGTTGCGGCGCCGGCTGGTCCTGCTGGCCGACGGCCGAGGACAGCACCTGGTCGCGCCGGATCCGGTAGTCGTCCGCGGACAGCCGCCCTGACGCGAGCTCCTCGTCCAGCCGCCGCAGCTCCTCCTGCCAGGACACCAGGCCCCCCCTTATCCGTCGGCATGGCGACGATCAGTGCGCCACCGCGACCCGATGTGTGTGACGACGTGGACATTGTGCACGGCTGTGACCCCGTGCGACCCCGCGGGTCGACTTCCGTGTCCGGCCTCGGGTCAGCGGGCGGGCAGGGCCGCGGCGACCTTCGTGCGGATCTGTTCGATCCGCGACCGCAGCACCACCGCGTCGTCCGTGAGCGGCTCGGACACGCCGATGCCGATCGCCACCGGGCCGGAGGTGTACCAGAACGCGAGCACCCGTCCGGCCGGGCTGCTGCCGGAGTAGAGGAGGTCCGTCGGCGCCGGTCCGAGCGGCGTGCTGCCGAAGCCGCCGGCCGTGAGGTTCTGCTTCAGGCCCTTCACGAGCTGGGCCGCCTGCGCGGGCGACGGCGTCGGCACGGCCAGCAGGATCGTGCCGTTGTCGGTGTGGGTGGTGTCGGCGTACGCGCGGTACACGAGCTCCTGCGCGGAGGCGGACTTCATC
This sequence comes from Amycolatopsis rhabdoformis, assembly GCF_035918295.1. GTDB lineage: Bacteria > Actinomycetota > Actinomycetes > Mycobacteriales > Pseudonocardiaceae > Amycolatopsis > Amycolatopsis rhabdoformis. The sequence goes on from NZ_CP142149.1 coordinate 8,174,220, forward strand.
AGGTCGGCGTCGGCCTGCGAGACGACCTTCAGCTCCACGGCCTTGTCCAGCGACATCGTCGAGTTGTCCGGGTTCGGCGTGCCCGCCAGCGCCGGCAGCTTGTCCTCGAGCGAGGTCGACGGGTCACCACTCGCGGTGGGGACCGGCGGCGGCGACACGGTGTCCGCGTCGTCGCTCTGGTTCGGCCGGTTGCCGATGTACCAGATCCCGCCCACGACCAGCGCGAGCACGATCAGCACGCCGAGCGACAGGAACAGCCAGGTCGGCTTCTTCTTCCGCGGCGGCGCTTCTTCCCAGAGGCGGCGCAGCTCGGGCGTGGCCTGCGCCGGGTCACCCGTGTCGCCGGTCACCGGCAGGTAGCCGGTGGGGTTCACGTCGGCCGGGCTGGGCGCGGTCGCGAACGACTTCTCGCCCTTCTTCGGGTCCCACCGCGGCTTGCGCGTCAACGACGACCGCGGCGGCCGCTGCGGCTTCTTCTCCTCGGCCGGCGGCGCGGCGTGCTCTGCGGGCTCGGTCACCTGCTGCTGCACGGGGTGCCACACGGGCTGCGTCTGATCCGGCGACGGGTGGTGGGCCGGGTTGGCGCTGGCCCAGGTGTTCGGCGTGCTCGGCGCGGCGGGTGCCATCGGAGTCATCGGCGCCATCGGTGCGGCGGGCACCGTCGGCGCCCACCCTGGGGCCGGCTGGTTCCACGTCACCGGCTCGGCGTTCCACGTCCCCGCGGCCGGACCCGGCTCCGCGACCGGCGCCGGCCCCTCACCACCGGCCCGCAACGGCGACGCCACCGGCGAGGCCGCGCCCCCACCCGAGGCCTCGGCGAGCAGCTCCTCGCGCCGGTGCCGGTGCTCGGCGTGCCCGATCCGGCCCGCGGCCAGGTCGGAGTCCAGCCGCCGCAGCTCTTCCTGCCAGCTCATCGCCATCCCTCTGCCACTGGTCCGGTCCGTAGTTTTTCACGCACCGAAACCTGCGGGGGTACCGGTTTGTCGACTCGTGATCGATTCGTCGGCGAGATCATTCCGCGCCCGTCGCTCGGCGTCCAGGGTCCAGGGCCGTCCGTAGGATCGGTGTATGTCCTCCGCCCGCGGCGAGATCGCCGCCTTGGCCGTGGACCGGCTCGCCGGCCGGGCCGTTCTGCCCGACGACCTGGTGGCCGCGGCGGTGCGGGCGGTCGTGGCGGGGCTCGACTCGCCGACCTTGCCCATGCTGGCCGGGCTGGGTCGCGACGACACGACCGCGCCCGACCTGTTCGCGCAGGTCGTGGCGGAGCTGGGCATCGAGATGCCGGCCGACGCGGCGTCGGCCCGCTGGCAGTTGCTCGGTGCGGCGCTGGCCGCGTTGGCCCGGGGCGACGTGTCGGTGAACGAGGGCGCCACGGCCGTCTGGGAGCTCGATGCGCGGCTCGGTCACCCCGAAGCGTTGACCGAGGTGCGGCGCTGGATCGCGATGCTCGACTCCTGGATCCCCACCGACGTCACCCCCGTGAGCTTCTGCGAGGACCAGATCTTGCAGCAGGCCCGTGAACTTCTTGCCGGAAGCTGGCCGCCCGTCACCCGTTGAGCGGCAAAAACTGTCGTACACATGTTCTAAAATTGGCCGTGTCCAGGGGAGATGCCGGCCCGCAGCGTGTGCAGCTCGCTGTGTCGCAGCGGACCGGCATCGGCGAAGTTTTCGGACCGGAAGGCGGCTGCATGGCCTACATCACCCTGCCCACGTTCGTCGGCTACAGCGCGAGCACGGGTCCCACGCGGTCGTCGTTCGTGAGGCGGCAGCGGAGGCTGTACGAGGACCCGTCGCGGGCAGCGTTCAACTACTACCGGCGGGCGGCCAACGCCGTGCGGGCCGGGCGTGGGGCGCGCCAGGACGAGGTGGCGATGCGCTCGCTGGTCCACCACGCCGACGACCGCACGCGCCCGCACTACGCGGCGATCGCTGAGGGCTGGCTGCGCTACCTGGGGCGACGTGACCCGAAGCTGATCGAGGTCGGGCGGGCGCGCGTGCCGCTCGGCGAGCTGGAGGTGGGGCTGAGCCCGCAGCTGGGCCTGCGCAAGAGCAACGGCGTCCGCTACGCCACCTGGCTCTACTTCAAGGAGGAGCCGTTGACCCGCGACGCCGCGCAGCTCGCGCTGTGGCTGCTCGTGCAGGGCATGCCCGACCTCCTGCCGGGCGGTGAGGCGCTGGTGGTCGACGTGCGGCGCGCGAAGGAGTTCACGCTCACGGCGCGCGATCGCGAGCGGCTGCGGCCGTGGGCGTTCAGCGAGGCGTCGGCGTTCATGACGCTCTGGGAAGCCGCCTGAGGTGACGTTCGGTGACCGGGCGCCGCGGCTGCGCTCGGTCACCGATTCCCCAGGCCACGGTCACGCGACGCACCCACTCGGGTGACGCATTTGGCACTGGGGCGCGATGGACTGGACAATCTCGGCCCCGGACACGAAGCTTTCGTCAGTTTCGAGCCGGCCGATGACTTCGAGGTCGATAAGTGAACGCAGCAGCCTGGGAGCCACTCTCCAGAGTGGCCGACGAGCCAGCTTGGTACTGGGTCTACAACAAGCTCGGCTTCTGGCCGAGCACTTTCGCGCACGACTGGCCCGGCTTCCGCGAGCCCGCGCCCTCTCGCACGTGGGACCTTTCGGCGGGTGACTTCGACCGTGCGTCGGCGGAGTTCCGGCTCGGGCCGTACGCGGTGGAGGAGCCCGACGTCGCGCGGATCGTGCTGGCGGCGCTGAAGGAGAGCGTGCGCGAGGACGAGTGGCTGTGGGTGCTGCACTGGCAGCACCAGTCGTTCAAGTTCTGGCCGCACCGCATGGCCGAGGGCGCGGCGTGGCCCGTGCCCGTGTTCCCGCGCGGCGACTACCACCTGTTCCTCGCGGAGGACTTCAGCTTCGGCACGCTCGGGCACCCGTGGGAGCGCACGCTGTGCGCGTTCGGTGATCGGCTGCTGCCGGCCGTGGAGAAGCACGGCGAAGGTGTGCTGACCAAGACCCTGCGCCGAGACGGCCGCCCCAGCGCCCTGGCGCGCTGACCGCCCGGCTCGCCGGGAGAACCGCCCGTCGCGGCGGGCCGACCGGCGCATCGGTGCAGCTTGTGGCGCTGCTACCGTTCGCGACGTGTACGAATACCACGGCTGGGTGACCATCGCCGCGACCACGAGCGGCGACGACGACGCTGCTCTGCTGGAGCGTCTGGTCGATCGCGTCCACCGAGCCGTGCGTGACGCCGGCACGCTGGACCTCGTCGACCTCCGCTGGAGCGCGGGCATGCCGATGCTCCACCTCGGTGGTCTGGACAAGCACGGCGGCGCGATCGCGCCCGAACTGCTGGAGACCTTCACGCGCGTCGGCGAGCTGGCGCCCGGCTCCTACGGTCTGCTGCACGTGTGGGACGACCAGGATCCCGACCACGACAACGAATTCCGCGTGTTCCGCATGGCGCGCGGGGTCGTCTGCGAACACGCCGACGCGCACCTCACGCCGGTCGCGCCGACCGTGCTGGACGTCTACGAGCTGTAGGAAACCTGCGCTCTGAAACCGCACGAACGGCCCCTTCGCACTTGTGGCGCGAAGGGGCCGTTCGCTTTCACTGCCCGCGGGAGGGCGTCAGCGGAGTCGCCGTCAGTGGTGGTGCGGCGGCTGCGGGGTCGACGGGCGGTGGCCCGGCTCCTGGCGCGGCGGCTTCTGGTCCGTGCCGGGGAAGACCGGCGCGGGCAGGTTGGCGGCCTCGTAGCGCGAGAGCGTGAGCGGGCCCGAGGTGTCGGGCAGCGTCGGCGGCTGCGCCTTGTGGTCGTTGAAGCGGAACGCCGAGGTCAGGTCACCGAAGTTCTTGCGGCGCCAGTCGGAGATGTTGGTTTCCTTCACGCCGGTCACGTGCTCGAGGAACTGCAGCGTCGACGTGTGGTCGAACTGCTCGCTGCACACCCAGCCGCCCGCGGTCCACGGCGAGATGATGATCGCCGGCACGCGGTAGCCCGCGCCGACCCAGAGGCCGTTGCCCTTGGTGCCGCCGTGGGAGGTCCCGTTGACGAACTCGTGCGGGGTGCCGGCGGGCGGGATCGGCGGCACGACGTGGTCGAAGAGGCCGTCGTTCTCGTCGTAGTTGAGGATGAACGCGGTCTTGGCCCACACGTCCGGGTTGGACGCGATGGCGTCGATCTTGGAGGCGACGAACGCGGCGCCTTCGGCGGGGGTGTAGTTCGGGTGCTCCGAGGCCGTGGACGTGCAGATGATCCACGAGACGGTGGGCAGCTTGTCGTTGCGCGCGTCGTACTCGAACTGGCCTTCGGGGCGGTGGGTGAGGCCGTTGACGGCGAGCGGCGAGTCGGCCGGCGCGTTCTTGAAGTTGGCGAAGTTCTCGAGCATGTTGCAGCCGTAGGTGTCGCTCTGCTCGTAGACCTTCCAGCTCACGCCCGCGGCCTGGAGGCGCTCCGCGTACGTGGTCCAGGTGTAGCCGCCGGTCGGGGCGGTGTTGTCGAGGATGGGGCCGCCGTTGACGCCGTCGGGGTCGATGGTGCCGGTCATCCAGTACATGCGGTTCGGCCAGGTGGGGCCGAGCACCGAGCAGTGGTAGGCGTCGCAGACCGTGAAGGCCTCGGCGAGCGCGAACTGGAACGGCAGGTCGGCGCGCGTGTGGTAGCCCATCACGTACGGGCCGTTCTTGCCGTCGGCCTTGCGGTGGGCGGGGAGCCAGCTGTCCATCTTGCCGCCGTTGAGGGCGTCGTGCTGGACCTGCCAGGCGTGCGAGGTGGAGGGGATCTTCTGGGCGTTGGTGGCGTGGGTGTCGAGGTGGAACGGCAGCGCGTAGCCGGCGGGGTTTTCGGCGTCGGGCTGGTAGAACACGGACTTGCCACCTGGCAGCTTGGCCGCGTGGGGGTCCCCGAACCCGCGCACGCCGCGCATGGTGCCGAAGTAGTGGTCGAACGAACGGTTTTCCTGCATCAGCAGCACGACGTGCTCGATGTCCTTCAGCGAGCCGTGCTTGGGCGCACCCTGCGCCAGCGCCTTCTGCACGCTGGGCGGCAACAGCGTCGCCGCCGCGGCGGCTGCTGCCGCCCCGGCCGTGGATCCGAGTAGACGTCGACGAGTCAGTTCGGTCATGGCTGACACCCTGCAGCCACCCCGTCACCCAAAAAGGTGGTTATCCCGGAACAACCACCAAACACATCATGAAAACCAGCGCCGAACCAGACCTTCACACCAACCAGGGCATCCCCGCAGCTCAGCGAATTACTCCACCCGGCCCCTTGCCCTCCCCTAACCCCCCACTAACCCTCCGCTTGCCTCCCCAGGCCCCCGCACACCGCGCACGCCAACAACACCCCCGGGCACACCGACGAGGCACCTGGCACGCGCACAACGCACCCGGCACCCACCAAACGACTTTCACTCACCCGGAGCACTGCGCCCCGCGCAGTAGCTCAATCCCACCTCAACCACGCCGGGTCGGTCACCAACCGCACTGCCGGGATCCGGGGAACCTCACCACGCTGGGTCGGTCACCAACCACACTTCGGGTCCCCGGGGAAACTCACCACGCTGGGTCGGTCACGTTCCGCACCGTGGGGGTCCGGGGGGCTCGGCCCCCCGGGAAAAATGGCGAGGGCCACCCGGTCTGCGCTATCCGCAGACAGAGTGGCCCCTGGACCGAGCGGATGACGGGATTCGAACCCGCGACCCTCACCTTGGCAAGGTGATGCGCTACCAGCTGCGCTACATCCGCGTGAACCGCTTGGTGCTCGGTGTTGACGACAACTCTATACCGAGGGGTGGACGCCACTTTCGGGGGGTCCGTATTGGTGCGTCCCGGCCTCTGACGTGCTTCGACTCGGTGCTTCGTTGTCACATCGGGCGTACAAGGGGTGACGACGGGCTTTTCGCTCCGTATGGTGTCCCCATTCGACCGAGTGGTGAGTCCTTCGGGGGAGGAGGTGCCTTGCCGGATGACCGAGCTGGGCACGGCGCCGCCACCAGCGGCCTCGGAATCCGACGAGCAGGCACTTTTGCAGCGGCTTCGCAATGGGGAAGACGCGGCGTTCGGGGAGCTGTTCGAGCTTCACGCGGCCGCGGTGCGGAGATTGGCGCAGAGTCTCGCCTCGGACAGTTCCGAGGCCGAGGACATCACGGCTGAAACGTTTTTCCGCGTATTGCAGGCGTTGCGCCGCGGGTCGGGTCCTCGGGACTACGTGCGCGCGTATTTGCTCACGGTGGCGCGGCGGGTGTCGTGGGAGTGGCACGGGGCGCGGCGCGATGTGCCGGTGACCGATGACGAGCTCACGTTCCGCGCAGGCGCCGGGGCGGACACCAACGCGCGGTCGGCGGAGCACACGTTGATCACCACGGCGTTCACGAGCTTGCCCGAGCGGTGGCGCACGGTGTTGTGGCAGACGGAGGTCGAGGGCGAGCAGCCGGCCATGGTCGCGCCGCACTTCGGCTTGTCGGCGAACGCGACGGCGGCGTTGGCCCGCCGCGCGCGCCAGGGTTTGCGGGCCGCGTACCTGCAGGCGCACCTGTCGGTGAACCGCGGGCCGGAAACGTGCCGTTCGGTGGTGGAGAAGCTCGGCGGCTTCACGGCCGGCAGTGTCACGGGGGCCGAGGCCGAGCGGATCAAGGCGCACCTGCTGGGGTGCGCTTCTTGTCGTGCGACGCAGGACGAGCTGCGGGACGTGTGTTCGTCGTTGCGGGCGCACGCCGAGGTGCTCGTGGTCGCGGTGCCGGCGTTGGCCGGCCTCGGCAAGGTCACCGGTGTGGCCGCCACCGTGAAGAGCGTGCTGTTCGGCTCGAAGGTGAAGGTGGGTCTCGCGCTGGCCTCGACGGCTGCCGCGGGCGTCGCCGGGTTCACGACGGGTCCGCTCGTGTTCGGGTCGCACCCGGTGCAGGACGTCGGCCTCCAGGGCGGCGCGCCGGAGCTGGCGTTGCAGCCGCCCGCCGCGCCCGCGCACCAGCCGCCGCCGCAGGTGCAGCACGGGCCGCGCGTGGCCACCGGCCGGCTCCACGGCGCGGCTCGCCCGGCGCACCCGCCGGTGCATCCCGCCGGTGCGCAGCTGGGCACCAACGACGTGCCGAAGCTGCCGGGCGGGCCCACGTCGGGCGTCGGGGCCGGGCAGCCGTCCGACGGTTCGGCGCGCGTCGACCTGCCGGCCGGCAACAGTCCTTCGCACGCCCCGATGTCGAGCGAGAACTCCACCGACTCGCGGGCCGACACCGAACCGGACCTCACGTCGGGCAGCCCGTGTGACGACCCGACGGTCGACGGTCCCTACAGCGCCACGCGCACTTCGGCCCCGCCGTCGTTCGTGCCGCCGTCGTTCACCTACGTGCCGCCGCCGGAGACCTACCTGCCGCCCACGGTCACGACCACGCCGACGGCGGGCGACACCGTGCCGGAAAAGCCGGAGAAGTCCGGCTCGACCACCCGGTCCGCGCCGACGAAGTCCACCGAGTCGGAGTCCCTCACGCAGTCCGACACCGCGATCGAGTCCCAGGACTCGGGAGACGTGACCCCGTCGGATGTCACCGGTTCGGCCGATTCCGATTCAACGCCGACTCGCTGAGCAGCGGAAACCGGGCAAACCGCGCGCCACGCTCCGTGACTTCCTCGCGTTGCGGGGCGTGGTCACGGTAGCGTTGACCGACTCGAGCGTCGCCCGGGAGGCAACAGGATGAACCGGCTGGTGCGCGGTGAAGACGGCCGCGACTGGGTGGTCCGAGCCCAGATGGAGTGGCGGGCGCCCGCCACCGCGGACGATTTCGAACACGACGTGGCCGGCAGCTACACGCCGGGCATCGCCATGCTCCTGGTCACCGCGTTCCTCGCCGTGGTGCTGGTGATCTGGACGCCGGACCAGGTGCGCGTGCCGGCGTGGGTGTTCCTCGCGATCCTGCTGGTGCTGCTGTTCTTCCCGTTGCGCTGGATCCTGCGCCGGCCGTGGACGGTCGTCGCCGAGACCGAGGGCGACGTGCAGGGCGACCGGCCCTCGGAGCGCTGGGTCGGCACGATCCGCGGCATGTTCACGGTGTCGGGTGAGGTCAAGCGCATCACCAAGACGATCCAGAAGCACTCGCTGCCCGACTTCGACGGGCCGCTGCACCCGGTCGAATAGACCTGGCCGATTCCGGCAGCACGAGCAAGACTGGTGTCATGCCCGAGCTGCCCGAGGTCGAAGCACTGGCCCACCACCTGCGCGAACACGCCGTGGGCTCCACCGTGTTCCGGCTCGACATCGCCTCGCTCAGCGTCCTGAAGACCGCGGTTCCGCCCTACACCGACCTGCACGGCCGCGAAATCACCGGCGCCACGCGCCACGGCAAGCACCTCGACGTGGTGCTCGGCGACCTGCACCTGGTGGTGCACCTCGCGCGCGCCGGCTGGCTGCGGTGGTCCGACCAGCTCTCGCCCACCCCGTTGAAGCCCGGCAAGGGCCCGATCTCGCTGCGCGTGCACCTCAACGCCGCCGCCGGCCCGGGCTTCGACCTCACCGAAGCCGGCACGAAAAAGGGCCTCGCCGTGTGGATCGTCCACGACCCGAGTGAGATCCCGAGCGTCGCGCGCCTGGGCCCCGACGCGCTCTCGCTCGACGCTTCGCAGCTGCGTGAGCTGTTCGCTGGCAAGGGCACGCGGCTGAAGTGGGCGCTCACCGACCAGTCGCTCATCGCCGGCATCGGCAACGCCTACTCCGACGAGATCATGCACAAGGCCAAGCTCTCGCCCTACGCCACCGTCGGCAAGCTCGACGAAGGCGCGCTGGAAACCCTCGCCGCCGCCATCCACGACATCGAGTCCGACGCCGTGCAGCGCTCCGTGGGCCAGAAGGCCGCGATGCTCAAGGGCGAGAAGCGCTCGGGCCTGCGCGTGCACGCCCGCACCGGCCTCCCGTGCCCGGTCTGCGGCGACACCATCCGCGAGATCTCCTTCGCCGACAAGTCCTTCCAGTACTGCCCCACCTGCCAGACCGGCGGCAAACCTCTCGCTGACCGGCGCATGTCCCGCCTGCTCAAGTAACACCGGCCCCGCGGCCGCCGAATCCCCGCACGAGATCACCCCGGCCGCGAGGACCCCACCATGCCCGACACGCACACCTGCTCCTGCTGCGGCAAAACCCTGCCCGCCGACAACCTGGCCTGGAACTTCGCCTGGCCCGACGAGATCGCCGACCTGTCGAAGGCCGAGCGCAAACGCACGCTCACCTTCAGCTCCGACGCCTTCCTCGTGAGCCAGAACCACGGCGCCGCCATCCGCGTGATCCTCCCGATCGGCCTGGCCGACGGCCGCACCTCGACCCTCGGCGTCTGGCTCGGCCTGGCCAGGGAAGACGCCCAGCGCGTGAACGACGCCGCGCGCAAGGGCGGCGACGACTGGATCGGCTTCACCTTCGGCGGCAACCTGCTCAACGAGGTGCGGCCGTGGGACACCTTCTTCGCGGAGGTAACCGTGACGGCGTTGGAAAACTGGGGCGTTCCGCGCGTCACGGCGAGCACCAGCCCGGTCGTGCAGCGGTTGCTCACCGAGCCGCAGCCGGTGGAGGAGTATCTGCGCGAGCGCATCCACGACTCGGCGCCGGAACCGCGGCTCCGGGAGCCCAAGCGGCCGTGGTGGAAACTCCGTCGCTCGGAGTGACCGTGCGGCCGTGACAAGCGGCTCGGTAGGGTTCAACCACCGTGGGTCGTCACAGTTGGACAGAAAGTGGAGAGCAGACCTTGCACCCGGTCGGTCGAGCGCAGAGCATGGACGTCGTGTCCGCCTTCCCCTTCGCGCAGGTCGTCCCGTGGGCGCTCGTCGGCCTGCTGGCGATCGCGGTGCTCGTGCTGCTCTTCAAGGTGCGCCGGCCCAAGGGCGTGATCCAGGACGCCGTGCTGCAGGCCGTGCACCGCATGTCGAAGGCCACGCCGAACCTGCGCGCCGGGCTCGACGAAGAGGCCGCCAACCGGATGACGGCCGAGCTGCTCGAAGTGCTCGACTGCCTCGCCGTGGGGATCACCGACAGTGAGGGCACGCTGCTGTCGTGGGCCGGCGAGGCCACCGACCACTACCTCGACCTCGTGGAGGACATCGGCACGGCGCTGCGCAAGCACCGCCGCGCGGTCGCCGACCACAACAAGCTGCCGTGCAACCACCGCGGCACCTGCAAGATGAAAACCGCCGCCATCGTGCCGATCCTGGTCGAGGGCACGGCGGAGGCCACGCTGATCGTGGTCGGGCGCACGCGCGGCAAGCTCGTGCAGATGGCCGAGGCCGTGGCGCAGTTCGTGTGCACGCAGTTCGAGCTGGCGCGGCTCGAGGAATCGCGCAACCAGCTGAACCAGGCGGAGATCAAGGCGCTGCGCGCGCAGATCTCGCCGCACTTCGTCTACAACGCGCTGAACACGATTTCCGCGCTGATCCGCACGGACCCTGAAGAAGCGCGCGAGCTGCTTCAGGACTTCGCCGACTTCACGCGCTACTCGTTCCGCAGCTCCGGCATGTACACCACGCTCGCCGAGGAACTGCGCAACATCGACCGCTACCTCACGATCGAAAACGCCCGCTTCGGCGGCCGCCTCGAAGTGCGCATGAAGATCGCGCCCGAGGTGCTCAGCGTGGTCGTGCCGTTCCTGATCATCCAGCCGCTGGTGGAAAACGCGGTGAAACACGGCCTGGCCAGCAAGCCCAGCGGCGGCTGCGTGACCGTGATCGCGCAGGACTCCGGCGCCGAGGCCATGATCAGCGTCGAGGACGACGGCATCGGCATGGACCCGCGCGCGCTGATCGACCTGAAGAACGCGCACCGCACCGGCGCCCACGTCGGCCTCGGCAACATCAACCAGCGCATGCGCCAGGTGTTCGGCGAGGACTACGCGCTCACCGTGGACACCGCGCCCGGCGCCGGCATGAAGGTGACGCTGCGCGTGCCGAAGTTCAAGCTCGGCGTGCGTCCGAACATGCCCGACTACTCGGCCGATGTGCCGCCGCAGGGCGGGCCCGAGGACGACGAGGTCGAGCACAACGGTGTGAACGGATCGCGTTCGGGCATGCTGCCCGCGGTCTGAACTGGCTAGCCTGGCGGCATGAGCGTTACCGAAAAGCTGACGTCCCGCCTGCCCGTGCTCGGCGACCGCGTCGAGCGCAAGGACGTGGTCGCCGTGGTGAAGCTGCACGGCGTGATCACGCCCTCGCCTTCGCCGCTGGCCCGCGGCTCGATCAACCTCGCGGCCGTGGAAACGGCGCTGACCAGGGCGTTCGGTCACGACCGGCTCAAGGCGGTGGCGCTGCTGATCAACTCGCCGGGCGGCGCGCCCACGCAGTCGGGCTTGGTCGCGGAACGCATCCGCCAGCTGGCCGACGAGAAGAAGGTGCCGGTGCTGGCCTTCGCCGAGGACGTCGCGGCGTCCGGCGGCTACTGGCTCGCGTGCGCGGCCGACGAGATCTTCGCCCACCGCACGTCGATGGTCGGCTCGATCGGCGTGATCAGCGGCGGCTTCGGCTTCACGGGGCTGCTGGAGCGCTTCGGCATCGAGCGCCGGCTGCACACTGCGGGCGCGAACAAGTCGCGGCTCGACCCGTTCAGCCCGGAGAAGCCCGAGGACGTCGAGTGGCTGAAGAAGATGCACAGCCAGCTCCACGAGCTGTTCGTCGACTGGGTGAAGGAGCGCCGCGGCAGCCGGCTCACCGACACCGAGGACCTGTTCACCGGCGACGTCTGGCTCGGGCAGAAGGCGCTGGACCTCGGGCTGATCGACGGCCTCGGCTCGCTGCGCCAGATCGTGACCGAGCGCTACCCCGACGCCGAGATCTCCGTGGCGGAGCCGAAGAAGCCGCTGCTCGCCCGGCTGGGCCTCGGCGCACCCGCGGCGGCGAGCGCGATGCTCGACGCGGTCACCACCAAAGCGGCGTGGTCCCGCTTCGGGTTGTGACCCCCGGCCACTCGTGCGCGGTCGCCGCTCGCCCGGTTGGCGGCATCCTCCGGACCACCCCGTGCCGCGCCTGTGACCAGGAATGGGGCAAAGGGGGCGTCGGCTTTCCCCGACGGGCGGATGAGTGGGACGGGGCTGGACATTGCACTCGGCAATGGGCAGGATGCGACTCACTGTGAGTGCTCATGAAGACACCCGGAAGCTCGTCATCCTGGCTGTGGACGACGAGCCCAACGGGCTTGACGAACTGACCCACGGCCTCCGCGGCAACCCCCACGTGCACCTCGTTTTCAGTGCCACGGACGCCTCCGACGCCCTGCGGCTGTTCTCGCACGACCACCCCGAGCTCGTCGCCCGGCGCGCGCAGGGCCTGCCGACGGTCGACGCGGTGTTCGCCGACATCGACATGCCCGGCCTGTCCGGCATGGAGATGTCGCGCGTGATCGCGGCGATGAACCCGTCGCCGATCCTGGTGTTCGTCACGGGCCACGCCGAGGAAGCCGTGAACGCGTTCGACCTCGGCGCCGTCGACTACGTGCTCAAGCCGTTCCAGCAGGACCGGCTCGACCGGTCGGTCTCGCGCGTGCGTGAGAAGCTGGCCGCGGCCGCCGCGCCGGCGCAGCCCGGGCAGCGCGCGGGGGAGCCGGTGAAGAACGACGACGAGGTGATCCCCGTCGAGCTCGCCGGCACCACCAAGCTCATCCCGCGCTCGTCCGTGCGCTGGGTGGAGGCGCAGGGCGACTACGCGCGGCTGTTCACCACCGAGGGCAGCCACCTCGTCCGCATCCCGTTGGCGCAGCTCGAGGAACGCTGGGAGAAGGCGGGGTTCGTGCGCATCCACCGCTCGTTCCTGGTCGCGCTGCCGCTGATCACGGAGCTGCGCATGGGGCAGGGCGGCTACCAGGTCGTGATCGGCAACGAGGAGAAGGTGCTGCCGGTCAGCCGCCGGCACACGCGGGCGCTGAAGGACCGCCTCGTCGGCACCGGCCGCGGCGGCTGAGGCCGTGTCCGCACCCGACGATCCCTACCACCGCCTGGCCAACGGCGTCCGCGAACCGGACCCGACGCTGGGGCGGATGCCCGAGGACAGCGCCGTCGTGGAGCCGGTGCCGCCGGCGCCCGAGCCGCTGCGCCCGGCCGAGCCCGCGCACGAGAAGCCGAAGCGCCAGCGCGTGGTGCTGGCCGACCCGCGCCAGTCGGCGGGTCGGATGCGCGCGCGGGTGGAGCTGGAGGAGCAGACCAGCTGGGGAAAGCTGCTGGTCCGCGACCTGGTGAAGGTGCAGCTGCGCACCGCCGTGCTGCTCGCGTTGCTGGTGCTGCTGGTGCTCGGCGCGATGCCGGTGCTGTTCTACTTGCTGCCCGCCGTCGCGCGGTTCACGGTGATCGGCATCCCGATCCCGTGGCTCGTGCTCGGGCTGCTGCCGTTCCCGTTCCTGTTCGCGGTGGGCCTTTGGTACAACCGGCTCGCCGAGCGCCACGAGCGCGACTTCGTGGACATGATCGAAAACTGACCGCCGCGGACGGGAAAGCCCCGGTGGCGGGGCATCACCTGGGCGCGGGCTCGTGCGAGGATTCCAGCCGTGCAGCTGAACCCGTGGGCGTTGACCGGCATCGTGCTGGTCGCCCTCGCGACGTACTACCTCGGGTACCGTTCGTCGCGTTCGGCCACCAGCACCCACGATTTCCTCGTCGCCAGGCGAACGGTCCGCTCGCGCCGCAACGCCGCGGCCATCTCGGGTGAGTACCTGTCGGCGGCGTCGTTCCTGGGTGTCGCGGGCATCGTGCTCAAGGAAGGCGCCGACGCCACCTGGTACCCGATCGGGTTCACCGCGGGCTACCTCGCGCTGATGCTGTTCGTGGCCGCGCCGCTGCGCCGCTCGGGCGCGTACACGCTGCCGGACTTCGTGGAGATGCGCCTCGGGTCGCTGGGGTTGCGCCGTTTCGCGACGGCGTTCGTGGTGTTCATCGGGATCCTCTACATGGTGCCGCAGCTCCAGGGCGCCGGGCTCACGCTCGCGTCGATCCTGCCGGTGCCCGCGTGGGTGGGCGCGGTGGTGGTCACGGTGCTGGTGAGCATCAACGTGATCGCCGGCGGCATGCGCGCGATCACAGTGGTCCAGGCCTTCCAGTACTGGCTCAAGCTGTTCGCGATTTCCGTGCCCACGTTCGTGCTGTGCATGGTGTTCTTCTCCGGCGGCGGCCCCGGCGGCGTGCGTGCGCTCGGCGCGCCGACCCCGCCCGTGTTCACAAAGGACACCACGGTGTCGGTGCAGACCGACGTGACGGTGAAGGTCACCAACGAGACCTACTTCTACGCCGACGGCCGCATCGACGACGGCCCCGCGCGCGGCGTCGCGCGCTGGTCGCCGCTGATCCCGCACACCGTCGAGAAGGGCACCACGCTCAAGTTCGCCGCGGGCACGGCGGTGCCGGTGATCAGCGACGCGCCGGCGTCCAACGACGCTTGGCTGCACCCGGCGTCCGGCAAGATCACCGACCTGCTGCAGACGTACTCACTGATCTTCGCGCTGTTCCTCGGCACCATGGGCCTGCCCCACGTGCTCGTGCGCTTCTACACCAATCCCGACGGCAAGGCCGCGCGCCGCACGACCGTCCACGTGCTGCTGCTGCTCGGGCTGTTCTACCTGTTCCCGACGATGCTGGGCGCGCTGTCGCGGATGTACGTGCCGCAGCTGCTGCTCACCGGCAACACCGACGCGGCCGTGCTGATGCTGCCCACGGCGATGGTGCCGGGGGTCGCGGGGCAGATCCTCGCGGCGATCGTGGCGGCGGGCGCGTTCGCGGCGTTCCTGTCGAGTTCGTCGGGGCTGCTGGTGAGCGTGGCCGGCGTGGTGTCCACGGATCTGCTGCCAGGCCGCGTGAAGGACTTCAAGGTGGGCACCGCCATCGTCGCGCTGTGTCCGCTCGGCTTGGCGTTCCTGCTGCGCACCGAGGACATCTCGCTGTCGATCGGGCTCACCTTCGCGCTGGCGGCGTCGACCTTCAGCCCGCTGCTGCTGCTCGGCATCTGGTGGCGCAAGCTCAGCTGGCCGGGCGCGCTGGCGGGCATGCTCGTGGGCGGCGGGCTGGTGCTCGCGGCGCTCGGCGTGGACATCGCGGCTCCGTACGCGGGCTTCGAAGCGCCTTGGTACACGAGCCAGCCGGGCCTGATCTCGGTGCCGGCGGCGTTCCTCACGACCTACGTGGTGAGCCGCCTGACCCGCTACGGGCGGCCCGCGCTCGTCAACGACATCATGCTGCGCCTGCACGCCCCCGACCCGCTCGGCCTCATGCACGACCGGGCCGTCGCCCGGTTCGGCCAGGCGGAGGACAAGACCCGCGCCGGCCGGGGCCGGCACCGAAAGTAACCGGCGGATCACCCGATTCGACGGGTCGCGTCACCCTTTCCGGGGCGGAAGATCGTCGTGACTGCTCGTTTTCGGGAAGGGGCGCCGTGGACCGCACCGAAGCGGACGTCGACTGGGAGCACGTGCAGGCGACGCCCGAGTTCCAGCTCCTGCGCAGTCGCCGGCGCCGGTTCGTGTTCCCGATGACGGTGGCATTTCTGGCCTGGTACCTGGTCTACGTGCTGCTCGCGGACTACGCGCACGCGTTCATGAGCGCGCGGCTGTGGGGAAACATCACGGTCGGTCTGGTGCTGGGGCTGGCGCAGTTCGTGACCACGTTCGTCGTCACCGCGCTGTACGTGCGCTTCGCGAACCGCAAGCTCGATCCGCTGGCCGCGGAGCTGCGCGCCGAGTACGGGCGCTAGCGTCTGGTTCCTCACACGCGTACAACGCCTGGACATGGGAGCATGGAACTGTGGTGAGCCCCGCTGAACTGCCGACCGCCGAGGTCCGTGACCTGCCGAAGGACGGCGTCCCCCTGCTCGACGTCCGCGAGGACGACGAATGGGCCGCCGGCCACGCCCCCGGCGCGGTCCACATCCCCCTCGGCGAACTGCCCGCCCGCGTCGACGAGCTCGCCGACCTCCCCGACGACCAGCCGGTCTACGTGATCTGCCGCAGCGGCGGCCGCTCGGCCCGCGCCACCGCCTGGCTCAACGCCAGCGGCTGGGACGCCGTCAACGTCGCCGGCGGCATGGGCTCCTGGGCCCGCGAAGGCCGCCCCATGGTGAGCGACCACGCGGGCGCCGAGCCCGAGGTCATCTGACGGATGCACCCAGCCCAGCCCCCCGTCCCCCGGGATCCGCGCACGACGCGGACCCCCAGGGTGGCGTGGGTGGGGGGCGGTATCCGGAGTCTTCGCGGTATCCGGAGTATCCGCCGTGGTCGGGGGAGTCTTCGCCTGACGGGTGGGTGCCTGGGTTTGGTGGGCCGGCTCCTCAGGTACCGGGCAACGGTGCTGGGCCTGCGGGTGCAGGCGGGCAACCTGCTTATCCGCCGGTGCACGACGGCGGTGGTCAGCAGTACAACGGCGGGTCCGTCCAGCACAGCGTCGACGGCCAGCCAGTCTTCCGCGACTCCGACCAATCGCCGTACAACGGCGGGTCGACCCAGAACGGCTTGGGCGGTCAGCCCGCCGGTGCGGGTGGTCAGCAGTCGTACGCGGGCGTCCAGCCTGGCGCTGGTCAGCAGCACTACAGCAGTGCGGCTGCTCAGAACGGCATCGGCGGTCAGCCCGTTTCTCCGCCGTACAACGGCGGCTCCGTCCACGGCGGCGGCTCGCCGCCTGCCTTTCCGTCTGCTGCCCAGCAGCCGGTTCAGCACGGCGCTGGTCAGCCGCCGTACAGCGAGAGGCCTGTCCAGGGCGGCTCGCAGGCTGCTTACTCGCCGTACAACGGTGCGTCGCACCAAAACGGCGTCGGTGGGCAGTCGCTTGGTGCCGGTGGTCAGCAGCCGGTTCACTACGGCGCAGGTCAGCCGTCGGTTCAGCAGAGCGGGCAGCCCGCCCACCCCCAGCCGGCCGACCAGAACACTGGCCAACCCCCGGTCCGCCCCTTCACCGCGGCCCCGCAAGGCCAGGTCCACCGAACTGCCCAGGAACACCCATCCCACCCGGGGCGCCCGCGGCCGCGTCTGAGGTGGGTGGCTTCTCCGCCGCCCGGGGCGGTCACCCGCCGTCGCGCGGTGGCGAGCACCCCGTACGAGGGCCCGCCGTCCTACCCGGTGCCGCCGCGCTGGGGTTTTCCGAACCTCGTCTGGCGCCGCCCGACCACGGTGCCCGGGACGGCGTCCGGTGCCGTGCGGGCCATCGACCGGATTCCGGTGCTGGCGCAGAGCCTGAGCACGATCCTGTGGACGTTCGTCTTCCTCGCGCTCGCGGCCGCAGGTTCGGAGATCTGGCGGTACGTCCTGCTGGTGCAAAGCCGCGACTCCGCCCTGAGCACCTCGGTCGTCGGCTTCTCCGACGCCTTCGTGGTCACCGCCGGCCTGCTCACCACCATTCTTTCGCTCCTGCCCACCGGTCTCGCCGTGTGGTGGCTGCTCGTCGCCCGCCACGCCGCTGCCGAGGAGGCCGGCGTGGAACCCGCACGGCCCGTGTGGCAGGTGCTGGTCGGCGTGCTCGTGCCGGTCGCCAACCTGCCGCTCGCGCTGTCCGTGGTGGGCGAACTGGAGCACTCGATCCTCCGCCGCCCTCGCGACGAACGCCCGCGGCCGTCGCGCCTGGTCCTCGTCTGGTGGGCTGCCTGGATCGTCAACTGGGTCCTCCTGGCGGTCACGATCATCTGGCGCCTGCGCCCGGGCGTCCAGGCCATGGCCGACAGCGTCGTGCTCGTCGCCCTCACCGACCTCGCGGCCGCCGCCCTGGCGGTCACCACAGCGTTGGTCATCCGCCGCTTTTCCGACCTCCTGATGCCGCTGGCCCCCGAACGCCTGCGCACCTTGCGCGTCCTCAAGGTCGAAGGCGCCCCGGCGCCGGAGCTGCGCAACGCTCGTCCGGCCGGGGCTGCTCGCTGAGCGCGTTTCAGCTCGTTTTTGTCGTTTCCTGAACGTGTTTTCGCAGCCGACGGCGTCAGCTTCGGGCCGGGCCGAACTCTCATGGTCAAGCCCGAGTGCAGCGAGGCACCTCCAGCTGGCTGACGGCATTCGCCCGGTACTCAGAGCGTTGGCGGATTTCGCCGGTGCTTCGTTTGCTCAGCCCGCCGAGCCCAGAGCCGAGCTGCCGAATTGCTCCGTTGACCCCGCACCTTGTCGCCGCGTCTTGGCTATCGCGGGCCGCGCCCTTCGAACCTCAACTCAACGCAGGCTCGAGCTGCCCAAACGCCTTCGCCGCCGCCTCCCGCACCGTGCCGACGACGTTGTCCACACCGGCGTAGGTGAGATCCCAGACGTCGTCGAACAACAGACGCAGCACCGACGTCAGGTGAGCCGCCGTGGTCCGCGCGAGGATCTCGTCGCTCGGGTCCGTGTGGTCGAGCAGCGTGCCGACCAGCTGCTGTTCCCGATCGAGGTGCATCTGCGTGAGGGCGGTCATCAACGTGTCGCTGCCGCGCACCATCCCGACGAACTCGATCCCCGCGAACCCCAGCAGCGCGCTCTGCTCGTCGAGCGCCGCGAAGTACCCGTCGCGCACCGCCGCGAACGCCGTGGTCGGCGACTGCTTCACCAGCTTCGCGGGCCAGTCGACGAAGTCGTTGCGGATGTCGAAAACCAGGTCTTCCTTGCGCCCGAAGTGATTCGTCACGGTCATCTTCGCGACCCGCGCCGCCTCCGCCACCTCGGCGATCGTCACTCCCTCGAACCCGCGCGCGATGAACAGCCGCGTCGCCACGTGCGAGATGTTCTGTCGCGTCTCGAGTTTCTTCTGCTCCCTCAGGCTCACTCGACCAGCATACCTAGGTTCGACCTAATTTTGTACTTGACCTAATAAGTGCGCCGAACCTAATCTTATGTCCGACCTAATTTCCAGCCTGGAAGGACCCTGATGACGCTGCGCCTCCTCGCCGTCCACGCCCACCCCGACGACGAATCCAGCAAAGGCGCCGCCACCCTGGCCCGCTACGCGCAAGAAGGCGTCGACGTCCTCGTCGCCACCTGCACCGGCGGCGAACGCGGCGACGTGCTCAACCCGGCACTCGACACCCCGGCCGTCCGCCAGGACCTCCCCGCCATCCGCCGTCGGGAAATGGCCGCCGCCGCGGAGATTCTCGGCGTACGCCAACAGTTCCTGGGCCACGTCGACTCCGGCCTGACCGAACCGCTACCCGAAGGCTCCTTCGCCGCACTGTCCCTTGAGGACGCCGCCCGCCCCCTCATCGCCTTGATGCGCGAATTCTGTCCACACGTCGTGATCACCTACGACGAAACCGGCGGCTATCCCCACCCCGACCACATCCGCACCCACGAAGTCACCCGCGCCGCCTTCACCGCCACCGACGACGGCACCCCCCGCAAGCTCTACTACCTCGCCACCCTCAGCCGCACCTGGTTCCAGGCCATGCACGACGCCACCCTCGCGGCCGGCCTGGAGTCCCGCATGGGCCCCGTCCTGGCCGAACTCCCGCCCGACCGCCTCCCCACCACCACCCGCATCCGCTGCGACACCCACTTCACCACCCGCGACCGCGCCCTCCGCGCCCACTCCACGCAGGCCGACCCGGCCCACCCGTTCTTCCACCACTCCCGCGACATCGAACGCGCCACCTGGCCGTGGGAGGACTACCACCTCGTCGGCACCACCGGCCCCACCCCCGAAGACGACCTCTTCGCCGGCCTCCGCTGACCACCAACAACCTGCCAACCTGCCCGCCGCTTGCGCACGTGCCGTCGTCCGGCCCCGCACCGTCCGCCCGAACCGAACCGCCCGCCACTTGCGCACGCGCCGCCGCCCGGCCCCCGCACCATCCGCCCGAACCGAACCGAACCGAACCGAACCGAACCGCCCGCCACTTGCGCACGCGCCGCCGCCCGGCCCCCGCACCATCCGCCCGAACCGAACCGAACCGAACCGAACCGAACCGCCCGCCGCTTGCGCACGCGCCGTCGCCCGGCTCCCCACATCCGCCTGAACCGAGCCGCTTGCCGCAGGCCGCTCAACCTCGTCCCGCCCTGCACCATTCGCCCGGACCGAGCCGAACCGCGCGTGCATGGGTCGTCGTCCGGCGCCGCACATCCGCCTGAACCGAGCCGCTTGCCGCAGGCCGCTCAACCTCGTCCCGCCCTGCACCATTCGCCCGGACCGAGCCGAACCGCGCGTGCATGGGTCGTCGTCCGGCGCCGCACATCCGCCTGAACCGAGCCGCTTGCCGCAGGCCGCTCAACCTCGTCCCGCCCTGCACCATTCGCCCGGACCGAGCCGAACCGCGCGTGCATGGGTCGTCGTCCGGCGCCGCACATCCGCCTGAACCGAGCCGCTTGCCGCAGGCCGCTCAACCTCGTCCCGCCCTGCACCATTCGCCCGGACCGAGCCGAACCGCGCGTGCATGGGTCGTCGTCCGGCGCCGCACGTCCGCCCGAACCGAGCCGCTTGCCGCAGGCCGCTCAACCTCGTCCCGCCCCGCACCATTCGCCCGGGTCGAACCGCCTGCCGCCGGCACGCTCAACCTCGCCCGGCCCCGCACCATCCGTCCGAGCCGAGCCGAGCCGAGCCGAGCCGAGCCGAGCCGAGCCGAGCCGAGCCGAGCCGAGCCGAGCCGAGCCGAGCCGAGCCGAGCCGAGCCGAGCCGAGCCGAGCCGAGCCGAGCCGAGCCGAGCCGAGCCGAGCCGAACCGCCTGCCGCTCGCGCACGCGCCGTCGTCCGGCCCCGCACATCGGCCCGAGCCGGGCCGAGCCGCCCGCCGCTCGCGCACCCGTCGTCGTGCGGCACAGCGCATCCACCCGGGGCCGAGCCACTTGCCGCCGGCGCGCTCAACCTCGCGCGATCCCGCACCACGGTTGCGAGCCAAGGCCCGCTCATGCCCCACCGACAAATCGACCGGCCTCTTTCGCCTGGCCGGCCCAGTAGATCCAGCCACTTTGACGGCCAGGCCGCTGCACTCGACGAGCATTCGAAACCGCCGGGCCGATCCGAACCAGTCGCCCGGCGTCGCTGGCTCGTTCCTTCGCCCGGCAAGCCCCGGTCCACCGAGGCCGATGGCGCCGCGCGCAGAACTGGCTGACCGAGCCACGGCCAATGGCGCCTTTCGCTGGCTGGCCAGGCCGTGCCGTCTGACTAGGTCGATTGCACCGAGCGAGCACTCGGAATCGGCTAACCGGCTGTTCATCGGTTGGGCAAGCGCCCGGTGCACCGCGACGATCGCGCCGCGCTGGCAAGCAGAACCAGGCCACAAACCAGGCCACAAGCCAGGCCGCGATGTCCCCGTTCGCAGGTTGGGCAGGCGCTTCTGTCGACCGGGCTGCGCGCAGCCAGAACTGGCTGACCGAAACTCAAGTCAGGCCACAAGAACCCCGCTCACCAACTGGCCACGGAGCGCCAACAATCGCGCCAAGCCGGCCAGCCAGCCCGTGCCACTCAATCAAGCGAAGCCGACCAACCCCAGATCCGTCCAACCC
This sequence comes from Amycolatopsis rhabdoformis, assembly GCF_035918295.1. GTDB lineage: Bacteria > Actinomycetota > Actinomycetes > Mycobacteriales > Pseudonocardiaceae > Amycolatopsis > Amycolatopsis rhabdoformis. Next base: position 8,195,551 of record NZ_CP142149.1, read on the forward strand.
AGACGCAGCCGCTCAGCCAACCCCAGCCCGACCGATCAAACCGTCACCGGCAACGTCCGCAACCCCCGAATCACAAACTCCGGCCGCCTCTCCGGCTCGCCAGCCAGCCGCAACCCCGGCAACCGCGTCGACAACGCCGACAGCGCCGCCGCGATCTCCACCCGCGCGAGCGGCGCCCCGACGCAGTAGTGAATCCCCATCCCGAACCCGAGATGTGCGTTCGGCGACCGTCCGATGTCCAGCACATCCGGCGCCTCGAACACCTTCGGATCCCGCGCCGCCGCCCCCAGCAGCGCACCGATCTTCTCGCCGCGCGCCACGCGGAACCCGGCGATCTCCACATCCTCCGTCGCCGTGCGCTCGAACAGCTGCAGCGGTGCGTCGAAGCGGATCAGTTCTTCCACAGCCGAGTCGAGCAAAGTTGGGTCGGACCCAAGTCGTTCCCACTGGGTGCGGTGCGTCAGGAGGGCGAGCATGCCGTTGCCGATCACGTTCACCGTCGCCTCGTGGCCGGCCATGAGGAGCAGCACGGCGGTGGCCACGACCTCGTCCGGTGTGAGCTCGCTGGCCACCAGGTCGGCCACGATGCCGCCGGGCTCGCCGGTCACCACGGAGCGCAGGTAGGCCACGAAGTCGGCCGCGGCCTGCTCAGCGGCGTCGCGTGCCTCGGCGGGGAGGCCGAACTCGTACATCTTCACGATCGCGTTGCTCCAGGCCACCAGATGCGGCCCGTCGTCGGCGGGGATGCCCAGCAGTTCCGCGATCACGGCCACCGGCAACGGCTGCGCGAGCAGCTCCAGCAGGTCGGCGCTGCCGTCGGCGGCGATCTTGTCGGCGAGGGTGTCGACCATGGCCGACGCGAGCCGCGCGACCATCGGACGCAGGCGTTGCACGTGGCCGCGCCCGAATTCGCCCGCGATCACGCGTCGCAGGCGGGTGTGGGCCGGGGGTTCGTTCTCCAGCAACGAGTTGCGGTGCAGCAGGTTGAACGACGCGAACCGCTCGAGCGGCTGCGCGTCCGTCCAGATCCGGCCCAGACCGCGGTGCCGCAGCACGGCGCCGGTGGCGGCGTGCGAAACGGTGATCGCCAGGCCGAGGCCTTCGTGGTGGTGCACCTCGCCCTCGGTGCGCAGCGCGGCGAACGCGGGGTACGGGTCGGCGAGAAAAGCGGGATCGGAAGCGTCGAACACGGGCCGACTCTAGCTCGCGGCCTCCGCTTCGATAGCGTCTGGCGTCGAGCTTTGAGGAGGCTGAAGTGGGTAAAGGCGCGCGGAAGAAGGGTCCCAATCCGGACCGCAAGCCGAAGGTGCGCGACGTTTTCGTCGGACAGCCCTTCGAAGGTCTGGCCGCGGAGCCGGAGCTGATCGCGTTGCGCGAGTTCGTGCCGTCGGCCACGGCGAAGCTCACGCTCGCCGAAGGCGGCGACGTCACCCTCGGCACCGTGCTGCCCATGGCGGCCGCGGCGTTCGTCCGGTCCGACGGCCAGCGCTACCTCGGCCTGCAGGTGCAGACGCGTTCGTCCGACATCAGCCGCGACCTCGGCCGCTCGCTGCGCTGGGTGCTCGACGCCAAACCCGGCGACGTCCTCTCCGTGCCGGACACGACGACCCCCACCGACCCGGACGAGCACAACCGCCTGCAGGACCTGCTCGCCCCGGCCGCCGAACTCGAGCTCACGCTCCACAGCGACTTCGGCTGGTGGCTGCCCGAGGACGCCGACGCGAGCGGCGACGTCGCCGTCTCCCTCGAGCGCGCGAACGCCGCGATCATGCCCACCGAACGCCTCGGCGCCGGCGCGTACTGGGTCCTCGCCGGCGAAAAGGCGCACCTGCGCTGGGTCCGCCCCGAGCCCGAAAACCTGCTGCTGCAAGCGCTTGCGCGCCTCTCGGCGGCCGGCACACTCGGCCTCGGCGAGGGCACGCGCTACGCGGGCTCCTTCCGCGCCCACGGCCTCCTCGTCCCGGTGTGGGACCTCGACCCCGAGGCCCACGCCCGCGAATGGGCCGAACCCAAGGACGCGCTCGGCGCCCGCCTCGAGGAAGCCCTGAAGTCCCTCGACGCCGAACCGCTCAACGCCACCGAGCGCCGCGCCCGCGACGGCCTGATCGGCCGCCAACTCACCATCCGCTGACACCAACGCCCTGTGGAAGTTCGACGCCGAACTTCCACAGGGGCGGCGGGCTGTTCGGCGACTCGAACGGCCACCTTCTGCACAGACCCAGTGACGGCTCGACCGGAACGCCGGCCTAGCCGAGTCACGTGAGTCATCGGGTTGCGCGGCCGAGCCACGCGAGTGACCGACTGGGTGGGCTGGCGGAGCCTCGCTACCGAATGGTGTGGCCAACGGACTACCGATCTGGCCTGGCCGAGCCGTGCGACCGACCGGGCCGGCTTGCTGATCGAGATATCCACTTGTCCGCACCGACCCGGTGACTTGCCCGTCTCGCAAACCGAGCCGCGTGGGTGGTCGCTGCGCTGGCGCAGCGTTGACCCCGCCAGCCCGCCTGGCGCCCCGTCCCACAGCCGGCCCAGGACGTAGCAGGTCTAAGTCACACCCGCTCACCGGGCAAATCCGTATCTCGACGCACCCCGCGGTGGCACGATCACGGGGGTGATCCTGCACATCTGCACCCGCGACGAGTGGGCCGCCGTCCCCGAAGACGGCGAGTACAGTGCGCCGTCGCTCGGCGAGATCGGGTTCGTCCACTGCTCCGACCCAGGCACGGTCAGCGTGCCCGCGAACGCGCTCTACCGCGGCCGCACCGACCTCCTGTTGCTGGAGATCGATCCGACGCGCGTCGAGTCGCGGGTGGTGTGGGAGGCCGGCGCGCCGCCGCATCCCGACGGGATTCTGTTCCCGCACATCTACGGGCCGATTTCGCGAAACGCTGTGGTCTCGGTAAACGATTTCCCACCCGACGCGGACGGCTGGTTGAAGCTGCCCGAGTCACTCTCGGTGCGTGGAACTGCGTGAAGTTCACGGAAAGTAGTCGCTAGAGCTGGACAACCTGCGGGGGCAGCCATGCGTGTGGGGGATGACGAGGACGCGGTGCGCGGCGATCTCATCCGGGGAGGGGGCGATTTGGTGACGGCAGCGGCACCGGTCATCTCGGGGGGAGAGCCCACGTTCGTCGCGGGCGAGCGCGTGGTCGCCGAGCCCCGGGGGTTCGTCGAGTTCGAGGACTTCGTCGCGGCCAGCCTGTCCGGCCTGCTGCGCTACGGCCACGCGCTCACCGGAAACCCGCACGACGCCGCCGACCTGGTCCAGACCGTGCTCGAGAAGATCGGCTCGCGCTGGTCGTACGTGCAGCAGAAGACAGGCGACCCGCTCGCGTACGTGCGGCGGTCGATGGCCAACGCGCACGTGAGCCGGTGGAGACGCACGCGTCGGGAGAACCTCGTCGCGGACCTGCCGGACACGAGCCCGTGCGCGCCGAACGACCCGTTCGAGCACGAGCCGCTGTGGCAGGCGCTGCGAAATCTGCCGCCGAGGCAACGCGCGGTGGTGGTTCTGCGTTACTACGAAGGACTGTCCGAGGCCGAGATCGCGGAATCGCTCGGGGTCAGCCAGGGGACGGTGAAGAGCCAGGCCAGCAAGGCCATCGCTTCGTTGCGGACGAAGCTGAAGCACGAAGGGAGCGAAGCGGGTTGAACGTCTCCGAAGACGAGCTCGAACAGCGGCTGCGCGCGCTCTTTTCCGACGACCGCCTGGGCGTCGCGCCACCGGCCAACGCCGCGACGTCGATCATGGCGGGCGCGCGACGTCGCCGGCAGCGCCGGAAGGTGATGATGTCGGCGTCCGGCGCGGTGTGCGCGCTGGCGCTCGTGTCGGGTGGGCTGGTGGTGTTCAAGTTCCAGAGCACCACGGGCATGGCCGACCTCACGGCGTCCCGGCTGACGGTGCCGAACGTGTCCGCCGCACCACCGGCCGCGCCGCCGACCTCGGCGGAGCCGCCCGCGGCTGAGGCGCCGCCCGTCGCGCCGCCGCCGAAGCAGACGCACACCTCGGCCCCGCCGAAGCACCACACTCCGCCCCCGTCGACCCGCGGCGACGCGCCGACGAAGGTCACGAAGGGTTCGCTGCTCACAGCGGACGGACTCGGCGCCCTGAAGCTCGGGATGACCGAACAGCAGATGACCGAGCAGGGCCTCACGCTGACGCAGGTGAAGGAATCCGCGGGCTGCACGTACTACGACGTGGCCGGCGACGGTGTTCCCGCCGCCGCGACCGCCGTGGTGTCCCCGGACGGCGGCGTGGTCGTCGTCAAGCCGGACGGCGCCGCACACACCCCGGAGGGTGTCGGCGAGGGCTCGGCCGCGGAAGACGTCACCGCCGCGTACCCCGGCACCTCGCAGGCGTCCGACGAACTGGTCGCCCCCACCGGCGACGAGGGCGCCTACCACTTCACCCTCGCTGACGACGGCTCCGTCTCGGCTCTGGACGTCCGCACCGTGAACCAGACCTGCGCCGCCTGACCGCGGCGCGCACCCGAGGGACCCGGGCTATCCACAGGGGGAGAGCCCGGGTTCCTCGCTTTTCGGCTGGGCCCTGTGGACAGCTGGTTGGGTCCGACCCAGGGAACTGCGCGCTGGGGACAACAAGGTAGGTCGGACCCAACGAGGCTGCACGAGACGCGCGATCCCCAGTGCACCCGCGACCGGGTGCTCGCCACCGTGAAAGCCCTCTACGGCTACCTCGTCGACACCGACCTCGTCACCGGAAATCCGGCCGCGCTCAACCGGCGCCGGCTCGGTCTCGTCGTGGCCGCGATCCCCAGCGGCACCGGGCGCCGCCAAGCTGACTCCGAAAACGACGAAGCCCGGGTCATCCACATGTGGACAACCCGGGCTTCGCGATGGCTTGTCTGGTGACAGCACCACCTGACCCAGCACCTACCGATCCGGCACCGAACTCACCGGCGCCGGCCGATCAGTCGCCTTACAGGGCGCCGCCCGCGACGGGGGGCATGCCGGCGTCGGCGGCGGAGGTGCCGACGGACTCGCGGTGGAGGAACTTCTCGATCTCGTACACGTTGTCACCCGCGCGGCGCGCGACGGTGACGAGCGTGGACATCTGGGAGATCTCCTCGACCTGCTCCTTGAGGAACCACTGCGTGAACTGCTCGCTGATGTAGTCCTCTTCGGCCCGCGCGGCCTTCGCCAGCGCGGAGATGTCGGCGGCGACCTCCTTCTCCTGCTCCAGCGCGAGCTGCAGCAGCTCAAGCGGGGCGGAGAAGTCGTTGCGGACGTCGGAAACGCCCGGCACCTCCACGTGGTGGTCGCGGTCGAGCATGTACTGCACGAGCGCCATCGCGTGGTTGCGCTCTTCCACCGACTGCTTGTAGAAGTGCTTCGCGAGCTGCGGCAGGTCCTCGTTGTCGAACCAGACCGCCAGCGCGATGTACTGCTGGGACGCGTTGAACTCGTTGTGGATCTGCGCCTGCAGCAGTTCGTAGAACTTCGAGCGCGGTTCTTTCTTCGTGAGGGCCATGCAGATGACGGTACGACAACTCGCCATTAATTTCCACTTTGAGCTGGTGATCTCCACCCTATTAGGGTTACCATTCCTAAAGAAATCTTCCCTTATTTCGGTTAGCCTTCCCTTAATAAATTTCGCTCATTTAGGGAAGGCTAACTTGGCTCTATATCGTGTCGCGCACGATCGGGCAGGACATGCACCGCGGGCCGCCGCGACCTGAGCCCAGCTCGGATCCCGCGATGGCCAGCACCTCGATTCCCGCGTCGGCCAGGCGGGCGTTGGTCTCGAAGTTGCGCTCGTAACCCACGACCACGCCGGGCGCCAGCGCGAGGGTGTTGTTGCCGTCGTCCCACTGCTCGCGTTCGGCGGTCACCGGGTCCAAGCCGGTGTCGATCACGCGCAGCCGGTCGATGCCCATCGCCTCGGCCGCGGCGCTCAGGAACGGCGCCGGGCCGGCGACCTTCACCCCGCCGTCGCCGGTCGGCCGCACGGTGAACGCGGTGAGCGAATCACGCGCGAGCGGGTACATCACGACGGCGTCGGCCGCGACCATCGTGCACACGGTGTCCAGGTGCATCGTCGCGCGCGACTGCTCGATCGGCACCGCCAGCACGGTGTGCGCGAGGCCGTCGGCGAACACCGAGCGGGCCAGCGACTCCGCGCCCGCCGGCGTCGTGCGCTCGCCGACGCCGATCGCCACCACGCCCGGGGCCAGCAGCATCACGTCGCCGCCCTCGACGGGCGCGGAGTGGGCGCCGTACGCACGCGCGGCGTGGCGGAAGCGCGGGTGGTAGGCGTACACGAGGTCGAGCACGGCCGTTTCGCGCCGTCGCGCCGGCATGGTGAGCGACGAGATCGCCACGCGGTCGCCGATCCACGCCGACGAGTCGCGCGTGAACAGCAGGTTCGGCAGCGGGTCGACGGCGAACTCATGCGGGTCACGCATCATCCGCACGAGCGAAGAGCCTTCGGACGACGGCAGTTCCTCGAACGTCATGCCCGCCATCAGCACCTCGGCGAGCGTGTCGGCGTCGACCCCGCTCAGGTGTGAACGCAGCGAATCGGCCAGGTCGGCGCCCAGGCGCAGTTCATCCACAGCCGCGTGGACGCCCGCCGTGTGTGCACGCTGGTCCTCCAATGCCGTGCGCAGCGTGTCGGCCAGCAGCAGCACTTCGACGCCGCGGCCGCGGAGCACTTCCGCGAACGCGTCGTGCTCCTGCTGGGCCCGGTCCACCCACGGGATGGAGTCGAAGAGGAGCTGGTCGTTGTTGCGGGGCGTGAGCCTTTTGAGCTCGTTTCCCGGCCGGTGCAGGAGAACCGCACGAAGGGGTCCGACTTCGCTGTCCACCCTGGGGGGCGCCGTCACGTCGTTCACGAGGTCGAGCCTAATGAGCGCACGTCAGGGGAGCCAGGAAACGTGGCCTTTCAGGAGCGAATAACCGACGAAAGACACCACGTCGAAAAGGGTGTGCGCGGCCACCAGCGGCCACAGCCGGTTGGTGCGCTGCCACACGCGGCCGAACACCAGGCCCATCACGAAGTTGCCGACGAACCCGCCAAACCCCTGGTACAGGTGGTACGACCCGCGCAGCACCGCGGCGCCCACGAGGGAATTGTTCTCGCGTACGCCGAGCTGGCGCAGCCGCGTGAGCAGGTAACCGATCACGAGCACTTCTTCGGCGAACGCGTTGCCGAACGCCGAGAGCGTGAGCGCGATCGGGCGCCACCACGTGTCGCCCAATGTGGACGGTTGCACCGCGAGGCTGAAGCCGAGGTGGTAGGAGAGGAAGTACAGGCCCAGCCCGGGAATCCCGATCACGGCGGCGAGGCCGAGGGTGATCAGCGCGTCGGACCCGGGGGAGCGGCGGTCGAGGCCGATGTCGCGGATCTTGAGGCCGGCGCGCCACAGCAGGTACAGGCCGAGCACGCCCCAGCCCACGAGCTGCAGGGCGTTGAGCAGCTGCTGCAGCAGGTCGAGCAGGCTGGCGGCGGCCTGCGGCACGTTGAGCTGCACCTGCTGTTGAGCGAGCGGGACCGGACGCAGCAGCGAGTCCACAAGGGACAGCAGGCTGCGCGCGCCGGAGAGGCCGAGCGTGATGCTGAAGACGAGCACCAGCTCGAACTTGATCGCGCGGCGCTCCTTCTCGTCCACGATCGGGGCGGGCGAATCGGGCGGAAGGGGCAGTAGCCAGGACCTGATGCCCGATCGCTCTGTCGTGCTCATGAGCGCACGCTACCTTCGGGGTATGCCTCGGACTATCGCCACCAACACGAAGGTCGACCGCGAAGCTCTGGTCGAGTTCCTCAAGCCCCGCCACCGCGCGATCCTCGTCACCACCCGCGCCGACGGCCGCCCCCAGCTCTCCCCGAACACCTGCGGCGTCGACGCCGAGGGCCGGCTCGTGATCGCGACTTACCCACAGCGCGCGAAGGTCACCAACCTGCGCCGCTCGCCGGCCGTGTCCGTCTGCGTCCTGTCCGACGAGTGGAACGGCCCCTGGGTCCAGGTCGACGGCACCGCCGAGGTCATCGACCTCCCCGACTCGGTCGAACCCCTGGTGGACTACTTCCGCGCCATCTCCGGCGAGCACCCCAACTGGGACGAGTACCGCGACGCGATGCGCAAACAGGGCAAGAGCCTCATCCGCATCACCATCGACCGCTGGGGCCCGCTCGCCACGGGCGGCTTCCCGCCGGAACTCGCGGAGGACTGAGCCCGCGCGGCTCGCTTCGGGTGACTTGGGCCGGTTGCCACCGTTCGCTGGGGTGGGGCCGGCCTTGGTCATGAGTGGAGTGGATCTTGCTTCGTGCGGTGGGTCTTCCGGGCGCTGTGGACAACTGGCTGGGTCGAACCCAGCTTGTGCGCGTCTTGTCCTCGCGTTACGACCTGAGTGGCTGGGTCCGACCCAACCTCGGGACCTCGGGCGTGTGCTCGGGGGACAGGCGGCTAGGTCGGACCCAGCTCCACAACCTCGGGCCTGCGCTCGGGGGTAGGTGGCTCTGGGCCGGGCCCAGTTTCTCAGCCTCGGGCGTGTGCTCCGGGGGATAAGTGGCTGGCTCGGACCCAGCTTCGGGACGCTCAGCTCAACGCTCGGGCGACAGGTGGCTGGGTTGAACGCAGTTTCACGAACTCGCGCGTGGGCGGCGGACAAATGCTGGGTCGAGCCCAGCTTCACAACTTCGGGCGTGGGCTCGGCGGATAGGTGGCTGGGTCGGACCCAGGTTCACGACCTCGGGTCAGCGCTCGGGCGATCGGCGGCTAAGTCGAGCCCGGCATCGGGTGATTGCTTCGGCGCGCCGCCGCGCCGTCCTGCCGTCGCCGGCGGCACCCCGCGCCGCACCGGCGCCGTTCTGCACCGTTGCCCGGTGCCGAGCCACCCAGCCACCCAGCCACCCAGCCACCCCGTCGCCGTGTCGTACCTCGCCGCGCAGCGGCTTTCCGGTTCGTCGCGGCCTTGCTTCGGTCGCCGCTCGCGCCGGGTCGGCCATGTTCGGTGGCCGGTGTTTCCGCCTGTGGACAGCTGCTTGGGTCGAGCCCGCGCTGTCGGTAGCTCCTGCCGACGTTGGCTAGGTCGGGCCCAGCTTCGGCGGCGCAAGCCTGCTCCTGGGACAAGGTCCTTGGGTCGAACCCATTGGCATCCGCCGTTCCGACCCCGACTGGTTAGGTCGAGTCTGGCTTCGGCAGTGCAGTGCAGCCGCCTGGGGACAGCTGTTTGGGTCGAACCCACTTTCGGACATGCAGCTGTCGGCTCGACGCGATCGGTTGGCCAAGCCAGGCCAGACCAAGCCGAGCCGAGCCGAGCCAGGCGATGTCCGATCCAACGCCCACGAACCCACCACCACGTGCCGATGAGTTATCCCCAGCCACACCTCATCCCCATGGGGACAGGTGCCGGGCTGTCCCCATGGGGATGAGGCCGAGTTGCCCACCTGGGGACAACCCGACATGGCCCCGCCCAGGGACGGCCGACGAACCATCCCGAGGCCGGCCCAAGACAGGCCCAACGCAGGCCCAACGCAAGCCCAACGCGAGGGCAAACCCTCAGCCCGAGCGATCCTGCTGCCGCAGAAACGGACACCCGACCAACCGTCGAAGCTCCGCAGCCAGCTTCGGCGGCGTGTCGATCGACTGGGAGAACGCCAGCCGCACGTCGTGGTCGCCGGTGTCGGATTCGACGCGGAGGCGCAGGCCGTAGCGGTCGAGGCCGAGGGGGCGGATGCGGCCGCGCTGCAGGCCCGGCGGGAGGTGCTGCGCGAGCTGCTCGACGACGTCCGAGTGGTCGCTTTCGAGGTGGCGCAGCCACTCGGCCTCGTAGTTGTGGAACGGGTCGGGCGGTGCGGCGCTGAACATGTGCGGCCGCAGGGAGTGGGTGCCCTCCGCGTCGGCGAGGACGAGGGAGGCCGGGGTGAGGCGCAGGAGCGTCAGGCCGTGGCCGACGTCCAGGAGCCGCTCGTCCGGCCGCTGCTCGGCGATCGACACGGCGCGCGCTCGCGCCGAGACCGCCGAGAGCGGCCGGAGCCACCCGGTTATCCACAGCAGGCCGCGGATGGGTTCCCGCAGCTCCACCGGGGCGTGGTCGGCGAGCTCGACCATGACGGCGAGCTCGCCGCGCTGAGTCTGCCGCGACGTGCGCACCATGGGGTGCTCGTCGGGCAGAAGGATGCTGACGCTGCCGCTGTGGTGCACGTGGTGAAGCACGGGCACCACCCGCTCGGCCTCGCAATCGGCGCGCTCGACGGTCGGCATGATCGTCGCCGGTCCGTTGCGCGTCGCGATCGTCTTGGCCCGCTCGGCGGGGTTCGGTGCCGGCGGACGGCGGACGGATGTCGGGGCCTCGGTCACGGGTCACCTCCTACTTAGGTGAGCCTAACCTGAGTCCGGCCGGATTGGGAAGACCCGACTCGTAACGCACCCCGCACGAGTGGCGAATACCCGATGATCAGTACCGCCACCTGGGGAGAACATGACCAGCGTCTGGGAACCCGACCCGAAAACCCCGGCCTCGCACCTGCAATCCGGGAAGCTCTTGCGCAACGCGCGCACCCGCCTGCTGTTCACCCTGCTCGGCGCCCTGCTGGTGGCCTTGGGAATCATCTGCTTCTGGCTCGACGTCGGCCCGGCCGCGGCGGTGCTGACGATCTACTTCGGCGCCGTCGTCGCGGGCCAGCTCGGCTGGGGCGCGATCAAGGCACTCGTCTGGGCCGCGAAGTGGCAATGGCACCCCGACCTCGCCTACGAGCAGGTGACCATCCCGCCCGACGGACTCGTCACCCGCCGCAGGACGGTCGCCGCGCGGTTGCCCGACGGCCGCTGGCTCCACGTCCGGCTGCTGGCCGGAACCCGGGTGCAGCTCGCCGGCGAGCGACGGCTGTGGCTCGTCCGCAGCGGCGACCAAGCGCTCGTCGCCGTGCCCGGAACCGCCGCGCTGCGCCAGGGAACCGTCCGCGACGAGCCCATGGCCGGTGGCCGGGAGCTCCCGGTCGTGCCGCGAGAGTTCGTCCCGCCGCGACTCGATCCCGTGCTCGCCACGGTCCGGCGGGGCGCGGTCCGAAGCAGCTGGCTGGTCGTCGCGGTCTACGCGGTCCTCGCTGTGCTCGCGGGCTGGAGCATTCAGTGGATCTTCGCGCACCGGAACGCCGGCGGGCCCGACGCCGTCGTCCAGCTGCTGCTCCTCCTCGTGGCCACCGTCTGCGCGGTGATCGGTGTCCTCTGCGCGATCTACTTCGCCGTCAACGCGGTCCGGATCTCGACGTCCTACCGCGCCGACACCTGGACCGAGCTCACCGTCGCCAAGAGCCTGGCGCAGCTGCCCGACGGCCGGACCATCCACATCCGCCTGCCTAGAGCCCAGCCTTCGCTCGCGCTCAACGTGCAGGCGTCCCAGACGTTGTGGACGTTCGGCCCCGCCAAGCCCGGGCGGGTGCGCGTCGGCGTGCCCGGCTACCCCGCCTCCGGCGAAGCTCGCCTGAAGGTGGTCGAAGTGAAGGGAGGAACACCGTGACCGGCTGGTTGCCCGATCCCACCACGCCGGCCGCGCAGCTGCCGTTCCTCGGTGAGCGCCTCGTCCGAGCCCGACGCAAAGCCGTGTGGCGCCTGACGACCGCCGTCGTGGTCGCGGTGGCCGCGATCGCGCTCGTGTTCGCGGACGGCAGGGTCGACTTCGCCGTCGTCGTGCTGCTCGGTTACGCCCTCGGCACGGCCTTCCTGCTCAGCGGCCGGCGGATCGCGCACAACCGGCTGCTGACGAGGCTGTTCACCAAGCCGCTCGAAACAGTCGACGCCACCGAGAAAACCACCGAGCAGACCACCCGGGGGCGGCGGTTCGCGGTCCGGCTCGCCGACGGCCGCTGGGTGCACTTCCGGCTGCGCCGCTACGCGACCGGCCTGCTCACGCAAAGCCGGCACCTCTGGCTGGCCCGGATCGGCGACCGGGCGGTCGTCGTGCTGCCCGGCGTGGGATTCCGCCCGGCCTGGATCCGCGATCTGCCCCTGCGCCACCCGCTTCCCTTGGCCGCGGAAGCGACCGCGCCCGACCTCCGGCCGATCATCACGTTGCGCAGGCGGCGAACGTGGTTCACCCTCGCCTGGCTCGTCGGCCTCATCGCGCTGCTCACGTGGGCGCGCCTGAGCCTGCCGGCGGGAGACCGCTCGCTGTTGGGCACCATCGTGGGGCTCCTGATCGCCGTCGCCGTGCTTTTCGCGCTGAGAGCGATCCGGCGCCTCGCACGGCTGCGGTTACCCGTCGTCGAGTGGACCGAGTTCGCCCTGGCGAGCGAGCCCACGATCACCTACGCCGACCGCCGCTTGACCGTCGACGGGCACCTGATCCACCCGGACGGCACCCAGGCCGCGTTCCGGATCCCCGCGGTGAACTCCCTGGCCGCCCTTGACATCACCGCCACGAGAAAGCTCTGGATCACGGGCCGGCGAGCCGGCCTACCCGGTCACCTCTGGACCGGCCGCATCCGCCTTCACGCCCCGGGACCTCGGCCCGACCACGACCACGCGTAACTCTCATCCTCCGTAGCCGACGCCGCCTCCCCCAACTCCAGCGGCGCGAACGTATCCACCATCACCGCCGTCTCGTCGAAGAACTCCGCCCCGATCGACGCCTCCGCGGCGCCCGGCTGCGGGCCGTGCGTGAAGCCCGACGGGTGCAGCGACAGGGAGCCGATGCCGATGCCCGAGCCGCGGCGGGCTTCGTAGTTGCCGCGGACGTAGAACATGAGCTCGTCGGAGTCGACGTTGGCGTGGTTGTACGGCACGGGGATCGAGTCCTCGTGGTAGTCGACCTTGCGCGGGCAGAAGGAGCACACCACGAAGTTCGGCCCCTCGAACGTCTGGTGCACCGGCGGCGGCTGGTGCACGCGGCCGGTGATGGGCTCGAAGTCGTCGATGTTGAAGGCCCACGGGTAGAGGCAGCCGTCCCAGCCGACGACGTCGAACGGGTGGGTCGCGTACGTGTAGCGCGTGAGGCCGGCGCGATGGCGGACCAGCACGTCCACATCCGAGCCGTCCACCACCAACGGCGCCGACGGCCCGCGAAGGTCCCGCTCGCAATACGGCGAGTGCTCCAGGAACTGGCCTTTCGCGGACAGGTAGCGCTTCGGCGGGCCGATGTGGCCGCGCGCCTCGAGCACGTACAGCCGCACCTCGCCGTGGGGCACCACGCGGTAGGTGCACGACGTCGGGATCACCACGTAGTCGCCGTCCGCGGCCTCCAGGACCCCGTAGATGGTCTCGAACGAAGCCGTGCCGCCCTGCACGTAGAAGAGCTCGTCGCCCGCGGCGTTGCGGTACAGGGGCGACGGGGCGGTGGCGACGACGAAGCCGATCGTCACGTCGGCGTTGCCGAAGAGGCGCCGCCGGTCCGTGACGGCGTCGGCCGAGCCGCCGAACTTCAGCTCCGGCGTCTTGAAGTGCCGCGGCTTCAGCGGGTGGTTGGGCGTGAGCGCGCCGCGGTCCTCGGCCACGGCCACCGCGTCGACGATCGCCGTGGGCATACCGCTGTGGTACAGCAGCGCCGAGTCGGCGGAGAAGCCCTCGACGCCCATCAGCTCTTCGGCGTAGAGGCCGCCGCCGGGCTTGCGGAAGGCCGTGTGCCGCTTGTGGGGGACCTCGCCTACTTGCCGGTAGAAGGGCATGGGTGGCGCCTCCAGAAGTGTCCGCGAAGGTGTCCGCAGAACGAACGATTTTGTCCTGTTGTCGTACGCTACTAGCGTGTCATTCGTGTCAAGCGCTGTGGAACTCACGCCCCCCGGCCCCCGTGGAATTCCTCCCCTGTTCGCGCGGCTCGTCGACGACTCGGCGCTGTTTCCGCCCTCGGACGCGGCCATGCCCGAAGCTCTGCGCGCGCACTACGAGTCGCGGGCGGGTGAACACGCCGGTGTACTGGGCGTTTTCCTCTGCCAGGCGTCCCGGCTGCCGGAGCTGATCACCGAGTTGATCAAGATCAAGCCGAAGGAGCCACTGCCCCTTTCCTTGATCATCGACACCGGACTCGGCGGTGTGCCGAAGGCGATTTCGATCGTCGAGTCGCGCAGCGAGCTGCTGTCGCTGCGGATGGTCGAGATGCCCGCGCCGTCGGACGTCGACGAGGTCTGGCTCGAGCGCGTGTCGGAGTTCGTGCCCGAGGACGTGATCCGCGTGGTCGAGCCGCGCCGCGGCGTCGGCTGGCTCGACGGCGTGCGCAAGGTGATCGAGCACGGCAGCTGGCCGAAGATCCGCTGCGGCGGGCCGGCGGGGGAGAACTTCCCCAGCGTCGACGAGGTGGCCGACTTCATGTCGGTGGTCAGCGGCGCGCCCGGCGCGTCGTTCAAGGCCACCAACAGCCTCCACCGCGCGGTGCGCCACACCGACCCGGGCACCGGCATCACGCACCACGGCTTCCTCAACCTGATCGTCGCGTCGGGTCGCTGCCTCTCGGGCGGCGACGTGCGCGAGGCGCTGGAATCCACCGACGGCAAGGCGCTGGCCGACGAGGCCCGCGGCCTGTCGGAGCCGGCCGCGAAGGCGGTGCGGGAGCTCTTCGCGTCGTACGCGGCGGCCTCGTTCGCCGAGCCGGTGGCCGACCTGGGTGAGCTCGAGCTGCTGTGAGCAGGGAGGGGTCGCTGACCCTCGACCGCGGCCTGGCGCTGCTGCAGGCGGTGGCCGACGCGGGTGAGGAGGCGGCGACCATCTCCGAGCTGGCCGTGACGATCGGCGCGAGCCGCGCGGCCGTCTACCGGCTGCTGGTGCCGCTTTCGGAACGCGGCCTGATCTGGCGGGACGGCACGAAGGTGCGCCTCGGCGTCGGTCTGCTGCGGCTGGCCGGCCAGGTGCTGCCCCAGCTGCGCGAGGCCGCGCGGCCGGTGCTGCGCGAGCTGGCGGAGAAGGCCGGCGCCACCGCGCACCTCACGGTGGCGCAGGGCGATCAGGCGCAGGCCGTGGCGGTGGTGGAGCCGTCGTGGACCAACTACCACGTCGCCTACCGGGTGGGCACGCGTCACCCGCTCAGCGCGGGCGCGGCGGGCCGGGCGATGGCGCTGCGGCCCGGCGGCGACGGCTGGGTCGCGTCCACGGGTGAGCTGGAGGCCGGCGCTTCGGGTGTGGCCGCGCCGGTGCGCGGGGTGCCGGGGCTGCGGGCCAGCGTCGGGGTGGTGTCGCTGGAGCCGCTCGACGTCGCCACGGTCGGGCCGCTGATCGTCGCCGCGGCCGCGAAGCTCACCGAGGTGCTCCGAACCGACGCGTAGTGCGGCGTGGCGTGCTGGAATATGGTCTCGTGGAGCGATACGGACGGCTTGCCGAGGAGACGTCGCGGAGGTGCCCAGGTGAACGTTCCGAGTGAGCTCGTCGGCTGCGAGGTGCGCCGGACCTCGTTCGACT
Source organism: Amycolatopsis rhabdoformis (assembly GCF_035918295.1). Classification (GTDB taxonomy): domain Bacteria; phylum Actinomycetota; class Actinomycetes; order Mycobacteriales; family Pseudonocardiaceae; genus Amycolatopsis; species Amycolatopsis rhabdoformis. The sequence continues at coordinate 8,210,895 of NZ_CP142149.1, forward strand.
ACCAGGTGCGCCTGGCGCTGGTCGACCAGCCGGACCCGGCCGACGAGGCGCGCGTGGACGCCGAGCTGGTGCTCGAGACGTCGTTCGTGCTGCGTGACGTCGACGGCGTGAGCCACGAGCTCGAGCCCGGAAGTGGCCTGGCGCTGGCGCCGGTGCTGGCGTTGTTCGGCCAGCGCGTCACGGAGATCGCGGTGCCGGAGGAAGGCACGCTCACGGTGGTCTTCGACGGTGGTGCCGAGCTGCGAGTGGGGCCGGATCGGCAGTACGAGTCGTGGTGGCTCACGGGCCACGGCGTCAAGCCGATCCTGGTGGGCCCGGACGCCTGACCAGCGCGGCGTCTGGACGGCTCAGCGACGCGCGGCCGCCAGCAGCGGCCGCACCATGGTGAGCAAAAGCGCCAGGTCCACGGCGAACAGCAGCCGCTCGAACAGCCCCAGCGTCACCTCTTGGTGCGCGGGCCCGGTGATGAGCGTGAAGACGAAGCCGCCGAGCACGATCAGCACGCTGGCGAAGCTCGCGATGGCCAGGCCGCGGATGGTGGTGCGCCGCGGCTCCCAGGGGCACCGCGCGGCGCCGCGGCGGGTGAGCAGCCACGCGGCGGCCGGCAGGGCGAGGAACGCGACGAGCGCGGCGCCGTTGTGCAGCTGGCCGTCGAACGTGCGGGCCTGGCCGTCGGGGTCCACGGGCACGGTCGCGCAGATCGTGAGGCCCGCGCACCACACGCCGAGCAGCACCACGACCGCCGGCGAGCGTCGGGCCTTCACCAGCCCGGCCAGCAGCGCGACGGAACCGAGCGCCAGCGCCAGGCACATCGCGCTGAACAGCGGCGCGGCCGAGCGGCCGCCGAGGTGGCCGTAGACGTACTCCGAAAGCGTCTGCCACACCGGGCTGACCTGCGCTGACAACCGCAGGTGCAGGTCAGCCGCGATGGCCACCGCGAGCGCCATGCCGGCGAGCGCGAGCCGGCCGTGCACGGGGGACACGGCGGCCGGCAACGCCTTGGACATGGGGGCACTCCTCGGTGGTCATGGCGAAGGGCAAGGCTTCCCCGCGTCAGCGCGGATTAACCTTGCCCTCATCCACTGGTTCCGAGCAGGCTACCTGGTGTTGCTGTGAAGTTTCTGTGGTCAGCCGCGTCAGAAAGCGAGCTGGAGCAGGGCGAACGCCCCGAATCCGGCGAATACGAACCCGGCGACGCGTTGGATCAGCTTCGGCCGGATGCGGTTGCGGATCTTGGCGCCGATGAACACCGCGAGCCCCGCCACGGACACCAGCGCGACGAACGCGCCGACCCCCACGGCGAACGGGTTGCCGAGTCGCGCGACCAGGCCCGCCGTCGCGAGCTGCGACGCGTCGCCCCACTCGGCCGCGAAGAGCACGCCGAACGACGTCAGCGCGGAGCGCAGGAAGGTGACCGGGGTGGCGCCGGACCGCGAAGCGCTGTCGCCCGCTTCGTCCGCTTCGCTGAATCCCTCACGCAGGAGCATGAAGACACCGATACCGAACATCGCGGCCACGAGGAGGGAAACCACGGTTTCCGGAAGAAGCGTGAGCACGCTGCCGAACGCCACGGCTATAACACACTGGATGGCGAATGCCGCACACACCCCGGCGAATACCGGCAACGCGCGGAAACGCGTGGTGAGCACCAGCGTGGCGACCAAGGTCTTGTCGGGCAGTTCCACTGCCAGGACCAGGCCGAACGCGCTGATGAGAGCGATGAGTGCGGGAGACATGAGCTGGTGGCCACCCCTTTCACTTCAACGATAAAGGAGCTGTTCAGAAAGGCGCAAGTTGATGGGTTTTGCGAATTGCCCCGTGCGGTCGGTTGAATAGGTTCCGCCGGGTGTCCTGATTATTTTTTTCGGTGCACCGAATTTTGTTTTCCGGTTGCGGTACGGTTCGGGTCATGCCTGCTGACCACGTGGTCGTGACCACCACTGTCGACAAAGAAGCGACCGCTCGGAACATCGCCACGAGCGCCGTCGAGGCGCGGCTCGCCGCCTGCGCCCAGATTGTGGGGCCGATCACCAGCGTGTACCGGTGGGACGACGAGGTGCGCGTGGACAACGAGTGGCGCGTGGAGTGCAAGACGGCCACCGACCGCGCGGGCGCGCTCGAGGAGTTCCTCAACGTGCGCCACGGCTTCGACCTGCCGGAGATCATCGTGACGCCGATCGTGGGCGGGAGCCCGCGGTACCTGTCGTGGCTGGTGGAGCAGACGCGGTAGGCCGTCGTGCCGCTGTCGGGTAGTGCCGTCGGGTAGCGCTGTCGAGTCCTGTGGTCGGTTGCTGCTGCCGGGTACTACTGTCGGGTACTGCTTTCGGGTACACAGTGGACTGTTGTGCTCGATGGCCCTGACGTGCGGGTTTCCCGGATTCAGGACGTAGGTCCCTCGGTATTCGGGACGTGTTGAACTGGTTGGCCGCGCGGGCGCGGAGTTAGCTCGAAGACGTGGATGTCCTTGAGCTCGCGCGGTGGCAGTTCGGCATCACCACCGTGTACCACTTCCTGATGGTCCCGCTGACCATCGGACTTTCGGTGCTCGTCGCCGGGATGCAGACCGCCTGGGTGCGGACCGGCAACGAGCGCTACTTCAAGATGACCAAGTTCTGGGGGAAGCTCCTCCTGGTCAACTTCGCCATGGGGGTGGTGACCGGGATCGTCCAGGAGTTCCAGTTCGGGATGACCTGGAGCGCCTACTCCCGCTTCGTCGGCGACGTGTTCGGCGCGCCGCTGGCGATGGAGGGGCTCGTCGCGTTCTTCGTGGAGTCGACCTTCCTCGGCCTGTGGATCTTCGGCTGGGACCGGCTCCCGAAGCGTGTGCACCTGGCGTGTGCCTGGGCCTTCGCGCTGGCGTCGATGGCCTCGGCCTACTTCATCCTGTCCGCGAACTCGTGGATGCAGCACCCGGTGGGTGTGGAGTTCGTGAACGGCAAGCCGACGATGAACTCGATCTTCGCGGTGCTGGGCAACAACACGGCGCTGGCGGCGATCCCGCACACGCTGGCCGGCGCGTTCTCGGTGTCGGCGGCGTTCCTGGTCGGCGTGGCCGGGTGGCACCTGTGGCGGCGGCGGTCGGCCCCGGAGTCGGAAGCCGGCGTGCACCGGGACGTCTGGCGCGCGTCGCTGCGACTCGGTGGCTGGGTCGGGATCGTGGCGTTCGCGGTGCTGGCCATCACGGGTGACACGCAGGGCAAGCTGATGTTCCAGCAGCAGCCGATGAAGATGGCCTCGGCCGAAGCGTTGTGCCACACGGAAAAGCCGGCGAGCTTCTCGATCCTGGCGATCGGCGACGTCGCGGGGGCCAACTGTGAGGACGTGAAGACGTTCACCGTGCCGGCGCTGTTGTCGTTCCTCGCGCACAACGACTTCTCCACCGAAGTGCCGGGCGTGGAGAACCTGATCGGCCAGTACCAGGCCAAGTACGGCACCAACTACCCGAACGACCCGGACCTGGGCCCGCTCGCGGGCAAGCCGATCGACTACGTGCCCAACCTGCCGGTGACCTACTGGGGTTTCCGCGCCATGATCGGGTTCGGCGCGATCGGGGCCGGGATCGGCCTGCTGGCGCTGTGGCTCACCCGCCGCGGCCGGCTTCCGGGCAAGCGCTGGTTCCCGTTGCTGCTGGTGGCGGGCATCGCGACGCCGTTCATCGGCAACAGCGCCGGCTGGATCTTCACGGAGATGGGGCGTCAGCCGTTCGTGGTCGCGCCCAACCCGACCGGGGTCGACGGCATGTGGATGTTCACGGCCGAGGCGGTGTCGAAGCTGTCGGTGGGCGAGGTGTGGACGTCGCTGATCTCGCTCACGGTGCTCTACCTGGGGCTGGGTGTGGTGGAGCTGTTCCTGATGCGCAAGTACATCCGCGGCGGGATCGAAGGGGTCCTGCCGCCGCCTGCCCACGGTGAGGAGCCGGGTTCGGATGACGACACCCTCTCGTTCGCGTACTGAGATGTTGGGTCGAACCCAGCGTGGTCGGCTGATCACCCGCGAGAGTTACCCACAGGCAATCTGTGGACAACTGGATGGGTTGTGGATAACTCAGGGTCGTGGTGTGGATCAGCGCTGTGGAGGGTTGCGATGACGACGCTGCAGCTGGTGTGGTTCGGGATCATCGCGCTGTTCTGGCTCGGGTACCTGTTCCTCGAGGGTTTCGACTTCGGCGTCGGGATGCTGCTGCCCGTGCTCGGGCGCGACAACACCGAGCGGCGCGTGCTGGTGAACACGATCGGGCCGGTGTGGGACGGCAACGAGGTGTGGCTGATCGTCGCGGCCGGCGCCACGTTCGCGGCGTTCCCGAGCTGGTACGCGACGCTGTTTTCCGGCGCCTACCTGCCGTTGCTGCTCGTGCTGCTGGCGCTGATCGGGCGCGGGGTGGCGTTCGAGTACCGCGGCAAGGTCGACTCCGAACGCTGGCGGCGCACGTGGGACCGCGTGATCATGGTCGGCTCGTGGATCCCGCCGCTGGGCGTCGGGCTGCTGCTCGCGACCACCGTGCTCGGCCTGCCTCTCGACGCCGAAGGCAACCGCGTCGGCACGCCGTTCGAGGCCGTGCGGTGGGACACGCTGCTGGGCGCGCTCGCCGTGGTCGGGTTTTCGCTGGTGCACGGCGCGGCGTTCCTGTCGCTGAAGACGTCCGGCGAGCTGCGTGAGCGGGCTCGGGTGCTGGCGCTTCGGCTGCTGCCGGTGGCGTTGCTGCCGATGATCGCGTTCCTCGTGGTGGTGCAGCTGCGCGCGGGGCAGGTGTGGACGTGGTTCGCGCTGGGCGTCAGCGTGCTGGCCGCGATCGTGGCGTGGCTGCGGCTGCGCGCCGACCGCGATGGGCAGGCGTTCGCCGCGCTGGGCGTGGTGATCTTGGCGGCCGTGGTGACGATGTTCGGGGCGCTGTACCCCAACGTGCTGCCCTCCACCGGGGATCCGGCGAACTCGCTGACGATCGCGCAGGCCGCCGCGAGCCCGTACGCGCTGAAGGTGATCACGTGGGTCGCCGCGTTCGGTGCGCCGGCCGTGCTCGTTTACCAAGGCTGGACCTACTGGGTCTTCCGCAAGCGCATCGGCGTGCAGCACATCCCGGCGGTGCACGCACCGTGACCACACTTCCCGGCCGCACCACCCTTCCCGCCCCTAGGTCCACAGTGGACCAGGTGCGGCCGGGCAAGGGGCCGCTCGGCGCGCTCTCGGCTCTCGGGCCGGCCGCGCGCCGGGCGCTGCTCTTCGTGGCGGCGCTGTCGTTCGTCAACGCCGCTTTCCTGGTGGCCCAGGCGTTTCTGCTCGCCGACGTGCTGGCCGCGCTGGTCTCCGCAGGGACCGGGGGCCGCACCGCTCAGCTGGCTGCCCTGTTCGCGCTGGTCGCGGGGCGGGCGCTGGTCGGCTGGGCGGTGCGGGTGGTCTCCGCGCGCGCCGCGGCCACCGCGCAGCAGGACCTGCGCGCGAAGGTCGTCTCGCACGCCCTGCGGCTGGGCCCGGAATGGCTGGCCCGCCGCGGCGACGGCTCGCTCACCGAACTGGTGACCCGCGGCCTCGACGCACTCGACGCGTACTTCCGCGAATACCTCCCGGCGCTGGTCACGGCCTTCGTCGTACCGCTCGCGGCGGGCGCGGCGATCCTGTGGACGGACTGGCCGTCGGCGGTGATCGTCGTCGCGACGGTTCCGCTGCTGCCACTCTTCGCCGTGCTGGTCGGCAAGTTCACCGCCGACCGCGTGGCCGGTGCGACCGACGCCGTGCACCGCATGTCGGGCCTGCTGCTCGAACTCGTGCGCGCCCTGCCGATCCTCACGGCCTTCCACCGCGCGGACGCCCAGTCGGCGACCGTCGCGCGCGTCTCGGACCGCCACCGCCGCGCGACGCTGAAGACGCTGCGGGTGGCGTTCTCGTCGGCGTTCGTGCTCGAGTTGGTGGCGACGTTGTCGGTGGCTCTCGTCGCCGTGGTCATCGGCGTGCGGCTGGTGTCGGGCTCGTTGCCGCTGGCCATCGGGCTGGGTGTGCTGATCCTGGTTCCGGAGTGCTACCAGCCGCTGCGCGCGGTTGGCGCGGCTTTCCACGCGAGCGAAGACGGTGTCGAGGCCGTCCGCCGCGTGGGCGACGTCTTGGCTGAACCGGCGCCTTCGTTCGGCAAGACGGTTCCGCCCTGTGGACAACTCACTGTGTCGGACCTCAGCGTCGCTCGCCGCGGTGGGTTCGCCCCGGATGGTTCGTCGTTCACGGTGAGCCGCGGCGAGACTGTCTGGCTGCGGGCGCCGAGTGGCGGCGGGAAGTCGACCACGCTGGCCGCGGTGCTGGGGTTCGTGCCGGCTTACGACGGCTCGATCACCGTCGGCGGGGTGCCGCTGGGTGAGGTCGACGTGGCGAAGTGGCGGGCGGATGTCGCTTGGGTGCCGCAGTCGCCGGTGTTCAGCGGGGGAACGGTTTTCGAGGAAGTGGCTGTCGGCGGCCTCGGCGGTGTCGTTGGTGTCGGCGTGGGTTCGGGAGCCGCGGCTGGTTTTGACGGCTCGGCGGACGCGGTCGGCCCGATCGGTTTCGGCAGCGCGGCCCCTTCTGGCCGCTCGGGCCGTCTTGGCGTCGTGCCAGGAGATTCGGGGGACGGAGTCACGGCCGCGGTTCGCGGCGTGCTCGGCGCGACCGAGGTCGTGCGCGCTGCCGAGGCGGGGCACTCGGTTGGTGTCGGCGGCGCTGGTGAGGTTGGCGCCGCGGCCGGCGAACGCGGCTCGCGTGGTGCCGGACAGGTAACCGGGATTGGTGAAGTAGCTGCGGCTGGCGGCTCGGCCTCGACTAGTGGTGCGAGCGAAGCTGTTGACTCGGGCAATGCTGATAGCGCGGCCGGAGTTCGCGCGGGTAGCTCGGGTGGTGCCGGACAGGCGGCTGGGTTTGGTGAAGTAGCTGCGGCCGGTGGCTGGGTCTCGACGAGTGGCGCGGGCGAAGCTGCTGACTCGAGCAGTGCTGACAGCGCGGCTGGAGTTCGCTCGGTTGATGCCTCCGTTGTCGTCGAGGTGTTGGCGGAGCTGGGGTTGGCTGGGCTGGAAGACCGGTCCGTGGATCAGCTTTCGGTGGGGCAGCGGCAACGCGTGGCTGTCGCGCGGGCGTTGGTGCGGGTGCGGGCCGGGGCGTGGTTGTTGTTGCTCGACGAGCCGACCGCGCACCTCGACGAGGTGAACGCGCGGCGCGTGCTGGGGGCCGTCGAGCGGGCGGTGGCCGGTGGGGCCGCGGCGATCGTCGCGGCGCACGAGCGGGCGGCGGCGGTGGCTGTGGGGGATGAGAAGCCGTTGTCGGGAACGGCCGTCGCGGGCGAGGTTGCGGCTGGGCGGCCGCTGGCGTGGCGGTTGCTGCTGGATCGGCGGCTGTTCGCGGGGTCGGTGCTGGGCGCGTTGGCGCTGTTGGCGGGCGTCGCGTTGACGGCGACTTCGGGGTGGCTGATCGCGAAGGCTTCGTTGCAGCCGCCGATTCTGACGTTGACCGTCGCGGTGGTCGGGGTGCGGGCGTTCGGCCTGGGCCGCGCGGGGCTGCGGTACGCGGAGCGGCTCGTGACGCACGATGCCGCGTTCAGGATCGTCGGGCGCCTGCGGGTGCGGCTGTGGGAGGCGCTGGTGCGGCTCGGGCCGGCGCGTGCGTTGGCGGCCGGTGAGGGGCAGCGCCGTCTGGTGGCCGACGTCGATGCGGTGCGCGATCTGCTGCCGCGGGTGGTGTCGCCGCCGATCGTCGTCGGGCTGGTCGCGGTGGGGGCGATCGCGGTGCAGACGGTGGTGCTGCCGTCGGCCGGGTTGCTGCTCGTCGCCGCGGTGGTGGTCAGCCTCGCTGCGCCACGCGTCGCGCTGCTCACCGAGCGCCACGCGACGGCCGCGCTCGCCGCCGGCCGCCGCGACGTCGCCGCGCGCGTGCTCGTGCTGTTCAGCTCGGCCGCCGAGCTGCTCGCCTACGGTGGCGCCGCCGCGCGCCGCCGGGCGCTGTTCGCGACCGATGCGAACCTCACGGCCGCCACTCGCCGCCAGGCCTTCGGCGCCGGCGCCGCCGACGCGCTCATCGTGCTCGCCACGGGCGCGGCCGCGGTGGGCAGCACGATGCTGGCCGCGCCGGCCGTCGCGTCCGGTGCGTTGGCGGGGGTGATGGTGCCGCTGCTCGCGCTGGTGCCGTTGGCGCTGGCCGAAGTCCTCTCGCTGCTCCCGCCCGCCGCCACGCACTGGGACACACTGCGCGCCGCACGGCTTCGCCTGGGCGCGCTCGACTCGGCCGCCCCCGTGCCACCCGGCAAAACCGGCCCGGCCGTCCGGCTGCGCCGCGCGGACCTCGGCTGGCCCGGCGCCGAGCCCGTCCTGCGCGACGTGACGCTCGACATCGCGCCCGGCACCTACGTCGCCGTGGTCGGCCCGAGCGGCGCCGGCAAGTCGACTTTGGTGGCCGCGCTGCTCGGCTTCCTGCCGCCGCGCGCAGGCGAGGTCGAGGTACCCGCGCACGTCTCGTGGGCCCCGCAAGAGCCGATGCTGGTCTCGACGACCGTCGCGGAAAACCTCCGCCTCGCCGACCCCCACGCCACCGACACCGACATCCGGCACGCCCTGGACCTCGCCCACCTCCCCGAACTCGACCCGACCACCCTCCTCGACAGCGCCGGCACCGGCCTCTCCGGCGGCCAGGCCCAACGCGTCGCCCTCGCGCGCGCCCTCCTGGCGGCACCCTCGGCCGACCTCGTGCTGCTCGACGAACCCACGGCTCACCTGGACGAAGGGACCGCTCGGGCTCTGCGCACCACGCTGCGAACCGAGTTGGCGGGCCGCACCGTCGTGCACGTGACCCACAACGTGGACGAGCAGCTCGACGCGGATGTGGTCCTTGAGGTCCGCGGCGGGCGCGTTGAAGTGCGCGAAGTGGAGCCGGTGAGTGCTGCTGTGCGGGGTGTTCGGTGATGACCGCGGTTGTTGGGTCGATTCGCGGCGGTGACGTGGTCCGCGGTGGTCGGCTTGTCGTGTGCGATGCGGCGCCGGTGCCTGCGATCGTGCGGGATGGTCGGTGATGGCCATGATTTCGGGGTCGGGCTGCGGGCCCGATGCAATCGGCGGCGGCCGAGTGGCCGTGCGCGATGCGGCGCCGGTGTGTGTGGTCGTGAGGGCTGGCTGGTGACGGCCATGATTGCGGGCCCCGGCCGCAAGGCTGATGCGAGCCGGGGCGGTCGGGTCGCTGTCGGCGAGGCGGGGCTCGGGCGCGCGGCTGTGTCAGCTGGCGAGGCCGAGGCCGTCACCGAGGTTCGTGGCGGCCGGGTGGTGGTGCGATGCGGCGCTGGTGTGCGCGGTCGTGAGAGGTGGTTGGTGATGGCCATGATCTCGGGTCGCGGCCGTCAGACCGATGTGGCGTGCGGAAGCCCGGAGCTGGCTCGCGCGGTCGTGCGGGGTGGCGAGGCCGAGGTAGCCCGGGCCCGCGGTGGCCGAGTGCACCTGCCCGGTAGCAGCCGAGTGGTCCTGCGCCGAAGTGGCCGGGTCGTCGTGTGCGATGCGGCGATGGCGTGCGCAGTTGTGAGAGGTGGTTGGTGACGGTCACGATTCCGGGTCCGGGTCGCAAGCACGCGCTAGGGTCGGTGTTGCTCATGGACCCGACACTTGCCGCGCGGGCGTTGTCCGCTGCTACGGAGATCACGAGCACCGCGTTGTCCGGCGATGATCCGGAGGCGGTGCTGGACACGGTCGTGACCAGGGCCGCGCAGTTGGCTGACGCGGACCTTGGTCTGGCCATGGTGAGCGCTGACGACGGGCTCGTGGTGGTCGAGGCTGCCGTGGACATGAGTGGGGCCGGGCGTGCGCTGCAAGGGCTGACGTTGCCCGCCGACTCCGCTGCCGGCCGTGTGGCGCGCGGTGGGGAGCCCGTGGTCAGTGATGACTTCACCGTTGACCCGCGCACCGCGCCCTACGTGCCCGACGAGTTGCGTGGCTTCGGGCCGTTCGCAGCGGCGCCGTTCGGCTCCGGCGGGCGGGTGCTGGGCGCGCTCACGGTCTACCGCCTGCAGGGCCGCGAGCCGTTCTCCGCGGGGACGGTCGAGATGCTCGTGGCGTTCGCCGCGCAGGCCGGCGTGGTGCTCGCGCTCGCCGAGGGCGCCAACGCGCGCCACCGCGTGACGCTCTACCAAGAGCGCGAACGCATCGCCCGCGAGCTGCACGACGTGATCGTGCAACGTCTCTACGGCGCCGGCATGCAGCTCGACCGCGTGCGCCGCAACATGCGCAAGCGCTTCGCCCAGGCCGACGGCGCGCGCCTGTCCGACGCGATCGACCAGCTCGACCAGACCATCGAGGAAATCCGCGGCACCGTGCGAGCCCTGCGCTCACCCGAGCCCCGCCACGACACCGGCACGCCGACCGACCTCGCCGAATCCGCCCGCGGCGAAGTCCGCATCGCCGGTGAGCTCCTCGGCTACCCGCCGACCCTCGAGCTCTCCGGCGAGTTCGCCGACGTACCCGCCGAGCGCGCCGACCACATCCGCGCGGCACTGCGCGAAGCACTGTCCAATGTGGTCCGCCACTCCGGCGCGAGCGAAACGCGCGTGACCCTGACCCGCGACCGCGACGGCGTGAAACTCCGCGTGCGCGACAACGGATCCGGCGTACCCCAAGGCGTCGCCACCCGAGGCCTCCGTCACCTCGCCGAACGCGCCGACACCGCCGGCGGGAAGTTCTTCATCAACTCCTCACCCAGCCTCGGCACGCTCGTGGCGTTCGATCTCCCTCTGGACTAGTCGCACGTGCGCGACCGCCACCCACAGCGCTGATCCGGCTTCAGCCATCACGCGTCATGTGAGCCGCTCCTTCCTCTCCCGACGGGCACGTGGCTTCCCGTTCAACTGCAACACCAACAACGACACCAACAACGACCGACCTCAACGAAAACGAAACAAACCCCAGCACTGCGAGCCATCACTCGCTTTCTCCTGGTGACGAGTCTACCGGGAAATCGAACACCCATTCGACTCACGATGGGGTGAATCCGGAGGAGCCTTACCGAATCCGCTGTGGCCGACCGTGACGGATCAGGGTCGTCGATCGGCCACTCGGCTGGTTCTGAGCCCGGCCGGCCATCTCACGGACAGTCACGACCTTCGCGCACACTGCTAGCGTGGACGGCAGGACTCATGAGGGGGTTACGTGAGCGCGGACGTGCTGTACGCCGAACTCATCAAACAGGGCGTGGCGTTGGCGTTCACCGCCGGCAGCAAGGCAGGCGAGTACCTGTGGGGCCGCGTCACGCGCCGGCGGCACAACGATCCCGCCGCCCTCGAACAGGCCGTCGCACGGTTGATCGCCGAGCATCCCGACTCCGTCCACCAGCTCAAAGCACTCGTCGACGCCGACCTGGCGACAACCGGAAAAGTTCCCCAGATCGTCCCTCGTTCGCCGCTGTTCGTCGACCGCGTCACCGTGTGGCAGCAGCTGAACGCACGTACCGGAACCGCCGTCCTGACCGGCCCGTCCGGCATCGGCAAGACCGCCGCGGCCGAGCACTTCGCCTTGCACAGCAAGCCTTCCTACCCCGACGGCTCCGTGCTCGTGAACTGCGCCGAGTTCCGCGACGGCCCCGGCGGCCCGCTCGGCCGCAACCGGATCAAGGCGTACCTCCTCGCGCGCCTGGGCGTCGAAGTGCTGAGCACCGCCGACGACGACCTCGCCGTCCAGTACCTCGAAGTCCTCCAGCCGCTGCGGCTGCTCGTCGTCTTCGACAACGTCGAAAGCGCCGCCGAACTTGACGGACTGATCCCGCCATCCCCGATGAGCCTCGTGCTGGCCCTGACCTCGGCGCCGGAAACCGACTTCCTCCTCGACTTCGCCCTCGTCCCGCTCGGCCGCCTCGAGGACGGCGCCGACCGCCAGCTGCTCGAAGCGATCTGCTCGCCCGAGCTCGTCCGGAACGACCCCGAGGGCACCCAGAAACTGCTGGCCCAATGCGATCGCGTGCCCGCGGCGCTGGTCGTGGCGGCGAACCGCGTCCGATCGTTCGCCGCCCTCACGCAGCGGCCCCTGGCGGCGGCCGCGACCGAACTCGAGAGCGGCGGCTCGCTCGGTCCCGTGAGCCACGCGTACGACGAGGCGCTGTCCGGGCTGCCCGCCGAGGCCGCCGAACTCTGCCGGCTGCTCACCGTGTTCCCGGGCCCGAGCTTCACCGCGGAAGCCGCCGCAGCACTCGTGGCGCGTCCGGTAAAACAGGTCTGGACGTTGCTCACCGAGCTCCACGACCAGGTGCTCGTCACCCGCACCGCCGACGGCCGCCTTCAGCTCGGCAACCAGGCCCGGCAAGCCGTTCGCAGGACCGGCAACACGAACGGCACCGGCGAGGCCTTCACCCGGCTCGTCCGCTTCTACGCGGCGCGCGCCGTCCAGGCCGACTTCCGGAAATCGGGGCCGGACCGCCTACGCCTCTACGACCCGACGCTCCCGTCCGGCACCGAAAACCCCGAGTTCGACGGCGGTCCGGTCGACTGGCTCGTGGCCGAGCTGCCGACCTATCGCGCCCTGGCCGGCACCGCACTGGACGCCGGCCTCCACCACGAACTCCTGCAGATCTGCGGCGCGCTCGAGATCGTCGGCCTGCACCGCGGGCGGCACCGGGACCTCGAAGCGATCCTTGACCGCGGTCTCCGCACCGACCCGCCGCCGGCGGTGCGCGCCCGGATGACGAGCATGTCCGGGCGCATCCTGTCGTTGATCGGCGAGTTCGACCGCGCGGCGCACGCGTTCGCGCAGGCCGAAGCCGCCGTGCGGCAGGTGCGGATCCCGGAGCTCGAAGCGTCGGTGCTGGAGTTCCGCGGCCTGTTCCACCGCGAGCAGGGCCAGCTCATGCGCGCCGTCGCGTGCTACCGGGGCGCCCTCGCGATCACCCGCAGCCTCAGCGTCGAGGGGAAACCGCATCGCGGCCGTGGTTTGCACGCCCGCATGCTGGCCAACGTCCTCGTCTCGCTCAGGCAGTTCCCCGAAGCGCTGGCGCTGGTGCAGGAAGCCGAAAACCATACGCTCCCGGGGAACGACCGTGACCGAGCCCAGGTCTGGCTCGTGCGGGCGAAGGTGTTCGCGGAGACCGGCCGCGCCGCCGAGGCGCTCGCGCTCCTGCCCGAGGCGTGGCGCCTGGCCAACGGCGCCGGCAGCAACCAGTACGACCTGGAGTTCAGCGAGGCGACCGGCGACGCCGCCTGGCGCGCCGGCGGGTTCGACCTCGCGCGTCAGCACTGGTCCGGCGCCTGGCAGCGGTACGAGGCGTCGCGTCATCCTCGGCGGGAACGCCTGTACCACAAGCTTTGGTACGGCCTCCCCGCGTAATCAGCGCACGCGCAGATCCGTCAACGGCAGCCCCCGCACCGTGCGCCAGTGGGCGGCGGACGCCAGCACCAACGGATCGACGGCGGCGGGCAGGTCGGTGATCACCCCGTCCGTCCACACGCGACACAGGCCGGGCGCGGTTTCGGCGAGGAGCCGGGCGTTCGGTCGTCGGCGCGCGGTTTCGGCGGCCCAGCCGGCGAAGTCGGCACCCGCCGAGCGGTGGACGACCGCCGCGCCCTCGAGCTCGGCGAGCGTGGCCAGCTCGGCGTGGGCGACGATGTGCTGACCCGGCAACGGCGCCCCGGGCACCGAAGCCGGAAACCGCCGGACGAGCAGGTCGTCGCCGGCCGCCTCCACGCCGACCCGCAACGCTGTCGGCGCCTCGTACTCCGGCACCGGGTCGTCGACCGGCGGAAACGCGGCCGGCCGCGACGGTTCCGGCAGGTCCAGCAGCTCGTACAGCAGCGCCCGGAGGATCTCCGCGCACTTGCCGGGGTACTCCACGGCTTCAGCAGCCGGACCGGCGACGGGACCGCTCGCGATCGCCGCCGCCACCTGGTCCGGCAGAGCACTTTCGTCGAGGCGCGGCGCGCGGGCGACGAGATCGGCGAGCGGCGAGCCGGCCACAACGGTGTCGGCGACCGGGCTCCCGATCACCACCGGCACGCCGGCCGCGCTCGCGTACAGCGGCATCGAACCGCAGTCGGAAACCAGGCAGTCGGCGGACAGGATCGTCGCCTGCCAGCCGCGCTGGGGCGGGATGAGCGTGAGCCCACCGCGCCTCGCGGACGCGAGGACGGCGCGCACCTGCAGCGGGCTGTGCGCCGACCACACGCCGGGGTGCAGCACGAGGCTCACGCGGTACTCGTCCAGCGGCAGTTCGGCCAGGAAACGGTGGGGCAGCGAAGGATTCGAGCCGATCAGCGACTGCGGGCCCCACGTGGACGCGAGCACCACGTGCGTGCGGTCGGCGGCACCCAGCACCCGCCGGAAGTGCGGCACGCGGTGGGCGCTGGCCAGCATCCGGTCGTGGCACGGGTCGCCGATCACGACGGCGCTCTTGCCGCGCACGTGACCGAGCTGGTTGCCGTGGGAAAGGCCGACGTGGAGGCGGTCGCCGCGCAGGCGCGCGGGGTTGAGGCCGGAGATCGTTTTCGTGCGCGGGTAGTACTTCTGATGCCCGATCCCGTGCGGCACGAGCAGCACTGGGCACCTCAGCTCGGCGAGGTCGTCGTTCTCGCTCGCGGCGACGGCCAGGTCGAACTCGGCCGTCCGGGCCTGGCTCCACGGGACGACCGCCGCGCCGAGGCTCGTGAGGAGTTCCGTGAGCCCCGCGCTGAACACCGCGGGGCGGCGGTCGTCGAAGGTGAAGACGGGTTGCACCCGGTGGTCGTCTTCCAGCAGCGACAGGATGTCCAGCAGCCGCGTGACGGTGGTGACCGTGCGCGTGACCACGAGGATCCGCTTCTCGACGCCGTAGGTCAGCCAGTGGTCATACGCCGGATCGACGGGGACTTTCGGCCGGAACGACGGGGGGGGGTCCGGTTTTTCGGACATCACTTGCCGCGGCGCGCGATCCAGGCGGCGGCTTGGGTGCGGCGCTGCATGCCGAGCTTGGCGAGGACCGAGGTCACGTAGTTCTTCACCGTTTTTTCGGCCAGGAACAGGCGTTCGGCGATTTCGCGGTTGGACATGCCCTGGCCGATGAGCTCCAGCACATCGCGCTCGCGGTCGGTGAGGGCGGCGAGGTCGTCGGTGGGCGGGTGGCGCAGCTTGTCGAGCACGCGGGCCGTGGACACGGGGTCGAGCAGGGAGTGGCCGGCGGCGACCTCGCGCACGGCGTTGACCACGTCCTGGCCGCGCACCTGCTTCAGCAAGTACCCCGACGCGCCGGCCATGATTGCGCCGACCATGGCTTCCTCGTCGTCGAACGCGGTGAGCATGAGGCAGGCCGGCGGGTTGGGCTTCGAACGCAGCTCGCGGCACAGCGTGATGCCGTCACCATCGCCGAGGCGCACGTCGACCACCGCGACGTCCGGCTCCACGTGCATCGCCACCGCCAGCGCCTCCTCGACGCCCCCGGCCTCGGCGACCACCTCGATGTCCGCCTCGTCGCCCAGGAGGTCGCGCAGACCCCGGCGCACCAGTTCGTGGTCGTCGACGAGCAGCACCTGGATCGGCATACCCCGAGGTTACGGCCTCGCGGGGCCGCCGGCCGGTGCTGGTGCCCGACGACACGTCCGGTCTGCGGCGAAAAATCACCGGATGCACCCGATCGAGGCGCGTCGGAATCATTCCGGAATTGATGCGTAACGGTGTGGGCGGCGGCGCGATATGTCCGGCATCGGTTTTGCCGGACTCTTGGGAAGGTTTCCGCGTTGGTCGTCTTTTGTCGTTCCCTTGGTATGTTTTCCCTGGTCGCGGGACTTGCTGTGCTCGGTTCCGCCACCGCGCAGGCGGAACCGGGAAATCCGGCTGACGCAATTCCGGAAACGTCGATATCCCCATTCGCCGAACCGCTGCTCGTGGCCGCGGGTGCTGTGCTCGCGGCCACCGCGTCCGGTGGGCTGGTGTTCTACCTGCGCCGCCGGGTGGGCTGATGCGGATCGCGGTGGTGGCGGCGCTGGTGGTGGCCGTGGCGGCGCTGTTGGCAGTGGCGTTCCTGCGGCCGCCGGCGCCGGTTCCCGCGCAGCAGGTGGTGACGACGAGCCGGCCCGCGGCCCGGTGATCAGCGCTCCAGCGGCGGGAAACGGGTCTCGTTGCGGTCGACCTTCGCGTTGCCCACTTCGAGGAGGTCGATGTCCAGGGACTCGGCTAGTTGCAGGAGGTAGAGGAGGACGTCGGCGATTTCGTCGCGGACGTTGGCGGTCAGGGTGGGGTCGGAGCGGTACTCGCGGGCTTCCTCGGGCGTGAGCCACTGGAAGAGGGAGATGAGTTCGCCGACCTCGCCGGAGAGGGCCATCACGAGGTTCTTGGGGTGGTGGAACGGTTCCCAGTCGCGGGCGGAGGCGAAGTCGCGCAGGCGCTGGATGAGGGCGTCGAGGGTGCGGGGTTCGGGGGTGCGGGCGTCGAGAGTCACGGGGAAGTGCGTACCACGGCCGTCACGCTGGGCTAACGGCCGTATGGCGGACTTGCGTTGACCGGTGCGGCGCGGGGTTCCTAGCGTGGGCCGGACCGGGGCTGGTCGGGGAAAAGCGGAAGGAAGGGCCGTGGAGTACCTGCGCAGGCGCGTGGTGTTGATCGCGTTCGTGCCCGGAGCGGCGTTGGTGCTGGTGGCGCTCGTGATCGGGATTTTCCTGGTGCAGCAAGCGAATCGCGTGCGCGGGCTGGCGGATGACACGGCGCGGGCGTCGAACGAGGTCACGCGCACCGTGGTCGGGCTGCAGGAGCGGCGCGGGCAGGCGCTGACCGGCGACGATCGCCTGGCGGCGTTCACCGGGTACACACAGCGGATCGACGGCGCGATCGCCGGGCTGCGGGAGTTCACCCGCTCGGCACCGGACGCGGAGACGGCGTACCAGCAGAACACCGCGGTCGACCTGCTGGTGGCGACGGAAGGGTTGTACCGCGCGGATTCCCTGGCCGTGGCCGGGCTGGACGGGGCGACGCGGGGGCTGTTCACGGATGCCGTCGGTGGTTATCGGACGGCGCTTTCGGGGGTGGCGGGCCGGCTTACGGAGAGTGGTCGGGAGCGGTATGAAGCGCTCGTTCGCGGTGCGGACTGGAGCACGCTGACCGCGGTTGAGAACGCGCTCGCCTCCGCTGCGCCGCTGCCGGTGGCCGCGTCGACTTGGCGGGCGGCGGTGGCGGTTGTGGGGCGCGGGCTGGGGGAGCTGTTCGCGCAGCAGAACACCTTCGCGGTCCAGCTGACGATCGACCACGCCCACCGCACCCTCGGCGGCGCGCTGGCGGGTGGGGCGGCGATCGTGGTGTTCGCGGCGGTGGTGCTGGCGGTGGCGGTGCGGCTTGCCGATCGGCTGACGGTGGGGCGGCCGAGGTTGGCGAGTGAGGTTGCGGTGGCGGTGGTGCGGAGGAGGAGGGCGGGTTCGGGCGCGAGGTGGCTGTGGCGAGGCGAGGGGTGGCGGATGAGTGCGCGGTCGTCGCGCGGAGGGTGGCGCCGGAGCCGGGGACAACGCGGGGGCGAGTGGCTGCGGAGATGCCAGGACTGAGTGCGGGGCCGTGTGGGGGCGGTGCGGCGGCGGAGGGTCGAGAGGTCACGGCTGGGTGCGAGGCTGTCGCGCCGAAGGTGGCTGTAGCGGAGCAGGGGGCTGTGCCGGGGCGAAGGGCGAAGGGGAGGAAGAGCTTGGCGGCTGAGCATGAGGCCGCCGGACCTCCGGCGGCGGCGAAACGGGGGACGTCGCCGGGCCGGGGATCGGCCGTGAGCCAGGGTTCGGCGGCCGATGGTGAGGCCGCCGTACCTCCGGTGGCAACGGCTAAACGGGGAACAGTGCCTGGTCGACGATCGGCCGTGGGCCAGGGCTCGGGGATGGTGAGGCCGCCGTACCTCCGGCGGCGGCGAAACGGGGGACGGCGCCTGGCCGGGGATCGGCCGTGAGCCAGGGTTCGGCGGCCGATGGTGAGGCCGCCGTACCTCCGGTGGCAACGGCTAAACGGGGAACAGTGCCTGGTCGACGATCGGCCGTGAGCCAGGGTTCGGGGCCCGATCGTGAGGTCGCCGTACCTCGGGCGGCGACAGCGAAACGGGGAACGGCGCCAGGCCAGCGATCAGCCGTGAGCCAGGGTTCGACGGCCGATGGTGACGCCGCCGTACTTCCGGCGGCAACGGCGAAACGGGGAACGGCGCCAGGCCGACGATCAGCCGCGAGCCAAGCCTCAACGGCCGATGGTGACGCCGCCGTACCGGCGTCGCCACCCGCCGCGAATCGGCGGTCCACCGGCCCTCGGCACCGGGCTCCGCAGCCCGGCGCGGAGGAGAACCACAGGTCACCGGCGGTGTGCGGTTACGCCGGAAAGAGCACGCAGTTGGCCCACACGCGCGGCGAACGCCATGGGGCAGACTGGTGCGCGTGAGTGCTCCCCCGGATCTGCGCCCTTACCTGCGTACGTTGGACGCGGAAACGCTGGTGGACCTGCTGTACGCCCAGGTGAGGCGTGACCCTGAGTTACGGCATTCACTCGAACTGCGCTCGGCCACTCAATCGGGTGAGGTGGCGGAGGCGCATCGGCTGTTGGACACGGCCGTGCAGGACGGCAATGCCGAGTACACGGCGAAGGTGGGCGCCGTGCTGGATACGTTGGCGCGGTTGCTGGATGCCGGCAGTCCGGCGGACCTGGCGCCGCTCGCGCGCCGGACCGTGGACGACATCGGTGAGGTGGTGGAGCAGTCCGGGGATCCGTCGGGTGACCTCTCGGACAAGCTGGACTTCGCCGTCGAGCTCTACGCGCGGGCGTGCGCGGCGCGGCCGCCGGATGCGGAGCAGCTTGCGGAGTGGGTGCTCGAGGTGGAGTTCGACGGGCCCGGCCGCCCGACGATCGCGCTCCGGGACTTCGCGGAAGCGCTGGGGGACAAGGGACTCGAGCGGATCAAGTCCACTGTGGACGAGGTGCTCGCGGCCGGCCCGACGGGGTATCGCCGGGACGTCGCGGAGCGGCTGCTGGAGGAGCTCGCCGAGGTCAGGGGCGACGTCGACGCGCTCGTCGCGATTCTCGAGGCCAAGCCGCCGCGGGTCGAGGTGAGCCTGAAGATCGTGCGGGTGCTGAGGGCCGCCGGGCGCCACAGCGAGGCCATCGCCCACGCGGCGCGGGCGCTCACGCCGAACCGCGAAACGGTCAAGCTGCCCGAACCCCAGGACGAGACGGTTGCCTTGCGCCGCAAGGAGTTCGACGAAGCGCCGGGCAGTGCCACGTACACAGCGCTGCGTGAGGCGGCCGTCGAAGCGGGGGTGTGGTCCGTGCAGCGCGTTGCCGCTCTCGCGCGGCTGCGGGAACGCGCGGCGGACAGCGAGGACGGCGCCGACGAACTCGCCCGCGCCCTGGTCGCCGAAGACCGGCCCGACGAAGCGTGGCGCGCGTGCGTGCGCTTCGGCGGCTCGCTCGCCCAGCGCGTGGAGTTGGCCGCGCTGCGCGAGATCGCGCACCCGGCCGAGACGATCCCCGTGTACCGCAGCCAGGTCGAGCAGCTCATCGAGCAGAAGGACCCCCAGGCGTACCGCGAAGCGGCGAAGCACCTGAAGAAGCTGCGCACGCTGCACAAACGCGCTGGTACGGCGGAAGAATTCACCGGCTACCTGGCGGACCTGGTGAACGTTCACCGACGCAAGACGCGCCTGATCGCGGAGGTGAAGGCGGCGCGGATCGCGTTGCCGAAGCCTCGCGAAACGGCGTAGCCGGCCGACGTCGGTTCGTTGGGTGCGTCGGCAAACGACGCGGCTGACTGAGGAGTGCGGGCTGTCGGACCGGGATGCCGAAGTCGCAGTCCCTTCCCCCCGCTATCCGGAATTGCCGACACAACGTGGATCCGTGTGCCTGACCTGTTCCGGGCGGCGGAGGTTGGCGGCGCCAGATGCGACCGGCTGGCGTGAGGTGGTCCGAATCGCGCCGCCGGGCAGTGTCGATCAGTGTGACCGGCCCGCGGTGGGCGGTGGAAGTTCTCGGTGCGAGAAGCGGCTGGCTGGAGTGCAGCGCTCCCGGATCGCTGTGGAAGCCGCGCGGATCCGCGTGACCGAGGCCCCCGCAGCGGACGTGCGTCGGCGCAAGTCGTGGTTGGTCGTGGAGGCGTGGACCGTGGTGGACCGCGAAGCCGCATGAAGCGGCGCGACCCTCGGCGGGAGCAACACACCAAGACCCAGCCGACTGCAGAGCCACCACCAGCAACAGACCGCCCCGCCAAGCCAACGTGATTCCACCCAACCACCCACCCGCAACCCGGCAAAAGTTCACCAGCCCAAATCACCCGTCAAAACCCGCCGAAACCCCGTAACCTTCCCGCCCCCAGTTCGTTGACCTGCTGAAACACCCAGCACGGAGTCAATTCCCGCGAAGTCGCGGTGGTCCCTCTTCGGGGTCGGCGCCCTGGCCGGCCGCGGATACCGCGCCCGGGGCCACCGCGGCCGCGCGTCCCGCGGATTCGGGTGGGGGTGGGCGGTGCGACGATGTTCGGCATGAGTCCGGTGAGCCGTGCCCGCAAGAAGAGCCCCCAGCCGTCCACGCCGAGCGTGAACGGCCTGTTCAAGGACGTCCTCCGGGACTTCTCCGCCGTCGCGGCCGAGCCGGGGCCGTTCGACGTCGAGTTGTTGGCGTCCGAGGTGCTCGGGCAGTGGTGGGACCTCACGATCGAGGGTGAGCCCGAAGGGGGCGAGCAGCTCGGGCTGGAGCTCATCGCGTTCGCGCAGCGGAAGATCACGCCGGGTGCCGCGGCGTTGCTGGCGGCGTTGAAGGTGCTGGCGGAGACCGAGGAGGAGCGGACGGCGGCCGCCGAGGCGCTGGCCGTGGTGTTGTCGCGCGGGATTCCCGAGCCGGAGTGGGCCGGGGAGGTCGGGCGGGTCACCGTCGGCGAGATCTGGCGGACCGGTGACGTCTACGGCGACGAGACCTCGCTGCTGTGCACATTCTCCCGCGGCGACGCGACGCTCGGCCTGCTGGCGCTGCTCGACTTCACCGAGCTGGGCCGCGTGCGCGACCTCGTGGTGATCGACGAGCCCCACGAGGTGCTCGCCGAGATGCGCACGCAGATCGCCGACGACGGTGAGCTCGTGGTGCTCGAGAAGGTCGAGCCGGCCGACGCGCACCGGCTGCTGCTCGACGGCATCGCGGCCACCGACGGAATGGACGAGCCCGACGTCGGCGAGGACTACACGCGCTTCCACGCCGTGGCCACGGCCTGGCTGCGGGCTCTGCCGGAACCCTCGTCGAAAACCGCCGCGCAAGACTGGTCCGATGCCCAGCGCGACGCGGCAGTGGACGAGTTCCTCGGCGCCGTCTCGTTCGCGGACGTCGAGGCGGCCAGGAACATCGCCCGGCTGCTCGTGGACCACGGCTGCCGCACGGAGCCGGCCGACCCGTTGCGCGTCGGGCCCGAGAAGCTGGCCCGGTTCCTGGAGTCGTTGCTCGGCGGGGAGTACGAGGTCGAGGACGAGGACCTCGTGCCGCCGGTCGTGCTGGCGTGGGCTTCGTGGAGCGCCTCGCGCAACGGCCTGTCGGAGGCCGCTTCGGCGGCGCTGGTCGAGGACGTGAACGAGTACCTCGCCGAGTACCTGTCCGATGAGGACGAAGACGACGACGACCTGTCCGACTACCTCGACGGCACCGAATCCGCCGAGGAAGCCCTCGACGTGGTGGCCCGTCGGAAGTTCGCCGTGCCCTCGCTGTCCACGGTGATCGGCGACGAGGAGCTCACCGACCTCGACCCGTCGGACCCGGAGCAGCGCCGGATGCTCGTGATCGGCGACCACCCCGAGTACCACGAGTCGCTCGCCAACGACGAGTTCGACGGCACCGACGGCCTGCGCCTCGCGCTCGAGACGACCGTGGTCGACCAGCTCTGGGAAGACGCGCCCGAAGAGGTGTGGCCCGCCGCGCGCACGCTGCTCTCCCGCGGCCTGTCGCGCGAAGAGGTGCTCGGCGAGCTCGTGACCGTGCTGGAGAACCAGCTCGAGGAGACCGAAGAGGACCGCCTCGACTACGACCTCGAGGGCTACCGCGAAGCGCTCGCGGCCCTCTGATCAGCAAAGGAAAAGCCCCGGCCGGAAAGGCCGGGGCTTTTTCACGCCGTGGGTGTCGTCTGGACCGGGACGGACGGCACGGCAGCGGCCGCCGTGGCGGCTTTGCGGCGCCGTTCGCGCAGGGCGTCGTCGAGGTCGACCAAGAACGTGCTGGCGGCCATGGCAACGAAGAGGGCCAGTCCGAGTACTGCGCCGACCCACGTGAGGACGATTGCGAACACCGGGGCCTCCTTCCCAGGTCAGGTGCGATTTCCCTACTGTTCAGGGTCGCTTTCACCGGCCTTGCCCGGTATCGGCCAACCGGTTACGAAGCCGCCCCCCGAACTGGCCGATCGGCCGAGGTCGGGGGGCGGAGGGTGAGGATCCGGTACTGCTGAGGGCTATGTGGGTGAACGGGCGCGTCAGAGCTTGCGCAGCCGCACGCGGTTGATGGAGTGGTCGGCGTCCTTGCGCAGCACGAGCGTGGCCCGCGGTCGGGTCGGCTTGATGTTTTCCATCAGGTTCGGCTCGTTGATCGTGCTCCACAGGTGGTGGGCTTCTTCACGAGCTTCGTCGTCGGGCAGGCCGGCGAAGTGGTGGAAGTGCGACGCCGGATCGGCGAAGGCCGTGTGGCGCAGCTTGAGGAAGCGCTCCACGTACCAGCGCTCGATGTCGTCGGTGTGCGCGTCGACGTAGATGGAGAAGTCGAACAGGTCCGACACGGTCAGGCGCGGGCCGGGCTGCAGCACGTTCAGGCCCTCGATGATGAGGATGTCCGGCCGCTCCACCACCTGCTCCTGCCCGGGCAGGATGTCGTACGCGAGGTGCGAATACACCGGTGCGGATACGCGCTCGGCGCCCGACTTCACCTCGGTGACGAAGCGCAGCAGGGCCCGCCGGTCGTAGCTCTCCGGGAAACCCTTGCGGTGCATGATGCCGCGGCGGGTGAGCTCGTCGCGGGAGTACAGGAACCCGTCGGTGGTCACGAGGTCCACGCGCGGGTGGTCCGGCCAGCGGGCGAGCAGTGTGCGCAGGATGCGGGCCGTGGTCGACTTGCCGACCGCGACGCTGCCGGCGACGCCGATCACGTACGGCACCTTCGTGCTCAGGCACTCTTCGCCGAGGAACGTGGTGGTGGCTTCGTACAGCTGTTGCCGGGCTTTGACCTGCAGGTTGATCAGCCGCGAGAGCGGCAGGTAGACGTCGGCCACCTCGGCCAGGTCGATCTGCTCACCGAGACCCCGCAGCCGCACGAGCTCATCGGCGGTCAGGGGCAGTGGGGTGGAGCTGCGCAGCTCTCGCCACTGTTCCCGGTGAAGCTCGACGTAGGGACTGAGTTCACGGACCCGTGGCATCGCACACTCCTCGGCCGTCGCCTGCGCTGGCTCCGTACTGGGCACCACTCTTCGAGTAACGCTCCATCAACGGTAGGGCCTACCGGGCGTGAACGCGCTGTGATGTGCTGCACGCGGTCCGAACCGTTGCCGGCCTGATCACCGAGGGTCACCGCGGCGGCCGAACACTTCCTCCCACGCCGCGGCCACCTGGCGCGCGCTCGTGGCGGGCGCCAGACCGCCGACGCCGGTGCCGAGCCCGGGCATCGCGATGGTGTCCACGACCTCGCGCACCGGCCCGTCTTCGAGCATCCCCAGCTGCCACTGCAGGAACACCGCACGCGCCGCGAGGTACGGGTGCACGGTGTCGGCCGGCAGCCGTTCGCCGGGTTCGCGCATCGTCGGCGCGCTGATCAGCCACGCCGGCTCGGCCTCGCCCGTGGGCACGATCACGGCCTCGCCGATCGGCAGCTCTCCGCCGTACGAAGCCAAGACCGCGCTGCGCACGTTCTGCTCGACACCCGGAAAAGCCCGCTCGTACACGGCGTCGATCCCGCCGCGCATCCAGCCGTAGGAATTGGCGGGGCTCACCACGGCCTGGGCCACGACGTCGAGCACGGACCCGCGGTGCACCCGGACCATCTGCGCCTCGGTCCGGAGGCTGCCGACGGCATGGGTCCACGCGGTGGCGAGTGGTTCATCGACGGCGCACAACACCAATTCCGGCGTCCGGGACGAAACCGGCGGGCTGACGTCCTCGTGCCCGGTGTGTGTGCCCGATTCGGCGGTCACGGCTCAAGCATGGCAAAAAACGCCACCCGGCGTAACCGGTTGGCGTACCGGCTGTCCGAGTGAAAACCGCCACGTCCGAGGTAGCGATCCGGCCCGAGGTAGGCCGCCCCCCACTCGACGCGTAACCCTTGCCACGAAGCCATTCGGCCGTGGCTGTGGTCGGATTGGTGGCGATCAGCACAGTAAGTAGCCTGGCGGTCGTGTTGCGGATCGCGTACTTCGGCCCTCAGGGCACGTTCACCGAGCAGGCCGCCCGCGCGCTCGCGCCGGGCGAGGACCTGACCCCCTACGAGACCGTCCGGCTGGCGCTGCAGGCCGTGCGGGAAGGCGTGGCCGACGCGGCGTGCGTGCCGATCGAGAACTCGGTCGAGGGCGTCGTGCCCACCACGCTCGACGGCCTCAGCGCCGGCGAGCCGCTCGTCGCCGTGGCCGAGACCATCCTGCCGATCCACTTCAGCGTGCTCACGCGCCCCGGCGGCGGCGAGATCCGCACGGTCGCGAGCCACCCCCACGCGCTCGCGCAGGTGCGGGAATGGCTCGAGGCCAACCTGCCCGGCGCGACGGTGGTGGCGTCCTCGTCCACGGCGTCGGCCGCCGTCGGCGTGCTCGAGGGTCAGTACGACGCGGCTGTGTCGGCGCCGGTGGCGATCGAGCACTACGCGCTCGAAGAGCTGGCCACGGGTGTCGCCGACGTGCCCGACGCGCAGACCCGCTTCCTGCTGTGCCGCCGTCCCGGCGAGCTGCCCGCGCCGACGGGCGCCGACCGCACGTCGATCGTCGCGGCCGCGGTGAACCGCACCGGCACGCTCTCGGAGCTGCTCGCCGAGCTCGCGAGCCGCAGCATCAACCTCACGCGGCTCGACGCCCGCCCCACCCGCAACAACTTCGGCGAGTACCGCTTCTTCATCGACTTCGAGGGGCACGTGGCCGAGCCGCGCATCGTCGACGCGATGACCGCGCTGCGCCGCCGCTGCCACCTGCGGTTCCTCGGCTCGCACCCGCGGGCCGACGCGGTCGCCGCCACCATCGAGCCCGGCGCGGGCAACCAGGACTTCGTCGACGCCCAGGCCTGGGTCGACGCCGTGTTGAAGGGAGAAGGCGCGTGAGACTCCTCCTCATCCGCCACGGCCAGACCGACGGCAACGTGCGGGGCGCGCTCGACACCGCGCTGCCCGGCCCGCCGCTCACCGAGCTGGGTCAGGAGCAGGCGAAGGCGCTCGCGGGCCGGCTCGCGGCCGAGCCGATTGTCGCCGTGTACGCCTCGCAGGCCACGCGCGCGCAGCAGACGGCCGCGCCGCTCGCCGAGGTGCTCGGCCTCGAGGTGCAGGTGATCGAAGGCGTGAAGGAGGTCGACGCCGGCGACCTCGAAGGCGCCACCGACGCCGAGTCGATCCAGCTCTACATGGCCACGGCGCGACGCTGGGCCGTGGGCGAGCTCGACGCCGAAATCCCCGGCGGCGAGTCCGGCGAGCAGGTGCGCGCCCGCATGGTCGGCGCGGCCGAAGACCTGCGCGCCAAGCACGAGCCCACGAATCCCGACGGCACCGTCGCCCTCGTCAGCCACGGCGGCGCGATCCGCTTCGGCGCCGAATTCCTGGCGACCAACGTCCCCGCCGCCGTGGCCGGCAGCGCCCTGATCCCGAACACGGGCATCGTCGAGCTCCGCGCTGAGCCCGACGGCACCTGGACCTGCCTCACCTGGGTGGACACGCCCCTCTGAGCGAATCTTCTTCCCTGCCGGGCCGGTCACAGAACTTCCTGCCCTGGGTAGACACGCCTCGAAGGCGACCACAACGCGAGATCGCGCCGACCTCTTCCCTCCCGATGTGTCTGGCCCCCCGGGCCGGGCACATTGGGAGGGAAGAGGTTGGCTTGAGGCGATCTCGCCCGCCTCGGCGGAGCCGAGGCCTAAAACACAGCTGTTGGCCAGCCCTCTTGGCGGTAGGCCGAGTCCCAGAACATCCATTCGTACTCACACGCCCGGGTGAAAGCGGTGAGCATCTTTTCGCGCGTCGCTTCGCCCGCGGCGTCGGCCGCGCGGTCGATGGCCGCGCGGAACGTGCGGACGGTCGCTTCGAACTCGTCGCCGGCGTACGTGTCGATCCACGGCCGGTACGGGTTGTCGTTCTCCGGCGACTGGCGCGTGAGGATTTCGGCGCCCACGCTCTGGTACACCCAGAAGCACGGCAGCAGCGCGGCGAGCAGCTCGCCGTAGCTGCCGATGTGGGCCGTGGCCAGCAGGAACGACGAGTAGGCCACGCAGGTCGGCGAGGTCTCGATGTCGGCCAGATCGGTCTCGGAGAGCCGGAACCACTTGAAGTAGCTCTCGTGCATCTCGCGCTCGATCACGATGGCGTCGCGGGCCGCGCCGGCGAGGAAGGCGACGTCGTCGACCTCCGGTGCCTTCGCCGCGGCGGCGGCCAGCGCGCGGCCGAAGCCGACGAGGTAACGCGCGTCCTGGACCAGGTAGAACTGGAACCGCTCGCGCGACAGAGTGCCGGTCGCGAGCTCTTCGTTGAACGGGTGGACAGCCATGGCATGTTGTAGTTTCACCGTGTGTTGCCATGCCTGGTGAGAAAAGCCCGTCATGATCGCCTTCCATCAGGTGAAGAGTTCACGATGCCGGCGCAACCCGGTGCCGAGGTCGCACGTCCACTTAACGGTGGTTTACCCAGCACGGGGAGGCAAGTGAGATGGTAAGCACGACAAAACCACGGATTTCCTTGGTCTTTCTTGCTGCGCTGGGCGCGTCCGGCGCCCTGCTGTTGTCGGCTTGTGGTAGCGGAACCACGCCGGCCGCGAGCACAACGCCGAGCTCTGATGCCTCGGCCAGCACCTCCGACACGTCCTCGGCCCCCACGGCCAGCTCGTCGGAGCCGTCTTCGGACACCGCGCCGGCGTCGGGCCAGCCGGTGGACAACGGCCTGTGCAAGGCCGGCGACGTCACGCTCTCCCTCGGCCAGGGCGACGCGGGCGCGGGCTCGGTCTACCGGCCGATCCTGATCAAGAACTCCAGCAGCAAGCCCTGCACGATCCAGGGCTTCCCCGGCGTGTCCTACGTGACCGGCGACGACGGCCACCAGGTCGGCCCCGCCGCGTTCCGCGAGGGCACGAAGGGCGACGCGATCAAGCTGCAGCCGGGCCAGTCGGCCGCGGCCGACGTGCAGTTCGCGCAGGTCGCGAACTTCGACCCGGCCGTGTGCAAGCCGACGGCGGTGAAGGGCCTGCGCGTGTACCTGCCGCAGGAGACGGCGTCGAAGTTCCTGGCCGCGCCGGGCACGGGCTGCGCCGGCGACAAGCTGCCGGGCAACCAGCTCGCGGTGAAGACGGTGCACCGGGCCTGAGCGGGCGCCGCTGCCTGAGCGGAACCGGACTCACCGGAACCGGAAACAAGTACGCGGGGCTCAGCCCCTGGCGCAGAGCTGCTGGACGCGGATGATGTCGTCCTGGCCGGATCGGCTGTCGAACCGGCCGGACACGACCATGCCGTTGACCCCGGCCAGGCTCTGCGCCAGCGGCTGGTACTCGCCGTTGAACGCGGCCGCGGCCTGCGCCAGCTCGTAGGCCGCGCCGATGCGGTGGGCGGCGTCGTCGGCCAGGCGCGTGAAGGCTGTGGGGTCGTAGCCGGTGGTCGTGTCGGGCAGGTGGCCGGCGCGGGAGAAGGCGTCGCACGCGGCCGCCGCGTCCACGTTCGCGCCGCCGCGCTGGCCGGACAGGCCCCACAACAGGCCGGTTACGCAGATCCCGATCGCGAAGCCCGCCGCGGCGGCCAGCACCAGGGGTCTTCGTGACTTCACGGTCACGGGCTCGGTCGGCTCCGCGTCGGCGCCGGATTCGGGCGGCCGCCGGTCGTCGTCCGGCAGTGGTGGGGTGTCGAGCGCCGTCATGCGTCCTCCCGGCGGCCGGGTGATGTGCTATTTCAGCACCAAAACCGCCTCCGGGCACTGCTCTCGATGGAGTACTTCGGCCGTTGAAGCCGATTCGTCATCTGCGCGGCCGAAGCAGCCGCGCTCAGCCCCAGCCGAGTTCGTGCAGGCGCTCGTCGTCGATGCCGAAGTAGTGGCCCAGCTCGTGCAGCACCGTGATGAGCACCTGCTCCACGACCTCGTCCTCCGTGTGGCACATCCACAGGATGGGCCGGCGGTAGATCGAGATGCGGTCGGGCAGCACCCCGCCGTAGTCGGTGGTGCGCCGGGTGAGGGCGACGCCGTGGTAGAGGCCCAGGATGGTCGGGGACTCCTCGTTGAACTCCTCGACCAGCACCACCACGTTGTCCACGGCTTCGGCGAACTTCGGCGGCACCTGGTCCAACGCGTCGGACACGAGCTCCTCGAAGCGCGCACGGGTCATTTCCACCGGCATGTCAGCGGGACCCGGTGGTGCTCGGCGGCGGGCTGCTGTCGCCGCCGCCGTTGTCCGAGGGCGGGCCGTCGGCGTCGGGCTGGCCGGCGTTGTCCTTCACGCTGCCGGTCACGGCCTGGAAGCCGCTGCCGTCGGACAGGGTGGCGGCCACCTTGCAGTTGACCTTGGTGGACCCGGCGTCCCAGCTCTCCTGCTCCCGCAGGTCCCAGCCGAGGGTGAGCTTCTTCGCCTTCAGGTCGGCCTTGCCGGTGTAGGTGTCGGCGGCCTTGTTGCACTCGGTGTCGAGCCACTTGTTCTGCTTGCCCTGGTCGGGGTAGCCGTCCTTGAACTGCGTGGCCAGGTCGAGCGTCGCGATGATCTCGTAGGAGTGGGGCCGGCCGCAGTCGATCGGGTCGCCCACGCCCTTGCCCACCAGCGCGAGGCAGGTGCCCGGCGCCCACACGGCCGACTGGTCCTGCGTCTTCGCCGGGCCGGTGGTGGGCTGCAGGCCGCCGCCGGGACCGGCCCACTGGAGGCCGCAGCGCAGCTGACGGTCGCCGTCGGCCCACTGGTCGGCGCTCGGGCGCAGCAGGTTGGTGGTGAGCTTGCCGTACGGGTCGAGCGAGTGGCCGAGGTACGGCGTGACGTCGGCGTTGCACTTCGCCTGCGCGATCTGCTGCCACTGGTCGAGGTTCGGGAACGGCGCTTCGGCGTTGTACTGCGCGCCGACGTCGGCCAGGCCGGTGACCTCGAACAGGTGCGACTGGGTGCACGGCACCTTGCGCACGTCGGACGCGTCCGGCGCGCTCCAGGTCAGGCAGCTGCCGGGCGGCGAGGAGAACGCCTCCTTGGCCGCGGCCGAGAGCCGGCCTTCACCGCCGCCGGCGCCGCCCGCGAGCGCGTCGGTCCAGGAGAATGTGACCGACAGCGCGAGCGCGATCACGGCGCCCAGGAACACCCCGGCCATCACCACGCGGGTGGTCAGGGTCTGCAGGGGCGAGCGGAACCGCTCGGCGTCGGGAGACATCGATACCCATGATGCCCGCGCCGCGCGAGCCGTGCGCGTCCCGGGTCGTTAGTGTGGGAAGAGACTTCGCGGTGCCGGGGGATTACGGAGCGCAGATGACGCAGGACGACAACAGCGGGGCCCAGCCACCCCAGGATCCGCCAACGGAGCCCACCCAGCGTGGCTCGATGCGGTTCCAGGACGACTCGACCCGGCCCAAGGAACCCTCGCTCGCCGAGCAGCGGGCGCGCCGGCAGGCGATCGCGGACCAGGAACGCGAAGAAGCCGAAGCCGCCGAGGTCGCGCGCAAGGCCGACCAGCGGGCGGCCACCAAGCACAAGGTGCTCATCGGCAGCGGTGTCGCCGTGGGCCTGGCCGGTCTCGTCGCCACGTTCTACACGGTGGCGAAGCCGACCAACGAGACCGCGGTCTGCACCGACGCCAACGGTGTGATCCAGAACGACCAGTACTGCGACGAGACCTACGTCAGCCAGCACCACGGCTACTCCAGCGGCGGCATCTGGTTCGTGCCGCTGGTCGGCGGCGGCTACTCGCAGTACCGCTACAACTACGGCGGCACCGGCACCATCGGCCAGCGCGTGACCGGCGGGTCCTTCACCGCGCCCTCGGGGAACACGAACGTCTCCACCAAGTCGGGCAAATCGGTGCAACGCGGCGGTTTCGGCATCAGCGGCAAGACGGGCACGTCCGGCGGCACGGGCGGCACCGGCAAGAGCGGGGGCTCGTAGGTGTACCGGGACCGGAGCGAGCCGCGGCGCGACTGGCAGCGGATCGTGGAGGAGCAGGGCCTCGTCTACGGCACCCCGGCGCGCGACGGCGCCGGCAAGGCCCGCCCGTACTGGGACGAGTCCGTGCACTACGTCTTCGACATGGACGAGGTGCTCTCGCTCGAAGCCGACGTCGAACTGCTGCACTCCATGTGCCTCGAGGCCGTGGACAACGTCGTGACCACCGAGGGCTACCGCCGCTTCGGCATCCCGGAGTGGGTGTGGCCGCACATCGCCGAGTCGTGGAAGCGCCAGGACCCGCACGTCTACGGCCGCTTCGACCTGCGCTACGACGGCAAGTCGCCGGCCAAGCTGCTGGAGTACAACGCGGACACGCCCACCACGCTGCTCGAGGCGTCGGTGCTGCAGTGGCATTGGAAGACCACCGTGTTCGAGAACGACGACCAGTGGAACTCCATCCACGAGAAGCTCGTCGAGCGCTGGCGCGAGATCGGCGACAAGCTGCCGTCCAACGAGCTGCACTTCACGTGGTCCTCGGCCGACCCGTCGGGCGAAGACCACGTGACCACCGCGTACCTGCAGGAGACGGCCGCCGAGGCCGGGCTCGACACCGTGGGGCTCTCGATCGAGGAGATCGGCTGGGACCCGGTGCTCAAGCGGTTCGTGGACCTCGAAGAGTCGCAGATGGCCACGGTCGTGAAGCTCTACCCGTGGGAATGGGTGGTGGACGAGGAGTTCGGCCGCTTCGCCGTGGAGACGATGCCGCGCACGTTGTGGGTCGAGCCGCTGTGGAAGATGCTGCTGTCGAACAAGGCACTGCTGGCCGTGCTGTGGGAGAACTACCCCGGCCACCCGAACCTGCTGCCGGCGTTCACCGACGACCCGGGCCTGCTCACGGAGTACGTGCGCAAGCCGAAGCTGGGCCGGGAAGGCGCCAACGTGCAGATCGTGGCCACCGGCTACGAGACGCAGACCGACGGTGTCTACGGCGCCGAGGGCTACGTGTACCAGGCCTTCGACCCGCTGCCCGAGTTCGACGGCTACCGGCCCGCGCTCGGCGCGTGGATCGTCGGGGACTCCTCGGCCGGGCTGGGCATCCGCGAGACGAGCGGCCTGGTCACCGACGACGGTGCGGCGTTCGTCCCGCACCGCATCCCCGAGTCGTGATACAACCTCCCCGCCTGATCTGCACGATTTCGCTCTGATCGTTCTGGGAGACCCCTGTGACCACGACCCTTGCGCTGTCCGACACGTTCGGCTCCGACCTCCTGCGGGGGGTCGGCGCGATCCTGTTGTACGGCGTCGTCGGCCTGCTCCTGATGTTCGCCGGGTTCTACGCGATCGACTGGACGACCCCGGGCAAGCTCTCGCAGCTCGTGCACCGCGGGCTGCCCAACGCGGTGATCGTGACCGCGTCCGGCCTGCTGTCGATGGCGTTCATCGTGGTCGTCGCGATCTTCAACTCCGCGAGCGACCTCACCGAAGGCCTGATCACGTCGCTGGTCTACGGCCTGCTCGGCATCGTCGTGCAGGTGATCGCCGTGCGGCTGCTCGAGTGGGCCACGCGCATCGACGTGGGCTCCACCATCGAGAGCGAGAAGTTCGCACCGGCCAGCATCGTGGTCGCCGCCGCGCACCTCGGCCTGGGCCTCGTGGTCGCGGTGGGAATTTCCTGACTGCTGCTTTGTCGCACGGTTCCCACTAGCGTGGAACCGTGCGACTGCTCAGGACGCCGGAAGACCGGTTCGCGGACCTGCCCGATTTTCCCTACGAGCCGCGGTACGCGGAGCTCGCCGATCCCGATGGCGGACTGATCAGAGTCGGCTACGTCGAAGCCGGCCCCGCCGACGGCCCGCCGGTGCTGCTCCTGCACGGCGAGCCCAGCTGGTCCTACCTCTACCGCAAGATGCTGCCGGTGCTGGCCGACGCCGGCCTGCGCGCGATCGCGCCCGACCTCGTGGGTTTCGGCCGGTCGGACAAGCCGAACGACATGGTGGACCACACCTACGAGCGGCACGTGTCGTGGATGCGCGGGTTCGCGTTCGACGCGCTGGACCTGTCCGACGTCACGCTGGTCGGCCAGGACTGGGGCGGGCTGATCGGGCTGCGGCTGGTGGCGGAGAACGCTTCGCGCTTCGCCGGCGTGGTCGCGGCCAACACCGGGCTGCCGACCGGGGACCAGGACATGCCTGAGGTGTGGCACCAGTTCCGGGCGGCGGTGGAGAACGCGCAGGTGCTGGACATCGGCCGGTCCATCCAGTCCGGGTGCCGGACCAATCTGTCCGATTCCGTGCGCGCGGCTTACGACGCGCCGTTCCCCAACGAGATGTACAAGGCCGGCCCGCGCGCGATGCCGGGGCTGGTGCCGTACCGGCCGGACAACCCGGCCTCGGAGGCGAACCGCGCGGCCTGGCGGACGTTGACCTCGCTGGAGGTGCCGTTCCTGGTGGCGTTCTCCGACGGCGACCCGATCACGGGCGCGATGGGACCGATCCTGCAGCGGACGATGCCGGGCGCGGCGAAGCGTGAGCACCCGGTGATCAAGGGGGCGGGGCACTTTCTGCAGGAAGACGCTGGTGAGGAGTTGGCGGAGCACGTGGCGAGGTTCGTGCGCCGCTGAGGTTGGGCACCGCGCGGTGTTGAGCAGCCCCCGTTTTCCACGCTACCGGTGAGGGGCGACGGTTTCGGGAGTCGAAGCCGCGCTCGGGGCCGGTTGTCCACAAGGGCGGCGGTTGTCCACAGCCGGGTCCAGATGCGGTGAAGGGCGCCTTGAGGGAAGCAGAGTCCCTGAAGGCGCCCTTCCCAGCTTGAAGCAGGACGTCAGCGGCCGTCGATCAGGAAAGCGCGGCGTGCGTGGCGGCCAGCGCGTCCACCAGGATCTCCAGGCCCTCCTGGGCTTCGGCTTCCGTGAGGGTCATCGGCGGGCCCAGGCGCAGCACGTTGTTGTGCAGCCCGCCCTTCCCGATGAGCAGGCCACGGGCCCGCGTCTCCTCCAGCATCTGCTTGGCGGCGCGCACGTTCGGCGTCCGCGTGCCGGGTTCCACCAGTTCGAGGCCCACCATCAGGCCCTTGCCGCGCACCTCGCCGACGAGCGGGTTGTCCGCGGCGCGCAGGCCGGAGAGCAGCTGGTTGCCGCGGGCTTCGCAGTTGGCCTGCAGGTTGTGGTCGGTGATGTAGTCGAGCACCGCGGTCGCGCCGGCCATGGCGACCGGGTTGCCGCCGAAGGTGGAGATGGACTGGGCGTTGATGGCGTCGACCACGTCGCCGCGGCCGACGACGCCGCCGATGGCCAGGCCGTTGCCGAGGCCCTTGGCGAAGGTCATCATGTCCGGCACCACGCCGTGGGCCTGGATGCCCCAGAAGTGCGAGCCGGTGCGGCCCCAGCCGGTCTGCACCTCGTCGGAGACGAAGAGGATCCCGGAGGCGTCCAGCACCTCCTTCATGGCCCGGTACAGGCCGTCCGGCGGAGCCGAGAAGCCGCCGACGCCCTGGATCGGCTCGGCGACCAGGCAGGCGACGTCGCCGGCGGTCGCGGTCTCGAGCACGTCGACGAGGTCGGCCACGCAGGCGTCGATGTAGGCCGCGTCCGACAGCTCGCGGAACGGGCTGCGGTAGCGGTAGCCGCCGTGCACGTAGTTGACCTTCACCGGCGAAAGCGACGACGCGGACCAGCCGCGGTTGCCGGTGATGGCGATCGTGCCGAAGGAGCGGCCGTGGTAGGAGTTGCGCATCGCCAGCACCTGGTTGCTGCGCCGGTACTGCGTGGCCAGCATCAGCGCGGTGTCGTTGGCCTCGCTGCCGGAGTTGGTGAAGAACACCTTCGCGTCGGGGATGCCGGACAGCTTCGCGATCCGCTCGGCCAGCTCCACCTGCGAACGGATCAGGTACAGCGTGGAGGTGTGCAGCACGCCGGTGTCGAGCTGCTTGCGCACGGCGTCGCTGATCTCGGCGACGTCGTAGCCCATCGAGTTGGTGAGCACGCCGGCG
Source organism: Amycolatopsis rhabdoformis (assembly GCF_035918295.1). Classification (GTDB taxonomy): domain Bacteria; phylum Actinomycetota; class Actinomycetes; order Mycobacteriales; family Pseudonocardiaceae; genus Amycolatopsis; species Amycolatopsis rhabdoformis. The sequence continues at coordinate 8,245,050 of NZ_CP142149.1, forward strand.
AAGAAGTCGAGGTAGGTGCGGCCGCTCGAGTCGGTGACCCGGCGGTCCTGCGCGTGGACGATCTCGATCGGCTCGTCGTAGAACAACGCCATCCAGGACGGCAGTACCGCTCGGTGCCGGGCGAGCAGCTCGTCGGTCATGTCCATCTCCTGTCGTCTCGGCCTCCTCGGAGTATGGGCAGGGCCGGAAACGGGCGACAACGATCAGACTGCTCCGTACTCGCCCGAGGCCCGCACAGTTTGTCCGTGGACGGCCAGGAGCACGGCCCTGCTGGCCTGCGACTACCCTTCTGTTCCGTGATTGACCCCAGGACTCTGCGCGAAGACCCGGAAGCCGTGCGCGCGTCGCAGCGTGCCCGTGGTGAGGACGAAGGAGTGGTCGACAAGCTGCTCGGCTTCGACTCCCGCCGCCGCTCCGCGATCGCCAACGCCGACAAGCTGCGGGCCGAGCAGAAGTCTCTGAGCAAGCTCGTGCCGAAGGCCGCTCCCGAGGAGAAGGCCGAGCTGCTGGCTCGCGCCAAGGACCTGTCCGCCCAGGTCAAGTCCGCCGAGGTCGAGCAGACGGAGGCCTCGGAGGAGTTCGACACGCTCTTCCGCACCGTGCCGAACCTGGTGCACCCCGACGCGCCGGTGGGCGGCGAAGACGACTTCACCGTGCTCAAGACCGTCGGCGAGCCGACGAAGTTCGACTTCACCCCGCGCGACCACCTGGACCTCATGGAGGGCCTCGGCGCCGTCGACATGGAGCGCGGCGCGAAGGTGTCTGGCTCGCGGTTCTACTTCCTCTCCGGCGTCGGCGCGCAGCTGCAGCTCGGCCTGCTCAACATGGCCATCGCGCAGGCGCTCGAGAACGGCTTCACGCCGATGATCACGCCCTCGCTGGTGCGCCCGGAGATCATGGCCGGCACCGGCTTCCTCGGCTCCCACGCGTCGGAGATCTACCGGCTGGCCGACGACGACCTGTACCTCGTGGGCACCTCCGAGGTCCCGCTCGCCGGCTTCCACGCCGACGAGATCCTCGAGCTCGGCGACGGCGCGCGCCGCTACGCCGGCTGGTCCTCGTGCTACCGGCGCGAAGCCGGCTCGTACGGCAAGGACACCCGCGGCATCATCCGCGTGCACCAGTTCGACAAGGTCGAGATGTTCGTCTACACGAAGCCGGCCGACGCCGAGGCGGAGCACGAGCGCCTGCTCGGCTGGGAAGAGCAGATGCTCGCCAAGATCGAGGTGCCCTACCGGGTCATCGACACGGCGACGGGTGACCTCGGCACGTCGGCGCACCGCAAGTTCGACTGCGAGGCCTGGGTGCCGACGCAGGAGACCTACCGCGAGCTCACGTCCACGTCGAACTGCACCACGTTCCAGGCCCGCCGCCTGTCCGTGCGCTACCGCGACGACAACGGCAAGCCGCAGATCGCGGCCACGCTCAACGGCACGCTGGCCACCACGCGCTGGATCGTGGCGATCATCGAGAACCACCAGCAGGAAGACGGCTCGGTGCGCGTGCCCGAGGCCCTGCGGCCCTTCGTCGGCGGCCGCGAGGTGCTGGAGCCGAAGAAGCGCTGATCGGCGGATGTTTCGCGCGGCCGGGGCCCTGCTGGGTCCCGGCCGCTGCCGTTTCCGCGGATAGCCGGTGCGAGCCCCTCCGGCCCGTTAGGGTTCGGGCCGGAGGAGGAAATGCCGATGGGGTTGAAAGCAGTCCGCGCCGCCGCGGCCGTGGCCGGGGTCGCCGTGCTGCTGGCCGGGTGCACGGTGCGGGTCGGCGGTGCCGCGGAGCCGGTGCCGGGCCAGGGACCGGTGATCCCGGTGGCGGACGCGTGCTCGCTGATCGACGGGCAGCAGGCCGACGCGCTGGGCTACCGCGCACCGGGCAAGGGCCAGGCGGCGAGCGAGAAGCTGCGCACGCCGGCCATGTGCCTGTGGAGCAGCAAGGACGACAGCGCCGCGCTGACCATCCTCTCCGTCGGCTGGTCGGTGAACCAGACGCTGGACGACTACCTGCAGGGCGCCGTGGTGAAGGCACCGCCGTACGCGGCCGGCGGCTTCGAGTGGACGCGCTACGGCTCGTTCATCCCGGGCAGCTGCGACCTCTACGCCACGCTCGGCCCGAAGTCCTACGCCTTCGTGAGCGTGTCGAACCCCGACGAGACCAAGGCGTGCGAGGCGGCGAAGCTCGCGGTGCCGCAGGTCGCCGCGCACCTGCCGGGCGGGCAGCCGGCGCCGCCGATCACACCGGTCGCGCCGAGCAGCGCCGCGCCGCCGAGCGGGCCGCTGGTAGGCCTCGACCCCTGTACGTTGCTGAAACCCGAGCAGGCCGCGTCGCTGCACGTGAGCCCGCAGGGTGAGAAGCAGAACTCGACCGTGGTGCCCGACTCGGTGTTCTGCCTGTGGGACGACACCGACGGCGACCGCGGCCAGAAGGCCTTCGAGGTCTGGCTCGGCCCCTCCCTGCCGATGACGCAGTGGCCCGGCATGGACGTGCCGCCGATCTCGACCATCGACGCCAACGGCCACCACTGGTCGATCTTCGGCAACTTCAACGACTCCGGCGGCGTGAACTGCGGCGCCGGCCTGGCCGTGACGCCGACGTCGTCGATCCAGATCGTGTCCGGCTACCTCGACGATCCCGCGAAGGCGTGCGACGCGGTGAAGGCGGGGGTTCCCCTGGTGTCGGGGAACCTGCCCGCCTGACCGCTTTAGTCCTGAGTGGACGGACGCGTCAGACCCGCGCGATGCGGCGCTGCGGAGCCGGCGCGGTGCGGGCCACCGGCACGCGCGTGCCGGGGCGGGCCGGGCGCTGCGGGGAAGGCGCGCGGCGGGTCGGCTCGGCGGCGTTGATGGCGCCGGCCGCGCTGGTGGTGTTGCTGGTGCTGCCGGCGGTGGCAGTTCCGTTGGCGTTGGTGGCCCCGGTGGTGTTCGCCGGGCGCACCTCGATGTTCACCGCCACCTCCTCGCCGCCGATCTCGCGGGTGATCCAGGCGCCGGACTCGACGAGCACGGCCAGCGTCTTGGTGTCGAGCGAGTTGATGCGCGAGCGGTACCAGGCGTCGTCGGCCAGCGTGCCCATGCGGCCTTCGAGCCGGGACTTCACGGCGAGCAGTCGCTTGTAGAGCGTGTCGGCCAGCACCTGCCGGTCTTCCTTGCCGGTGAGGCCGGCGCGGATGCGGTCCTCGATACCGAAGGCCACGCCCTCGTCGTTGGGCATCACCATCGTGGTCCAGGCGCGGGACTTCTCGCGGTACTGCAGCTGCTGCATCAGGCCCTCGTGCGGGGCGAAGTCGGCGGCGCGGAAGGCGCGCCCGGCCCAGCGCGAGGCGAGGTTGGCGGCGAGCGACTGCGCGCTCTTCACCCCGGTGTTGAGGCCGCGGCCCGGCCAGAAATGCAGCGAGTTGGCGGCGTCACCGAGCAGGAAGCCGTAGGTGGCCGGCGCGAGCTGGGCGGTGAACTTCGGGTTCTGCTGCATGCCGAGCTTGAACGAGGTGATGCCCACGATGTCGGCCATCGTCGCACCGAAGAACTTCACGCCGTCGGCGATGCGCGGCCACAGGAACGAGAGCGTGTCCACCGAGGGCTTGAACACCGAGCGGTGGCGGTCGCACACGAACTTGTCGCCGTCCGGGCGCATGGTGCAGCCGAACTTGCCGATGCACTCGACCGGGCCGTTTTCGCCGTAGGCCAGCACTTCCGAGGCCTCTTCGGCGGTGAGGCGCATGTTGATGAAGCCGCCGCCGAGGGAGTTGAACAGGAAGCGGTTCTGGCACACGGTGAGCGGCACGGTGTGCTCGTCGGGCACCTTGCCCTTGATGCGGATGCCGAGCACGTGCTCGTCGAGCGGCTTGCCGCCCACGGAGTAGAGGTCGCGGCTCGACGAGCCGAACGCCTCCTTGAGGTCCTCGCGGGTCTTCGAGCGGGCGCCGTCGCAGATGGCCAGGATGTCGACGCCGTCCCAGGACTTCGGCTGCGCGTAGGGCTCGGGCACCAGCTCGAGGCCGTACACGTCCTGCGCCATTTCCAGCAGGCAGTCTTCGATCCAGCGGACCTTGATGTTGCGCGGGCGGCCGCGGTGCGTGGGGGAGTCGGGGCCGAGCGGCCACATCTCCGAGTAGTTGCCGGCGGTGAACAGGCGGTGGCGCATCAGCAGCGGCAGCTGACCCCACACGTTGCTCTGCATGGTGACGACCTGCTCGCGGCGGTTGTTGCCCTCGGCCTTGCCCAGCCAGACCACGCGGCCGTCGCGGCGGGTCCAGCGGCGGTCGAACACGCGGATCTTGACCTTGTCGCCCAGCATCGAACGCAGCGTGCACGCGAAGATCAGCCCCACCGGGCCACCGCCGGCCACGTCGACCCGCAGCGGCCGCGGCGAGCCGGCGCGCGGCGCCATCTGAACCACGCGGCCCAGTTCCGCCGGGTTCTGCAAGCTCTTGGGCGACAGGAACGTGGTGGCCATTTCACCGAAGTTCGAGGCGTTGTTGCTCATGGGCTTCCGGTCCTCCAGCGTGTTGTGCCGCGTGCGGCCAACACACGGGGCCCGGGGGCCCGGCGGTTCACGGAAATCCCAAGAATTTTTCGTGATCTTGTTTGCGCAGCTCAGGCGGCTACCTGGTCGGCGATGTGCTTCGCGATCTCGAGCGCGCTCGTGGCGGCGGGGCTCGGGGCGTTGAGCACGTGGACCTGGTCGCGGGCGGTCTCGATGAGGAAATCGTCCACGAGCGAGCCGTCGGGCCGCAGCGCCTGGGCGCGGACACCGGAGCCGTGGCGCACGATGTCGTCCTCGGTCACGGCGGGCACGAGCCGGGCGAGGCTGGCGGCGAAGCGCTTCTTCGAGAATGAGCGCAGCACTTCTTCCAGGCCCGTCGGGTAGGCGTACTTGCGCGCGAGCCGCCACGCGCCGGGGAAGCGGGCGACGTCGGCGAGGTCCTTCACGGACACGTCGGCCCAGCGGTAGCCCTCGCGGCGCAGCGCGAGCACGGCGTTGGGGCCGGCGTGCACGCTGCCGTCGAGCATGCGGGTGAGGTGCACGCCGAGGAACGGCAGCGTCGGGTCGGGCACCGGGTAGATCAGGCCGCGCACGAGGTGGCGGCGCTCGGGCTTGAGCTCGTAGTACTCGCCGCGGAACGGCACGATGCGGGCGCTCGGCTTCACACCGGCCAGCTCGGCCACGCGGTCGGACTGCAGGCCGGCGCAGTTCACGAGCGCATCGGCCTGGATGACTTCCGTGGCGGTGGCGACTTCGACGCCGCCGTTGCTCCCCGGCCGGATGCCGAGCACCTCGGTGTTGAGGCGCAGGTCGGCGTCGGCCTCGTCGAGCAGGCGCACGAGGGAGGCGCAGACGGCCGGGAAGTCGATGATGCCCGTGGACTCCACCCGCAGCGCGCCGACGCACGCCACCTCGGGCTCGTACTCGCGCGCCTCGGCGGGTGTGACCTTCTTGGCGGGCACGCCGTTGGCCTCGGCGCGCTCGGCGAGCGTGTTCAGCGCCGGCAGCTCGGCTTCGCTGGTGGCCACCACCAGCTTCCCGCACACCTCCACGGGCACGCCGTACTGTCGGGCGAAGTCCACAATGGACCGGTTGCCGGCCACGGACATCCGCGCCTTGAACGAGCCCGGCTTGTAGTAGAGGCCGGCGTGGACCACGTTGGAGTTGTGCCCGGTCTGGTGAGCCGCCCAGCGGCCCTCCTTCTCGAGCACCGTGACGTCCTGCCCCCGGCGGGACAGCTCCCACGCCACGGCCAGGCCGACGATTCCCCCACCGATCACCACCACGTTACGCACGGACAGAAAGGCTACGCGACCTTGCGGTCTTCTGCGTAGCCCAAGTGGTCTGAAATGCGGTTTCCCACAGATCAGGTGACCCATTGGCGAACTCCGGTCCGAAGTGGACTGCCGTCCACCCGGACCGGAGCGGGCCCTAGTCGACCTCGTCGAGCACCTTCGGCACCCCGCGCAGCGCGAACCACGCGACCCCCGCCACCAGCACCATCAGGCCGGCCGCGCCGAGCATCGTCACCTGCAGGCCGCCGATGAACGCGTGCTGCGCCGTGTGCAGCAGCTGCGCCCCGGGACCGGCCGGGAGCTGTGCGGACACCTGGGCCGCGCCGGCCAGCGTCTCGCGGGCGGTGTCCGGCAGGTCGGCGGGCAGGCCCTGGCGGTAGAGCGAGCCGAGCACGCTGCCGAGCACCGCGATGCCGAGCGCGCCACCGAGCTCCGTGGCCGTCTCGGAGATCGCCGACGCGGCCCCCGACCGGTGCCTCGGCACCACCCCGAGCACGGTGTCCGTGGCGACGGTGAGGATCAGCGCGAGGCCGATGCCGAAGACCACCATGGTGACCACCAGGTACGGATACGCCGTGCCGACGTCCGTCCGGCTGTAGAGCGCGAACCCGATCGCCGACGACACGCAGCCCAGCGTGACCGTCCCGGCCCGCCCGAGCGCCTTGATCAGCACGGCGCCCAGCGTGCCGCCGATCAGCGCCCCGCCCATGCCCGGCAGGCCCGCCAGCCCGGACTTCAGGGGCGACCAGCCGTTCACGAGCTGGAAGTACTGCGTGGAGATCACGCTCACCGCCAGCTGCGCGAACATGGCGAGTACCGTCGTGACCACGGTGGTCGAGAACGCGCGGTTGCGGAACAGGCGCAGGTCCATCAACGGCTCCGCCAACCGCGGCTGCCGCGCCACGAACACGATGAGACTCCCGACGCCGATCACGGCCGCCGCGTAGACGTCCCAGTGGTTCAGCCCCACGTAGGCGATCTCCTTGATGGCGTAGACCACCCCGAGAATCCCGACGAGCGACAACACCACGCTCACCCCGTCCAACCGCCCCGGCCGCGGATTGCGCGACTCCGGCAGCACGAAGATGCCGACACCGATCAGGATCGCGACCACCGGCACGTTGACCAGGAACACCGAACCCCACCAGAAGTGGCTCAGCAACGCCCCGCCGATCAACGGCCCCAGCCCGAACCCGAGAATCGTCAGCCCACTCGACACGCCGATCGCCGCCGTGCGCTCCTTGCCGGTGAACGTGTTGCGCAGGATGGACAGCGTGGAGGGCATGAGCGTCGCGGCGCTCGCACCGAGCAGCATGCGCAACACGATGAGCAGCTCGGCATTCGGCGCGTACGCGGTCGCCACGGACAGGACCCCGAACACGGCGGCGCCGGTGAGCAGCAGCTTCTTGCGCCCGATCCGGTCCCCGATGTTGCCCGCCGTGATGAGCAGACCGGCCAACGCGAACCCGTACCCGTCGGCGATCCAGAGGGCCTGTGTGGTGGTGGGCTGCAACGCCTCGGAGAGCGCCGGGATGGCCAGGTGCAACACCGTCAGGTCGACGGCGGTGAGAATCTGGACAAGTACGCAGACGCCGATGATGGCGGCTTTGCGGGCGGGGGTTCTTGTTGCGCCGGGGCTGCTGGGTGCAGTGATCGTCATGGTGGGCCTCCGTGGTTCGCGATGGCCCTGACGGTGCTCGCGTGCGCTGACGATCCGCGCACGAAAGACGCACGGTGGCTGTCATTGCAGGTCAGTGCCGGTCACGGAGCAATCCCCGCCTCCGTAAGCGCCTTCTGCACCGTCAACTCCCTCCCCATCGCATAACACCCCTCATACCGCGCCCCCAACAACGCGCGAGCCCGGTCCGCCACCGCCGTGACATCCGGTTGCCCCACCATTTCCGTGCCGCGGGCGGCCGCCGCGGCGCCCAGGAGCAGGGCGGCTTCCGCGGCGTGCGCGTCCAGCAGAGCGGCGCCCGCCACGCACTCCAGGGCCGAGGCCAGCACGGTGCTGTCCTGCCACTGCTGGGCCGTCTGCACGGCCTCGCGCAGCAACGCACGGGCCTCGGCAGCGCGGCCCGAAGCCACGGCCACCCAGCCCAACGCGATGGTCGCCGCCGCGCGTACGGCGGCCGCGGAGAACGAGCCGCTCGTGCATTCCGCCAGTGCCTGCTCCGCCAGAGACCGCGAGGCCGCCAGATCGCCGTCGCGGCGGGCCAGGGCGGCCAAGCCGACGTAGCCGGAGGCCCGTGTTTCCGGCATGCCGGAGCGGCGGGCCAACGCGATCACCCGCGAGTAGTCCGCGCGAGCGCCCGCGACGTCGCCTTGGAGAGCCAGGCTGTCCGCGCGGCGGCAGAGCAGGTCGGCGTAGTCGTCGGCGGCGCCGAGTTGCTGCATGAGGTCCATGGACTCGGTCATGGCGGCCATGGCCTCGTCCCAGCGACCGCGCCAGGTGAGGAGCTGGGAGAGGTGGTCGAGGCACATCGAGAGGCCCCAGCGTTCGCCGAGGGCGCGGTAGCGGACTTCGCCTTCGCGCAGGCGAGCCTCGGCCTCGTCGAGGTCGCCGGTGAGCATCGCGCGCAGGCCGGTGCCCATGGGCACCAGGGCGCTGCTCCACGGGTCGCCGTGGGACATCAGGCTGCTGCGGGTGAAGAGGGTCTCCTCGTCGGCCGGCGGGCCGATCACCACGCCCAGCAGCAGGCTCAGCGTGGGATGCCTTGGGGCCCAGGCCATGTCGCGGGCGTAACGCTCCACTGTGGACTGGTACGGCAAGGTCGCGTCGTGGTCGGGGGCGCCGGACATCGCGTTGAGCAGGCACATGAGGAAGTGCTCTTCGTAGCCCGCGGGAGCTGAAGGGCCGCACCGCTTCACGACCTCGAGCGACAGCATCGCGCCTTCGTAGCGGCGGCCGCGCATCCACCAGTACGTGGCCAGCGCGGCCGTGAGGCGCAGCGCGGTGGGCAGGTCGGCGTCGGTGGCCCAGCGCAATGCCGCCACGAGGTTGTCGTACTCCGTGTCGAGGCGGTCGAGCCAGCGCAGCTGGTCGGCGGTGCGCAGCAAGGGATCGGCTTCCTCGGCCAGTGCGAGAAACGCGGTGGCGTGCGCGGCCGAGAACCGCTCACTCTCGCCCGAGCCGGCCAGCTTTTCGGCGCAGAACGCGCGGATCGTCTCCAGCATGCGGTACCGATCGCCGGTGGTCTCGACCAGCGACTTGTCCGCGAGGCCCGGCAGGAGCGACACGGCGTCGGGCACGTCGCACACCTGCTCGGCCAGCCCGAGTGTCGCGCCGCCGGAGAACACGGTGAGGCGGCGGGCGAGGCGGCGTTCGTCGTCGTCGAGCAGTTCCCAGCTCCACTCCACCACGCCGCGCAGCGAGCGGTGCCGCGTCTCCGCCGTGCGGCTGCCGCGCGCGAGCAGGTGGAAACGGTTCTCCAGGCGTGCGGCGATCTCGCCGACCGGCAGCGTTCGCACGCGCGCCGCCGCGAGTTCCAGGGCCAGCGGCAGGCCGTCGAGGGCCGCGCAGATGTGCTGCACGTCGCCGACCGTGTCGTCGTCCACGCGGAACGCCGGATCGCTCGCGGCCGCGCGGTCGGCGAACAGCCGCACCGCCGGGAAGCCGAGCGCCTCGGCCGCGGCGGTGCCCGGCGGCGGCACGGCCAGCCGCGGCACCGGCGCCAGCTGCTCACCGGTGATGCCGAGCGGCTCACGGCTCGTGGCGAGCACGCGCAGGCCCGGGCACGCGGGCAGCAGGCGTGCGAGCAGCCGCGCAGCCGCGTCGACCACGTGCTCGCAGTTGTCCAGCACCAGCAACGTCGCCTGGTCGCGCAGCGCGGACACCAGCCGTTCCACCGGGTCCTGCACGCCCGAACCGCGAAGCGGCGAAGCACCTTCGCGCAGCCCCAACGCACTCAGCACGGCCTGCCCGACGTCGTCCGCGACGTGCGGCGCCAGCTCCACGAACGCCGCCGGCCCGGCGGAAACCGTGGCCACCTCCACCGCCAGCCGGGTTTTGCCCGTGCCACCGGGCCCGAGCAGCGTGACCAGCCGCGCGTGCCGCAGCAGCTCGCCGACCTGCCGCAGCTCGCCGTCGCGGCCGACGAAGCTGGTCAGCTGCGCGGGCAACGGCGCCGACGCGGCCGCGGGCTCGCTGCGCAGCGCGGCCAGGTGCGCTTCGGCGAGC